>NZ_FCNZ02000001.1 GCF_001544495.1 Caballeronia telluris
GATGTCGCCGGCTTCCATGCCGGGCATAAAGCCGTCGTAGAGATGTAGATCCGAGCCGCAGATCGCGCACGACGTGATTTTGACGATCGCGTCGCGCGGATGCTCAATAGTGGGGTCCGGCACCGTATCGCATCGAATGTCCTTCTTGCCATGCCATCTGAGCGCTTTCATGTTGCCTCCAGGTCGCCGATAAGGGGAGCTTGGCCGGCAAGCGCAACAGCGCGGCTCTTGCACGGCATCCGTTCTGCCAGCAATGGACGTACCGCATGAAGCCGATGCGCAGTGCTTGCGAGGCATGGCGCGCGCACGCGACCCCTTCGGCTGGTGAGCGATGACGCACGGTTTCTTGGAGTCGAGCGAGCGTCGGCGCCGGTCCAGACAAGTGAAGGGCGATGTACTGAATGCTCTTGATGTACTAATCTTCGCGATGGAACGTCCGCTCTGTTACCCTCGTTTTCGGGGCGCAAGGGTTCGCCATAGACTCGCCACTAGGCAGTCGCCTCGTGTTGGCACAGTGGCGCAATCTGTCCGGCTGCCACGGGCCGCTGATAAAGGTACCCTTGTGCGAATGGCACTCCCGCTGCCAGCAACCTGGCGTGCTGGGATTCCGTCTCAACCCCTTCCGCGATGACCTGTAACCCGTAGTGCTTCGCGACTGAGACGATGCCCCTAAGGAGTTCGGCGTCACCCGTGTCGACCTGATTCACGAACTGACGGTCAATCTTTACATAGTCGAACTGGAAGCGACCAAGCAGATCCAGATTGCTGTGCTCGGTACCAAAGTCGTCGATCGCAAAACTGACTCCTATGGCCTTGAGTGCGTTGAAGACGGCTGCCGTGTGTGCGCTCTTGCCAAGCAGAAACCGCTCGGTCAGTTCGAGAACGAGACTGACACCCGTTGGCAGCTGGGCGGTCAGGGCTTCGACCTGGGCGACGAAGCCCTTGCGTTGCAGGTCGCGAGCTGCAACATTGACTGCGATGCGCAGGGGCATCGCGGGCGGTCGCTGGCCCATCTCGGCAACTGCTGTTTCCATCACGAATTGCGTAACCGGCCCAAGCAACTCGCTCGCTTCCACTTCCCCCATGAATGAGGCCGGATTTATCGCGCCCCATTTTGGGTGTTGCCACCTCAGCAACGCCTCGACGCCAACCACTGCGCGGCTGGCAGTCTCGATAATCGGCTGGTACACAACATGGAATTCGTTGCGCCGAAGCGCCTGACCCACTGCATTCAGCAGCAGTCGCCGCGGGGCAAAAGTGAGCAGGTAGGTCGCTGCGATCAGGCCGTCAAGCAGCAGGCCGACAGCCAGGCCCGCGATTCGGTACTTCCAGCGCATGCCTGAAATGAAACCATCGGAGGACGACACCAGGATGGCGAACGGCCAATTACGCGATGCCGCGCGCGTCGCGTATGCAGCGAGCGGCGTCGAAGCTGGCATGAAGGCTCCACGGGCATCGATACGCCCCGTATCCCTCACCGATATCGACGCAATCTGCGCGCCGTATCGGACACCGTGCGCAAGCGCATCGGCGAGATATTCACCTTCGACAATCGACAGCACACCCTTACCGGGGGCCGTCCGATTAAAAATGACAAGCACCGGGACCCCTGGTTGGTACCGTGTCTGGGCGAGAAGACCGATGCTGTCGCCACTGCTCACCGAGAGCGGATAATCCGACAGGGGAAGGTCGATGGGTCCAAGGGCGGAAGAGCAATAAAGACGGTCGCCGGATACCAGCGTGACGGCGCGGACATACCGCAGATAGGTTTCCAGATTGGCCAGCGGCGCCGCGACCTGGCTGCACGGTTTACCGGCGAGCGCAGCAAGGCCATTCCGACGTCGCGAACTGACGCTGTCCAGAATCCGGTCGACCGATTCAACCAAATCGTCACCGATCAATTGCTCATGGTCGGCTATCTGTACCTTCGCCTGGTGTTCGCTGAAAAGGATGGCCGCGAGCATGACCGCCGCGCCGCAGACGACGCACAGGAGCAACGACAGGCGCGCTGACGTTCGGTAAAGCCGCTTAGGCATAGGCATCACCCGGCTTGTCACCCAGCACTAAGTCGCCAAACTCCGCCAGCCGTCGCACTACTTGCCTGCTCGCGCGCTGCTGCATTTCGCCATCCCTAAAAACGCACTGGTCCGCGCGCCCTGTTTTGGGCTGGCCTGCAGCAGGTTGTGCCGTGTTCACGTGATTTTCTCTACCGACCTCTAAGCCCAAACCGGTCTTACGCCGAGTTCGAACATCCTGCCCATGTTTTGTTCACAAGTAAACGGTTACTATCGGCACTGGAAGCGTTTACTTAAATAAGGTAAACCCTATCGATACGCGAATAGGATTACCTCTTTTGTCAAATATAAACAGGAGGCAAAACGATGAACGAGATTGACGGTCTGGGCACGCTGACCCGGCAGCTTGAGGAAGCATCCCGCGCCTTCCAGGCGCTGGGCGGGGAACTCGCGCACGTCACCGTCGTGCGGGGCGACCAAGCGAGTGTGCAGGCGGCCATCGTGCAGATTGAAGCGACCATCGATCAGAAGGCCTCGCCCTATCAGGGCAATGAACTGGTGGAATCGATGGTTCAGCAGCTCAAAAAGCGGTATCGCGACGAGATTATCCGGCGCGGTCGTGACTGACCGATGAAGCGCGACATGGACCTGATCCGGGCATCGATGCTGAAGCGAGAGAGGATGTCTGTTCCACTGACCGGACTTAAGGTGATTGATGGTCAAGAGCCCTCGGTGCAAGCCGACGGCTACACTGCCCAAATCGCTATCACCTGTTGCTGCTCGAATGTCGAGCACGGCCACGTCGGGGGCCGATCTGGCGACCCGCTTCACGCGGGCGTCGTGTTGTCACGATTCAAGTTCGCCTACGACGATCTCGTCGCGATAGCACCAGATCCACGTTTCGCCGGGTTCGATTGACCGCACCAGCGGATGGCCGGTCGCGTGAAAATGCTTGCTTGCATGCCGGTTGGGCGACGAATCGCAACAGCCGACGTGTCCGCAAGAAAGACAAAGCCTCAAATGGACCCACGGCTGGCGAAGCTTGATGCATTCCTCGCAATAGTCGATGGGCGTGTGGAGAATGCGGGCCTCGCCTAAATGCGCGCAACCAGGGGTCATGATCGTACTCCTCGTATAGGTGCGCGCAGACGTGCGGATCAAGGTTGCGCTTACGCTCACGCGCTATTTAAATAGCGATGCACCAGCGCGACCGCCATAGCCCCCTCGCCGACTGCCGACGCAACACGCTTGATCGACGCGTGACGCACGTCGCCCGCTGCGAACACGCCAGGCACAGAGGTCTCCAGATGTAGCGGCGCGCGCTCAAGCGGCCATCTCAGGTTCGACCGATATTCCTGCAGGTCGGGACCGGTTACAAGATAGCCGCCTTCATCGCGGACAATACCAACCTCCTGCGCCCATTCGGTCTGGGGCACGCCACCAATGCAGACGAATAGCCAATTCGTCTTTACCGTCCGTCGCCGACCGGTGTGCACATCGGTCAGCGTGATTTCCTGCAACATGTCACTGCCTGCGAGCGCGGTAACTTCAGTGCTCGTGCAAATTTCAATGTTCGGCGCCGACGTGATGCGATCCACCAGGTATTGGGACAGCGTGTTCTTAAGCGATGCGCCGCGCACGAGCATATAGACGCGGTTGGCGGACTGCGAAAAATGCATGGCGGCCTGTCCCGCCGAATTGCCGCCGCCCACCACATAGACGTCTTCGCCTTGGATCAGCACCGCCTCACTCGCGCCGGCGCCGTAATAAAGGCCCGCGCCGAAAAAGCGCTCTTCACCTTCCACGCCGAGCGTGCGATATGCCACGCCGGTCGCGCAGATCGACGTGCGCGCCGTAATACGTGTGCCATCCTCGAGATACACGATGCCCTGGCCGGGCGGAAATTCCGCGCGCACGCCGGCGCGCGCCATCAGGATGTCCGCGCCGAACTTAACGGCCTGGATGCGCGCGCGTTCTGCCAGCTCCGCGCCGCTCACGCCCTGTGGAAAGCCCAGATAGTTCTCGATTTTAGAACTGCTGCCTGCCTGGCCGCCCACTGCCCAACGCTCCACCAGTACGGTGTGCAGCCCCTCCGATGCTCCGTACACCGCCGCGCTCAATCCCGCCGGTCCTGCGCCGTAGATCGCCAGATCGTAGGCCTCGCGGGATGGACTCGCAAACCAGCCCAGCTTCTCGGTAATTTGCCGGATGGTGGGACATTCGAGCCGCGTGCCGTCGTGAAAGACGCAGACCGGCAAGCGCGAATCGGAAAGATGCTGTACGTGCGCCAGTTCCTCCGCTTCTTTATCGCTGCTAAGTTCGATCCATTCAAACGGTATGTCGCAGCGATGCAGGAAGTCGCGTATCGCGTAGCCGTTGGCGCTGCGCATGCGTCCATAGATCCTGACCATGAAGATCCGCCTTTGAGGACGTTCAGGAGTGTCTTTCGTTTCATGCATTACACGAGCAGGCAGCCCGCCGCTAAATAACAGCGGTTGGCTATATCCTTGCATCGTAAAAGCATCGTAGCGCGGCGTCTTTCGCGATCCTGCCGGGATTTGTCGGCTTGCTGCTGAAGGTTCCATCCCATCAGTCGTGCGCCTTCCGGCTTATCGGCATGACGGACACTCATCTTCGCCTGCCCCGCGTCGGAGCG
This sequence comes from Caballeronia telluris, assembly GCF_001544495.1. GTDB lineage: Bacteria > Pseudomonadota > Gammaproteobacteria > Burkholderiales > Burkholderiaceae > Caballeronia > Caballeronia telluris. The sequence goes on from NZ_FCNZ02000001.1 coordinate 4,672, forward strand.
CTTCTGTTCTGCCCGTACCACAATCTCGTTGCTCGATGTTCAAAGATGGATTTACATGAGCCTCTTCAATCCGGAAGCGCGAACTCAGTACGCATGTCTTCGATCACTTTCTGGACGTGATGTACGCAATCTGCGCCGAGGTCATTAAGCGGCACTATGTTCCAGTTACGGCCGGAAGCGTCGGGCGGATGTCGCTCTGGTAGCGGTATGCGCACGCGCAAAGCCCCCGGCACGTCAGCGGCCATGTTCGCCAAACGGTTCTCCAATTCGTCGCGAATCTGCTCAGCGGTTTGAACGGTCTTCGACATTCGTCTGCCTCCCTCGCTCGCGCGTCAGGATAGTGACTGAACAGGCGGCTCGCACGGGTCCGGTAAAAAGCGGCGACCGGGTCGATGAAACCGGTCTTTGAACCCAGGTTGCCGGCGGTATCCACATCAAGCTCATGAGAAATGCTCTCATCCTCCAGGCTTCAGGATTACTTTCGTCCAGCCTTGGTCACGCGAGTCGAAGTGCTGGTAGGCCTCCGGCGCCTTGCTCAGTTCGATCTCATGTGAAACGATAAACGAGGGCTTCGCCCTACCGGCATGAATCAGGTCGCGCAGCTGGCGGTTATAGGCTTTGACATTGCACTGCCCGGTGGCGATATGCTGGCCCTTAAACCAGCACATCCCCCAGTCGAACACGATCTCACCTTTCTTAGCCAGGTCATCGGATGCGCCGGGATCCTGCGGCGTGAATACGCCGACCACACCAATGCCGCCGGTGAACTTCACCGATTGGACGAGATTGTTCATGGTCAGATTCGGAATCTCCTGTCCGGCGGGATCATGGCATTGGTAGCCGACGCACTCGCAGCCGACATCGGCGCCCAGGCCATGGGTAAGCTCCATGACGCGATCGACCGGATTGCACTTCGAATCGTCGATGGCGACCGCGCCTATTGATTCCGCCAGCTGGAGCCGGTCGGGATGGCGATCGACGACCATCACATTGCAGGCGCCCTTGATCATCGCTGCATGCGCGGCCATCAGCCCCACGGGACCCGAGCCGTAAATGACGACGGCATCGCCCGGCCGCATGCCAGCAAGCTCGGTGGCATGCCAGCCGGTCGGAAAGATATCGGCAACCATCACATAGTCGCTCTGCTTTTCCTCGGCATCGGGAGGCAGCTTCAGGCAGTTGAAATCGGCCCAGGGAACGCGCAGGTATTCCGCCTGTCCGCCCTGATAAGGTCCCATGTCGGCGAAGCCGAAGGCGGCGCCTGCCATGCCCGGCTGAGGATTGGCGGTCAGGCAGAATGCGGTTAGTCCCTTTTCGCAATTCCGGCAATGGCCACAGCTGATATTGAATGGCATGCAGACCCAGTCCCCGACTTTAAGGCGCTCAACGGCCGGCCCCACTTCCTTGATCTGGCCGAGGTTCTCGTGTCCGAAAACCCTCCCTGTCTCGAAGTCGGTCCTGCCTTCGAACATATGCAGATCCGAACCGCAGATATTGGTGCTTCTGATCTGCACGATCGCATCAGTCGGCCGCTCGATCTTGGGATCAGGCACGTTTTCCACGCTGACATCGCGCGGCCCTCTATAGACGACAGCTTTCATCGCTTCCTCCAGTTTTACATGCGTGCCTGCCCGAATCGCCGCCTGACGCCAGCAAGCGCGGCAGTCAGCGACGGTCATCTCCAACGCCCATCGATGACGGACCGTGGCGTCTCCCCGCGCTCCTGCGCGAGCGATGGATAGTCGGTATAGCCGCGCTCGCCGCCTCCGTAGAACGTGGACGGATCCGGCGAATTGAGCGGAGCGTGCAACCGCAGGCGTTCCGGCAGGTCGGGATTGGCGATGAACAAGCGTCCGAACGCGATCAGGTCTGCGTTGCCGTCCTCAAGCCATTTCTCCGCACTGCCGCCGTCGAACCCGCCCGCGACCATCAATACACCACGATAGGTGCGGCGTATCATCTCGCTCATGCGTTTCGCGCGCTGTATGAAAGCGACATCCTCACCGGTCGCCGCTAGCGCGGGATTGACGATGTGCAAATAGGCCAGCCGGTATCGATTGAGCTTCTCGATAACGTAAGAAAAGGTCGCCTCGGGATCGTCGTCGTGCATGTCGTTGAAGGCGCCAAGAGGAGAGAGCCGTACCCCGACCTTTTCCGGCCCCCACACTTCGCAAACCGTTTCGATCACCTCGAATAGCAGCTTGGCCCGACGCTCGCTCGATCCGCCGTATTCGTCCGGGCGGCGGTTCGTGCCGGACGACAGAAACTGGTCGAGCAGATATCCGTTCGCTCCGTGCACTTCGACGCCGTCCATGCCGGCAGCCTTTGCGTTGCGCGCACCCCTGAAGTATTGGCGCACGAGATACGGCATCTCTTCGACCTGCAGCGCGCGAGGCGTGATGCAGGGAGCAACGACACCTTCGCCGCGCTCGTTCTCGATGAACGCCTCCGCTTTCGGCTGGACCGCGGAGGGCGCAACGGGCAACATTTCATCGGGCTGCAAGGAGGGGTGCGATATGCGTCCGACGTGCCAGAGTTGCATGAACATCAAACCGCCCGCCTCGTGCACGGCGTCCGCCACGAGCCGCCAGCCTTCGACTTGTTCGCGACTATGGATCCCAGGCGTCCACGCATAGCCCTGTCCTTGCATCGACACCTGCGTCGCCTCACTGATGATGAGCGCGGCCGCCGCGCGCTGCGCGTAATAACAGGCGTTGAGCTGCGATGGTATGTTGCCTGGTCGGCTCGCGCGCGAACGCGTAAGCGGCGCCATCACGACACGATGACGCAGGTTGTGCGGTCCCACCTTTAGGGGTTCGAAGAGCTTACGCAGCGGCGTTGGTCCGTCGTGTTGCCGGGCTTCCCCGGGCGCGATTTCCGTATCAGGCATAAATTCGCTCCTTCTGTTCTTGACGCGGCCCGAAAAGCGCTGCCATAGACGCATCGAAGCGTCGGCGTCAAATCACACCGGCAAGCCGCACAAGCGGTATCGCCTTAAAGCCTTCCATCACGCATGCGCCGGTTTCTGCTTCGCATGGCGTGCCGCTTGCGCATCGGCGGACTGCTTCTGCACACGCACGGCATTCGCACCCGAGTCGTAGGTCATTGTGACCGTGTCACCGTCGCGAACGTCGCCCCGCAGCAGCGCATCGGCGAGTTGCGATTCCACTTCCGCCCGGATCTTGCGCTTGAGCATGCGTGCGCCGAACTCGGGGTCATAGCCGATCTCCGCGAGATGATTACGCAATGAATCGTCGAACGACAACTCGATGTTTTGCCCGGCCGCAGTGCGCTGCACGCGCGCGAGTTGCAGATCGACGATGCGGCGAATCTGCTCCTTGCCGAGCGCATGGAACACGACGACTTCATCAACCCGGTTCAGGAACTCGGGCCTGAAGTGATGCCGCAGTACTTCCATCAAACGGTCGCGCAGCGCCGGGTAGTCGAGCTGCTTCTTGTCGGAGCGCACGTTGTCCTGGATCATCTGCGAACCGATATTGCTCGTCGCGATGATGATCGTGTTCGTGAAATCGACGAGACGGCCCTTGCCGTCGGTGAGGCGGCCTTCGTCGAAAAGCTGCAGCAGGATGTTGTGCACCTCCGAATGCGCCTTTTCGATCTCGTCGAGCAGCACCACGCTATACGGGCGGCGCCGCACCCGCTCGGTCAACTGGCCGCCTTCCTCATAGCCGACATAGCCCGGAGGCGCGCCCACCAGCCGCGCTACGGTATGCCGCTCGGAGTACTCGCTCATGTCGATTCGCACCAGCGCGTTCTCGTCGCCGAACACCGAGGCGGCGAGCGCTTTGGCGAGTTCGGTCTTGCCCACGCCGGTCGGTCCGAGAAAAAGGAAGCTCGCGGTCGGCTTGCCGCCTTCGGTGAGGCCGGCGCGTGACAGTCGGACCGCCTTCGCGACGGCGCTGACCGCCTCGTCCTGGCCGACCACACGTTCCTTCAGGCGGTCTTCGAGACGCAGCAGCTTCTCGCGGTCCTCAGCGGTGAGTTCGGACACCGGCACGCCGGTGAGCGACGCCACGATCTGCGCGATGTCCTCCGCCGTCACCTCTTGAGAACTGGTGCCGCGTTCCTTCTTCCACGCTTCGGTCGCATCGCTCAGGCGCTTCTGTTCGGAGACGAGCTTGTCTTCCAGTTCCTTCGCCTTGTCGAACCGCTTGGCGGCGCTTGCCGAGTCCTGTTCCTGGCGCGTGCGGCGGATGGTCGCCTCGATGTCGCGCAGTTGCGTCGGCCGGGAATTCGACGAGATGCGCACGCGAGCGGCCGCCTGGTCGAGCAGGTCGATGGCCTTGTCCGGCAGGAAGCGCGCGGCGATATAGCGGTCCGACAGCTTCGCCGCCGCCGCGATGGCTTCCTCGGTGATCTTGACCTTGTGATGCGCTTCAAGCCGGTCACGCAGTCCACGCAGGATTTCGATGGTTTCCGCGACGCTCGGCTCGGGTACGTTCACCGGCTGGAAGCGCCGCTCAAGCGCGGAGTCCTTTTCGATGTACTTCTGGTATTCGTTGAGCGTCGTGGCGCCCACCAGATGCAGTTCGCCACGCGCGAGCGCCGGCTTGAAGATGTTGCCGATATCGAGCCCGCCTTCGCCGCCGCCCTGACCGGCACCGACGATCGTATGCAGTTCATCGATGAAGACGATCAACCGGTCCTGGTTCTCGACGATCTCATCGAGCACCTGCTTCACGCGCTCTTCGAACTCGCCGCGATACTTTGCCCCCGCCACCACGCTGTTGATATTCAACTCGACGACGCGCTTGCCGCGCAGCACTTCTGGCACCTGGTCCTGGGCGATCCGCTGCGCGAGACCTTCGACGATCGCCGTTTTGCCGACGCCCGGTTCGCCGATCAGCACCGGATTGTTCTTGCGCCGACGCGCAAGGACTTCGATAGTCGTTTCGATTTCCTTGTCGCGGCCAATCACCGGATCGAGCTTGCCGCGCCGTGCAAGATCGCTCAGATCGCGCGCGTACTTGTCGAGCGTCGGCGTGGTGGAGCGGCCCTCGACGGTGCCTTCCTCGGCGCCCTTGCCGACCACCTTGACCGTCCTCTGCCGTAGCGCATGCGACGATAGCCCGTACTTGCGCAACAGCTCGCCCGCGAAGCCGTCTTCCTCTTCCACGAGCCCGATCAGGATGTGCTCCGGTCCGACGTAGCTGTGGCCGAGTTCCCGCGACGCGGTGAGCGCATTTTCAAGCGCGCTTTTCGCGCGCGGCGATACGCCGATGCGTTCCTCGTCCGTCTTTTCGGCGCGGGTGCCGCGCGGTGCGTTCTGATCGATGTTCTTCTTGATCTCTTCAGGATCGAGCTTGAATTCGCGCAGAATCTCCTGCACCACGTTGTTGTCGGCGAGTGCGAGCAGCAGATGCTCGGTATCGACTTCCGACTTGCCGAACTCGACCGCCTTTTGCGCGGCCGCCTGCAAGCGCTCCAGGCCGCTCTCGCTCAGGAACGTCTGCAGGTCGACCGCTTCGCGCGCTCGCCGATGCCGACGCGGCCGGCCGCCGGGACGCCGCTCGCGTTCGCCCCCCGCCTCGCCGCCGCCCCCGCCTTCTCCAGCACTCGCGCGCGTCTCGTCGGCCTCGCCGAGAGGCTGCCAGCCGCCGCGCCTGCCTTCGAGCGGCGACCACATGTCGTCGAAGAGACTTTCGAAGAGGCCGCCGTGAAAGAGCGATTCGAGCGGCGAGAGGCTGCGCTGGTTGCGGGCCATGAACTGCATGTAGTGCTCGTCGCACAGGGTCAACTGACGGCGCTGGCCGTTCTCGGTGATCGTGATCTGCGAGGTCGCCGGTTTGCCGCAAATGCTGCAAGTAGCCATGATGTCCTCCGTGGGGAGCAGGGGATGGTTGAAGGCGAGGGATCTTGAGGGTCGTGCTCCGCAGCGCGAACCGCAGCTTCACGCGATACTTGTCGCCCATGCGTCTCGCATCCTTCTCGTCACGGGCCACAGCCTGACGAGATTCGTTGCGAAGCACCGCAGGTGCCGCTTGAAACGATGCTCGCCCAGTTCCGCGATCCTGTCTTCGACGGCTTCACGCACGATACCGCCGAGGCGACGAAAGCTGACGAGCTGTCCACGATGTCTCTGTACGCAGTCGCGCTATTTGATCTCGAGGCGGCGCTTCGCCGCGGGTTCATTGGCCGCTTTGGGTAGCCGCACGGTGAGTACGCCGTTCTCGAACTTCGCTTCGGCGCGTTCGAGATCGACGCCGGAGGGAAGCGGAATCGCGCGCTGGAACTGTCCGAACGCCCGCTCCACTCGGTAGCAGCCCTTCTCGTCGCTCTTCGATTCGATGCGCTTGTCGCCGGTCAGCACCAGCATGTCCTCGACGACTTCGAGCTCTACGTCCTCACGCGACAGACCTGGCAACTCGGCCACGATCCGCAGTGCGTCGCCGTCGTCGACCACGTCGAGGCGCGGCTGGAAGCGGCTGGGACTGAAGTCGCCGAACCAGTTGCCGAGCGGTCCCATCCCGCCGAACGGATCGCGTATCAGATCGGTGAGAAGATGCAGGGGATCGGGCAGTGGCCAGCGCGCCGCTTCGAACGATGCCGGCCATGCGGACGCGGCCGCATCCGGGGTCGACGGCGCGGGGGCTTGCTGTGAGGCGGCGGGCGTGGCGTTCAGCTTCGCGCCCGCGCTTTTTTCTTCGGGGCTCTTGCGCAGGAAACGGAAGGGATTCCACTTATCGAGGTCCAATAGCATTGCTATGCTCCTTGTCTCAATGAGCCGCCAAAGCAGCCCGAATCTTAGTGAGTCGTGCCCCGGCGTTCGCGGCCGATGTCAGCCCTTGGCATATTCGAACTCCGGCAGTTTTTTCAGTGCGTCCTTGTTTGCGCCGACCAAGATTGCCTTCGGCGCCATCTGCTTGAACTGTTGAATGGGGATGGCGACGCGGTGCGCCGCCATCCCGAGAAAGCCGCCCACGTCGATAATCGCGGCCGACAGCGAGCCATTGGGTGCGACAATCAGGTCGTCGACGCGGCCTATCTTTTCGTTCTTTTCGTTGTAGACGTCCGTATGGATGATCTTCGATGCGCGCCAGCCCGTTGCGACCAGTTGCGCTTCGGTGACGGTCACGCCGAGCGTCGCCTTGCCGGCGACGGGCGCATCCTGCGCGGTTGCGTCGCCGCCCGCTAAGCCACCAGCGCATAGCGCAAGCAAGAGTGTCGACAGCCTTGCGGCCGATGTGAGGTTAGTCTTCATGGCGTTCTCCAGAATGCCCAACGGGATACAGGACACCGCGCGCAGGACGCGCTCACGAGTGCAGCGGCGTGTTTTGCTTGTCGCGAAGGACGGCGCTGCGCCAGTTCCGTGCGCCGAGGCCAAGGACGAGCAGAAGCGCGCCGGTCACGATCGCGTAGGTGCCGATCATCCAGACGAGGGCGAGCGCTCCAGCACCCGGAACGACCAGCACGACGATGCCGAACAACACCGACAAGATGCCGATGAAGAACAGCAGCCACTGTGTGCGGCCGCGCCTTTTCAGCCGGACCCAGGCGATGAGGTCGAGCACTCCGGTGACGATGGCGTTCGCGCCCATCACGGCGATCAGCACGAAGGCCGTGACGCCCGGCGCCGCGACGGCAATCAGGCCCGCAGCGATCGTGCACAGGCCGAGCAGCAAGGGGATCCACCAGTCGGTGTGCATCGAACGATGTCGGATCGCCGCGCTGACCGCCGCGACGCCGCCGATGAGTGCATACGCTGCGAACATCGCAACCAGAAGCAGCAGCGTGAGGCCAGGCCAGAGGAGCGCCAGGAGGCCGAATAGGATTCCCGCGGCGCCACGCAGCGCGAGCATCCACCATGCGCGTCCGAGCAGTTCGTCCATCGTTGGGTTCCTCGGTCGGATTGCCGGTATCCGGCTAATACACCGCGCGCAATTCTTAGGCGGCGCATATTCGTTAAGCCTACATCCGCAACCCACGCGCTTCTTTCGGGTTCTTGCCCAGAGGTGTCGGAATTCTGCGCTTGTCGGCTGCCCGCGGATCGATTCTTGAGAGCATCACCGGCTCGTCGGGAGTTGATGCGCAAGGCGGAAAGCGCGGGGCGTGCAACCCGTATATCGATGAAACACCTCGGTAAAGTGCTGCTGAGTCTGAAAGCCCGCGCGTGCAGCGACATCGATCAGCGGGAGGCTCCCTTCCGAAAGCATCGACTGCGCTAACCTCAACCTTTCGGTTGTCAGGTAGAAGTGCGGCGGATGCCCGGTCGCGTTTTTGAAAGCTCGCGCAAAATGCGACGCGCTCATGTGCAGAAGCGCGGCGAGGTGCTCGATCTGGATGTTCTCCGCAATGTGCTCATGTATGAAACGTTCCACGACGCTTAGCTTGGTCTGGGAAAGACTCGTACCCGCGCCGCCCATATCGGCGTTGCGCCCGTACCTGCAGGCAAGATGAAGTGCGATCACGTCGGCGTACGAGGCGAGGCACACGGGGTCGAATCTATTTCCGGAGCGCAACACAGTAAGCGTGCCGGCCGCTTCGCGCAGGAAAGGATCCCACGCCTTGAACCAGCACGGGATATTGCAAGCCGTTCTGCCGAGCGCCTTCCGAGCGGTGTCCCGCAGCCTGGCCGAATCGAGCGCGATGACAAGACCGCGCGGATCGTCGTCGTGCTCCAGTTCGATGCGAGCCCACGCCGGCACGATTGCGATGAACGGCGCACTGACGCTCATTTGCTGGCGGGCGCGCGCGCTGGCGCCAACGGTGCTCGCATGCGCGGTGGTCCGGTCGGCCGGGATGACACAGCAGATCCACTGCGCCGACCTCACGGCCCCGTCCGTGCGCGACGCGCCGATCGAGTGGCAGCGAAGACATTGCAACTGTGAAAAACGAGGAAGTTGCTCCATGGTGCGCGGTTCTCCAAGGAGGCGGGGCTCTAAGTGGTGACGGTCGAATATTAGCGTTCAGTTTCCGTCTACGCTAAGTTGGCTTTGTTATATGCATGTGAGCAGGCCCTGCATCGTCGTCGCCACAAATTCGGCTTAGGCCCGATGCACACGGCGCAGCGGCCAAGGCATCGAAAAGGAGCGGGTACATAAGGAACGGGTTACGGACGTTACGTAGCTCGCGGGCGTTAAGCGGGATCGCCCGCCGCCGCGCGACGATCGAGCAAGAACCCGTAAGTGATCAGTGATCGGAGCGAAAGTACGTAGTCAGACGGGATCGTCGCGCTGTCGCATCAGCCAGTAGACGCTGCCCGGCGCGACCAACGCGGCCGCGAGCGCGGCAATGCGAGCCGGGTCCGTGGCTGGATCGAGAATGATGAATTTCGTTCGATATGCCGCTCGATCAACTGCGCGCTATATGACACATCCGTGAATAACTCAGAGCGATTGCAGGACCGGCCGAGGCCGATGACGACGATGCCGGTACAACACTGCGTCCGCGTCTGGCGCCGTAGCGTCGCTTCGCCGTTTCGTTAGCTATCCTATCGTTGCGCAATTTTGTCTGGTGTTCCAAGCCTAGTCGTCAAGCCTTAACGGCGCGGCCATGCCTGATACAAATACCCCCTGCGAACTATCTTGCGCGCGTTAAAAAGCGGAGTGCCTCGAGTTTAGGCATTATCGCGTTTCGCCCCTTTCATCGCTCTCAAATCAAATCGATGAGCCAGTCGCCGGTCGTGTGATCGCCCGGCCTTCCTCAGTGCGCGCCCACAATTCGTCGCGCCTTCAAGATCACGGGCATATCGGCCATCTTTCCGTCTATAGCCACCACCGCACCGCCGCTTGCGTCCAACGCCCGCAGAACGCGTTCGGCCCAAGCCTGCTCGGCCGTGCGCCCTTGCCTCCCAGCGTCGATCCAAGCCAGTCGACATACAGGTTCACCGTGCGCTCCACGACGTGCTGCGGAATATCATCGAAATGAATGGATGCCGCGAAGGTAGCGAGCGTCCGGCTCGGATGATCGGTCATCATGGTGATCGCGTGAGAGGGTTAGATGGTGCCGGCTTCGCGTAACGCCTGGATCTGCGAGCTTTCGTAGCCGAGCTCGCGCAGGATGGCGTCGGTGTGTTCGCCCAGCGGCGGCAGGCCGAAGCCTGCGCTCCTTCGTGCAGCGTGGCGCGGTCCTTCTTCTGCGCCTCGGACGCGTGATCGCGCCGGTACTCGTTCCTGTAGTCCCGGTCCTTCGGTCCTGCCCCATTGCGTCCTCCGTGCTGTGAATGAGCAGTCCGTCAAGCCATCGACTGAACGGGCAATCCGTCATATTTCAGAAAGCAGGATCGGACCTGATCTGTCCCGACGTAAAAATGACAGCATGGGATGAACGATCCATCACGTCCTTTACGCGGACGGGTTATGCTTTTCCCTCGTCGCGCCGTGCGGGGAGTGGTGGGTGAACGGATTCCCCCACGTCAACAAAGCTGCTCCCCAGGCTGTTCCCCTCGGCCATACCGACATAGGGAAAATCCGTGCAAACGCAAGCCACACCACCGCCCCCGCTCCAAGGCGGCCAGCTCGTCCTCGCGACCTTCGCGGTGGCGCTCGCCACCTTCATGAACGTGCTGGACTCGTCGATTGCCAACGTCGCGATTCCGACGATCTCCGGCAACCTCGGCGTATCGGTCAACGAAGGCACCTGGGTCATCACCGTGTTCGCGGCGTCCAACGCCGTCTCCATTCCGCTCACCGGCTGGCTCACGCAGCGCATCGGCCAGATCAAGCTCTTTGTCGGCGCCATTCTCCTGTTCGTGATTTCGTCGTGGCTGTGCGGGCTCGCGCCGAACCTGCCGGTGCTGCTCGTCGCGCGCGTGCTGCAAGGCGCGGTCGCCGGGCCGCTGATTCCGCTTTCGCAGGCAATCCTGCTCGGTTCGTATCCGAAGGAGAAGTCGTCGATGGCGCTCTCGCTCTGGGCGATGACCGCGACGGTCGGCCCGATCGCGGGTCCGGCGCTCGGCGGCTGGATCACCGACAGCTATTCGTGGTCGTGGATCTTCTACATCAACATCCCGGTCGGCCTCTTCGCTGCGGCGGTGACGTGGATCATCTACCGCACGCGAGAATCGCCGACGAAGAAGGCCCCCATCGACACGGTCGGGCTCGCGCTGCTCGTCGCGTGGGTGGCGTCGCTTCAGGTCATGCTCGACAAGGGCCGCGACCTTGACTGGTTTTCATCGCCGGTGATCGTCGCGCTTGGGATCGTCGCGGTGATCGCGTTTGCGTTCTTCGTCGTATGGGAATTGACGGACGAAAATCCGGTCGTCGATTTGCGGCTCTTCGCCGGGCGCAATTTCTTTGGCGGGACGGTGGCGATTTCGGTCGCGTATGGCGTCTTTTTCGGCAATCTCGTGCTGTTGCCGCAATGGATGCAACAGTATCTGAATTACCGCTCGGTGGACGCGGGCCTCGTCACGGCGCCGCTCGGCATCTTCGCGGTGATCCTCGCGCCGGTGATGGGCAAGGTGCTGCCGCGCAGCGACGCGCGCGTGATCGCGACGATGGCGTTCGTCGGCTTTGCCATCGTGTTCTATATGCGTTCGAAGTACGTGATCGAGATCGACACGTGGCATCTCGTCTTGCCGACGCTCTTGCAAGGCATTCCGATGGCGCTCTTCTTCGTGCCGCTCACGTCGATCGTGCTGTCGGGCTTGCCGCCTTCCAAGATTCCGGCGGCAGCCGGGCTGTCGAATTTCGCGCGGGTGTTTTGCGGCGCGGTGGGCACGTCGCTGTTCGGCAATGCGTGGGACAACCGGATCGCGCTGCACCACGAACGGCTCACCGAGCAGGCGAATGTCTATAACCCGACGTTCCTGCAATCGCTCGGCACATCGCAAACCGTGCTCAACGTGAACGACGCGCAGGCGCGCGGCGTGTTCAACTTCAACGTCAGCACGCAAGCGGCGATGATGGGGCTCAACGACATTTTCTTTGCCTCGGCGGTGATCTTCCTCGCGATCATTCCGCTGATCTGGATTACCAAGCGCGCCAAAGGCGGAGGCGGCGGCGCGGCGGCCGGCGCGCACTGAAAGCGGCTGTCGCCCGTACCGGCGCATACGGGCGACGGCGCAACCCTATGACTTCAATCCGAAGTCCACTCGCGTGGCAGCGCCCTTGTCCTTGATGCCGTCGGTGTCCATCTTCGGCGCGACGACGAAGATCCGCTTGCTGTCGATCTTGCCGTCGAAGTATTCCTGCACCGCCGCCGCGCGGCTCTGCGCGAGCGCCCTGAGCGCGGCGTCGTCGACCGGCGCATTTTCGGCGAGCGCCTTCTTCATTTCCTCGTCCGGCAGCGTCTTGGTTAGCCCGATCATGTTGCGCGGCTTCTTGAAGTCCGCCGACTTGTAAACCTTCGCCAGATACTTGCTGTATTCGTCGCCCGACACTTTCATCGTCGACGGATCGACGCTCGCGCCGCCGCTCGCCTGATCGCGCAGCTTCGCGATCCGCACCTGCCGCTCGACATACGCGGCCCGCAGCGCCGGACCGTCGACCGCCGGGTCCACGCGCGCCGACAGATCGAGCCTGATCGAAGGCTTGTCGGCGAGCGCCTTTGCGATCGTGTCGAGCTTTTTCTTCGTGGCGTCGGTCAGGTCGTCCGAGCCGGGATCGAATTCGACGTAACCCAGTTCCTCGCCATTGCCGCCGAACGCGTGCGCGAGCAGCGTGAACGGCGCGGTCACGGCTTTCTGCACGAGATTGACGATGGCCTGCCAGACGAGCCCGCCGATCGAAAACTCGGGGTTCGACAGCGACCCGGAAATCGGAATGTTCACGTCGATTTCGCCGCGCGAGTTCTTCAGCAGCGACACCGCAAGGCGCACCGGCAGTTTGGTGGCGCTCGGGTTGTCGACGTGATCGCCGAACGTCAGCTGGTCGATGAACAGGTGATTGTTCGCGGTGAGCTGATCGTCCGCGAGCATGTAGTGCAGATCGACGTTCAGCTTGCCTTTCGTGATCGGATAACCCGCATATTTCGACGAATACGGTGTGAGGTTGGTCAACTCGACATCGTGCGCGCTCGCCGTCAAATCGAGCGACGGCTTCTTGATGAGCGGATTCACCTGTCCCTTGATCGACACCGGCCCGTTCGCGGCCAGCTTCGCGGCGACATCGACCGGCGCGGGCGTGGTCGAGTGCGTGCCAAATGCGCCAATCGTCCCGGTGATGCCCACCAGGTTCGCGGTGTAATTCGGCTTGATGAAGTTGTCGGTGTAGGTGACGCGCCCGTTCTGCAACACGAGCTGCCCGAAGCGCAGGTTCACCGGACTCTCGGGGCCGCTCGCGGCGGTCACGGTCTGCGGCGCGCTGGCCGGCGCCGGCGCCGAGGCTTCGGCGGGCGCGTCCTTCTCGCGCGTGACGGATTGCGCGGGCCCGCTGCGGCTCGCGACCACGTCGCGCAGGTTCAGCTTGCCCTGCGCGTTGAGAATCACGCGCCCGTAGAAGTTCGCGAACACGACGCGCGCCGCCTCGACGTCCGTGCCCCGCTCGCTGTAGTCGGCCTTGACGTTCGCGAGGCCGAGCAGTTTCCAGCCGGCGAACGGGTCGGAGCTCGCCTTGTCGATCATGCGCACGTTGGCGAGCGACACGTCGCCCTTGTACGACGCCTTCAGGTCGCGCCCGCTGCCCGCCATCGCGACGTCGCCGTTCGCGTTCACGAGCGCGCTTGTGATCGCGACGTTGAGCTTGTCGCCGAAATACGGCACGAACGCGGCGGCATCGACCTGATTGCCATCGACGTGCAGCGCCACTTTCAGCGGATTCACCGTCACCGTGCCGCCCACGCCGAGCGCGCCCTTGCCGTTCAACGTGAGCTTGCCGTCGACGGCGAGCGGCTTCGAGAGGTCCTCGCTCGCTTGCCTCACGTTCACGTTCAGCGGCGCGACATGCAGCTTGACGGGCTGCGTCGTGGTTTCGTCGGTGAAGTTCGCGCTCGAATCGGCGAGCGCGATCTGGCCGATCTGATAGCGCCACGCCGGCCCCGCCGCCTGCGCTTTCTGGATCTTGCGCGTGGCGCTCGGCTCGGGCGCCGCCTCGTGCGGGCCGCCGAGCGCAGCGAGGTCGATCGTGCCGTCCTTCCTGCGCGTGGCGTCGACGGAAAGGCCGCTCAACTGCACGCTGTCGATGGCGGCCGTGCGCGCGCCGACATCGACTTTCTGGATCTTCGCGACCGCCGACGCCAGCGCGACCGGCGCCGCATTCGACTTCGGCACGAGTTTGAGCGACTTGAGCGTCACGTCGCCCGCGCCGATCTGGATGGCGGGTTCCGGCTTCGACCAGTCGACGGAAAGCGGCAGGTTCGCGCCGAGCGACCCGTCGGTGACGCGCGCGGCCAGCGCGTTGTCGATGTACGGCTGGAACGGCGGCAACGCGATGGCATCGACGGCGAGTTTCAGGTCGGCGGTCTTCGCGGCGAGCGTGAAGCTGCCCGACGCATCGAGCGTGCCGCCCTTGCCGAGCGCCGTCTTGAGCGTGTAGCGCGCGGGCGTCTTCGCGAGCGTCGAGAAATCGTCGACGGTGACTTGCAGGTTCGACAGCGTGTCCTGCGTGCGCTCTGCCAGCAGACGGTCGTCCAGCGCGATCCGCCCGCCGTCGATTGCAAGATGCTTCACCGCGAGATCGAGCGGCGGCGCGGCCTGCTCCGGCGTCTTCGCGTCCTTCGGCGCCGGCGCTTCCGGTTTGGCGGGCGGCGCGAGCTTCGCGAAGTTGAACGCGCCCGACTTGTCGCGCTCGACCGACACTTGCGGCTGCGAAATGCGCAGGTCGTCGATCCGGTACAGGTTGCGCAGCGGCTCCGCATTGGCGATCTTCACGTGCAGCGCGCGCGCCGCCACGAGCGGCGCGTTCTGCCTGTCGGTCACGGCGAGATCGGCGAGGTCGGCGGTGCCGTCGATGTGGATCGCGGGCGCGCCATCCGCAATCGAAAAGCGCACGTTCAGGTCGGTCGAAAGCTGGCCGCTCTTCACCGCCACCGGCAGCGAGGCGGGCGCGTAGGAGGCGACCTTCGGCACGTCGAGCCCGTCGAGCGTCACCGCGACTTCCGACTCCCGCGACTGCGCGAACGGCTTGGTGCGGCCCTTGATGGAAAGCGGCGAGCCGTCGATGTGCGCCTGTAGCGAAGGCGTCACGAAAATATCGGTGGCGGACGGCAGCGTGGCGATGAACGGAATGCCAAGCGCCCAGCGGTCGATCACGTGACGCGCGTTCAGCAGCCGGTCGTCGAAATCGATGCGGCCGTTCTCCAGCCGGATGTTCGACACCGAGAAGCGCGCCGGACCTTTCGACGGTTCGGGCGACGGCGTCGAGAACTTCGCGATCAGGTCGGAGAAATTGAAACGCTCGGCGTCGTAGCGCACGAGGACGAAACGCGGCGAGTCGATCTTCACTTCGTCGACGATGGGCGCGAGCCGGAACACCGACGACCACGACGTGCGCACGATGAGCCGCTCGATGTCGATGAAGTTCGCGGCGTTGGCGACGCTGGAAGCTTCGCCCTTCAAGTTCGCCGCCGACTCGCCGATATGCACGCGGTCCGCCTCGAATTCGAGCGTGTAGGGATTGAGCGCGATGCGCCCGATCGTCACCGGACGGTCGAGTTGCGTGCTCAGTTGCTGCTCGGCGACGTGCCGGATGAGCGGCGGCGCCGCGAAGAATCCGAGGAGCCCGATGACGGCGAGCGCTATCAGCAGGCCGATGCAGATGCGCCGGGTGCGGCGCGCGCCGGCGACGCCGCGCAGGGTTTGTCCGGCCGATGCCAGCGAAGACTTGGTGACGCTTGCCATGCGATGCGTTGCGCGCGGCTCGGTGCAGGCTAAGCACGCGCCGCGCGGTCAGGGAATTGTGATGCCCGAGTATACGACGATGCAGAGTGCAAACGTTGCACTAAAAGGTCGATCGGCGCGCCGCGTTCGTGACGCGACGCAGCCTTCTTACTGCCGCTCGATGACGGGCGGCGCCCAGCTTCCGTCGCTGGCCTGCGGCTTCGGCGCATAAAGGCGCATCACGAGCTGGAAGTCGCCGCCGGGCGCCGGCAGCCAGTTCGACGCGCGCGCCTTGCCCGGCGAACGCTCCGACACGATCACGTCGACCGAGCCGTCGCGGTTCTTCTTCAGCTTGTCGCGATCCGAAATCGACAGGCGCGGCAGTTTCGAATCGGCGAGCGCGCCGTCCTTCGTGTAGGCGGTGAGCGTCCAGAAACCGCGCACGGGCGGCACCTGGTTCGGCGCGATATGCAGCACGTAGGTGTTCGCGCCGTTCAGCGGATGATCGTCGCTGTCGACGCGCGCGACGGGTCGCACTTCGCTGTCCTTCGTCGGCGTCCACGGCTGGTTGCGCGCGAGAAACGCACGCAGCGTGTAGTCGGAGCCGTAGTTGCCGGCGCCGTCGCCGAACCAGGTCCAGCCGTGCTTCGAAAGCGCGTTCGACGGCACCGTCGCAAGGCGCTCGCGGGCGTCGGCGAGGCCGGTGGCGAGCAACTCGGCGTCGCTCTTGCGGAACTGCACCGGCTCGCCGGGCACCACGCCGAGCTCGCCGAGCTGGTTCATTTCGTGAGCGTCGTCGGGGGCGGGCGGGTTGTCGTCGAGCGCGCGCGCGAGCCGCGCGAAGAACGCGTTGGCATCGAGCGACGCCGCCTGCTCGGCCGGCGACATCTGCGCGGGAGACGCCATCGTGCGCTCCACGGCGCCCGTCGGCCACGCGCCCGCCGTCGCGGGCGTGGCGAGCGCGGCGTCCGCCGCCGCGTCGTTCGCCGTGCTCTTCGCGCTCTTCACGCCGCCGCCCGTGCCCTGCACCGTCTCGATCTGCATCGCAGTCTGCAGCTTGCGCGCTTCGCGCACGTCGCGCGGACCGTTCACCCGCACGCGAATCGACAGCCAGACGTAACGTGTCGGCGAATCGACGCGCAACGCGCCCGTCGGCAATACGCCTTTCCACCCGGCCGGGACGAACGCTATCGTTTGCGCTTTCGGAAACGGCATGCGCTCGGCGCTCGAATAGAGCGTGTTGGTCCAGGCGTCGAATGCGCGGGCGTCGTAGTAGCGGGCGCGCGCGGCCGGCAGCGACACCAGCACCGGCCCGCTCGCGACATCGAGCCAGGCGCTCGAATCGATCGTATCGACGCTCGGGAAACCGCGCGCGCCGACCGGCGGCAGCGCGGTGGCGTGGCGCAGTGTGTTGAGCGGCGCCTGGCCGGGCCGGCTGGCGTCGCCGCCCGCCGCCCGCTCGCGCGCGAGGTCGGTAGCGACGAGCGGGAAACCGAACGTGTAGGCGTCCGCGACCTGATCCTTCAGCCAGCCGCCGCTCGCCTTCGGCTGCTGCGTTTTCGTGGCGCACCCCGCCATGAGGGCCGCGGCGCCGAGAACGGCAGCCGCGCAGACAACCGAATGCAACGGGAATGCCCAGCGTCGATTGGTTTTCATTCGAGTTCGATCCGGTTCTTCTACTGTGTGTCCATGCGACGCGGTCCGCCGTGGCCCTTGCCCCGCCTCGACGCCGCGCGGTGTTTCCACGCATCTTTACATCTCGGAATCCGGGTTTTATCTTATCTTTTCAGGATAGGCAAGGAGCGCGTGGCATCGCGCGCGCCGGCGGCGTGCGAAGGCTCGACAATGGCGGCGCCCGCCTTTCGGCGCCAGCCCGCATCGCGTACCATCGACGCCTGTCCATTCCCCATTCTGAGCCGACGATGTACCTGCCCGCCTACTTCGAAGAAACGCGCCCGGAGGCGCTCCACGCGCTGATCGCGGCGCATCCGCTCGGGGCGCTCGTCACGTCCGGGCCGAACGGTCTCGACGCGAATCACGTCCCGTTCGAATTCGACGCGAGCAAGGACCCGGGCGCGCCCGGCACGTTGCGCGCGCACGTCGCGCGGGCGAATCCGGTGTGGCGCGAAGTCGGGCCGCAGTCGGACGTGCTCGTGATTTTCCAGGGACCGACGGGCTATATCTCGCCGAACTGGTATCCGAGCAAGCACGAGGCGCACCGGCAGGTTCCGACTTACAACTATCTCGTCGTGCACGCGCACGGCCGGATCACCGTGCGCGACGACGAAGCGTTCGTGCGCGGCCTCGTCGCGCGCCTCACGCGCAAGATGGAAGCCGGCCAGCCCGTGCCCTGGAAAATGGGCGACGCGCCCGCCGATTTCATCGACCAGATGTTGGGAGCGATCGTCGGGATCGAGATCGAGGTGACGCGGTTCGTCGGCAAGGCGAAGCTCTCGCAGAACAAGAGCGACGCCGACCGGCGCGGCGCGGCCGACGGCCTGCGCACGCGCGGCGACTCGCACACCGACGCGCTCGCCAGCGCGATGCTCGCCGCCCCGCCGCATATCAAATGACCTCGCTTGACCTTCCAAGCATGGGAAGGTCGATACTGTATCTGTCGGGGTTCGTCGTTACAGGAATTGCCCCAGTCAGACCGGAGTGGGTTGTCATGTCCAGTGCAGAAGCATCGTCGAAAACGGCGGAATTCGCCGTCGGAGGAATGACGTGCGCGTCGTGCGTGGCGCGCGTCGAGAAGGTTTTGACGCGCGTGCCGGGCGTCGAGCGCGTGTCCGTCAATCTCGCCACCGAGAAGGCGACCGTCCACGCGAGCGCGACCGTGAGCGACGAACAGCTCGTCGCCGCGATCACCAAGGCCGGCTACGAAGCCACGCCGATCCGGCCCGAAGCGCCGCCCGCCGCGCCGTCGCCGACGCGCAACGGCGAACTCGCCGCCGTGATCGTCTCGGCGCTCATCACGCTGCCGCTCGTCCTGCCGATGTTCGGCACCGCGTTCGAACTCAATATGTGGGTTCAGCTGGCGTTCGCGAGCGTCGTGCAGTTCGTGCTCGGCGCGCGCTTCTACGTCGGCGCGTGGCACGCGGTGCGGGCGAAGGCGGGCAACATGGATTTGCTCGTCGCGCTCGGCACGTCGGCGGCGTGGGGACTGAGCGTCTACCAGATGTTCGCGCATCCCGGCGACGCGATGCACCTCTACTTCGAGGCGTCGGCGGTCGTCATCACGCTGGTGCGCTTCGGCAAGTGGCTGGAGGCGAACGCCAAGCGCCAGACCACCGACGCGATCCGCGCGCTGAACGCGCTGCGCCCGGAGCGCGCGCGCGTGCGCGACGCGTCGGGCGAGCGCGAAATTGCGCTCGCCGAGGTGCGCATCGGCGACGTCGCCATCGTGCGGCCGGGCGAGCGCGTGCCGGTGGACGGCATCGTGCGCGAGGGCCGCACGCACATCGACGAGTCGCTGATTACGGGCGAAAGCCTGCCCGTCGCGAAGGAACCGGGCGCGCGCGCGACCGCCGGTTCGATCAACGGCGAAGGCGTGATCGCGATCGAGACGACGGCGATCGGCGCGGAAACGACGCTCGCGCGCATCATCCGGCTCGTCGAATCCGCGCAGGCAGAGAAGGCGCCGATCCAGCGGCTCGTCGATCGCGTGTCGGCGGTGTTCGTCCCGGCGATTCTCGCGATCGCGCTCGTCACGTTGACGGGCTGGCTCGTGCACGGCGCGCACGCCGAGACCGCGCTCTTGAACGCGGTCGCCGTGCTGGTGATCGCGTGCCCGTGCGCGCTCGGCCTCGCGACGCCGACCGCGATCATGGCGGGCACGGGCGTCGCGGCGCGGCACGGCGTGCTCATCAAGGACGCCGAGGCGCTCGAACGCGCGCACCGGATCAAGGTCGTCGCCTTCGACAAAACGGGCACGCTGACGGTCGGACGTCCGACGGTGACGGCGTTCGAAACCGCGCCGGGCGTCGATCGCACGCAGGCGCTCGGGTTCGCGGCCGCCGTGCAGCGCACGAGCGATCATCCGCTCGCGCGGGCGGTCGTCGCGGCGGCCGACGCGGCGCGCGCGCCGCATTTCGAAGCGAGCGAAGCGCGGGCGGCCGCGGGACGCGGCGTCGAAGCGAGTGTCGCCTCCGATGGCGTGACGAAGCTGGCGATCGGCAGCTCACGCTGGCTCGACGAGCTGAACGCGGACGTGCCGCAGGCGCTCGCCGCGCGGGCGCGCGAACTGGAAGCGCAGGGCAATACCGTGTCGTGGCTGATCGCGATGGACGGCCCGCGCGCGCTCGCCCTGATCGCTTTCGGCGATACGATCAAGCCGACCGCCCGCGCCGCGGTGGAGCGGCTGGCATCGCTGGGCGTGAGAAGCGTGCTCGTCACCGGCGACAACGCGGGCAGCGCGGCGAGCGTCGCGGCGGCGCTCGGCATCGCGCCCGAGGACGTTCACGCGCAGGTCCTGCCCGACGACAAGGCGCGCGTGATCGCGCAACTCAAGACGACGACGGACGGCGTGGTCGCGATGGCGGGCGACGGCATCAACGACGCCCCGGCGCTCGCCGCCGCCGACATCGGCATCGCGATGGCGAGCGGCACGGACGTCGCGATCGAAGCCGCCGGCATCACGCTGATGCGCGGCGATCCGGCGCTCGTCGCGGATGCCATCGACATTTCGCGCCGCACGTACCGGAAGATCCAGCAGAACCTTTTTTGGGCGTTCGTCTATAACCTGATCGGCATTCCGCTCGCGGCGTTCGGACTGCTCGATCCGATGTTCGCGGGCGCCGCGATGGCGTTCTCCAGCGTGAGCGTCGTGACGAATGCGTTGTTGTTGCGGACGTGGCACGCTCAGGCGGGATCGGCCGCCGCCGACGACCGCGCGGGCAGCCCGATCACGCGTCCCGCGTAACGTGCGGCGGGCGCGTCGCTGCATAGCGCGGCGATGCGTCCGGCGACGTCTTCATCGAACGCGGCCGACTTCGGTTCGCTGCTCGAATCGATGTGCAGCAGCATTTGCTCGCTTGCCGACACCGGCTCGCTTGTCTCGCCTTCGAACATCTCCATGTACAGATGAACGCGTTTCGCATCGCGCGCGAGCACCTGCGCGTCGATGCGAAGCGGCGCGCCCTCCTTCATCTCGCGCAGGAAGTTCACGTGCGCTTCCAGCGTGTAGATGGTGCGATGACGGGCGCGGCGCGTGGCGTCGTCGAGCCCGATGCGGTCCATGAACGCATCCGTCGCGAGGCTGTAGATCAGCATGTAGAACGCATCGCGCAAATGACCGTTGTAGTCGACCCATTCGGGCCGGACCGTATCGCGGTAGATCGTGAATGCAGCGGCCATTTCTCCCCCTTCTTCAGTCTTCGATTCCATCACGCGCTTTCGCGGCGGCGATTGCATCGATCACGCCCGAGATGCAGTCGTCGCGATAGCGCTCCAGTTCCTTGATGCTGCGGCCGCCCGTTTGCCGCGACGAGCCGTCCCGACCACGCGGTCGATCAGTGCGTCGGTGAATTGTGGCGCGACCCGTTTGGTCCAGGGCAATTCGAGCGCGGGGCCGAACTGCTGAATGAAGTGTCGCATGCCGGGTTCGCCGCCCGCCAGCGTGCAGGGCGGCGTCGAATGAGCGCCTGACGCTTCCGTTCCAGTGCGACGGCGTTTAGCTTCTATCCGGACGCGGCCGCGGTTTGCTCTACTTCGATCATGCAGTGCCGCGTCCGCGGCCTGGCCCAAACATCGAAGTGGAGAGCGCATGTCCGCCGATTCAGTTTCCCGTCCGCATCAACTGGTATTGACCGTCGCCTGTCCGAGCGCGGCGGGCCAGGTTGCCGCCGTCGTCGGCTTTCTAGACCGGCATCAGTGCTATATCGACGAACTGACCGTCTTCGACGACGACCTGAGCGAACGCTTCTTCGTGCGCTGCGTGTTTCATGGCGTCGAGCGCGACGAGACGTTGCAGATCGAGGCGCTCAAGCGCGAATTCGAATCGATCGCGGCGCGCTTCCACATGATCTGGGCGATACACGACGTCGCCGCGCGGCCGAAGGTGCTGATCATGGTGTCGAAGCTGGAACACTGCCTCGCCGACCTCCTGTTCCGCTGGCGCATGGGCGAGCTGAAGATGGACATCGTCGGTATCGCGTCGAACCACCGGGACCTGGAGCCGCTCGCGGTGCAACACGGCCTGCCGTTCCATCATCTGCCGATCACGGCGGACACCAAGCCGCAACAGGAAGCGCGCGTTCTCGACCTGTTCGAGACCTGCGGCGCGGAACTGATGATCCTCGCGCGCTACATGCAGATTCTGTCCGGCGACACGAGCCGCAAGCTCGCGGGCCGCGCGATCAACATCCACCACTCGTTCCTGCCCGGCTTCAAGGGCGCGAAGCCTTATCACCAGGCGCATGCGCGCGGCGTGAAGCTGATCGGCGCGACGGCGCACTTCGTCACCGACGATCTCGACGAAGGTCCGATCATCGAACAGGAAGTGGAGCGCGTCGATCATTCGTATAGCCCAGAGCGGCTGCTCGCGACCGGACGCGACGTGGAATGCATCACGCTTGCGCGCGCGGTGAAGGCCTTCATCGAGCGGCGCGTGTTCATCAACGGCGACCGCACGGTCGTGCTGCAATAACGCAAAACGCCGCTTGGGTATCAAGCGGCGTTTCGTTGACTGACTCGTCGAAAGGTCGGGTTACTTCACCCAGCTATCCACCCGATCCCCATGCGCGCCGATCCACGCATCGGCGGCGGCGGTCGGCTTCTCGCCGTTCTGCGTCGCAAGCATCACGCTGTCGATCTCGCCCGGCTTCCACTGGAATTTCTTCAGGAACGCGACGACCGGCGGCGCCTTCTTTTCCAGTTCCGGATTCACGACGCTGTCTACGTGCTCCGCTTCACCGAACACCTTCTTCGGATCGTCGAGGAACTTGAGCTTGTACTTCGCGAACATCCAGTGCGGTTTCCAGCCGGTCACGATGATCGGCTTGCTCGCCGCTTCCGAGCGCGCCAGTTCGGCCGTCATCGCGCTGCCCGAGCTCGACATCAACTGATAGTCGAGCTTGTAGGCCTTGATCGCCTCGCTCGTCTTCTGCATCACGCCCGCGCCCGCGTCGATGCCGACGATGCGCGAACCGAACTCGGCCTTCTTCGCCTGCAGGTCGTCGAGGCTCTTTACATCGACGTTCTCAGGCACGATCAGGCCAATCCTCGCATCGTTGAAGTTGGGGCCGAGGTCGACGACCTTGTCCTTGAAGCTGTTCCAGTAAGCACCGTGTGTGATCGGCAGCCACGCAGACAGCGTCGCGTCGAGGTCGCCGCGCGCCACGCCCTGCCACATCACGCCCGCCGCGACCGGCACCAGTTGCACCTGGTACCCGAGGCGCTTCTCGATGATGCGCGCGGCCACGTTGGATGTCGCGACGCTGTCGTCCCAGCCTTCCACGTAGCCGATCTTGATGGTCGGTTTCGTATCGGCGGAAACCCCTACGCTCGTTGCAGCCAGCGCCGCGCTCAAAGTACTCAGTACCAGCAGTTTTTTGATCAGTCTCATCGTCGTTCTCCCGTTCGCGGTTCAAGCCGTTGAGCATTCAGAATCGCCAGCCAGAATTGCGCTGTAACGTTTATTTCCGACATCGAGTTGTCCTGATGCGACGTCGGCTGTTTTCCCTGCGTCCTATTTGTCGACGACGAGATCGGATAACGGCTTGCTGCAACAGAGCAGCACCATCCCCTGATCGATTTCGCGCTGACGGATGCCACCTGCGTGCTTCATGTCGACGGCGCCCGACACGAGCTTGACCTTGCACGTGCCGCACATGCCCTGCGTGCATGAAGCGGCAAGCCTCACGCCCGCCTTTTTCGCCGCATCGAGCACGTGCTGTCCGCCGCCGCATTCGATCTCGCGATTGCTCTTCGCGAAGCTCACCTTGAACTTCGTTTCGACTTCAGCAGGCGCCGGCGCGAAGCCGACCGATTCCTCTGTCAAATGCCCGTTGCCCTGCAACGCATCGGCGACATGAGCGGTAGTGAGTTGCGCGGCGACTTCGGAAACTGTCTCGAACGAGAAGCTCTCTTCGTGATAGTGCTTGCGATCGAAACCGCCTTCGTCGAGCAGATCGCGCACCGCCTTCATGTACGGCGCGGGACCGCAGGTAAAGATCTCGCGTTCGAGAAAATCCGGCGCGATCAGCTTGAGGAGCGGCAGCGTCAGAAAGCCCGTGATTCCCGGCCAGTTCGTGCGCGCGCCGATCCGTTCGCAGACGAACGCCGTACGGAAGTTCGCCTGATTGGACGCGATCAGATCCAGTTCGCGCGCGAAGATGATGTCGTCGGGCGTGCGCGCGCTGTGCACGAACACGATGTCGCTATCTTCGCCGAGTTCATGGTGTGCGCGGCTCATCGACATCAGCGGCGTGACGCCCGATCCCGCCGAGAGGAACAGGAACTTGCGCGCCGGATGCCGCGCGCAGGTGAATTCGCCGGACGGCCCGAGCACGCGCACGCTTGCTCCGGGCTGAAGATTGTCGTGCAGCCAGTTCGAGACCTTGCCGCCCGGCACGCGCTTGACCGTGATCGAAATCGTATGCGGACGGGTGGGCGGTGAAGAAATCGTGTAGCAGCGATTGATCGTCGCGCCGTCGATGTCGAGTTCGAGCGTGATGAACTGCCCCGGCTCGAAGACGAACGCGCGTTCGCCGGGCGCGCGGAAGAAAAAGCTCTTCACGTCGTGCGTTTCCTGCCGGACGTGACAGCAGACGAGCGTGTCGTCGGTGTCGCTGTCCCAGCGCGCGGGCAGCGTGCCCCAGAATTGCGGCTGGGTCACGCGGCTCGTCGCCTCGAAGATCGCCTGATCGCGCATCATGTGTTTCTCCTGCTTCTCGTTTCAGGCGGCGCCTTTAGCGCATGAAGGATACGACTTTCTCACCATGCGATGTCGGCGCGGCGCGGGGCGCATCGGCGTAGTCGGCGAGACGCGCGATGTACCACTCGCAAAACTTCTCGACGAGACCTTCCGTGAACGGCGAATACGGGCCCGGTTCATAGGCGCTGCTCGTCGCACCACGATGCGAGTACTCGACGAGCGTGCGGTCCTGGTCGTTCGTCGCGCGCCACACGGCCGTGAGGTTATTCACGTCGTAGTCGATGCCCTCGCGCGCGTCCTTGTGCACGAGCCACTTCGTGCGCACGAGCGTTCTTCCTGCAGAAAGCGGAATCACGTAGAACGTCACAATGTGATCGCTCATGAAGTGATGCCACGAGTTCGGCTGCGTCCAGAACGACAGGCCGCCGAGGTCCGCCTGTTCGAAGCCGCCGAGCAGCTTCTTCGATGCGACCTTCGCGTCGAGCGTCTGCGATTCGCCGTCGCGGTCGAGCGGCAGGCGCTGCGTGCGAAAGCCGGTGACGAGATCGGCGAGCCGTTCGATTTCCGCCGACGGCAGGTTCATCGCTTCCCACTGCGCGGTGTGGCGCGCGACGGTCTCTTCGAACGCGGCCATGCCTTCTTCGTTGGCCGGCGTGCGCTGATAGCCGAAGCCGTATTCATAGAGAGAAACGGTCAACTCGGGATGGTTCGCGACGCAGTGATAGCACTCGCGGTTGTTCTCCATCGTGAGCTTCCAGTTGCCTTCCTCGACGATGTCGATCGATGCGGCGATCTTCGTGTCCTTGAGACCGTGCGGGAGCATGTACGGCTCCATCGCGGCGCGCATCACGCTGAAGTCGGCGGGCGGCTCGTCGGCCAGGCAGATGAAGATGAGGCCCGCCAGATTCTCCACATGAACGCGTTTCAGACTGTGCTTGCAACGGTCGAACTGCTCGCCCATGTGCTCGGCGAACATCAGGTCGCCATTGAGGTTGTAGGTCCAGCTGTGATATGGGCAGACGATGTTGCCGAGCGAGCCTTTGTCCGAATTGCACAGGCGTGCGCCGCGATGCCGGCAGACGTTGTGGAATGCACGGATCTGCATGTCGTCGTCGCGCACGATCAGCACCGAATCGTTGCCGATCTCGACCGTCACGTAGTCGCCCGGCTCGGGCACGTCCGGTTCCACCGCGACCTGAATCCAGTGCTTGCGGAAAATCGCGTCGAGATCGAGCGCGTGAATATCTTCGCTCGTGTAGAACGGCGCTTCGAGCGTGTAGCCCTTTTTGCGGCGTTCGATCATTGCGCGAACGTCTGCCGAAACTTTCATCGTGTGCTCCGTTGTGCCTGAGTGACCCGCCCGAGCGATCGCGCCGGCAGGTTGTCTGCGATCGAAAAAAATCAGTAATCCACGAGTTGATGCTCGCGCAAATACGCCAGGATCACTTGTGCTTTTTCGACGGAACTCCCTTCAATTACGACGCTGCCGCCGCGGCTCTCGGTCGTCGTCGCGGAAAGCATGCGCGCGTGGCCGGAGCGCTTTTCGGCGGCGACGAGCCTGACCGGTTTCGCGGTCGCGGGACGCAGCGTCCAGTGCGCCGATTCGGCGTCGGCCGGCGCGCGTGTCAGTACGGGCGCGACCGTGCCTTCCCGCAGGCGCGCATAGGCATAGCGCGGCGCGGCGTTCGCCATCGGATGCACGGCGACGAGCGCGGGCAGCGACGCCTCCACGCGGCGGCGCAAGCCCTTAGGCATGAACTGCCGCACTTCGACGGCCGCGTCCTTGACCGTCACATCGACCGCAGAGCCGACGAGCGCCACGCCAAGCGCATCGGCGAGGCGATAGGGCAGCATGCCGCTGTCGAATGCGCCTTCGGCGCGCGTGCCGGTCATCACGAGGTCGTAGCCTTTCAGGCGCGTGGCGAGCGCCGCGATGGCGTCGCCTTCGACGTCGAGCACTTCGACGCGCGCCGCGCCCAGCGCCAGATATTCCCGCAGCGCGGGACTCGACGGATCGCCTGCATGCAGCACGTCGAGCGTCGCGCGGCGCTCCTTGGCGATCGAAAGCGCGATGGTCAGCGCAGCGGCGTCGTTGCGGCTGTAGCGCGGGGTGCCGCTCACCGGATGTCGTCCGATGGAAACCAGTACGGCGATCTTCATGCCAGTGCTCCTTCCGCGACGGGCTTCGTGTTCAGCAACGCCGCGCCCGTGCCCTTCGATCCGCGCGCGGCGGACGCCGCCTCGGTCAGCGCCGCGATGGTTTCCTGCGTGTCCGCGACGATCGTCAGGTTGGCGCGCTTGGCAATCGGCGAACTGGCGTCGAGGTTCACGGCGATCACATGGCGGCAATCCTTGATGCCCTGCAAGTGCTGCACCGCGCCCGAGATGCCGAACGCGATATAGACGCTCGCATCGACGGTCTTGCCGGTCGCGCCGATCTGCTTGTCGCGCGTGAACTTGCCGTCGTCGACGGCGACGCGGCTTGCGCCGATCGCGGCGCCGAGCGTGCGGGCGAGACGCTCGAACGCGGGCACGTCCGACACGCCATTACCGGCCGACACGATGAAGTCCGCCTCTTCCAGCGCGACCTGCGCGGCGTCGATCTCTTCGATGCCGAGATCGCGGTACGCGCCCTTCGACGCCGCCACACCGATGCTTTCGACCCGCTCGCCCGCGCCGACGAACGGCAGCTTCGGATCGACGGCGTTGGCGCCAAGCAGGATCACTTCGGGCAGCGCGCGCGTCGCGAACGCCTTGCCGCCTTGCGCATACGTCGCGACATGCTTCGCATCGATCTCGACGACGTGCGTCGCGACGCTCGCGTTCGCGCGCGCCGCGTATCGGCGGCCGAGGTCGCCGTCGCCGGTTGCGTTGTCCGGCAGGAACACGTGCGCCGGCGAAAACGCGGCGACGTAAGCGGCCAGCGCGTTCAGTTCGTCTTCGGGCGCGAAGCCGCGCCGGTCGAACGCGGGCAACGTGATGAGCTTGTCCGCGCCGAGCGCGGCCGCGTCATCGTTGAACTCGCCGAACGCGAGCAGCACGACCTCCGTGTGCGCGTCCGCGATCAACGCGGCGGCGGCGAGCGTCTGGCGGGCGTGATCGTCGAGCGCGCCACGGTCCGTGTGCGCCGCGACCAGCAGCGTGCGTTCTGCAACGGCCGTCGTGCGACGCTGCTTCGCCTGCTCGCGATGACCGCCGTGAAGCGCGGCCGCCGTGTCGAGCATGCCGCCGCCGATCGCGCCGAGCGTGATGCGCCTGAGTCCTGCGGCCGTGATCGTGAATGGCCGGCGCGGGTCGATTCGTTTGATGGTGTCGTTCATCGCTTACTCCAGCGCGGCCGCAACGAGTTCCGCCACGTCGAGCACTTCCGGACGCGGACCCACGACGCCTTCGAGCATCGCCGTGCAGTTCGGGCAGCCGACCGCGACGATCTCCGCGTCGATGGCGCGCGCGTCGGCGATACGGATATCGGGAATGCGCTGCTTGCCGGGGATGTCGGTGAGCGGCGCGCCGCCGCCACCGCCGCAGCAGCGGCCGCGCATGCCATGCCGCTCCATCTCGACCACCTTGATGCCGATGGTCTTCAGCAGCTTGCGCGGCGCTTCCGTCTCGCCGTTGTAGCGGCCGAGATAGCACGGATCGTGATACGTGATCTTCTTCTCGGCGAGCGCGGCGGCGGCACGCGGCGAGAGCTTGCCGCTCGCGACGATCTCCGCGATCAGCGACGTGTGATGCTGCACTTCATAGGAGCCGCCGAGCGCGCGATACTCGTTGCGCAGGCTGTGCATCACGTGCGGATCGGCGGTCACGATCTTGCCGAACGAGTACTGCGCGAGCGTGCCGATCAACTGCTTCGCGAGCTGCTGGAAGGTGGCTTCGTCGCCGAGACGGCGGGCCGTATCGCCCGTGTCGGTCTCCACGCCGCCGAGCACCGCGTAGTCGATTCCCGCCTGGTTCAATATCTTGACGAGCGCGCGCAGCGTGCGCTGATAGCGCATGTCGAACGCGCCTTCGCCCGCGATCAGCAGCACATCGACGTGGCGTCCCGGCTGCGCGACCTGCACCTGCAAGTCCACCGCCCAGTCATAGCGCGCGCCGATGTCATAGCCGTTGGCGCTGCCCGTCTCTCTCAGGTTCGCCAGCGTGACCGGTCCCTTGCCCGGCACGATGCCTTCGACTAGCGTCTGGTTGCGACGCATATCGACGATCGCATCGACGTGCTCGATCAGCATCGGGCACTCCTGCACGCACGCGCGGCAAGTGGTGCAGGACCAGATCGTGTCCGCTTCGATCAGGCTTGAAATCAACGGCTTGCCCGGCGCGCCCGCATGACGGCCGACCGGAATGCCGGGCGTCGGGCTGCCTGCGTAGGCCGCATCCGTTCCGCCGACCATGCCCGTCACGAGATCCTGAATCAGCTTCTTCGGATTGAGCGGTTGCCCCGCTGCGAACGCGGGGCACGCGGCTTCGCACTTGCCGCATTGCACGCACGCGTCGAAACTCAACAACTGGTTCCAGCGAAACTCCACCGGCTTGCCGACGCCGTACTCTTTCGCATCGAGAACGGGCATCTTGAGCGCGGTCGGCGGCACGACGTCGTTTGCATGGTCCTTGTTCGTGAACCGCTCCTGACGTGGATGAAACGCGAGATGCAGGAGACCCGCCATCGCGTGCTTCATCGGACCGCCGCGCGCCGCGCCGAAGGTCATCGCGAAGGCGCCGGCCGCGATCAGCAACGCGATGATGACCGCGAGCGCACCTGACATCGCGCCCGCCGGCAGCGCCACGAACAGCGCGAGACCGAGCGCGAACGAACCGAGCAAGAGCGGCAGGCTGTCCCACGGACCGCGCGACAGCCGCGCAGGCACGGCTTTCGCGCCATGCCGCCTGCGCCACACGAACACGGCGCCCACCAGCATGATCAACGCGGCGAGGAAGATCGCCTTGTCGAGCCACGGCGAATAGATCGCGAGACCGTAGTTCAGGAACACGAGCGCCATCGCGAGGATCGCGCCGCCCGCAGTCGCGACGTGCGTCTTCGCGATATACGGATCGCGCGCGACCACATGATGCAGGTCGACGAAATAGCGCTTCGGGATCGACAGCAAATTGGCCCAGCCGTAAGCGCCCGCAGCGGTCGCGCGCCCTTCGCGCCAGTATGCCGCGCGCTTCATCACGGCGAACGCGAGACCGGCCACCGAAACCCACAGCAAGACGGTGATGACAAACACGGGGCTCATCGTCAAAAGTCCTTGCAAAGACGCAGCGCGTCGTAGATCGCGCCATGGATGTTGTGCATGGAGATGCAGTCGCCGACACGAAACAGCAGGAAGCGGCCATTGCCCAGTTCTTCCGACAGCGAGGGCTGTGGCTCGGACGCGAAGAGCTTGTGCACGTCGACTTGTCCGCGATTCACCGACTCGGGCTTGAGCTTCCAGTAGAGTTCGTCGTTGGGCGTGCTGCCGTTCTCGATCACCACCTGATCGACCGCGCGCTCTTCCTGCTCCTCCGTGTACTCGTTGCGAAGCACGGCGATCTTCTTGCCGTCTTCCTCGTACACCTTGTCGAGCCAGTAGTTCGGCGTGTGCACCACGCCTTGCGCATAGAGGCGTCGATAGAAAATGGGGAACGTGGTGCCGCCGACGTCGTCCGCGACCTTCACGTCCGGCGTCACGATCTCGACGTTCGATCCCCGGCTCGACATGAAGTCCGCGACGCCCGCGCCGGCATGCGTGCTGACGCCGTCGTAGACGAGCACGTTCTTGCCCGGCTCGACCTTGCCCGAGAGCACGTCCCACGCACTCACGGCGAGCCCTTCCTCCACGCCCCACGCGGCAACCTGCTGCGTGAACGCCGAGCCGCCCGTCGCCAGCACGACGATGTCCGGCTTCTCGGCCATGATCGTCTTGTCGTCGGCGGCGACGCCCAGACGTCGATCGACACCCAGGCGCTTCGTCTCCATGTCGAACCAGCGCACGATGCCCGCCATCTGCTCGCGCTGCGGCGCCTTCGCGGCGATCATGATCTGACCGCCGACGTAATCGTTCTTCTCGAACAGCACGACGTCGTGTCCGCGCGACTTCGCCACGCGCGCCGCTTCGAGTCCCGCCGGGCCCGCGCCGACCACGACCACCTTGCGCTTAGGACCGCGCGTCTTTTCGATCACATGCGGCATCGTCGCTTCGCGCGAAGTCGCGGCGTTCTGCACGCACAGCACGTCGAGCCCGTTGTACTGGCGGTCGATGCAATAGTTCGCACCGACACATTGCTTGATTTCATCTTCGCGACCATCGCGAATCTTGATGACCATGTGCGGATCGGCGATCTGCGCACGCGTCATGCCGACCAGATCGATCATGCCGCTCGCGAGCAGACGCTCCGCCTGACCCGCATCGCGAATGCTCTGCGCATGCATCACCGGCAGCTTCACCACCGACTTGATGCCGGCCGCGAGATGCACGAACGGCTCGGGCGGCAGCGCCATCGGCGGCATGCAGTTCGCGAGCGTGTTGTGCGTGTCCGCGCCCGATCCGATCACGCCGACGTAGTCGATCAAACCCGACTCCGACATCGCCTGCGCGATCTCTTTCAACTGTTCGTGATCGAGCCCGTCTTCGTGGAATTCGTCGCCGCACATGCGCAGGCCGACGCAGAAGTCCGCGCCCACCGCTTCGCGCACGGCCTTCAACACTTCCGTGCCGAAGCGCAGGCGGTTTTCGAGCGAGCCGCCCCATTCGTCGGTGCGAAAGTTCGTGCGCGGGCTCCAGAACTGGTCGATCAGATGCTGGTGCGCCGCCGAAATCTCGATGCCGTCCATGCCCGCATCCTTCACGCGTTTCGCGGCGGCCGCGAAGTCCGCGATGATGCGGCGAATCTCTTCCACTTCGATGATCTTCGCGTTGCCGCGATGCACCGGCTCACGCACGCCCGAGGGCGACATCAGATGCGGCCAGCTCTCGCCATGCCACGCCGAGCGTCGGCCCATGTGCGTTGCCTGGATCATGATCTTCGCGCCGTGGCGATGCATCGCTTCGGCAAGACGCGCAAGCGGATCGATGATCTTGTCGGTCGAGAGATTGACCGACTTCCACCAGCCTTGCGGACTGTCGATCGAGACCGGGCTCGACCCGCCGCAGACGGCCAGCCCCACGCCGCCCTTCGCCTTCTCTTCGTAGTAGCGGATATAACGGTCGCCCGGCAGACCGCCCGGCTCCGCGTAGACCTCCGCGTGAGCCGTGCTGACGATGCGATTGCGCAGGGTCAGCTTGTTCAGCGTGAGAGGCTTGAAAAGGTTCGGGTAACGCATCGCGATCGACCTCGAAATGATTGTGCGTGGATGCTCAGGCGGCCAGCGGCGACACTTCGAACACGCAGTGATCGTGTCCTTCGGCGGCGCACTGCGTTTCGATCGAATGCGAGCGCGGACCTTGCTTCGCTTCGGGCGCGGCCGTGTCGTTCACCCAGTCCATCGCGCCCGCAAACCAGCCTGCGAACATGTAGCAAAGCTTGCCTTCCTTGCCCGGCTGCGCGAGCACGAACGACGAGTTGTGCAGTTCGATGCGCGCACGCGAGCCCGAAGGATCGGCGTCGGTGATCGTGAAGAGGCCCCAGCCGCGTTGCGACAGGCGCTTCAGATAGTGTTCGAACACAGCCATGCCGCTGATGCCGTGCTTATCGGCTTCCTTGGCGCACCAGTGATACGCGGACTTGTACCCTGCCTTGTAGAGGATCTCGGCGTAGGCATCGCGGCCGAGCGCTTCTTCCACCGCCGTGTGGTTGTTCGTGAAGAAGTGGCGCGGCACGTAGAGCATCGGCAGCGCGTCGGTGGTCCACACGCCGGTGTTGGGATCGACGTCGATGGGCAGTTGCGGTTGCATCGTGAGGTTCCTTTTTATAAGCGTCGATCAGACGTTCCAGACTTCGCCGAACACACGCATCCAGTTCTCGCCCATGACTTTCTTGATCCGCGACTCGCTCCAGCCCGCTCGTTCCATCGCGGCGGTCAGGTTCGGGAATTCGCCGATCGTGCGGATGCCTTCCGGATTCACGACCTTGTCGAAGTTCGTCAGGCGGCGATAGCGGCCCTTGTCGTGCGTGATCCAGTCGAAGAACTCGGTGGAATAGCCTTGCGTGAAGTCGGTGCCGATGCCCACCTTGTCCTCGCCGATCAGATCGACCACGTACTCGATCGCTTCGAGATAATCGTCGACGTTCGCATCGGCGCCGCGCTTCAGGAACGGCGCGAACATCGTCACGCCGACGAAGCCGTTGGCGTCGGCGATTTCCTTGAGCTGCTCATCGCTCTTGTTGCGCGGATGTTCCTTCAGGCCCGACGGGCAGCAGTGCGAATACGTGACCGTCTTCTTCGAGCACGCGATGGCATCCGAAGACGTCTTGGCGCCGACGTGCGAGAGATCGACCAGAATGCCGACGCGGTTCATCTCCTGAATCACTTCGCGGCCATAGCCCGACAAGCCGCCGTCCGCTTCATAGCAACCGGTGCCGACGAGGTTCTGCGTGTTGTAGCAAAGCTGCACCACGTTCACGCCGAGTTCCTTGAACACTTCGATGTAGCCGAGGTTGTCCTCGAACGCATACGAGTTCTGGAAGCCGAAGATAATGCCGGTCTTGTTTTCCTTCTTCGCGCGCACGATGTCGTCGGTCGTGCGCACGAGCGTCAGGATCTCGCTGTATTCGCGGATCTGCTGCTTCATTTCCGCGATGTTGTCGATGGTCTTCTGGAAGTCTTCCCACACCGACACTGTGCAGTTGACAGCGGTCACGCCGCCCTTTCGCATGTCCTCGAACACCGAGCGCTCGAACTTCGAGATGTTCAGTCCGTCGATGATGATGCTGTTTTCGTGCAGGTTGCTCATCTGAATGCTCCAGGCGTACTCAGTAGATGGGGAAGCGTTCACACAGCGCGAAGATCTCGCGGCGCACGCGTTGTTCGGTGGCGGCATGACCTTGCGGGTTGTCGCGCAACGAATCGAACACTTCCACGATCAGGCGTCCGATCTCGCGAAACTCGTTGACGCCGAAGCCGCGCGTCGTGCCCGCCGGCGTGCCGAGGCGAATGCCCGAGGTGACGGTCGGCTTCTCGGTATCGAACGGAATGCCGTTCTTGTTGCAGGTGATGCCCGCGCGCTCCAGCGCCTGCTCGACCTGGTTGCCCTTCAGGCCCTTCGGACGCAGGTCGACGAGCAGCAGATGGTTGTCGGTGCCGCCCGTCACGAGATCGACGCCGCCTTGCTTGAGCACATCGCCGAGCGCCTGTGCGTTGGCGAGCACGTTGTCTATGTAAGTCTTGAAGTCCGGCCGCAGCGCTTCGCCGAACGCAACGGCCTTGCCCGCGATCACGTGCATCAGCGGGCCGCCTTGCAGGCCGGGGAAGACGGCGGAGTTGATCTTCTTCGCGATGTCTTCGTCGTTGGTCAAGACAAAGCCGCCGCGCGGGCCGCGCAAGGTCTTGTGCGTCGTGGACGTCACGACGTGCGCGTGATCGACCGGATTGTCGTGGCGGCCCGCTGCGATGATGCCGGCGATGTGCGCCATATCGACCATGAGCTTTGCGCCGACGCTGTCCGCGATCGAACGCAGGCGCGCGAAGTCGAGCTTGCGCGGATACGCGGAGAAACCCGCGATCAGCAGCGACGGCTTGTGCTGTTGCGCCAGTTCCTCGATTTGTTCGTAGTCGATCAGCATCGACTCGCGATTCACGCCGTACTGGACCGCGTTGAACCACTTGCCCGAGAGCGCGGGCTTCGCGCCGTGCGTGAGGTGGCCGCCCGCGTCGAGCGACATGCCGAGCACCGTGTCGCCCGGCTTGGCGAGCGCGAGCATGACCGCGCCGTTGGCTTGCGCGCCGGAATGCGGCTGCACGTTCGCGAACTTCGCATTGAAGAGCTGCTTGATGCGCTCGATGGCGAGCGCTTCGATTTCGTCGACGAATTCGCAGCCGCCGTAATAGCGCTTGCCCGGGTAGCCTTCGGCATACTTGTTGGTCAGCACCGAACCCTGTGCTTCGAGCACCGCACGCGACACGATGTTTTCCGACGCGATCAGTTCGACTTGCGACTGCTGGCGCTCGAGTTCTTTCAGTACGGCGCCGCGCACGAGGGCATCGCGCGTTGCCAGCGACTCTTCGAAGAAGGGATTCGGATTCGACATGGGGGGTCCGTGGATCAAGGAATTGGAACGGTTCCGAGGCGCCGCGGCCCGGCCCGGCGGGCCGTCCGTTCCTGCGCTTCGATGCGTCTATTCTTGACTCACGTCCTTCGTGTCAATTTACGAATTCAGACGCGTTCTTGGCCTTTTCCGACATTCACGTCTATTTTCGACAAGTGGCGTCGCGCGATTTGAGGTAGCCGGTCTGCGTATTGCACTGCCTTAGGGCGCGAAGGCTTGTCCGGCGGACACTTCAACGCGTTCGCGGTGCGGCCTTAGCGCCGCCGTGGGGCATGACGCACGCCGCGCTCAGGGTTTAGCCTGATGGCATGGTAGTTGCACAAGAAATCAAAATGAATAAGCCGCCGCTCCCCACGCCGGCCTCAAACTACAGATTCCAAGGAATCACCGCTCCCATGTCCCCCGATCGCACGGCGTCGCTGTCGCACTTCGCATTCATGCCGCTTCCCAACTTCACGATGATCGCGTTCACCAACGCGATCGAAGTATTACGCATGGCGAACTATCTGACGGGACAGCCGCTTTACCGCTGGTCGATCGTCAGTCCCGATGGCGGACCCGTCACGGCGAGCAACGGCTTGTCGGTCGATACGGGACCGGTCGAATGCGTCGGGCAGCCGGACATCGTGTTCGTGGTCGGCGGTATCGACGTGCAGCGCGAAACCACGCCGACGCATCTCGCGGCGTTGCGCCGCTTCGCGCGGCTCGGCAGCGTGCTCGGAAGCCTTTGCACCGGAACGTATGCGCTCGCGCGCGCCGGTCTGCTTGCGGGCTATGCGTGCGCGATCCATTGGGAGAACATGTCCGCGCTCAAGGAAGAGTTTCCGGACACGCGATTTCTCAAGGAGCTGTTCGTCGTCGATCGGGACCGTGTGACGTGTACGGGCGGCGTCGCGCCGCTCGACATGATGCTGAACCTGATTGCCGCGCGTGTCGGCACCGCGCGCGTGACGCAGATCGCGGAGCAGTTCATCGTCGAGCATGTGCGGGATACGAGCGCGCAGCAGCGCATGCCGCTCGTGGCGCGTTTGGGATCGGCGAACAAGTCGCTCTTCGAGGTGATCTCGCTGATGGAGAACAACATCGAAGAGCCGTTGTCGCGCGAAGAACTCGCGCGGCTTGCGGGGATGTCGCAGAGGCAATTGCAGCGGCTCTTTCG
Source organism: Caballeronia telluris (assembly GCF_001544495.1). Taxonomy (GTDB): domain Bacteria; phylum Pseudomonadota; class Gammaproteobacteria; order Burkholderiales; family Burkholderiaceae; genus Caballeronia; species Caballeronia telluris. The sequence continues at coordinate 40,612 of NZ_FCNZ02000001.1, forward strand.
CGAGCATCTCGGCATGACGCCGACGCATTATTATCTGACGCTAAGGTTGAGGCGCGCGCGGGAGTTGCTGCTTCAGACCGATATGTCGATCATGCACATCACGATGGCTTGCGGATTTCAGTCCGCGTGTCACTTTTCCAAGAGCTATCGCGATGCGTTCGGGACGGCGCCCACGCGGGAACGTCGCAAACAGGTGCCATCGCTGGCCGTGGTGCCGGCGATGGTGGCTTGAGGCTGGACTGCGCGGCTCACGTCCAAGCGATCCGCTACAACCCCTTCCCCGGCGCCTGCACGCGCGCCTTCCACTGTCCGCCTTTGCCCCGCCAGAACCTCACGGCCGACCCAACGGTCGCGCTCACGTAGAACAGCGCGACAAGCGGCAGAACCGGCGCCCACAACAACGACCGGCGGTAGTACCGCAACATCGGCGCATACGCGATGCACATCAGCGCCCACGCCGCGCAGGCCGGCCACGCCCGAGGCCCGAGCCACAACGCCAGCACCGGCGGCACGATATAGATCAGCACCATCCCGAGCACGGTCCCCGCGAGCAGCCACGGCGAATACCGCAACTGCGTGAACGCCGTGCGCGCAATCATGTTCCAGATCTGGCGCCAGTCGTCGTAGGGACGCAGCGACTCGCTACGCTCCGCAAGATCGAGCCGGATCGGCCGCGTCTCGCCGCGCCCGTCGCGATGCTTCAGACGCGCGGCAAGACTGCAATCGTCGATCAGTTCCGCACGGATCGATTCGATCCCGCCCGCCTCTTCCAGCGCGACACGCCGCACCATCATGCAGCCACCGGCGGCACCGGCCGTCGGCTTCTTCACGTCGCTCACCCACGAAAACGGATACAGCTTCGCGAAGAAAAACACGAACGCCGGAATCAGCGCCTTCTCCCACAGCGAATCACAACGCAGCCGCACCATCAGCGACACCAGATCGCGGTCCTCCAGGATCGCCCGCGCGACGAGCTGCGTCGCGGCTTCGGCGGGATGATGGATGTCGGCGTCGGTCAGGAGCAGGAACTCCGCGGGCAGGCCGAGCTTGCCGATCGCGCCGATACCCTGCGACTGCGCCCACACCTTGCCCGACCAGCCGGCCGGCAACGGCGCGGCCGTCAGCACCGTCAGCCGGTCTTCGAGGTTCAGGTCGCGAGCGGCGGACTGCGCAGCGTCGGCGGTGCCATCGGTGCTGTGGTCATCGACGACGATCACGTGAAACGACCCCGCGTAGTCCTGCTTGAGCAGCGAGCCGACCGCGCGCCCGATCACGTCCGCTTCGTTGCGCGCCGGCACCACGGCGACGAGCGCGGGCCACGCGCCGTGGCGCGCGATCTCCGCGTTTCCCACCGCGTGCAACGTCGTGTCCGAGAGCGGCGCCGCGGGCTGCACGCGCCAGAACCCGCCGCGCGCGAACACGAGCACAAGCCAGATGAGAAACGACAGCCAGGCGATCAGTAACATGAATGGATGAGCCTTCGAAAATGCGCTTGCGCGCAACGGCGGGGAATCGGGCATTGCCCGGCTGCGGGCCGCGCTCGCCAGGCGCAGCGGGGCGCCGAAAACACGGTGCGCATTCGGCCAGAACCGCCAGAATCGACGCGCAGGAGGTAAGAGGAAAACCGGCCAGCGCCGGAACGCCGGACAGTTTACTGGGTTCTGCGATTCGCAGTAATTGATCTATTCCGCGGCTCGCCGCGCCATACGCGCGTAACAAGCATCCAAAAAGCGAACGCGTTAGAATACGCGGTCAACTTCGACGCGAAGTTTGAAAGAATCGTTCCTTTATTACCGATCGTCTTCGTGAGTCCGTCAGCCGCGCCAATCGTCGGACGAGACGGACTCGAAAGGCCGTGCGCGCCGCGCCGGCTCACCCGAAACCCGCGCCAGTCGGAGTTCGCCCGAATATGCGTATCATCCTTGCTCAGCCCCGCGGCTTTTGTGCGGGCGTGGTCCGTGCGATCGAGATCGTCGATCGGGCCCTCGAACGGCACGGCGCGCCTGTCTACGTGCGCCACGAGATCGTTCATAACCGGCACGTCGTCGACAATCTGCGGAACAAAGGCGCGCGATTCGTCGAGGAACTCGACGAAGTGCCGCATGGCGCGGTCGCGATCTTCAGCGCGCACGGCGTCGCGCAGGTCGTCGAGGCAGATGCAGAGGCGCGCGGTCTCGACGTGCTCGACGCCACCTGTCCGCTCGTGACGAAAGTCCATGTACAGGGCCGCCAGTATGTCTCGCAAGGCCGCACGCTGATCCTGATCGGCCACGCCGGGCATCCGGAAGTGGAAGGCACGATCGGCCAGATTCCCGGCAAGGTCGTGCTGGTTCAAAGCGAAGCCGAAGTCGCCACGCTCGACTTGCCGGTCGACACGCCCTGCGCCTACGTGACGCAAACCACGCTCTCGGTGGACGACACGCGCGGCATCATCGACGCGTTGCAGCGCCGCTTCACCGATATCGTCGGCCCGGACACGCGCGACATCTGCTACGCGACGCAAAACCGCCAGGCCGCCGTGCGCGAGCTGTCGACGCACGTGGACGTGCTGCTCGTGGTCGGCGCCACCAATAGTTCCAACTCGAATCGCCTGCGCGAGATCGGTGCCGAGAGCGGCGTGCCGAGCTATCTCGTCGCGGACGGTACGGAAGTGAAGCCGGACTGGTTTGCGAACGCGCAGACCGTCGGCATAACCGCGGGCGCTTCGGCGCCCGAGGAAATGGTCAACCATGTCATCGACGCCTTGCGCGCGCTCGGTCACGTCGACGTATCGACGATGAGCGGCCGCGAAGAAAAGGTCGAATTCAAACTCCCCGCGAAACTGACGCAACCGCTTGCCGCGGTCGATGCGACGGCCGCGCGCGACGATTAAGGAGCACCCAATTGTCTATTCCGATGCTGCAGAAAGTCCGGGTTGGCGCGTACATCGCGCGTCAGCATTTCATGCGCAACAAGCGTTATCCGCTCGCGCTGATGCTCGAACCGCTGTTTCGCTGCAATCTCGCCTGCAACGGCTGCGGCAAGATCGACTATCCGGACCCGATCCTGAACCAGCGTCTGTCGCTGGAAGAATGCCTCGGCGCCGTCGATGAATGCGGCGCGCCGGTCGTGTCGATCGCGGGCGGCGAACCGCTCCTGCACAAGGAAATGCCGCAGGTCGTGAAGGGCATCATCGCGCGCAAGAAGTTCGTGTATCTCTGCACGAACGCGCTCCTGATGGAAAAGAAAATGGACGACTACGAGCCCAGCCCGTACTTCGTGTGGTCCGTCCACCTCGACGGCGACCGCGAGACGCACGACCATTCGGTCTCGCAGGACGGCGTCTACGACAAGGCCGTGAAGGCGATCAAGGAAGCGAAGCGCCGCGGCTTTCGCGTGAACATCAACTGCACGCTCTTCAACGATGCGAACCCGGAGCGCGTCGCCGCGTTCTTCGACACGCTCGGGCCGATGGGCGTCGACGGCATCACGGTATCGCCGGGATACGCCTACGAGCGCGCGCCGGACCAGCAGCACTTCCTGAACCGCGACAAGACGAAGACGCTCTTCCGCGAAATCTTCAAGCGCGGCAACAACGGCAAGAACTGGTCGTTCAGCCAGTCGGGCATGTTCCTCGACTTCCTCGCGGGCAACCAGACGTATCAATGCACGCCGTGGGGCAACCCGGCGCGCACGGTGTTCGGCTGGCAGCGTCCGTGCTATCTGCTCGGCGAAGGGTATGCGAAGACCTTCAAGGAACTGATGGAAACCACGGAGTGGGAAAAGTACGGCACGGGCAACTACGAGAAGTGCGCGGACTGCATGGTCCACAGCGGTTTCGAAGCGACGGCGGTGATGGATACCGTGGCGCATCCGCTGAAGGCGCTCGGCGTGTCACTGCGCGGCCCGCGCACGGAAGGCGCCTACGCGAAGGACCTGCCGATCGACAACCAGCGTCCCGCGGAATTCGTGTTCTCGAAGCACGTCGAGATCAAGCTGGAAGAAATCGGCCGCGCGAGCAAGAACAAGGGCGCGAAGCAGCCGGCGGCGGCGCACTGAGCGTCGTCACCATGCGATGAGTTCGCGGGCAGATGAGGTCGCCGTAACAGGCGGCTTCATCTGCCCGTTGGTTTTGGTGTCGCGGATCGACGCATGCGATGCTTTCGTTTTGATGCTTTTTGTCGATGCGTCCGGGCGCGAGGCGCCGACCGATGTACGATTCGCGGCTCTTCGACAGGATGCACGGGAAGTCATGGCTCAATTCAACATACTGATCAATCTCGGCAAGGCCGATCTCGACGACTACTCGCTGCTCGCCAGGACGTTGCGCAAGCTCGGATTCAGCGAGACGAAGGCCGCGCAGGTGGCGGGCGATTTCCGGCTGCTGCCGGCGAGCTATCGGTATTCGAGCGAGGTCGAAGACATGACCGCCGTGCGCGACAAGGCGCTCAGGTCGGCGAAGAGCGTGTCGGCGAAGGCGGTGGTGCTGGTGTCGGAGGTTTGAGGCGGCCCTCTTCGCGCGCCCCATAAAAAAAGCGCGACGGCTTTCGCCGTCGCGCTTTTTCGTTCCAGACGCGGATAACTACCGCCTCAGCAGCACTTCCCCGCTCCCGACCCATACCGCGCTTCCTGTCTCTCGCGGAAAAATTCCTCGTAGGTCATCACGTGCCGGTCCGGATGCGTCGCCTGCATGTGCGACACGTAATTGTCGTAGTCGGGCAAGCCCACCATCAGGCGCATCGCCTGCCCGAGATACCGTCCTGCCTGTCGAAGATCGGTGAACATGTGTTCTCCCTGTCGGCCAGAGTTAGCGCCCATGCGCTTACTCTGGCCCATGCAACTGGTTGCTGTCGAATCTCAATGCCCCGAGCGGATCGCGGCGCCTGTCGGCGTGCCAGCGGGCATCGCTTCGAACGGCGTTTCGCGCACGGTCGGACGCGTTTCGCGACGCGCGCGCATCACCGCCATCACACCATACACCACGATCGCCACCACCACGAAGATGAACAGCCCGGCGAGCGCGGCGTCGATGTAGTCGTTGAAGATGACCTGCTTCATCTGATCCAGCGACTTCGCCGGTGCGACGATCTTGCCCGCATCAAGCGCCTCGTTCAGCTTCGACGCATGCGCGAGGAAACCGACCTTCGGATTGGCATCGAAAATCTTCTGCCAGCCGGCGGTCATCGTGCAGATGAGAAGCCATACCGTCGGCACGACCGTCACCCACGCGTAACGCTCGCGCTTCATCTTGAACAGCACGACCGTTCCGAGCGTCAGCGCAATGCCCGCGAGCATCTGGTTCGAGATGCCGAAGAGCGGCCACAGCGTATTGATGCCGCCGAGCGGATCGACCACGCCCTGGTACAGGAAGTAACCCCAGGCCGCGACGCACAACGCCGTCGCGATCAGGTTCGCCGGCAGCGACTCCGTGCGGCGCAGCGCCGGATTGAACGTGCCGAGCAGGTCTTGCAGCATGAAGCGGCCCGCGCGCGTGCCGGCATCGACCGCCGTCAGGATGAAGAGCGCCTCGAACAAAATCGCGAAGTGATACCAGAACGCCATCATCGCCGGGCCGCCGATCACCTGATGCAGGATCTGCGCCATGCCGACTGCCAGCGTCGGCGCGCCGCCCGCACGCGCGACGATCGTCGTTTCGCCGACCGCCTTCGCCGTCGACGTCAGCATGTCGGGCGTGAGCATGAAGCCCCAGCCGGTCACCGTCTGCGCGACGGCTTCGGGCGTCGTGCCCAGCACGGCCGCCGGGCTGTTCATCGCGAAGTAGATGCCCGGTTCGATCACCGAAGCGGCCACCAGCGCCATGATCGCGACGAACGATTCCATCAGCATCGCGCCGTAGCCGATGAAGCGCATGTTGACTTCGTTGTCGATCAGCTTGGGCGTCGTGCCCGACGAAATCAGCGCGTGGAAGCCGGACACCGCGCCGCACGCGATCGTGATGAAAAGGAACGGGAACAGGCTGCCCGCCCAGACGGGGCCGGTGCCGTCGACGAATTTCGTGAACTGCGGCATCTTCAGTTCGGGCGCGACGATCAGGATGCCGATCGCGAGGCCGAGAATCGTGCCGATCTTGAGGAACGTCGAGAGGTAATCGCGCGGCGCGAGCAGCAGCCACACCGGCAGCACCGAAGCGACGAAACCGTAGCCGATCAGAATCCACGTGAGTTGCGTGCCGGTGAACGTGAAGAACGGCGCGAGCGTCGCCGATTCCGCGACATGCTGGCCGTACACGATCGCGAACATCAGGCCGAAGAAGCCGATGATCGACACCTCACCGATCCGGCCCGGCCGGATATAGCGCGTATAGATGCCCATGAAAATCGCGATTGGAATCGTCGCCGCGACGGTGAACGTGCCCCACGGCGAACCGGTCAGCGCCTTCACGACGATCAGCGCGAGCACCGCGAGAATGATCACCATGATGAGGAACGCGCCGAACAGCGCGATCACGCCGGGCACGAGACCCAGTTCCATCTTGACGAGGTCGCCGAGCGAACGGCCGTCGCGGCGCGTCGAGATAAAGAGCACGACGAAATCCTGCACCGCGCCCGCAAACACGACGCCCGCGAGAATCCAGAGCATGCCGGGCGTGTAGCCCATCTGGGCGGCCAGCACCGGACCGACGAGCGGCCCCGCGCCGGCAATCGCCGCGAAATGGTGGCCGAACAGCACGTATTTGTTGGTCGGAACGTAGTCGAGGCCGTCGTTGTGACGAACGGCCGGCGTCATGCGCAGGCCGTCGAGTTGCAGGACCTTGCTTGCGATGAAGCGCGAATAGAAGCGGTAAGCGATCAGATACACGCAGACCGCGGCGATCACGACCCAGAGCGCGCTGATGCGCTCGCCATGCGCGAGTGCAATGGTGCCGAAAGAGAACGCGCCGAGCAGCGCGATCGCAATCCAGACCAGGAATCCGGAAGCCCGATTCATGGTGTCTCCTGTCTTTTAGTTTGAAGTACCCGCCGTATCCGATTGACAAAGCGGACGTATTGCGCCAATCGCGCCATGGGCGTGTAGTATTCGCCTTCGCCGCAGCCCTTACAAGCGGACAACTACGTAAGTCAACTACGTAAAACTACGTAGAAAGACGGGACGCGCCGTCCATCAAGCTCGACATGAATCTCAAAGCCAAGATCTTTCTGCTCGCGATCGTGCCGTTCGCGCTCGCGATCGGCGGCATCCAGTATGGCGTGCGCCAGCAGGCCACGACCCTCGCGCAGTCGCAACACGCGACGATGCAGTCCGCGTATATGTCGAGCAAGGAAATCGAATTGCGGCATTACGTGGAAATCGCGAAGAGCGCGATCGCGCCGTTTTACGACGCACCCGCCGGGACGCCCGCCGAAGAAGAACGGCGCCAGAAGCAGGCGCTCGACGCGCTGCAGCAACTCGATTTCGGCGCCGACGGCTATTTTTTCGCGTACACGATGCACGGGACTTCGCTGATGCATCCGCGCCAGCCCGATCTGGTCGGCCGCGATCTGTGGGACATGCGCGATCCGGCGGGCGCGCTCACCATCCAGAAGCTCGTCACCGAAGCATCGCGCGGCGGCGGCTACGTGCGCTACGTGTGGCGCCGGCCGTCGACGGGCAAACTCGCGCCGAAGCTCGGCTACGTCGTGCCGCTCGAACGCTGGGGCTGGATGATCGGCACGGGCATTTATCTGGAGGATGTCGAGACGACGCTCGCGCGCATCGACGAACAGGCGGCCGCGCATATCGAGCGCACCGTGATGTGGATCTTCACGATCGCGCTGGCGGCGCTCGGCGTGATCGCGGCGTGCGGCGCCGTGCTCAACATCAGCGAGCATCGCAGCGCCGACGCCAAACTCAAGCACCTCGCGCGGCAGGTGGTCGATTCGCAGGAACAGGAACGCGCGCGCCTTTCGCGCGAACTGCACGACGGCATCAGCCAGATGCTCGTGTCGGTCAAATTGCTGCTGGAGTCGGCGCTCGCGCACTTCGAGAACGGCGAAACGCGCGTGCCCGCCGCCGAAGCGGCGCTCGCGACGAGCCTCGGCCGCCTCGCCGACACGCTGCGCGAGGTGCGTCAAATCTCGCACGCGCTGCGCCCCGCGATGCTCGACGACCTCGGCCTCGCCGCCGCGCTCCAGCAGCTCGCCCGCGAACTGGGCGAACAGGGCGCGCTCGACGTGCGCTTCGAATCGGTGACGCACACGCCCGCGAGCGCGGCGCCCGCGTTGCCCGATGCAGTCAATACGGTGCTGTTTCGCATCGCGCAGGAAGCGCTCACGAACATCGTCCGGCACGCGCGGGCGACGCGCGCCCTGCTCACGCTCGACCTCGCGCCGGACGCGGTCACGCTCACGATCGCGGACAATGGCGAAGGATTCGACGTCGACGCCGCGCTCGTCGATCCGCAGAGCGGCGTCGGCCTGCGCAATATGCGCGAGCGGCTCGATGCGCTCGGCGCGACGCTGTCGATCACGTCGCAGCTCGGGCGCACGGTGATCGCCGCGAAGGTGCCGCTGCCGCTCGCCGTTCCCACCCTGCAAGGATTGACCGATGACCACTGATCCCGCGCGCCTCGTGCTGATCGACGACCATCCGCTCGTGCGCGACGGCCTGCGCGCCCGGCTGGAAGCGGCGCCGCATCTCACCGTGATCGGCGAGGCGGGCAACGCGGCCGAGGCGCTCGCGCTCGCCGCCGACGAAGCCAATCCGCCCGATCTCGCGCTAATGGACGTCGGCATGGCCGGGATGAGCGGAATCGAACTGGCGGCGCTGTTTCACGAGCGTTTTCCGGCGATTCGCGTGCTGATGCTGTCGATGCACGACAACGCGGAATACGTGACGCAGGCGGTGCGGGCGGGCGCGAGCGGCTATGTGCTGAAGGATTCGCCGGCGACGGAAATCCTCCAGGCGATCGACGCCGTGCTCGCCGGCAAGACGTTCTTTAGCACGGACCTCGCGATGCGGATGATCCAGGCGCGCTACGCCGAGACGCCGCTCGAACGCCTGACGCCGCGCGAGCGCGACATTCTCGATGCGCTCGCCGAAGGGTTGTCGAGCAAGCAGATTGCGCAGCAGCATGGGTTGTCGGTGCGCACGGTGGAAACGCACCGGCTGAACCTGAAGCGCAAGCTCGACATCGACGGTCAGGCGGAACTGATCAAGTTCGCGGTGGAACACCGCCGGACCTGAACGCCGATGCGCCTCATTCGGAACGCGCGTTGTGCTCGGTCAGGAACTTGATGAGGCCATCCACGCCGCCTTTCGACAACTGGCCCGCGAACTGCTGCTGATAGACCTGAACGAGCCACGCGCCCATCATGTCGATGTCGTAGATTTTCCAGCCCTGCGCGCCCTTGGCGAGGCGGTAGCGCACCGGGTTGTCGCCGCCCGTGGAAATCACGTGGGATTCGACGACGACATCCTTCGCGTTCGCGTCGACTTTGGGGCTATCGAAGACGAACTTGACGTCCTGATCGCGCAATTGCGCGAGCGACGAAGCGTAGGTGCGCACGAAAAGCTTCTGGAACTGCTCGTAGAGCTGCTTTTGCTGCTCGGGCGTAGCGGTGCTCCAGGCTTTGCCGACGGCGATGCGCGTCATGCGCTCGAAATCGGTAGCGGGCACGAAGCGCGTCTCGACGAGTTGCGTGATCTTCGCCATGTCGCCGCCGCGGGCTTGCGGGTCGGCCTTCATCGCGTTGACCGTGCCTTCGACGGCGGTTTTCACGACCCCGTCGGGGCTCGCCTGGGCGAAGGCCTCGCCCGAAAAGAACAGCGAGGCGGCAAGGAAAGCGAAGCAAATAGACAGATAGCGTTTCATGGAACCCGTTCTCTATATGGAAAGTTGAACGCGCGGGCTTGATGGGTTTTCAGCGCGGCGCGGCTTGCGGCAAACCGGAATGCGGCACGGCTGCAAGCCAGTATATCGACTCGCCCGCGCGCCGACAGTTCACCGGAGCGCTTCCGGCCCCGCCCGGTATACTTGCGCGGTTCCCGGCTGGGCGCGCTCGCGGGTTTCCGAACGCGCAGATTTGTCCAGCACAGCCCGCACTTTACAAGCAGCACCAACGGTACCCGTCTTCATGCTGACGTCCCACCTCACCCGCCTCGTCACGATCTCCATTCGCCGGCCGGCGTGGATCATCGTCGTATCGCTGCTCTTCGCCGTGCTGAGTTCGATCTACGTCGTCCATCACTTCAAGATCAGCACCGACGTCAGCCAATTGATCGAAACGGAGCCGGAATGGGCCGCGCGCAGTCACGCGATCGAGCAAGCGTTCCCGCAGCGCGGTTCGACGCTGCTCATCGTCGTCGAGGCCGAAGCGCCCGAATTCGCCGACGCCGCCGCGAACGAACTCGCCGGCGCGCTCGCGAAGCATCCGGACCGCTTCAAGTCGGTGTCGCAGCCTTCGGGCGGCGACTTCTTCGAGCACAACGGCCTGCTTTATCTGTCGACCGACAAGGTCGCGCAAACCACGCAGCAGCTTGGCGCGGCGCGGCCGCTCATCAATGCGCTAGCCCACGACCCGTCGCTCACCGGACTCGCGCAGACGCTCAACACCAGCCTGAACCTGCCGCTGCAACTCGGACAGGTGACGCTCGGGCAGATGTCGAAGCTGCTGAACCAGAGCGCGACCGTGCTCGACCGCGTGCTCGCGAACCAGCCGGCCGCGTTTTCGTGGCGCAATCTCGCGGATTCATCGGCTTCCGCGCAGCCGGCTCGCGCGTTCGTGACCGTGCAGCCGATGCTCGATTACAACGCGCTCGAAGCCGGTGCCCGCGCCTCCGACGCGATCCGCGCCACCGCGAACGAACTCGGCCTCGCGCAGAAATACGGCGCGGCGGTCCGGCTGACGGGCGCCCAGCCGCTCGCCGACGAAGAATTCGCCTCGGTCAAGGACGGCGCCGTGCTGAACGGCGTGGCGACCTTCATCGTCGTGCTGGTGATCCTGTGGCTCGCGCTGCGCTCGGGAAAAATGATCGTCGCGGTGTTCATCACGGTGTTCGTCGGGCTCGCGATCACGGCCGCGCTCGGTCTCCTGATGGTTCACGCGCTCAACATGATCTCCGTCGCGTTCATGGTGCTGTTCGTCGGGCTCGGCGTCGATTTCGGCATCCAGTTCGGCGTGCGGTATCGCGAGGAACGCCACCGGCATCGACGGCTCGACGTCGCGCTCGCCGAAACCGCGCGGCACGTCGCCGTGCCGCTGACGCTCGCGGCGGCCGCCACCGCGGCGAGCTTCTTCTCGTTCCTGCCGACCGCCTATCGCGGCGTGTCGGAACTCGGGCTGATCGCGGGCGTGGGGATGATCGTCGCGTTCGTGACCAACATGACGCTGCTGCCGGCGCTTCTGAAAGTGTTCGCGCCGCCCGGCGAGCCGAATGCGCCGGGCTTTCCGGCGCTCGCGCCCGTCGACGAATATCTCGACCGCAATCGCAAGCCCGTGCTGATCGGCACGCTGATCCTCGTGATCGGCGCGTTGCCGCTGCTTCTGAACCTGCGCTTCGACTTCAATCCGCTGCATCTGAAGGACCCGCACACCGAGTCGATGGCGACGCTGATCGCGCTGAAGGACGCGCCCGAGGCGTCGGTCAACGATGTCGCCGTGCTCGCGCCGTCGCTCGCGGACGCGAAGAAAATCGCCGAGAAACTCGAAAAGCTGCCCGAAGTCGGGCGCGTGACGACGCTCGACTCGCTGATTCCCGCCGATCAGCCGAAAAAGCTCGAACTGATCCGCGCGGCCGCCGCGCAACTGCTCCCCGCGCTGAACCAGCCGGTCGCGGCGCCGGTCACGGATGCGGTGCGGGTTGCCGCGTTGAAGCGCCTGTCGAACCAGTTGTCGCTCGCCGCCGACGAGCATCCCGGCCCCGGCGATGAACAGGCAAAGCATCTGTCCAGCACGCTCGCGAAGCTCGCGCAGGCCGACGCCGCCACGCGCGAGCGCGCCGAGCACGCGATGGCCGAACCGCTGCGGCTCGCGCTCGCGCAATTGCGCTCGCTCCTGCAGCCGACGGAAATCACCCGCGCGACGCTGCCGCACTCGCTCGCCGACAACTTCGTGACGCCGGACGGCCAGGCGCTCGTCGAGGTGTCGCCGAAAGTGCCGCCGGGCGTCGACCAGAACGACGACCGCCTGCTCGCCCGTTTCGCCGATGCCGTCCAGAAAGCCGAGCCGGACGCCATCGGCGGGCCGATCTCCATCCGCCATTCGGCCGAAACGATCATCAAGGCGTTCCAGCAGGCGGCGGCGCTTTCGCTGCTCGCCATCGCGGTGCTGTTGTGGATCACGCTGCGTCGTCTTGGCGACGTTTTAAGAACTTTGATACCTTTGCTCGTTTCCGCGATCGTCACGCTGGAACTGTGCGTTGTCTTCGACATGCCGCTCAACTTCGCGAACATCATCGCGTTGCCGTTGATGCTCGGAGTCGGCGTGGCGTTCAAGATCTATTTCGTGATGGCGTGGCGCTCCGGCCAGACGCGTCTGTTGCAGTCGAGCCTCACGCACGCCGTGATGTTCAGCGCGGCGACGACGGCGACCGCGTTCGGCAGCCTGTGGTTTTCGCATCATCCGGGAACGTCGAGCATGGGACGGCTGCTCGCGCTGTCGCTCTTCTGCACGCTGATCGGCGCGGTGGTGTTTCAGCCGGTCCTGATGGGCAAGCCGCGCAAGGTGCGCGCGGCGGAGCGCGCCAGTCTGCGGGCCGCCCAACGGCACGATAACTTAAGAGGAATTGAAGAATGAGAAGGGCTTTGGCTGCCGGAACGGTCCGCACGCTCGGGGTGAGCGTCGCCATCGCAGGAGTTCTGGCAACCGCCGGGTGCGCAACCGGCGCGGACCGCCATCCCGGCGATCCGCTCGAACCGATGAACCGCGCGATCTTCGGCTTCAACGACGGCGTCGACAAATACGTCGCGCGCCCGGTCGCGCAGGCCTACGTGAACGTCACGCCGAGCCCGCTGCGCACGGCGGTGAGCAACTTCTTTTCGAATCTCGGCGACATCGGCAATTTCGCGAACAACCTGTTGCAGTTGAAGATCACCGACGCCACGGAGGATTTCGTGCGCTTCGCCTTCAATTCGACGTTCGGCATGGGCGGGCTGATCGACATCGCGTCGCAGGCGGGCTTGCCGAAGCATCACCAGGATTTCGGGCTGACGCTCGGGCATTACGGCGTGCCGTCGGGGCCGTATCTGGTGCTGCCGATTTTCGGGCCGAGTTCGTTCCGCGATGCGACGAACTGGCTCGTCGCCTTTCGGCTCGATCCCGTCACTTATCTGGACCCGCTTCCGCGCAATCTGCTGTTCGGCCTGAACTTCGTGAGCGCGCGGGCCGACCTGATCGGCGCGACCGATATTCTGTCGCAGGCGGCACTCGACAAATACGCGTTCGTGCGCGACGCCTATACGCAACGCCGGCAGTATCTGCTGACGGGCGGCGGCAGCGCGACCCTGCCCGATTACGGCGACGACACGGGCGCCGCCGCGCCGGAAGGCGCGAGCGCGACGGCGGCGCCGGGCGCGTCGGGCGGCGGCAGCAAGGCGCAAGGCTTGCCGACTTACGAGGACCCGGGCGCGGCTGCGCCTTCGACGAAGCCTTCGACCGGTTCGAGTTCGGGCAGCGGCGCGGACGTGCCGCAATACGAAGATCCAGGCGCGACACCGGCTGCGAAATGACGCGATACTGATTCGAAGCGAAAAGCAAAAAAGCAAAAAGCGAAAAGCAAAGGCCCGACTGGCGAGACGCCGGCCGGGCCTTTTGCGTCTCCGGGCCTGGACGGCTCAGTGCATCACTTCGGCCGTTTCGATGCGGCGCGCTTCGTCGTCGGACGCGCTGGGCGCCTCGATCGTACCGTCGCGGTCGCGCCGGTACGCTTCGAACAGCTCGTCGGCGTAGCGGATTTGCGTGCGGCCGTGCGGCGCGGGTTCGCCGTTTTCATCGAGGTTGACGAACACCATCTTCTCGACGGTCAGGATGCTCTTGCGCGTGATCTTGTTGCGCACTTCCGCGCGCAGCGTGAGCGACGTGCGGCCGAAATGCGTCGCCGTCATGCCGAGTTCGATCACGTCGCCCTGCTGCGCCGAACTCACGAAGTTGATCTCCGACATGAACTTGGTGACGACGCGCTGATTACCGAGCTGAAGAATGGCGTAAATGGCGGCTTCTTCGTCGATCCAGCGCAGCAAACTACCGCCGAACAGCGTGCCGTTCGGATTCAGGTCTTCGGGCTTGACCCACTTGCGGGTGTGAAAATTCATTTCGGTACCTCTCTCTGCCATTGAACGCCGACAAGCGTGTTGTCGCACGTCACAAACTAAGGGTTTTCCCTGATTATACAGACATGAGGGTTAACCCGCAGAAAGCAAGTCCGTCCGCGCTCATGGCTTAAGGGGCTTTCCGGACATGACTCTGGCTCATAACGACGCGGAAAAATCATCGATCCAGCCTTCGTCGCCTCTTCTCGCACAATCGGTTCACCTCTTTTTTGAACCGAAACGGAACCGCGCGATGTCAGGAAACGACCAGTCAGCAAAGCTTTTTATCGGCGAGGGCTTCGAAGGCCCCGGCGTCAATCTCGCGCACATCAACGTGCTCGTCGGGCCGCGCAGCGGGCCGGCTGGACAGGCGTTCGCCACGGCGCTCGCCACGCCTTCCGCCGGCCACGCGCCGTTCGTCGTGATTGCGCGCCCCGGCGTGCCGGCCAAGCCGCTCACGCTGTACGTCAACAAAGCGCAGATCGATGGCGAATTTCACGGCAACGCGACCTGGGGCGCATCGCAGGCGGGCATCGCGAAGGCGGTCGTCGAATCGCTGGAAGACGGCACGTTGCCGCCCGAAGCGGAGAACGAATGGGTGGTGGTGTCGGCCAACTGGGTCAACCCGAAAACCGACGATCTCGACGCCGTCTATCGCAACAACTATCTCGCCGCGAAAACCGCCATCAAGGCGGCGATGTTCGGCCTGCCGAAGAAGCACGACGTCTTCGCGGCGGCCCGCGACGTATCGAATCCTTTCTACACGCCCAACGCGCGCTGAAGCGCAACCGGACAACTGGCCGGACCGCGTTCCGGCCTCGGAGACAGCAAATGGAATTTGTTCGCCTGGGCCATTCGGGCCTGAAGGTGTCGCGCTTGTGCCTCGGCACGATGAACATGGGCACGCCGCAGTGGAAGCCCTGGATATTCGACGAACGGCAAAGCGAACCGATCGTGCGTCACGCGCTGGAAGCGGGCGTCAACTTCATCGACCTCGCCGATTTCTACTCCACGGGCGTGGGCGAGGAAGTCGTCGGGCGGATTCTCGGGCGGCTCGCGCGGCGCGAGGAAATCGTCGTGACGACGAAGGTCGGCTATGACATGGGCGCGTATCAGAACGCGGGCGGGCACTCGCGCAAGCACATCATGGACGGCATCGACGGGTCGCTCAAACGCCTCGGCATGGACTACGTCGATATCTACATGCTGCATTACTTCGACGTGAACACGCCGGTCGAGGAAACGATGGCCGCGCTCGACGACATCGTGCGTGCGGGCAAGGCTCGATACATCGGCGTGTCGACGATGTCCACGTGGCAACTGGCGAAGATCATGCAGGTGTGCGAGCGCAACGGCTGGCACAAACCGATCAACATGCAATTGCAACTGAACCTCGCCTACCGCGAGGAAGAGCGCGAAATGATGCCGTATTGCGCGGACCAGGGGCTGGGCGTTTCGGTATTCAGTCCGCTCGCGCGCGGCCTGCTCACGTGCGAAGCCTCGTCCACGCGCAATCAAACCGACTTCTTCACCGCGCAGATGTATGGCGACGCCGCTTCACGGGCGATCGCGGCGTCGGTGGCCCGCGTCGCAGCGCGGCGCGGCGTGAGCCCGGCGCAGATCGCACAGGCTTGGGTGCTGCGCAAGGCAGGCGTGGCGAGCGTGCTGGTCGGCGCGGATTCGCCGGCGCAGTTCGACAGCGCGCTCGCAGCGCTCGGCACCGAACTCGACGCCGACGAAATCTTTGAACTGGAGCGCAATTACACGCCATGCGACCTGATCAACGACTACACGGCGGGACGCCGCATCGCGCGTGATTCGCGCCCGGCACAGGGCATGTTCGCTCACGCACTGGAGCAGGCGGCATGACGCTGGTTCGCAAGGGTCATTACATCGACGGCGCCTGGATCGAAAGCAAGGAAACGTATCCGGTGCGCAATCCGGCGACGGGCGAAATCATCGCGGACGTCGCGAAGGCAGGCGCACAAGAGACGCGGCAAGCCATCGACGCGGCGCAGAAAGCCTTTCCCGCATGGCGCGCGTTGACGGCGAAAGAGCGTGGCGCGCGCGTGAAGCGCTGGGGCGAGTTGATGCTCGCTCGCCGCGATGCGCTCGCCGAACTGCTGACGCGCGAGCAGGGCAAGCCACTTGCCGAAGCCAGGGGCGAAGTGGCCTACGCGGCCAGTTTCTTCGAATGGTTCGCGGAAGAGGCCAAACGCAGCTACGGCGACGTCATTCCCAGCCCGAAGCCTGATTCGAAGATCATCGTCACGCGGGAGCCCGTGGGCGTCGTCGCGGCAATCACGCCGTGGAATTTCCCGCTGGCGATGATTACGCGCAAGGCGGGTCCGGCGCTCGCCGCGGGCTGCACGATGGTGCTGAAGCCATCGGAGGAAACGCCGCTCTCAGCGCTCGCGCTCGCCGTGCTCGCTGAGGAGGCGGGCATTCCGCCGGGCGTTTTCAACGTCGTCTCCGGCGATCCCATCGCGATCGGTGCCACGCTCACGGCTTCGCCGGTGGTCCGCAAGCTCTCGTTCACCGGCTCCACGCGAGTCGGCAAGCTGCTCGCCGCGCAGTCGGCCGAGACGCTCAAAAAGCTTTCGCTCGAACTGGGCGGTAACGCACCGTTCATCGTTTTCGATGATGCCGACCTCGACGCTGCCGTGCAGGGCGCCATGGCATCGAAGTTCCGCAATACGGGGCAGACGTGCGTGTGCGTGAACCGCTTCTACGTGCAGGACGGCATCTACGACGCGTTCACGCGGCGCCTCGCCGAAGCGGTCAATCAACTGCGCGTCGGTGAGGCGCTGAAGGGCGAGGTTGATCAAGGTCCGCTGATCAACAAACCGGCGCTTGCGAAAGTGCAAAAGCATGTAGACGACGCGCTCGAGCATGGCGCGACAGTTCTGACAGGCGGCCGGCCGCACTCGCTCGGCGGGACGTTCTACGAACCGACCGTCCTCACGGACGCGAACGAAGACATGCTCATCGCGCAGGAGGAAACCTTCGGTCCGGTCGCCGCGTGCTTTCGCTTCGAGACCGAAGCGGAAGTCGTCGAACGCGCCAACGACACGCCATTCGGCCTATCCGCGTATTTTTACACGCGCGATCTCGGCCGGGCGTGGCGCGTCGCGGAAGCGCTTGAAAGCGGCATGGTCGGCATCAACGAAGGAATCATTTCGACGGAGGTCGCGCCGTTCGGCGGCGTCAAACAGTCGGGCCTCGGCCGCGAAGGATCGAAGTACGGGCTCGATGAATACGTCGAACTGAAATACATGATGATCAGCGGTCTCGGCCGCTAAGTGATCCACGGCTGGCGCCGCGCAGCAATGCGCGGCGTCCGTCGCATGAACGCAATATAAGGAGACGCCGATGCGCCAACAAGACATACCAGTCGCCACGCCAGGAATGGTCGCCCAGCCGTCAATCGCCACGTTTGACCCGCAACGGTTGCCGGAGCCGCATCATCCAACCGATTCCGTCGCGCTCGACGATCTGCCGCTCAACCGTTTTCACCTCAAGATCGCGGGATTGACGTTCGGCGCGCATTTCACCGAAGGTTACGCGCTCGGTACCGTCGGCTATGCGCTGGCCTCGCTGAACCGGCAGATTCCGCTCGATTCGTTCTGGATGGGCGCGATCGGCAGTTCCGCGCTGATCGGCATCTTCCTCGGCAGCTTGCTATTCGGCTGGCTTTCCGACCGTCTGGGGCGGCAGCGCATCTTTCTGACGAGCTTCGTCATCATCACGCTGGCAGCGTTTTTGCAGTTCTTCGCCACCTCGCCAGTCGAACTGTTTTTGCTGCGCGTCCTGATCGGTATTGGCATGGGCGGCGATTTCACGGTCGGTCACGCGATCCTCGCGGAATTCTCGCCGCGCAAGCATCGTGGCGCGCTACTGGGTTCGTTCAGCGTCGTGTGGACGATCGGCTACGTGGCCGCGAACGTGCTCGGCCTGCACTACAGCGACGCCGTTCCGGACGCGTGGCGCTGGCTGCTGGCATCGGCGGCGGCGCCCGCGCTGATCGTGCTTCTGTTGCGCTTCGGCACGCCGGAGTCACCGCGCTGGCTGCTCGGCAAGGGACGCGCCGCCGAAGCGAACGACATCGTTCGCAAGCACTTCGGCCCCCACGTCACGCTCGACGCAGACAGCCCGCACCCCGAGCACAGCAGCAAACGCGGTTATGCGCGCCTGTTCGGCCGCGATCTGATCCGCCGTACCGTGTTCAACTGCGCGTTTTTCGTGTGTCTCGTGATTCCCTATTTTGCGATCTATACCTTCCTGCCGGCCATTCTCAAGGTCGTCGGACTGAGCGAAGGCTTCGGCGCCGACCTGCTGCTCAACGCGATCCTCGTCATTGGCGCGGTGCTCGGCATCTGGCTCACGATCAAGCTGCCGCGCAGGCACTTTCTGATCGGCTCTTTCGCCGTGACGTGCGCGATGCTCGTCGCGCTGAGCGTGTTGCCGTCGACAGCCGCGCTGGCGATGATTCTTGCGTTCGCTGTCTTCACGCTTACGATGTCGGCGTTCAGCAATCTCGTCGGCGTGTTTCCGCCCGAATGCTTCCCAACGGAAGTGCGTGCATGCGGCGTCGGACTGGCTATCGCATGCAGCAGGCTCGGCTCCGCGATCGGCACGTTCCTGCTGCCGGTCGGCATCGCACGATTCGGCTTTCACGCGACGATGATGGCGCTGGCCGGAGTCCTGTTGATCGGGATGATCGTGTCGATTGCGTGGGCGCCGGAGACGAAGAACCTGACGCTGCGGGATGCGAGCCACGGCTGAGCCGGTGAAATGGCGGGCGCCAACAGCGCCGCCATTCAATCCACCTCAGTTCATTTCATTCTTTAGGGATTTGGGAAAGCAGCCACGCGGCCACGGCGTTCACATGCGGCGAATCCATGTTCCGCGCCGGCACGTCAAGCCAGTAACCGAACGGTCCGCTCACCTCGACATCCGACATTTTCACGAGAACGCCTTCAGCGAGTTCATCGACGATCATGTTCAAATCGACGACAGCGAGCCCGACGCCTCGTTTCGCCGCCTGGATCGCCTGTTCGAGGTTGGAGAATTCGATGCCGTTCTCCGCGAGTCGCTGTGGGGAATGCGCCGCAGCGAGCCAATTGGGCCAGAGTTCGAGGCGGATATCGTCGTGAAGAACATGCAGCGCGGGCAGACGTTCGAGCAGCATGTCGACGTGCTCTCCCGCGAGCGACGCGGAACCCACGAGCGCGTGGCGCTCTGTCATCAGCAGTTCGGAATGCCCTTCCGTGAGCGGGTTGCGCCCGAACCGGATCGCGCAATGACACGCATCGCTCGGCTGCGTTCGCAGCGATAGCTCGACGCCCGGCAATTGCACGGCCAACAAGTTGAGGCGTGGCGAAAGCCACTGCGTCGCGAAAGTGGGCGGCAGGCACATGATGAGGCGCTTCCGGCCCGACGTACCGGCAAGCGCGCGCGTGCCGCGCTCGATGGCATCGAATGCTTCCGCGACGGATGCGTTCAGCACTACCCCGGCGGGCGTCAACCGAACGCCTCGTTGATTGCGTTCGAACAACTTCACGCCAAGCGATTGCTCCAGTTGCCGAATCTGCCGGCTGACCGCGCCCTGCGTGACGTAGAGCGCGCGCGCCGCGCGATTGAAGCTCAACTGGCGTGCCGATTCCTCGAAAAAACGCAACCCGACCAATGATGGCAATTGCCGCATGTTTCTCCCACCCTCCGCCGGTCTGACCTTGTTTCGTGAACTGCAGCTTCGCACGGCCGAGCGCAGGTGTCGCCTCGTCCGAACGGCCAGCGCACCGTCTCGCGACGTGCAGCGCCGAGCCGAAACGATACCGGCTTAATCAACCATTCAGGTAAATTTTATTCCAAACAGGATAAATTCGGGCGAGCGGCTACATAACTTCCCGGCCAGGCGATGCGAGAAACGTCAGTCGAACGCGAGCGCCCGCGCGGCGTCGAGCGCATGCCGCGCCTGCACGAGCGACGTGCGCGCGGCGCGCGCATCGGAGGCGAGCCGCAGCAGCGCGCCGAGTTGAGACGGCTGGCGCAGCAATTCCCGCAGAATCGGCGCGATGGCCGTGTGGCCGTCGTCGCGCAAGCCCACCGTCGCCGCGCTCGGCAAGGTGCGCCACGCCGGATCGACGATCGAGCGGCACACGGCGAAGGGCAGTCCGCGCGCCGTCGCGATCGCGCCCGCGATGTGCGATTCCATGTCGACGGCGAGCGCGCCCGTCGACTGGTACAGCGAGCGCTTCGCCTGCTCGCTCGTGACCGGCGCGGTGACGGCGGCGATCGTGCCGCGACGCGTCAGGGCCGCGAGCGGCGTGCCGGCGAAAGATTCGACGATGCGCTCGGACCAGTCGATGTCGGTGACGAGCCGGCCGAACGGACCCGAAACCGCATCCGCGACGACGAGCGTGCCCGGCTGCAGGTCCGGCGCGAGGCCGCCCGCCGTGCCGAAGCTCACGATGCCCGAGCAGCCGCGCGCCACCGCTTCGGAAAGCGCGCGTTCGAGCCAGTCGGCGCGCGCCGCGAACACGACATCGACGCCGCGTCCGCGCACGATCTTCGCCTCGAACGCCATGCCAGTGACCGCGACGACGGGCACGCCGCCCGGGCCGCGCGCATCGCGAAAGCGGCGCACGTCGCGCGCGCTCACATCGCCGCCGTCACGCGCGAGAGGCCTTCGCGCGTCAGGTTGCGATAGCGCGCGAGCGCCCACAGCGGGAAGAACTTGCGATAACCGTGGTAGCGCAGATAGAACACGCGCGGAAAACCGGTCGCGGTGAAGCGCGTTTCGTCCCAGAGGCCGTGTTCGCGCTGGGTCGCCTGCAGATACGCGACGCCGCGCGCGACCGCCGGATGATCGACGACGCCCGCCGCCATCAGTCCGAGCAGCGCCCACGCGGTCTGCGACGCCGTGCTCGGCGCCTGCTCGTAGCCGCAATAGTCGAGCTTATAGCTTTCGCCGTCCTCGCCCCAGCCGCCGTCCGCGTTCTGAATGCCGATCAGCCATTCCGCCGCGCGCCGCACGCGTGAATCGGTCGGCGGCAGGCCGGCCGCGTTGAGCGCGCAGAGCGCCGACCACGTCCCGTAGACGTAATTCAGGCCCCATCGGCCGTACCAGCTTCCGTCGCGCTCCTGCCCGCGCAGGATGTAGTCGAGCGCGCGCCTTGCCGGCTCGCTGTTCGATGGCGTCTCGCCGAGTTCGGCCAGCATCGACAGACACCGCGCCGACACGTCGACCGTCGGCGGATCGAGCAGCGCACCGTGGTCCGAAAACGGGATGTTGTTCAGGTAATACTGCGTGTTTTCCGGCTCGAAAGCGCCCCAGCCGCCGTCGCTGCTCTGCATGCCGACGACCCACTCGCGACCGCGCGCGATTGCTTCGTCGTACAGGGCGGTGCCGTTCTCGCGGTCGGCCCGCTGCATCGCCATCGCGACGACCGCCGTATCGTCGACGTCCGGGTAGTGCGGATTCGCAAACTGGAATGCCCAGCCGCCAGGACGCACGTTCGGACGACGCGAGATCCAGTCGCCGCGCACGTCGAGAATCTGCAGCGGGCGCAGCCATTCCAGCCCGCGCGACACCGCCGCGCGCGCCTTCGGCATGCCGGTTTCGAGCAGCGCGTGCGCCGCGAGCGACGTGTCCCACACTGGCGAAAGGCACGGCTGGCAATACGCTTCGCCGTCGGGCGATGCGTCGACGACCAGCAGCTTCTCCAGCGAACGGCGCGCAATTGCGCGATTCGGGTGGTCTGCCGGATAGCCGAGCGCGTCGTACATCATCACGGAATTCGCCATCGCCGGGAAAATCGCGCCGAGGCCGTCCTCGCCGTTCAGCCGCTCGTCGACGAAAGTTACCGCCGCCTGGATCGCGCGTTCGCGACTGTCGTGCGGAAGCAGGCCGTCGACGGCGCGCAGCAACGTATCGACACAGCGAAAGAACGCGAACCAGCCCTTCTTCTGATGCGGCGCGCGGGCGAGCAGGCCGACGTTGACGGGCGCGTCGTCGAAAAGCTCGTCGATGCGCACGCCGCGCGGATTGCGCGCCGCCGGCCGCCGCGCGTTCAGCACGAGCAGCGGCACGATCACCGTGCGCGCCCAGTACGACACCTTCGACAGGTGGAACGGGAACCACATCGGCAGCAGCATGATTTCGACGGGCATCATCGGCACCGCGCGCCACGGCACCACGCCGAACAGCGCCAGCAAAATGCGCGTGAACACGTTCGACTGCTCGGCGCCGCCCGCAGCCAGAATCGCGCGGCGGGCGCGCTGCATGTGCGGCGCCTCGGGCGAATCGCCGATCATCTTCAGCGCGAAATACGCCTTGACGCTCGCGCTGACGTCCATCGCGCCGTCGGCGAACAGCGGCCAGCCGCCGTCTTCGCGCTGGATACGTCGGAGATAGCGCGCGATCTTCGCCTCGAGTTCGACGTTGGCCGTCTCGCCGAGGTAATGCACGAGCAGCACGTATTCGGCGGGAATCGTGGCGTCGGCTTCGAGTTCGTACAGCCAGTAGCCGTCGGCGTGTTGCGCGGCGAGCAGCGCGTCGGTGGCTTTCGCGACCGCCGCTTCGAGCGCGGCGGGGGAAACCGGCCGGGGCCGGTCAGGGCCCGGCAGGGAAGTATCGTTCATCATCTATCCATCGATGGGTTCATCAGCGCGTCCGCGGCCTTCTGGCCGGAGCGGATCGCGCCTTCGATCGTCGCGGGGAGGCCCGTGGCCGTCCAGTCGCCCGCGAGCATCAGATTCGGCCAGCGCGTGCGCGTAGCCGGGCGCAGCCCCTCTTGCGCGGGAAGCGCGGCCAGCGTCGCGCGCGGCTCGGCGGCGATCTGCCAGGGCGGCATCGGCGCGGCGGCCATGCCGGCGGCTTTCGCCGTCTCGGCCCACAGCGTGCGCGCCAGTTCGTCGTGCGGCGTGTCGAGGAAGCGGCCCGCGTCGCAGACCGTCACCGAAAGACGACCGTCGAATGCGAAAAGCCAGTTGGCCGTGCCGTTCAGCAGGCAGGTCGCGGGCGCGAAACCGAACGGCGGATCGACGGCGAAGTGCGCCGTGACGATCGCCCGGTATTCGGTCGGCGCGGTGAGCCCCGGCACCAGCATTCGCGCGACGTCGGGCGGCACCGCGAGCACGACGCCGTCGCTCGGCGCCACCGCGATCGGGCCGTCGGCGAAATCGAGCGCACTCACGCGCTGTTTCGAATCCGCGCCGTTAAAGCCGATGCCGGACAGGCGCGCGCCGAGCCGGATGTCGGCGCCGCCGTATTGCAGATGGCGCAGCGCCGGATCGACGAACGCATGGCCGAGGCCGCTGCCCGCCACGAGCGGGCGGCACGCCTGCCCGCCCGCGACCAGCGTCTCGCGCAGCAGGTTGCCCGCGACGAGCGCGCTGGCTTCGGCCGGATCGGTGTTGAGCGCGGAGAGCAGCAGCGGCCGCAGCAGCGCGTCCCAGACGCGGCCGTGCGCGCGCAGCGACTGCGCGATCGTGCGGCCGGGCTTCGCCCAGAGCAGCGACGCGAGCGACAGATAATCGGCGGGTTGGGTGCCGGGCACGCGCGACGCGGGATCGAACACCCACTTCGGCAGCCGGCCCGACGACAGCCGCACGGTCCAGCGCGCGTCGTTTTTCAAGTCGACGAACGGGTAGTCGGGGCGCGTCGGGCCGAGGAGATCGTCGGCGGCGCCGATCGCGCGCGCAAAACCGAGCATCGCATGATTGCCCGACAACACGAGATGGTTGCCGATGTCGACGGTCGCGTTGAGCTTCCCGTCGAAATACGAGCGGCAGCGCCCGCCCGCGTGCGGCGCCGCTTCATGCAGCACGACCCGCGCGCCGCGACGCTGCAATTGGACCGCCGCGGCGAGGCCGGAAAGGCCCGCGCCGATCACATGAACGAGCCGGGACATCAGAACACGTTGCGCGCGACAATCCACAGCAGGCGCGAACGCGGCGTACGGACTTTCGTGCGAGGCTGGTCGAAGCCGCGTCTGAGATTGGCGTCGAGCACGCACCGGTACGCGCCCGCCATGATGCGCGGCGCGCGAACCTGCGCGCGCGGCGAGGCCGCCATGATCGCGTCCGACTGCGCGAAGTGGCCCTTCGCGCGTTCGGCGAGGACGGCGCACACGCGCGGCAAACGCGCGTCGGCGACGATCGAGGCGGGATCGGTCGTGGAAATGCCTTCGCGCGACAGCAGTTCGCGCGGCAGGTACACGCGGCCGATGGCGGCGTCTTCGTCGATGTCGCGCAGGATGTTGGTCAGTTGCAGCGCGCGGCCGAGATGGTGCGCGAGACGGCGGCCGGCGTCCTCGTGCATCCCGAATATCCTCACCGATAGCCGTCCGACCGCGCTCGCGACGCGATCGCAGTAGGTGTCGAGCGTGGCTTCGTCGGGCGCGACGATATCGCCGGCGGCGTCCATCGCCATGCCGTCGATCACGGCGTGAAAGTCGTCGCGCGAAAGGTGGAACGCGTGGATATGGCGCGTGAGCGCTTCGAGCGATTTTTTCGGCGTGCCGGCGTAGCAGGCGTCGATGTCGGCGCGCCAGCGGTCGAGCGCCACCGCGCGCTCGCGGCGCGGCAAGGTGCCTTCGTCGGCGATATCGTCGACCGCGCGGCAGAACGCGTAGATCTGGTACATCGCGTCCCGCTGCGCGGCCGGCAGGATGCGCATCGCGAGGTAAAACGAGCTGCCCGACGTCACCTTCGCGGCATCGGGTTCGGCATCGTCGACGATCAGGTTGGAAACGGCCAAGACGGACTCCGCTGTGGCGCCCCCAAGGGCAATGTTAGGGATTGGCGCCGGCTGTCGGGCGGGCCGCAAGCGGCGCGCGTGGGTGGCGCACCGCACGGTCAAACCGGCGCTCGCCGGCTCTGTACGGCCGGAAGCGGCAAAAAGTATAGCAATCTTTGGCATCCGCCGCGCTGACGGCCGCGGGGCAAGGCGGACCGGGCGGCGTCAGTTGAAGCCGATCGAGCGGTTGCGCCCCTGGCGTTTCGCGCTGTAGAGCGCGGCGTCGGCTTCGTTGATGAGCGCCTCGTAGGACGACGTGACGTCTTTCTTCGCCTGCGCGCCGCCGAAGCTCGCCGTGACCGGCACGCGGGCGCCCTGCACGTCGATCGGCGTCTCGCAGATCGCCCGCCGCACCTTCTCGGCGACGGCCATCGCGTCCGGAAAGCCGGTGCATGGCAACAGAAGCGCGAATTCCTCGCCGCCGAAGCGGCCGAACAGGTCCTGCACGCGGGTGGTCTCCGCGACGCGCCCGGCCGTCACGCGCAACACCGTGTCGCCGACCAGGTGGCCGAATTCGTCGTTGATGCGCTTGAAGTGGTCCAGATCGAAGAGCACCAGCGAAAGCGCGCCGCCGTAGCGCTGCCAGCGCGCGAATTCGTCGGCGAGGCGCAGTTCGAAATAGCGGCGGTTGGCGATGCCCGTCAGGCCGTCGCGGTCCGCGTATTCCTGCAGTTTCGCGACGGCTTCGTCGCGGGCGCGCTGCATCATGCTCGCGTGCGTGACGTCCGAAATCGTGACGCACACGGCGACCACTTCGCGCTCACGCACGAGCGGCATGAACGTGCAGTCCTGCTGCATGTAATCGACGCCGCCCGTGATCGGCCGGTCGTGATCGAATTTGAAGAGATACGGGCGCTGCTCCCACGAACTGAACGCGAAGCTGCCGAGCTGGAACACGCTTTCGACCTTGCGCGTGAGCCACACGCGCGGCAGTTCGGGAAAGCTCATGAAGATCGAGCGGCCGATCACCTGCTCTGCCGTCTTGCCGCTGTGGTCCTGCATGAAACGGTTCCACATCACGACGTTCAGGTCGCGGTCGAGCACGAAAATCCCGAACCCGACGCGTTCGACGACCAGTTCGGAGAGCACGTGCCGCAAGTCGTTCATAAGCTGGAGAGGAGCGCGTCGAGCGCCTCGTTCATGCGCAGGATCGAATCTTCCGCCATCAGCATCACGAGATGCGCGCGGAAACTGTGGTCTTCGAGCGCGAAGTTCACTTCCAGCAGAAGCGCCGTCTTCCACGCGAGCGAGGCGGGATGGAACACGTCGTCGAGCGCGAGCGCCGTGCCGAGCATGCCCGGCGGCGAGAAGATCGGCGTGCGCCCGAGCCGGTCGAAGATGCATCCGACGCACGCGCCCATCAGCACGTTCGCGACGTCGAAAATCAGCTCGGCCTGCGACGTCGCTTCGTAGGTCGATTTGGTGTACGGGTCGTCGACGAGCGCGCAAAGTTGCTCGACGCTGCCGCTGCGGCACAGCACGATCGCCTCGCCCTTGATGTCGGAGCGAAAGCCCTGACGCACGGCGGTCACGGTATCGGTGATGCCGGTCATCGCGGCGAGCGCACTGGACGCCTCCGCGACGCTGACCACCCGCACGCGCGGCACCGACAATTCGATGAACGTGCCGAGCAGCTTCGACAGGCGCGTCGCGGCCTGCCCCATCGCCATGTTGGCGACTTCCTGCAGCGCGTCGCGCTGATCTTCGTTCATGGCTGGTTCAGACATAAAGACCGAACTCCTTCAGGACGGGGCGCAAGGCCTCGGGCGACACGGGCTTCGGCAGGAAGGCGATTGCGCCGAGCGCGCGCACGCGCTCCTGCGCCATCGGCTGCACGTCGGCCGAAACGACGATCACGAACGTGTTCAGGTCCTCGTGCTGGAGGGCGTCGAGCACCTGATAGCCCGTCATGTCGGGCATCGTGAGATCGAGGAACATGACCGCCGCGCGGCCTGCGCGATAAAGCTCGAGCGCTTCCCGGCCGTTGGTCGCGTAGGAAATCTCGACGTCCCAGTCCTCGGGCAGCGCGCGCGTCAATACCTTGCGTGCAAGCAAGGAATCGTCGGCAATAACAATCGGCAAGGGCATGGTCGGCGGGATCGAATAACGGTTTATCGGGCTGTGCGCACCCGAACGACGCGTTTTACGCATTCGTTTACGGCGCAATGGCGATGTTCTTTACAGGAATCGAATGAAAAAACGCGAATCGAAACGCCTAAAAATGCGCCGGAAACGCCGACAACGGCCGCTCGTGGGAATTGCGCAGATTCAGCGGGACGCCTGAATAAACTCGTCGCTGTCGTGCGCAGGTGGTCGCGCGCGCATCGGTGAAAGCGCGCTGCGTGCGGCGCAAATGCGCATATGCGCGCCATGCGGCAGGCGTGCGCGGCGTGGTCGGCGCGCGCGCAGCAATGACGGTTTCGTTCGGCATCATGGAAGCCAGCCCCGTACAGGATTCGCGCCTTGCGGCCGAATCGTTTCTCGTTTTCCCTCGCGCTGGCGCGGCGCTGGCGGTTCGAACCGCTTCTAGCCGTAATTTCCTCGGAACGCCCGCGCGAAGTCCTCGCCCTGCGGTGTGCGCTCTCTCAGGCGCATGACCATCAGACGAATCAATTGTCCGGCCAAAGGGATGTCAAAGCAACTCACCAAAACCCCAAGATCATCCATTTTTCATCATCTCGGCGGGATCTTGAGTGAATTTTTTTCGTAAGATCAATTGTCGTATATTTTTCATTCTTTTGTGTACGTTTGCGCTTCCGGAAATCTCGCTGATTTCATTTTTTACAGCAGTTGGTATTTTATTTGCGCCAAATCAGAATCTCGTTTTTCGGCACGCTTTATGCGAACCAATAAAATCCCGCTCTTCCGACTGCAGTATTTTTCGCGAAAATCAGAGCCAAACGTTTGCTTCGCGTTTCTAATCGGTGCGTATCGGCTTTGCGTTTAAGATGACACGCCCGAATTTGAATAAAACCTGCACCCATTTCCAATGACGCCGCCACGTGACGAGCCTGAGGCCGGGCCTGCCGCCGAGTCCTGGGAGGACGAACCGCCGTTTCCGGTGGTGCCCGAGCGCAACTTCGCGGCCCAGCGGCTCACGCTCTATGCGCTTCTCGTCGCGGCCATCGTGCTGCCGTGCATCTATGTGGCGATGACGGCTTACAACGACTACCGCGGGCGCATCGCCGCGGCGACGGACGTCGTGTCGCGCAATGCACGCGTCGCGGAAGAGCACGCGCTCAAGGTCTTCGACATGAACGTGATGCTCAACGAGCGCGTGCTCGATCTGGTCGACGGCCTCGACGACGCCGCCATCCGCCACGACGACGTAGCAATCTACAAGCGGCTCCGGGCGATGGGCGGCACCTATCCGCAGGTCGCGGCGGTGTCGATCTTCGGCGCCGACGGCAGCCTCGTCGCGACGAGCCGCACCTATCCAACGCCGTCCGTCTCGATCGCGAATCGCGAGGATTTCGCCGGCATGCAGCGCGGCCATCCGATAGAGCAGTTTTCACGCGTGATGCAGGGCCGCGTCGCGGGCGAAAGCGTGTTCAACACCGCCGTGACGCGCCGCAAGGTCAACGGCAACTTCAACGGGATCGTGTCGATCGCGCTGCGTCCGGCGTACTTCAGCGCGTTCTATCGCGAACTGCTCGGCGACCAGCCGACCGTCACGCTCGGCCTCACGCGCGCCGACGGCGAAGTGCTCGCGTGGTATCCGCCGCGCCCGGCCGGCAGAAACTCGCTTTCGCCGACCTCACCGCTGCGCGCGGCCTACGCCCAGGGAATGCGAAACGGCATCGTCCAAATGCGCTCGGGGCTCGACAACGAGATGAAGATCGTCGCGTTCCGGCGCGTCGGCGTCTATCCGGTGTATGTGTCGAGCGGATATCCGATTTCGACGGTCTGGGCCGAGTGGTATCGCCACGTGAGCGTGCTCGCGCTTTCCGTGTTCGCGCCGTGCATCGTGCTGTGGGGCGTGATCTGGCTGTCGTTGCAGCGGCTCGCCACCGAAGAGGACGCGTGGGAGCGCTGGCAGGCGGAAGCGTCGATGCGCCGTTCGATCGAATCGGCCTATCGCCAGGCCCGCAAGATGGAAGCGCTCGGCAATCTGGTCGGCAGCGTCGCGCACGACTTCAACAACCTGCTGATGATCGTGTCGACCAACGTGCAGATTGCGCGGCGGCGCGGTGCCGCCAGCCTCGAACGCGAACTCTCCGCGATGGAACGCGCGCTCAAGAGCGGCCAGTCGCTCACGCGCCAACTGCTCGGCGTCGCGCGCAAGCAGCCGCTGCGTATCGAGAACATCGCGATCGGCAAATGGGTACCCGCCGCGCGCGAACTGCTGCGGGCGTCGCTCGGCGCGAAGGTCGCGCTCAACGTCGAAGTCGAGGCCGACATCTGGCCGATCCGCGTCGATCCCGCCGAACTCGAACTCGCGCTGATCAACATCGCCGTGAATGCGCGCGACGCGATGCCCAATGGCGGCACCTTCACCGTTCATGCCGACAACATCAGCTTCCGTCACGAAGACGGCTTTCCGATCGTCGGGGACTTCGTGCAGCTCTCGCTGGAGGACACCGGCGCCGGCATGAATTCCGACGTGCTGAACCGCGCGTTCGAACCGCTCTTCACGACCAAGCCGAAGGGACTGGGCACGGGTCTCGGGCTGCCGCAGGTCTTCGCTTTCTGCGAGCGCGCGGGCGGTCTCGCGACCATCGACAGCGCGATCGGCGCGGGCACGTCGGTGCGGCTCTATCTGCCGCGCACGGGCGCGGCGACCGCGCCCGCCGCGACGGTCAAGGAAGAGGCCGCCGTGCCCGTCGAATCGCACGCGTTGAACGTGCTCCTCGTGGAAGACAACGAGGAAGTCGCCGCCGGCACCGAGGCGCTGCTCACGATGATGGGCCATCGCGTCACCTACGTATTCAACGCCGACGCCGCGCTCGCACTGCTCGAAACCCATCGCAACGCCTTGCCGCCCGGCAGCACGCTGCCCTTCGACGTCGTGCTGTCCGACATCCACATGCCGGGCAAGCTGAACGGCATCGACCTCGCTGAAATCCTGCAGTCGTTCGAGCCGCGCGTGCCGGTGATCCTCGTCACCGGTTACGCGGAGGAACTCGACCGCGCGCGTCACGTGGATGCGCGCGTGCTCTCGAAACCCTTCGACATCGCGCTGCTCGACGCCTTGCTTCAGTCGATCAAGGAAGGCGGCACGGCGGCAAAACACGCGTCGCGTTCCGCCGACCGCGCGACGGGCAGCGCCGCGCTCTGACATCCGGCCGCGTTTCACCTTTCTACCGGTTTTGTAAAAACAGCGCATTTTGCGAAATCCCGCCCGACGCGGCGCCCGCGCACGGCCGTGCCGCGCCTGGCGTCCGGCACGCGAGTTGCGTGAGAGCATTGACATACGCCGCACCGGTTCGCGCGTGCTGCGTCCAGAGATCTCACCCATTCGAAGGAGGCAACCATGCGGCATACCGTCATCGGTGTTTTCGACACTTACGTGCAAGCCGAGCAGGCGCGCTCGGCGCTCACGGCCGCGGGCTTTTCGCACGGCGACATCGAATTGCAGGCGAACCCGAAACGCGACGACGCCGCCGAACCGTCGCTCGCGCCGGACGCCGAGACGCATGCCGAACCGGGCGTGCTCGCGAATATCGAGCGCTTTTTCTCGATGCTGTTCGGCGGCCGCGATCAGCCGCCCGAAGTCGCGCATTATTCCGAAGCGGTGCGGCGCGGTGCCGTGCTCATCGCGGTGGATACGAACACCGAAGCCGAAGTCGATATCGCGCGCACGACGCTCGCGGATCAAGGCGCGGTCGACATCGACGAACGCGCCGCGAGCTGGGGTGCGCTCGCGCACGGCGCAACGGCCACGGAGGACGACCGCGATCATTCCATTCTCGACGAACTCGGTCTCGGACGCGGCAGCGCCGTGCCGGGGCGCGATCCGCTGGATACGGAGCGGTCCGCCGCGCGCGCCGACCTGAACCGGGCGCGGGCTTATCCGCGTGCGGACGTCGGCGATCCGGCCGTCGAACCGATGCTCGATCCGCTAGGAGACCCGCTCGGCAATCCGCTGCGTCCGCAGGACCCGGCGACGCTCTCGTCGCGCGACATCTTCACCGAAACGCCTGCCGAGCCGCTCGGACCGCTCGACATGCCCGCCACCCGCGAAGACTCGCTCGCGCGCGGCACGGCCGGCCGCGATCCGCTCACGGCAGAAAATATCGGCTCCCCCGCGCAGCGCGACTCGCTGTCACCGACGTCGCTCTCCGAGCGCGATGCGCTCGTCGGCGCCGATCCGCTCGCGCCGCTCAAGCCCGCCACGCCGGCCAGCGACACCCTCGCACGCGACGCGCTCGGCGAACGCGATGCGCTGACGGGCCGCGATCCATTGTCTGCGGGCAACGTCGGTACGCCGGCGCAGCGCGATCCGATATCGCCGGCATCGGGTTCGCCCGCGACGCCCGCGAGCGACGCGCTCGGCGGCCGCGACGCGACATATCGCTACGACCCGCAAGCCCAACGCGATATGCCGGGCGCGTCCGGTCGCTCGATGGAGGGCGGTTCCGTTCCAGGCGGCCCGTTGCCGGGTACGAGCGCGGAGTCGGCGCGCGACTGGCGTCCGGTCAATTCGCTCGACGAAACCGATGCGGCCGCGAACGATGCCTTCGCGCCGCGCGTATCGGAGCCCGACGCGCCGGATGCCGCGCGCATGGGGGCGCCCTCGGCCTCGGGCCGTGCGCCCGGAGCGCTCGGTCCGCAGACCATTCCCGACGAATACATGGAGTATTCCGACGACTTCCGCAGCGATTACGACTCGAAGTATGCGACGACGGGTTCGCCCTACGAGGATTACGAAGGCGCCTATCGCTATGGCGCGAATCTCGGCAACGACGAGCGCTTTCGCAGCCGTCAGTGGGACGATCAGATGGAGTACGAGTTGCAGCGCGACTGGGAAAGCCGTCATCCGGAAGGCGGCGATACCTGGGATCGCTTCAAGGCCGCGATCCGTCATGGCTGGGATCGCGTGACCGGACATCATCACGTTTGATCCTGCTTTGCAGCTTGTGTCGTGCAACGGCCCGCTCGCGCGGGCCGTTTTTTTGGGCGCGCGCCGGACGCCGTTTCAGACGTTCGCGTGGTCCCTCACCCACGCGACGTACTTGTCCATGAAGCCTTGCAGATACTTGCGCGTGTCTTCGCTGACGATCTTCCCGCTCGCATCGATACGCTTCTCGTCGTGCTTGATGTACATCTCCGGCTGCCCGAGCAACGCGATGTCGAGGTAGGCGCACACGACGCGCAAGTGCGATTGCGCGAGCGCCGTCCCGATCGCTCCGACCGACGTGCCGATGACCGCGCCGGGTTTGCCGCCCCAGGCGCTGTGTCCCCACGGCCGCGAACCCCAGTCGAGCGCGTTTTTCAGCACGCCCGGCATCGAGCGGTTGTATTCGGGCGTGACGAAGAGCAGCGCGTGCGCTTCGGAAATCTTCTGCTTGAGCGTGCGCGCGGCTTCGGGGAAATCGGCGTCGTAGTCCTGGCTGTAGAGCGGCAGGCTGCCGATGTCGAGGAATTCGAACGAGAAATCGCCCGGCGCGAGCGAGATGAGCGCGTGCGCAAGCCGCCGGTTGAACGACTCACGACGAAGGCTTCCGACGACAACCGCAACTTTGTAGGTCATGGCGTGTTCCCCTAATTGAGTGGAGACGAGGCATCGATGGACTGCTGTCCGCCAGCGGGCGGCGCAAAAGGACGGGCCGCCGGCGCCGTCGTCATCGCGATCCGCCCATCATAGGCGCCGGATTGCGAACCTGCCACGCACAGACGCCCGCCCGATGCGCAAGCGCGGTGCAACCCGGTCGATAGCGCGAGCGCGCGCCCTTGAGCCATCGATTTCCACACAGTTATGCACAGAAAATGTGGATAACTTGGGGAGATGTCTGTGCATCGTTTAGTTCTGGATCGGTAAACGCAAGCGAGAGCGCTTGCGGCCGCTTTCGCATTTTTCCGTGGTCGAACCGGCGGATATGGCGCGTCTTACTGTCCGAAAAACACGTTGCATTGCGATGCCGGACCTTGGCAGCTCTGCCGCTGCGAATCGGCGGCTTGAGCGGTGCCTGCGGCGGCCAGCAGAGCGATGGAAGCGATATTCGCAGCAACGGGCTTAGCGTGCGCGTTCTGCGCGTTGCCGCGTGCCAGCATTTCGCGCCAGCCGCACAACAATCTGTTGGCTCAATCGCCATTAATGTTCGATAGCTTCTCTCCTACACTCCGTCCATCGATGCATTCAGGAGAGTTCGACATGAAACGCGCACTGATCAACGGATTGCTGATTTCCGCGCTCGTCGCGGCCGCTCCCGCCTTCGCCGGCGATGTCGTTCAATCGTCCGGCACGGACACTGCAAATGTCACCGGTAAAACTCGCGCAGAAGTCAAAGCCGAACTGGCGACCGCGCGTCGCAACGGTGATCTCGAAGCGGTCAACGAGCGCACCTATCCGCAATTGCTGCCGTATCAGCAGCGCCGCGCTCAACTCGTCGCGAGCCGCGTCACGAAGACACAGTAACGCGGAACGAAACCGGCCTCCTCCACCCATCGTTTCGATGGTGGGTTCGCCCGACGCATCGCGCCGGGCGTTTTTTCGCCGGACACGCGCTTCAGAGCATCGCCGCCAGACACAGCGTCACGGTGACGAGCGACACGAGCGTCGAAAACAGAATCGCGCTCGATGTCACCGCCGCCTCCCGCCGATAAAACTCGGCGAGCATGAACGGTCCGGTGCCCGTCGGCAGCGCGCTCAGGATCACCGCCGTCTTCGCCCACAACGGCGGCAGCGCGAACACGTGAAACGCGAGCCACCACGTCAGCAGCGGCTGCGCGACGAGCTTCAGCGCGACCAGCGCGCTCGCGGTCTTCGCGTGGCGCACGCCGGCCTGCTCGCCGAGAAAAAGCCCCAGCGCGACGAGCGCACCCGGGCTCGCCGCGCCGCCCAGCAACTTGAGGAACGCTTCCGCGCCGCCCGACACATGCATCCCCGCGCCGCTCCACAACGCGCCCGCGAGCGGCGCGACGAGCAGCGGATTCGTCGCAAGCGACTTCGCCACCCGGCCGAGCGTCGCACCGATATGCCGCTCGGTCTGCAAGCCGAGTTCGATCATCACGATGGCAACCGCGAACAGCACGCACACGGTCATGATGGTTGCGATGACGGCCGGCGCGAGGCTCGGCTGGCCGAACGCGAGCAGACACAGCGGCAAGCCGACGAAGCCCGTATTCGGATAGGCCGCGTTGAGTCCGTCGATGCTCGCATCGGCGAGATGGCGCGACTGCCTGAGCCGCACGAGCACGGTCGCGGCGAACACGACCCCCGAACCGATGCCGAAGACCGCGATGAACGCGGGCTGGTCGAGCATGCTCCACGGCGTTTTCGCCATGATGTCGAAGAGCAGCGCGGGCAGCGCAAGATAGACGACGAAACGGTTCAGTTCGGACGATGCGCTGGGTCCGAGCTTGCGCAATCTCGCGGCGGCGAAGCCCGCGAAGATCAGCCCGAAGATCGGCAGGATGATGGTAAGAAGCGGCGTGAACAGCGATGAAACCAATGGCGGCATGAAGGGAAACGGCCAGGCGGCGGATGGTTGGGTGAAGGCAAGGATACCGTCTGATGCAGCCGGCCGCAGGTCGAGTCGCGGCCAAAGGTGAGACGTTTCGGGAGCCGCCGCAGGGTGAGTCGCCGAGACTCACCGAAGCTCACGATTACGCGATTCACAGTATTTCTAAGCATCCGCGCGAGCCGTCGACGGTTTGTTTAGTTTTCCCTCAAGCCCTTGTTCCATAAGGCTTTGCGCGATTCGACAGAGCTCGCTCGACACGCTCACGCATGGATCGTTGCATACGCAACGGTTTCTTCGACGCCGCGCATGCGATCGCTTATGGACGCTTCAGGTGAGCTAATACGGGACCCGCGTTTGATTGCCGGACTCGCCCATCGCATGCGAGAAGAAGCGTTCCTCGCGCAGATGCGTAAATTCAATTGCATCAATGATTTGCACGATTCATTCGAAGTGCTTTACGCAGATTGAACGTGCGGTCGCGCACACACTCCGGACAGCCCGCACGCCGCAAAGGTGAGCGCTTTCGGGAGGTCGGAACGAAGCTTGCTGCACCGACATTCCCTTCGTCCATCAGCGCGGAATAACGATGACCCTGAAACGTCCCTGGCTTTATGGCGCCGCGGCAGTACTCGCGATCGGCGCCGTCGGCCTTCTTGCTGCCTGCGCCACGCAAGGCGCCAACAAGAGCGGCAACGCAAAGGTGCCGGAACCGGCGAAGCCCGTCGATCTCGATCGCTACCTCGGTCAGTGGTATGAGTTCGCGCGCTATGAGAACCGCTTCGAGCGCAACTGCGAAGCCGTCACGGCCAACTATGCAAGACGCGACGACGGCCTCGTTTCCGTCGTCAACGCATGTCGCGTGGGCGGGCTAACCGGACCGTACAAAGCATCCGAGGGACGCGCGAAGATCGTCGCGGGGTCGGAGAATGCGAAGCTGAAGGTGTCGTTCTTCGGACCGTTCTATGTCGGCGACTACTGGGTGCTGGATCACGCCGACGACTATTCGTGGTCCATCGTCGGCGAGCCGAGCGGCCGCTATCTGTGGATACTGACGCGCGAGGCGCGGCCCGCTGCCGCCGAGCGCACCGCGCTGATCGAGCGGGCACGCAAACTCGGCTACGACGTGACGATGCTGCGCGAGACGCGGCACGACTGACGGCCTTCGCGCGCTCGCACCGGCGCTATTCGATGAGGAAGCGTTCCTTGTTCTTGCCCGCGAGCCATGCGGGCGTGCGTCCGCGTCCGCTCCACGTTTCGCCGGTCTTCGGGTTGCGGTATTTCGGCGGCAGCGGCGCCTTTTTGGCAACGGCTGCGCCCCGGCCGCGCGTCGCGCGAAAGCCGAGTTCCTCGGCGGTCAGCCCGTATTCGGCGATCTTCGTTTTGATCTCTTCGATAGCGTCGGCGACTTCCTTTTCGCGCGCCGCCGCGACTTCGGCTTGCAGTTTTTCGAGTTGTGCCGTGAGTTGCCTGTAGGTCGCCATGAATCCTTGCTCCGCAGTATTCGGATGATCAGCAGACCGCAAGCGGCTCAAAAAGTGCCGGGATTCATCAGTTCTTTTGGTTTAATCGTCGATGGCGTCGTAAAGCAGATGTTCAAACTGCTGCGCCATCGGGAACGGCTCCTCGGCGCGCCGCTGGATCATGAAGATGCCGATCATGTCTTCCACCGGATCGGCGAACCAGCTCGTGCCGAGGGCGCCCGGCCAGCCGAAGGTGCCCGGCGAACGATAGCCGGCGCGCAGTTGCCGCGCGGCGTCGTCGACGATCGCGAGGCCCAGGCCGAAACCCTGGCTCGCCCAGACGGGATAGCCGAAC
Source organism: Caballeronia telluris (assembly GCF_001544495.1). GTDB lineage: Bacteria > Pseudomonadota > Gammaproteobacteria > Burkholderiales > Burkholderiaceae > Caballeronia > Caballeronia telluris. The sequence continues at coordinate 77,081 of NZ_FCNZ02000001.1, forward strand.
GCCGGAATGCGGCGCTGCTCGGCGCTGAGAAAGTTCGAGCGCATCAGGTCGATCGACTTGTGCGAGAGCAGGCGCGGGCCGCGCATGCGTTCGCCGGCATCGCCTTGCAGCCGGCCGCGCCCGAGCAGCATGCGGGCGAATCGCAGATAGTCGTCGGCGGTCGAAACGAGCCCGCCGCCGCCGCTCTGGAAGCGCGCGGGGTCGATCCAGCGGCTCGTCGCGGGATGATCCTCGGGTGCCTGCCGGCGGCTCGCGGTATCGACGACGTAAGAGGTCGACAGCCGGCCGACCTTCTCCTGCGGCACGACGAAGCCGGTATCCGGCATGCCGAGCGGCTCGAAGATGCGCGTGCGGAAGAAATCGTCGAGCGACATGTCCGCGACGCGCTGGATCAGCACGCCGAGCACGTCGGTCGTGATGCCGTAATGCCAGCGCGCGCCCGGCTGATACATGAGCGGAAGCTCAACGACATGTTCCAGCCAGCGCGCCGGATCGACCATCACGTCGAAGCCGTTGAAGACTTTCTCGTAGGCGTCGGCGAGCGCGCCTTCCGCGGTGAAGTGATAGGCGAAGCCCGCGCGATGCGTGAGCAGGTCGAGCAGCGTGATCGGCGCGGCCAGCGGCTCGGTGCGGTCGAGCGGCGCGTCGGGCGTGGCGAGCACCGCGAGCTTGTTGAGTTCCGGCAGCCACTTCGACACCGCGCTGTCGAAATCGAGCCGCCCTTCTTCGATCAGCATCAGCGCGGCGACGCTCGTGACAGGCTTGGTCATCGACGCGATGCGAAAGAGCGTGTCGCGCGTCATGGGCGTTTGGGTGTCGAGATCGCGCCAGCCGAGCGTGTCGGCGTGGGCGATCTCGCCGTGCCGCCACGCGAGCGTGACGATGCCGGCGACATCGCCGGAGTCGACGAAGCGTTGCAGCGCGCCGGTGAGGCGCGCGAGGCGTTCTGGGGCAAAGCCGGCTTTCGACATCGGTTCTCCTGTCGTTTGCTATCGACCCTTACTGCGGCTTGCAGGCGATCAGCAGTCCGTTCTGGCCGTTGTCGAGCGACTGTTCCAGCACGTCGTAGTTCGCGCCCTGACAGGTGGCGCGCGCGTTTTGCGTGCACAGACTCCAGCCGCCGGCAGCCGGGCACTGGATCAGCGTAGTCGGACGGCCGTCGGCGGAAAAGAGAGGCGGTGCGCTGCTGCACGCGGCAAGCACCGATGCCATCGCCGCAAGCAAAACCGAAACGCCGAGCCGTATCCCGATCTTCATGCCAACCCCTTGTTCTCGCTGTATTTTTTGATCCCCGGAGTATGCCACGCGGATATCGAACTGCGCGGCGCTACACGTCGATCCCGAGCGCCACGATCTTCTTGTAAAGCGTCGCCCGGCCGATACCGATCCGCTTTGCCGTCTCCGTCACGCGGCCGCCGCTCGCGCGAAGCGCATCGACGAGAAAGGTCTTTTCGAAGCCCGCCATCGCGTCCGCGTAGGACGTGACGGGTTCTTCGACGCTCACCGACTGCTCGCCCGCAGGCTGCACGCGCGCCGAGCCGATGAACGGCGCGAGCGCGCGGGCGTCGATATGCTCGCTGTCCGACAGCATCAGCGCGCGTTCGAGCGTGTTGCGCAACTCACGCACGTTGCCGGGCCACGGATACGCGCAGAGGAGCCGCAGCGCATCGTCCTGCAGCACGGCGTGGCCCGCGTGGCCGGGGCGCGCCTCGGTCGCGAGTTCTTCGAGGATCGCGTAGGCGAGCGCTTCGATGTCGCCGAGCCGTTCGCGCAGCGGCGGCGCGTGAATCGTCAGCACGTTCAGGCGATAGAACAGGTCCGCGCGAAAGCGGCCCGCCGCGACCAGCGCGGGCAGATCGGCGGAGGTGGCCGCGATGATCCGCACGTCCGCGCGCACGATGCGGTTCGAGCCGAGCGGCTCGAACTCCTTGTCCTGCAACACGCGCAGCAGCTTGCCCTGAAGCGGCAGCGGCATGTCGCCGATCTCGTCCAGAAAGAGCGTGCCGCCGTCGGCCAGTTCGAATTTTCCCACGCGCCCCTTGCGATCCGCGCCCGTGTAAGCGCCCGGCGCCGCGCCGAAGAACTCGACTTCGAGCAGCGTGTCGGGAATCGCCGCGACGTTCACGGTGACGAGCGGCCGGGCGGCGCGCGTCGAGGTGCCGTGGATCGCGTGCGCGAGCAGTTCCTTGCCGGTACCGGTTTCGCCGAGCAATAGCACGGGCGATTCGACCTGCGCGGCGCGGCGCGCCTTGCGCTTTACTTCGAGGCTCGCCGCGCTCGTGCCGACGAAACTCGCGAAGGTGTACTTCGCCCGCCGCGCCTGTGCAAGCGACTGACGCGTCGCGATCAGTTCCTGCTGAACGCGCGAGTAATGCGCGAAGAGCGGCGTGAGCGCCTTCATCTCGTCGAAGAGGGCGAAGCCGATCGCGCCGACCGTCGCGCCGTTGTCGTCCTTGAGCGGCAGGCGCGTGACGACGAGCGGCTCGCGGTCGGTTTCCAGCACGTCGAGCAGGATCGGCTTGCCGGTCGTCACGACTTCGCGCATCAGGCTGTGCGGAATCACGGCTTCGCAGTCGCGGCCGATCGCCTGCGCTGGATCGGAGAAGCCGAAGCGCGCCGCATAGCGCTTGTTGATCCAGACGACGCGGGCGTCCGCATCGACGATGAAAGTGCCCTCGCTCAGGTTCTCGAAGGTCTTGAAAAGCGAGTCCATCGCGCGCCGCAGCACGTCGCTGTAATTCGCCGGCACGGTGGTCCAGTCGTTGTGCATCGATGCGTGTCCCATGTTTATCGTTAGAGCGATCTCTTTATTGAGACAGAATATCTCATAACGGAGACAGCGCGCAATGCCATGTTCATGCTTTGAATGGAGCATTCACGGATGATATTTCGTCACGCGCGGCTGTCTCGCTTCGTGGACATTTCAGTACAATCGCTCATCGATTCGCGCGGGGTCGGGCCCGCGAGGCGCGCGAAACCGACACTGGCACGGAACCTGCCTACGGTGACGCCCGTCGCGTCATCGTCCGCACACACTGGCTTTCACGAGAAGCCGCCCACAACAACATCAACGGAGACTCAATGTCCTTCATCATCGTGCTCGCCGCCCTGGCGTTCCTGATGCTGGCCGCCTATCGCGGCTACAGCGTCATCCTCTTCGCGCCGATCGCAGCACTCGGCGCGGTGCTCCTCACGGAACCCGCCGCCGTCGCGCCGGTCTTTTCCGGCATCTTCATGGAGAAGATGGTCGGCTTCGTGAAGCTGTATTTCCCCGTCTTCCTGCTCGGCGCCGTGTTCGGCAAGGTGATCGAACTGTCGGGATTCTCCGAGTCGATCGTCGCTGCCGCGATCCGCTACATCGGCAGGTCGCGCGTGAATGCGGTGATCGTCGTGGTATGCGCGCTGCTCACCTATGGCGGCGTGTCGCTGTTCGTGGTCGTGTTCGCGGTCTATCCGTTCGCGGCCGAGATGTATCGCCAGAGCAATATTCCGAAGCGCCTGATGCCCGGCGCGATCGCGCTCGGCGCGTTCTCGTTCACGATGGATTCGCTGCCCGGCACGCCGCAAATCCAGAACATCATCCCTACGACCTTTTTCAAGACCACCGGCTGGGCCGCGCCGTGGCTGGGCGTGATCGGCTCGCTGTTCATCATCGTGGTCGGGCTGACGTTCCTCGAATGGCGCCGCCGTTCCGCGATGGCGAAGGGCGAAGGCTACGGCACGTCGCTCGTGAACGAGCCGGAGCGCGTCGAGGCGAAGTCGCTGCCGAATCCGCTGCTCGCGATCGCGCCGCTGGTTCTCGTCGGCGTGGCGAATTTCGCGCTGACCAAATGGATTCCGACGTGGTACGGCGCGAGCTACACGGTCGCGCCCGACGTGCTGCCGGGCGTCCACGCGCCGGTGACGACGGCGGTGAAGACGGTCGTCGCGATCTGGGCCGTCGAGGGCGCGCTCCTGCTCGGCATCGTGCTCGTGCTGCTGACGGCGTTTGGCCGCGTGAAGGAGCGTTTCGCGGTAGGCACGCGCGCGGCGGTTTCGGGCGCGTTGCTCGCGGCGATGAACACGGCGTCGGAATACGGCTTCGGCGGCGTGATCGCGGCGCTGCCGGGGTTCATCGTCGTGAGCGATGCGCTCAAGAACATCCCGAATCCGCTGGTGAACGCGGCGGTGTCGGTGAGTTCGCTCGCGGGCATCACGGGATCGGCGTCGGGCGGGATGAGCATCGCGCTCGCGGCGATGTCGGATACCTTCATCAAGGGCGCCGAAGCCGCGCACATTCCGCTGGAGGTGCTGCATCGCGTGGTCGCGATGGCGAGCGGCGGCATGGACACGCTGCCACACAACGGCGCGGTCATCACGCTGCTCGCGGTGACGGGGCTCACGCACCGCGAGTCTTACCGCGACATCTTCGCGGTGACGATCATCAAGACGCTGGCGGTGTTCTTCGTGATCGCGGTGTATTACATGACAGGGCTTGTTTGAGCTGAACGTGCGCCGGTTCGTCGATGCTGGCGCACGCGGCGTTTGGTAACGTATGCCGGCCGTGATCGCCTGATTCATCCCACTACAGGAACCGCCCATGACCATCGCAGCAAACCCGTCCCTCAGCGGCAAGACCGCCCTCGTCACCGGCTCGACGAGCGGCATCGGACTCGGCATCGCGACCGCGCTCGCCGCGGCCGGCGCCAATCTCGTGCTCAACGGCTTCGGCGATTCGCAAGCCGCGCTCGCGCAGATCGAAGCCCTCGGCGTGCAGGTCGCCTACCACGGCGCCGACATGTCGAAACCCGACGAAATCGAAGCGATGATCGCGTTCGCGGCCGAGCGCTTCGGCGCCGTCGACGTCCTCGTGAACAACGCCGGCATCCAGCACGTCGCGACCATCGACACCTTCCCGGTCGAGCGCTGGGATTCGATCATCGCGATCAACCTCAGCTCCGCGTTCCACACGATGCGCGTCGCGTTGCCCGCGATGCGCGAGCGCGGCTGGGGCCGCGTCATCAATATCGCCTCGGTGCACGGGCTGGTCGGCTCGGCGGGCAAGTCGGCGTATGTGGCGGCGAAGCACGGCATCGTCGGGCTGACGAAGGTCGCCGCGCTCGAAAACGCGCGCACCGGCGTGACCGTCAACGCGATCTGCCCGGGCTTCGTGCTCACGCCGCTCGTGCAGAAACAGATCGACGACCTCGCCGCCCGCGAATCGCTCTCTCCCGACGACGCGCGCGCGAAGCTGCTCGGCGAAAAACAGCCGTCGGCGCAGTTCGTGACGCCGCAGCAGATCGGCGAGATGGCCGTGTTCCTCTGCTCGAACGCCGCCAGCGAAATGCGCGGCGCGGCGCTGCAGATCGACGGCGGCTGGAGCGCGCAGTGACCATCGCGCAAGACTGAAGCCTCGTTTACCCGAGCGCGTTAGTCGGATTCCCCTCAAGATTGTAGGGTTAATCGCCGTTATGCCTTGTATGCAGATACCGGCGCGCCGCGGTCGCGGCGCGCCAGAACGACGATACAAGGACACGCGCATGCGCAATAACCAGCCCGTCAGCCAGCACGAATACGACTATCCCGCGTCGCAAATGCTCGTCTCCGCGACCGATCTCTCCGGCAACATCGAATACTGCAATCCGGCCTTCGTCGCCGTTTCCGGCTATTCGAAGGAAGAACTGACCGGCCAGCCGCACAACATCATCCGCCATCCCGACATGCCGCGCGAAGCGTTCGCCGATCTCTGGTCGACGGTGGGCATCGGGCGCTCGTGGACCGGGATCGTCAAGAACCGGCGCAAGAACGGCGATCACTACTGGGTGCGCGCGAACGTCACTCCCGTGATGCAAAACGGCAAGGCGGTCGGTTATCTGAGCGTGCGCGTGAAGCCGAGCCGCGACGAAGTGAAGCAGGCCGATGCGCTCTACGCGACGATGCGCGCGGGCGCGCTGCGCGGCGCGCGGCTCGAACACGGCGTGCTGAGGCGAACTGGCGTCGCGGGAGCGTGGCAACGACTCAGACAGATGCCGTTTTCGGCGCGGTTGGTCGCGAGCCACGCGGCCGCGCCGCTCGCGCTCGCGGTGGCGGGCATGGCGGAGTGGGGCGGCGCACCGCCGCTGCCGTTCTGGATCGCGCTCGCGGCGGGCGCCGCCGCCGCCGCGTGCGGCTGGCTGTCGCTCTCGCGCCAGATCGGCACGCCCGTGCGCGCCATGTCCGGTTTCGCCGCGCGCATGGCGTCGGGCGATCTGACCGTCGAAACGCAGGCCGGCGCCGAAGGCGATCTCGGCGACGTGCAGCGCGCGCTGAACCAGTTGAAGGCGAATCTCTCGGCGATCGTCTTCGACGTGCGCGGCCAGATCGGCGGATTGCTCGACTCCGCGCGCGAAATTTCGAGCGGCAACACGGAACTGTCGCGCCGCACGGAATCGCAGGCGCACTCGCTGCAGGACACGGCCTCCGCGATGGAGCAGATCACCGCCGCCGTCGAGGGCAATGCCGACGCCAGCGCGCGTGCGCTCGACGTCGTGAGGGAAGCGCTCGCCGCGGCCGACGACGGCGACCGGATCGCGAGCCAGGTCGAAGAGAAGATGGCGGGTATCAACGCGGCCGCGCGGCGCATCGCGGACATCACCGACGTGATCGACGGCATCGCGTTCCAGACCAACATCCTCGCGCTGAACGCCGCCGTCGAGGCCGCCCGCGCGGGCGAGGCGGGCCGCTCGTTCGCGGTCGTCGCGAGCGAGGTGCGCAATCTCGCGCAGCGTTCGGCGGCGGCGGCGAAGGAAATCGAAGGCGTGGTGAAGGCGAGCGCCGCGCAGATCGAGGCCGGAACCGGGCTCGTCGCGCGCACGACGAGCCAGATGCGCGCGATCGACGCCGCCGTCAACCGCGTCTCGGCGATCATTCTCGAAGTGGCGAACGCGAACAGCGAACAGGCGCTCGGCATCCGGCAGGTGAATCAGGCCGTCGCGAATCTCGACGACGCCACGCAGCAGAACGCCGCGCTCGTCGAACAGGCGGCGGCGACCGCGCAGAGTCTCGTCGACCGCGCGGGCGTGCTCGACGCGGCCGTGCGCCTGTTCACCGTCAAGGAGATCGAGGAGCGCCCGCGCGTCGGCGCGTAGCGGAAGAGGAAGAGGAACGGCAGCGCAACGCAGAGCCGGAGTCGGCATCGCTTGGTACTATCGGAGCATTACCACCGAGGAGTATTCGATGAGCGCTGAAAATAATCGCGTAGAAGAAGCGCGGGCGATGGAACGCATCGTGAACGCGACGAAGCAGGTGCAGACGGCATTCACCGCGCTTCAGACGCAGTTTCCGCCGGAAGGCGACGGCCGCCCGTCGCAGATGGCGCTGCAGACGTTCGACGCCGCGCTTCAGGAACTGGAAGAAGCGCAGGCGGCGTTCGACACGATGCTGAACGATCTCTTCGACGGCAACCGCTGAACGCGCGCCCGGCGGGCGCCGAGTTCAGGCGCTGAGTTCAGGCGCCGCGCAGCACGGGCACGCGCGGCGCGTCCTGCGGTTTGTCCTCGACCGCTTCGTCGGGCGGATTGAGCCCGGCCCACGACACGCCGTCGTTCGACTGGCGGCGTGCGGCGGCGACACAGGCATCGACGAGTTCCTTGAACGACGTCGCCGCCGAACTGGTGCGCACGAGCGCTTCGCCTTGCAGCGAGCTTTCCGGCACCACGAGCCCGACGATCAGCTCCGCCGACGGCGCCCGCTGATGCAGCCGCCGCAGCAGATTGCGCAGATACGGCGGCGATTCGGCGGCATCGAACGAGACGACACACATGATCGACACGCCGCTCAGGTCCACGTCCGCAAAGCGGTTGCGCGAGAAGCGCTCGTAGGGCGCGAGGTCGGCGCTCATGCCGTGCTTCCTGAAAAGCTGCACGGCGATGGTCGCGGCGAGATCGTCGAGTTCGCCGCGTCCCGCGATGCACAGCACCGACGCCGTGTGCCCTTCGCGCGCGGCATCGAAGCGCTCGGAAGGCGATTCCGAAGCGATCCCCGTGCGCTCGCTCGCGCTTTCGAGACTCGCGGGCAGCTCCTCCTCGGGCGCGCGCGCGGTCACGAGATCTTCGGCGTCTTCCAGACCTTCGACGATGTCGAGCGCCGATTCGTTGATCCGCCGCAACTGGTCCACCGTCACCACGCCGCGCATCACGTCGTTGTGCGCGAAACGCAAACCTTCGAGCGCGACTTCGTCGTAATACGCCGTGAGCGAGCGCTCCTTCAGCAGCGACTCCGCCTGAATCAGCGCTTCGTCGGGATCGTTCGCCAGCAGGCGCTGATAGAAGTTTTCGGCAGGCGTGAGCGCGGGCCGGTCGCCGAACAGCACGTCGAGGAACTCGAGCCGGTCGACGTGACGTCCCAGAATCACGAGGCAGAGCGTGAGCGGCGTCGAGAGCACGAGGCCGATCGGCCCCCAGATCCAGCTCCAGAAAATCGCCGCGACGATCACCGCGAACGGCGAAAGCCCCGTGCTGTGGCCGTACAGCAGCGGCTCGACCACTTGCCCCGCGAGCACGTCGGTGACGCCGAACAGGACGATGGTCCAGATCAGCATCGACCAGCCGGGCCCGACGGCCGCCGCGAACACCACGGCGATCAGCGCGGCGATCCACGTGCCGACATACGGCACGAAGCGCAGCAAGGTCGCGATCACGCCGAACAGCAGCGCGCCGGGCACGCCGATGATCGCAAGCCCGATCGCGACAACGATTCCCACGCCCAGATTGATGCCGAGTTGCGCGAGAAAATAGCGCGAGAGACGGCGCGCGGCTTCGTCCATCGCGGTGGTCGCGCGGTGCAGATCGCGCGAGCCGAAGAGCCGGATCAGCCGGTCGCGCAGGTCCTCGCGCTGCAACAGGATGAAGATCGCGACGACGAGCACGATGCCGGTCGTCTCCAGCGGACTGATCACGGGCGAGAGGAAACGCTGCGCGAGTTCCAGCGGCGACGGCGACGGCTCGTGCACTTCGACCGGCATCGGCTGGTCGATCGGCGAGACGGTCTGATCGTTTTCGTCCTTGCGCGCTTCCTGCTCGCGCGCGGGCGAGAGACGCTTGAGCGCATGCGAAGCCTTGCCGAGAAACTCGTCGGCGCGACCGACCGTGATCTTCTGCACCGCTTCGATCTTGCGCTCGACCGCGACCTGATATTTCGGCAAGTCGCCGGCGAGCTGCGCGATCTGCGCGCCAATCAGCGCGCCGACCGCCGTCAGCACCGACAACGCCAGCAGCACCGCGACGATCACCGAAGGCACCTGGCCGAACTTGAAGCGCCGCAGCAGATCGACGAAAGGCGCGAGCAGGAAACTCAGGAGCACGGCGAGAATGATCGGGATCATCACCGCGCGCCCGAAGTAAAGCGCGCAGATCACGACGACGCCGGTCATGAGCGACGTCAGCGCCCGGATGCTCGGCACCTCGGGCGGCAGGACCTTGGCGGGCGGGCGGCGCGAGCCGGGCAGTTGCGGCATGGAGTCGTCCTCGTAGGGCGGCGGGAAGTCGCGGCACAAGCAGTGAAGCAAGCAACGTGCCGCTTCGTCGACAAGGTGAGCGCCTGCGGGAGAGCGACGGTGAGGTAATCCGGGAGCCGCGTCGCCCCGCGTTACTGCGGCGCGGGCGTCGCGACGATGCGCCGGATGCGGCTCGCCATCGATTCCAGCGTGAACGGTTTCGTGATCAGTTCCATGCCGGCGTCGAGGAAGCCGCTGCCGCGCGCCGCCGCTTCGGCGTAGCCCGTCATGAAGAGCACTTTCAGCGACGGCCGCGTGGCGCGCGCGGCGTCGGCGAGCTGGCGGCCGTTCAGGCCCGGCAGGCCGACGTCGGTCACGAGCAGGTCGATGCGCGCGGGCGAATTGAGCACGGCGAGGCCGGCCGGTCCGTCGACGGCTTCCATCACTTCGTAGTCGAGGTCGCGCAGGATTTCGCAGACGAGCTCGCGCACGGAAGCATCGTCCTCGACGACGAGAATCGCGTGCCGCTCCTGCGCGCGATGCGCTTCGCTCAGTTCCCCCACGGCTTCCACGCGCGCGGCGCCGCCCTGATGGCGCGGCAGATAGAGCCGCACCGTGGTGCCGGCGCCGGGTTCGCTGTCGATCGTCGCGATGCCGCCCGACTGCCGCGCGAAACCGTAGGCCATCGAGAGCCCGAGTCCCGTGCCCTGCCCGAGCGGCTTGGTCGTGAAAAACGGGTCGAACGCGCGCTCGCGGACGTCGTCGGGCATGCCGCCGCCCGTGTCCGACACCGACACTGCGACGTAAGACCCCGGCAGCACCTCCGGATGGCGCGCGGCGAACTCGGCGTCCAGTTCCGCGTTGGCGGTTTCGAGCGTGAGGCTGCCGCCGTCGGGCATCGCGTCGCGAGCGTTGATCGCGAAATTGAGCAGCGCGTTTTCGAGCTGGTTGGCATCGCAACGGGTGAGCCAGAGTTGCTCGTTGCGGATCACCTTGACGTCGATCGCCTCGCCCATCGTCCGGCGCAACAGGTCGTCGATGGAATGCAGCAGCTCGTCGGCGTTGACTGGCTTCGGGTCGAGCGGCTGGCGCCGCGAGAACGCCAGCAGCCGATGGGTGAGCGAAGCCGCGCGATTGGCCGCACCCATCGCCATCGTGATGAAGCGGTCGATTTCGTCGATGCGGCCCAACTGCACGAAGCGGCGAATCAGTTCGAGCGGCCCGGTGATGCCTTGCAGCAGGTTGTTGAAATCATGCGCGATGCCGCCCGTCAGTTGCCCGAGCGCTTCCATCTTCTGCGCCTGCCTGAGCACCTCTTCGGTCTGCCGCAGCGCGCGCTGCGTCTCCTTCTCGCGCGTGATGTCGCGTCCGTTGCCGTAGAGCGCGCCGCTTTCGCGCATCACGACCCACGACACCCACCGATACGTGCCGTCCTTGTGCCGGTTGCGGTTCTCAAAGCGCGCAAAGCCCGCGCCGATCGCGATTTCGAGCGCCGTGCGCGTCGCGTCGGCGTCTTCGGGATGCACGATCGCCTCGAACGTGCGGCCGACCAGTTCGTCCTCGGTGAAACCGAAAATCGACGTCCATGCCGGATTCACCGCTTCCAGCACGCCGTCCTCGCTCGCCACGAGGAAGAGATCGCGCGAATTGCGCCAGATGCGGTCGCGCTCGCGCGTGCGCGCCTCGACTTCGGTCGCGAGCGAATCGTTCAGGCGCCGCAACTGCGCTTCGCTCACGCGCAGCCGCTCCTCGACGCGCTTGTGCTCCGTGATGTCGTAGGACACGCCGAGATAGCGCTTGCCGAGCGCGCCGTCGATCGCCTCGCCGCGGCGCCCCATCCAGCGTTCCTCGCCCGTATCGGGACGGCGAATGCGGTATTCGAGATAATCGAGCGCGTGGTTCGGCACCTCGGGCGTGCCCGTCAGCACGTGCGCGCGATCCTGCGGATGGATCAGCGCGATCAGCTCGGTGATGTCGAATTCGGCGAGCACCGGCAGGCCCCACTGCCGGCAGAATTCCTCCGACAACGCGACGCGCCCGCGCTCCGGAAACAGCTCGAAGGTGCCGACGCGCCCCGCCTGCTGCGCGATGCGCAGCCGCTCCTCGCTTTCGCGCAGCGCGCGGTCGCCGTTATAGCGCTCGATGGCGAGCGCGGTCACGCTCGCGACGAACGCGATCTCTTCGAGATCGTCGTTCGACGGGCTTTTCGGAATCGGATAGTAGTTCGCGAAAGTGCCGAGCACGCGGCCATCGGCGGCGCGGATCGGCGCCGACCAGCACGCACGCAGACCGTGACTCAGCGCGAGATCGCGGAACGGCTCCCAGAGCGGATCGGTCTCGATGTCGTCGACGATTACCGGCACCGCGTTGTATGCCGCCGCGCCGCAGGAACCCGTCATCGGGCCGAATTCGAGGCCGTCGATCGCCTGGCTGTAGCTCGCGGGCAGGCTCGGCGCGGCGCCGTGCACGAGGTGCTTGCCGCTTGCATCGACGAGCAGGATCGACGCGTACATGCGCTCGCCCGAGAGCGCCTCCACGCGGTGGATCACGTGCGCGAGCACCTCGGCGAGCGGCATGCCGGCCACGACACGGCCAAGCACCGCACGCTCGAATTCGAGCCGGCTCAAGGTTGAAAAGACAAGTGGTCGCCGCATGTCATGAAGTGCCAGAGCGCACCAGCCGCGTTGGATCGCGCGTTATCACGCGATGATGATGCGCGCATCTTAGCATCGGAGAAAACGGCTTACCTGCGCTCGCGAAGGCCCGACCGGCCGCCCTCGCCTATGGATGCCATTGAAACAATCAGTTGGCCGGGCGGGCACGCGGCGTGCGAGATTGACCGTCCCGAAGCCGACCATCCGAGTGAACCGTTCATGGCCGTGGAATCGCCCTGCATCAGCATCTGCAAGTTCGACGAGAAGACGGGCTTTTGCATCGGCTGCCTGCGCACGAAGGACGAATGCAAGCAGTGGAAGAAGATGAAGGACAAACACCGGACAAGAATCATCGACGAACGCGGCAAGCGCAAACACAAGCTCAAGAAGCACGGGAAATGAAGGCGCGCGCACGAATTGCCGCGTTCGCCGGGACCGTGGACTAGACTGGTCTCAATGACCACGCCGCGGCAAGCCCGACGACACGACGCGTGGACCGGACACGAACCTCGTCATCTCCAGGGAGTTCAGTCATGAACGCTATCGTGCGCACGGCCATCGCCGTGTCGATGTCCACTGTTGCCTGCCTGTCGCTTCAGGTCGCGAGCGCCCAGTCGCTGTCGCGGCCCAATCCCGAAACCGACATGTCCGCGCCCGAGAACAACCCGAAGCTTCAGCCGAACGCGGCGCTCGGCAGCCAGTATCCTTCGCATGGCAATCAGCAGGCCGGCGAACTCAACCTGAATCCGACCGATCCGCGCGCGCAACTCGCCAACGGGCTGCCGAACAACGCGCTCGGCGGCGGTTATGGATCGCCGCTCGCGGGCAGCAAGGTGAACGTCAAGCCCGACGGACAATCGCCGGACTAACGAGGGGGCGTACTCTGCCCGCATCGTTCACCGTTCTCGTTTCGAGAATGGTGAATTGAATTTCGCTGGTATTCAACAACGCGCGCCGCGACCCCACACTTCGATCCAGCGCCAGGGAAAACGCCCCGGCCGCTCCACCGATCGAAGGAGTCGCACATGAAGCTCTATCACCACCCGCTGTCCGGCCACGCTCACCGCGCCCGTCTGTTTCTGTCGCTGCTCGGCGTGCCGCATGAAATCGTGCACGTCGATCTGGCGGCGGCCGAGCACAAGTCGCCCGAGTTCCTGCGCCTGAACCGCTTCGGCCAGATTCCCGTGCTCGTCGACGGCGACACGGTCATCGCCGATTCCGCCGCGATCCTCGTCTATCTCGCGAAGAAGTATGCGAAGGAAGACTGGCTGCCGACGGCACCCGCCGAAGCCGCCGCCGTGCAGCGCTGGCTGTCGGTCGCGGCGGGGCAAATCGCTTTCGGCCCGGCGGCCGCGCGCCTCGTCACCGTGTTCGGCGCGCCGTTCAACGCGAAGGAAGTGATCGCCCGCGCGCACGCCGTGCTCAAGCTGATCGACGAAGAACTGGCCGGCCGCGAATGGCTCGCGGCCAACCATCCGACCATCGCCGACGTCGCGCTCTACAGCTACATCGCGCGCGCGCCGGAAGGCAATGTCGATCTCGCCGGCTATCGCAACGTGAATGCGTGGCTCGCGCGCGTCGAGGCGCTGCCGGGCTTCGTCGAGTTCCAGCAGACGCCCGCCGGGCTCACCGCAGCCGCCTGAGCGCGTCTGGCCGTTTCAGTTTCATTCACGTCGAAAGGCGAATCATCATGTCCAGCACCTTGGCAGCGAGTCTGCGTTCACCGTGGCACGAAGGCGAACTCGCGTTGCAGCGCAGCGCGGGTGTCGTGGAGCGGATGGACGGCCCCGGGCGCCGCTTCGTGCGCGATTATCTGCTCGACCAGCATCGGCAGTTCTATCCGCTGCTGCCGTTCATCGTGGCGGGCTCGGTCGATGCCGAGGGCGATGCCTGGGCGACCGTGCTTGCGGGCAAGCCGGGCTTCCTGCAGGCGCCGACCCCCGCGATGCTGGACGTGAACGCCGCGCGCGATCCCGACGACCCCGCCGACGCCGGTTTCGGCGACGGCGCCGCGATCGGCCTGCTCGGCATCGACCTCGCGACGCGGCGGCGCAATCGCCTGAACGGCGTGATCCGGCGCGACAGCGACGCGGCGTTCGGCGTCGAAGTCGTGCAGAGCTACGGGAACTGTCCGCAGTACATCCAGTTGCGCGACTTCGAGTCGGTTCGCGATCCGGCCGTGCGCACGTCGACTGCGCCTGAACGGCTCGACCGGCTGTCCGCACGCGCCGCGCACATGATCGCAAACGCGGACACGTTCTTCGTCGCGTCGTACGCGGACCGCGAGAACGGCGAACGGCAAGTCGACGTTTCGCATCGCGGCGGCAAGCCGGGCTTCGTGCGTCTCGCGCAAGACGGCGTGCTCACGATCCCCGATTTCGCGGGCAACCTGTTTTTCAATACGCTCGGCAACATCCTGGCGAACGGCAAGGCGGGTCTGCTTTTCGCCGATTTCGAAACCGGCGATCTGCTGCAACTCTCGGGCGACGCCGAAGTGATCCTCGATTCCCCGGAGATCGCCGCGTTCCAGGGCGCGGAGCGGCTGTGGCGCTTCACGCCGCGCCGGATCGTCTATCGCGCTGACGCGCTGCCGCTGCGCTGGCATGCCGACGTCGCCGGCCAGTCGTCGAATTCGCTTCTGACCGGAAACTGGGACGAAACCGCCGAGCGCCTGAAGGCGGCCGCACTCGCCCGCGCGTGGCGGCCGTTTCGCGTCGCGAAGATGTTCGACGAGAGCGACGCGATCCGCTCGTTTTATCTGGAACCGGCCGATGGCGCGGGCATCGTCGCGCACGCGGCCGGCCAGCATCTGCCGATCCGCGTGACGCCCGCGGAAGGCGGCCCGCCCGCGATCCGCACGTACACGCTGTCCGTCGCGCCGTCGGACGGCTTCTATCGCATCAGCGTGAAGCGCCAGGGGCGCGTGTCGGCGCATCTGCACGACACGCTGCGCGCGGGCGGCATCGTCGAGGCGCGCGCTCCGGCGGGCGACTTCACGATCGACGCCAGCGAGACGCGCCCGGCCGTGCTGCTCGCGGCGGGCGTCGGCGTGACGCCGATGCTCGCGATGCTGCGTCACCTCGTCTATGAAGGCGAGCGTAAGCGGCGCGTGCGGCCGGTGTGGCTCTTCCACGCGGCGCGTTCGCTCACGGAGCGCGCTTTCGCCGATGAAATCCGCGGCCTCGCCGAACGCGCGGGCGGCGCCGTGCGCGTGATCCGCTCGCTGACGGATACCGAGGGCGCGCGCGAAGGCGCCGACTACGACATCGAAGGCCGCATCGACATCGACATGCTGAAGGGCATACTTCCCTTCGACGACTACGACTTCTATCTGTGCGGCCCCGCCGCCTTCATGCAGTCGATCTACGACGGCCTGCGCAGCCTGAACGTCGCCGATGGACGCATTCATGCCGAAGCGTTCGGCCCGTCCGGGCTCGTGCGCAAGCGGGACGAAGGCGCATCGAAGGCGCCTGCCCGCCTTCCCGCGACCGAATCCGTGCCGGTGGCGTTCGTGAAGTCGTCGAAGGAAGCGCGCTGGACGCCCGCCGCCGGCACGCTGCTCGAACTCGCCGAAGCGCGCGGCCTCGCGCCCGAATTCAGTTGCCGCGGCGGAAGCTGCGGGACGTGCAGGACGCGCGTCGTCGAGGGCGAAGTCGCGTATCCGGTCGCGCCGTCGTTTCAGGTCGGCGACGACGAGGCGCTCATCTGCTGCGCCGTGCCCGCCGCGTCGCACGCGGGCCCGCTCGTGCTCGATCTGTAAAAGCGCCTCGCCATTGCTCGGCGGCGTCGCATGTCTGAGAATGCACGTCACCGCGGGCACAGAGAGAGCGAGATGGACCGATTCCAGGCGATGGCGACGTTCGTGACCGTAGTCGAAACCGGCGGCTTTGCGTCCGCCGCGCGCAAGCTCGACGTCTCGCCCTCGGTGGTGAGCCGCGTCGTGACGGAACTTGAAGAGCGGCTCGGCGTGCGGCTCCTCACGCGCACGACGCGCGTCGTGCGGCTGACCGAGGTCCGCACGGCCTATTTCGAGGACTGCCGCCGCATCCTCGGCGAAGTCGACGACGCCGAGCTCTCGGCGACCGGCACGCACTCGACGCCGCGCGGCCAGTTGACCATCACCGCGCCGATGCTGTTCGGCAAGTACTTCGTGATGCCGGTCGTGATCGACTATCTGTCGCGCTATCCGCAGGCCGATGTCAACGCGTGGTTCATCGACCGCGTGGTGAATCTGGTCGACGAGGGCATCGACGTCGCGGTGCGCATCGGCGAGATGCCCGATTCCACGCTGCAGGCGATCCGCGTCGGCCGCGTGCGGCGCGTGCTGTGCGCGTCGCCGGCCTATCTGAAGGCGCACGGCACGCCGCGCCGCCCCGAAGACCTGAGCGGCCACACGACGATCCTCGCGAGCGGCATCTCGACGACGCCCGAATGGCGTCTCTTCGATGACGGCAAGCAAACGGTCGTGCGCCTCCAGCCGCGCCTCACGACCACCACCAACGACGCCGCGATCACGGCCGCCGTCGCGGGCTTCGGCATTACGCGCCTCTTGTCGTATCAGATCGCGCAGCATTTGCGCGACGGCACGCTCGACATCGTGCTGCCGGATTTCGAGCCGCCCGCGCTGCCGATCCACGTCGTGCATCGCGAAGGTCGGCATGCGACGCAGAAGGTCCGCGCGTTCCTCGATCTCGCCATCGATACGCTGCGCGCCGACCCGTCGCTGAATTAACCGGACGCGGAGTCGGTCGCGACATTTTGAAAGACGGGGCCGGCCCACGGCCGCGCCACGCGGCGCGCAGGAGGTGTTGCGTGCAAAAAGACCGCAAAGCATGCAACATAGCAATCTTCGGACCGTTCTGAGCTTGCCTCTTCAATCGGCCTTTCGCGGCCCCTTCAACCGGCGACCCTACGCACCATGACGACACAGAACCCATCCGCCACCGACCGTCCCGTCGACATGATCATCTTCGGCGGCGGCGGCGACCTGTCCGCCCGCAAGCTGCTGCCCGCGCTCTACATGGCGCATCTGCACTGCAACCTGCCGCCCGAGACGCGCATCATCGCGATCGGCCGCAAGGACTGGTCGCGCGACGACTACCTCGCGTTCATGGAAGAGCACTCGCGCCCGTTCGTCGACGCGAAAGCGCTCGACCATCAGGCGTGGGACAAGTTTCTCGCGCTCTTCGACTACGTGCGCATCGACATCGACAGCGCCGCCGACTTCGAGCGGCTCGCGCAGGTGTCGCGGCCGAACGCGCTGCGCGTCTTCTATCTCGCGACCGCGCCCGATCTCTTCACGACGATCTGCGACAACCTCGCGAACGCGGGTCTCGTCGACGAGCATTCGCGCGTCGTCCTCGAAAAGCCGCTCGGCCACGATCTGGCCTCGGCGCAGGCGATCAACGCATCGGTCGGGCGGCATTTCAAGGAAGCGCAGATTTATCGCATCGACCACTATCTCGGCAAGGAGACCGTGCAGAACCTGATGGTGCTGCGCTTCGGCAACGCGATCTTCGGGCCGCTCTGGCAGGCGCCGTACATCAAGAGCGTGCAGATCACGGTGTCGGAGACGGTGGGCGTCGGCAGCCGCGCGGGCTTCTACGATCAGACGGGCGCGCTGCGCGACATGGTGCAGAACCACTTGCTGCAACTGCTGTGCATCGTCGCGATGGAGCCGCCCGTGTCGCTCGATCCCGACGCCGTGCGCGACGAAAAGCTGAAAGTGCTGCGCTCGCTCAGGCCGATGTCGGTGGCCGACATCGCGCGCGATACCGTGCGCGGCCAGTACGCGGCGGGCGCGATCGGCGGCGAGCCGGTGAAGGGTTATCTCGAAGAGGCGAACGTGCCGCAGGACAGCCGCGCCGAGACTTTCGTCGCGATCCGCGCGCATATCAACAACTGGCGCTGGGCCAACGTGCCGTTCTTCCTGCGCACCGGCAAGCGGTTGCAGAAGCGGCAGTCGGAGATCGTGATCGATTTCGCGGACCTGCCGTTTTCGATCATCCCGAGCGGCCCGCGCAACTACGGCAACCGGCTCATCATCCAGTTGCAGCCGGAAGAGTCGATCCAGCTTCAGATGCTCGCGAAGGAACCGGGCAGCGGCATGCACATGTTGCCGGTGAACCTGAATCTCGACTTGCAGCAGGCGTTCACCGAGCGTCGCGCGGAAGCCTACGAACGTTTGCTCATCGACGTGATTCGCGGGCGTCTCACGCACTTCATGCGGCGCGACGAACTCGAAGCCGCGTGGGCGTGGGTCGAACCGATTCTGGGCGGCTGGAAGGAGCTGAACGACCGGCCGCGCACCTACACGGCGGGAACGTTCGGGCCGGCGGCATCGTCGGCGCTGATGGCGCGCGAGAACATGGCCTGGGCCGAAGAGGCCTGAGCCACGTTCTGCGGCGGCGGCAACTACAGATATTCGACGTTGCCGTCCACGCTGATCGCCTGCCCCGAGATGTTGCGGCCCGCGGGCGATGCCAGAAACAGCGTCATCGCGGCGATGTCGTCGACGCTCACCATGCGCCGCAGCGAGATCTTTTGCAGATACGCGTCGCGCATGGCGTCGACTGAAATGTCGAGCGATTGCGCGCGCGCCGCGATCACGCGGTCCATTCGCTCGCCTTCGACCACGCCGGGAAGGATCGCATTCACGCGGATGTTGTCCGGCCCGAGTTCCACGGCGAGCGACTTCACCAGGCCGACGATCGCCCACTTGGTCGCGGCGTAGGGCGTGCGAAACGCGTAGCCGAGACGGCCCGCCACGGAAGACATCGCGATGATGGCCGGCGCGTCGGAGGTCTCCTTCAGCACGGGCACGGCTTGTCGCAGGAAGTAATACTGGCTGTTGAGATTGGTCGCGACCGTGCGCTCCCACTCGGCGGGGTCGATCGACTCGACCGCGCCCGTCGGACCGGCGATGCCCGCGTTGTTTACGAGAACGTCCAGTCCGCCGAGCGTGCGGCGCGCATCGTCGATGACGGCGTCCACCTGCTCGCGATTCGCCACATCCGCGACGCCCGCGCGAAGACGCGGATGACGCGCCTTCGCGCGCTCGACGGCGGCCGCGTCGACGTCGCAGATATAGACCGCTGCGTCCGCTTCGAGGAAGGCCTCGGCGATGGCCGCGCCGATGCCCGTGGCGGCGCCCGTCACGAGAACCCGAAGGCCCGGCGCCGGCTTGAGAAGATCGAGTACGCTCATAGCGACATGCCTCCCGATGCCTCGATCACCGCGCCGTTGATGTAGCTGGCCTCGTCGCTTGCGAGGAACGCGTAGATGCTGGCGATTTCCTCGGGTTTGCCCAGACGGCGCAGCGGAACCTGCTCGCGCATCTTCGCCATGACTTCTTCGGGCACGGTCGCGAGAATGGGCGTGTCGATGAAACCCGGCGCGACAGCGTTCACGCGAATGCCCTTCGGCCCGAGTTCGCGGCTCCACGTTTTCGTGAAGCCGATCACGCCGAACTTGGCCGCCGCGTAGTTGGTCTGGCCGTAGTTGCCGTAAATCCCCACCACCGAGCTTGCGTTCAGGATGACGCCGCTTCGCTGCTCCACCATCGTATCGACTACCGCTTGCGCCGCATGAAAGACGCCGCGCAGATTGACGTCGATGACGTCGTCGAACTGTTCGAGCGTCATCTTCTGGAGCCGGGCATCGCGCGTGATGCCGGCGTTGTTCACCAGCACGTCGATCCGGCCATGCGTCGCGAGCACGCGTGCCACCATCTCGTTGACCGACTTCCGGTCCACGACATCCACGACGAAGGCGTCGGCTTCGCTGCCCGCTTCACGGCCCGCTTCACGGCAGGCTTCGACCACGTTCGACAACGCCTCGCGATTCACGTCGCATGCCGCGACCACCGCCCCTTCTCGAGCAAACTTCAGTGCCGTCGCCGCGCCGATTCCCTGGCCCGCGCCGGTCACGATCGCTACCTTGCCTTTCAGTCTCATTCCCTGCTCTCCACTCATTTTTGAATTTGAACTCCGCACGCCTCGTCACGCATCCACTTCGAGCGCGGGCTGGCCGAGCGCGTCCGGGCGCGCTTCGAGCCGGATCGCCTTCGCGAGCAGCGGCACGAGCACGAGGCCCAGCACCGCCGCCGCGACCACCACGGTGAAGCCGGAGGCGCTTTTGCCCGACGCCGTCTCGGCCATGCCGAAGACATACGGACCCACGAAGCCGCCGATCAGCCCGATGGTATTGATGAACGCGAGCCCCGCCGCGGCCTGGATGCCTTGCAGCCGTTTCATCGCGATGGCCCAGTAGGAAGGCAGCACGCCGCCGCCGAAGAAGGCGGTTGCCACGAAGAGCGCGATCTGGACCACCGGACTCGTCGACGCGATGAACGCCAGGCCGCTCGCGACCAGCCCGGCCGTCAGCACGCCGAGGTACAGGCAGTCGCCCTTCATGCGGCGATGGATGCGCGGAAGGATCAGCACGCCCAGCAAAAAGCCGATGCCGACACTGCTCGACAGCAGCCCGACGACGATCGGCGTTTTCACGTGCATCTGCTGGATCATGGCCGGCGTGAAGAACACGAGGCCGACGAACGCCACCTGGTTCAGAAAGTAGATCAGCCCGATGAGGATGGTGCTCGGACGCTTGAGCGCCGCGATCCAGTTCGCGGACGACAGGTCGGCGTCGCCGTGCGTGTCGATGACCGCGTGCGTTTCAAGCGAGCGCGCTTCGGCCGGGGAGAGCCAGCGGGCGTCGCGCGGCCGCTCGGGCAGCTTGAAGTACAGCAGCACGCCGACGACGATCGTCGGCAGGCCTTCCAGCAGGAACATCCACTGCCAGCCGTGCAGACCGCCCGTACCGTCGAGCTGCATCAGCGCGCCGCCCAGCGGATTGCCGATCACGAGCGCGATGGCCGGCGCCGTGTAGATCCAGCCGACGGCCACCGGACGGTCCTTCGGCGCGAACCAGAGCGTGACCATGTACATCAGCGCGGGAAACAGACCCGCTTCGGCGATGCCGAGCAGCACGCGGATCGCGTAGAACGAATACTCGCCTTTCACGAACATCATCGCGGCGGAGAGCGCGCCCCACGTCACCGCGATGCGCGCGATCCAGCGGCGCGGCCCGACCCGGTGCGCGGCCAGATTGCTCGGCACTTCGAGCAGCGCGTAGCCGATGAAGAAGATGCCCGCGCCGAGCCCGTAGGCGGCGGCGCTGATGCCCAGATCGGCCGCGAGTTGCGCCTTGGCGAGCGCGACGTTGGTCCGGTCGAGATACGACATGAAATAGATGGCGCACATCAGCGGGATGAGCTTCTGCATCGCCTTGAGCGTGGCGATCCGATGCGTGTCGTCCGTGCCGTGTCCGGTGGAATGCGTAGTCATGGTGTCTCCTGCAAGGAATCTGCTTGTATGCAGCTTGTTTGTATTGAGCGGCGGATGTCAGAGCGCGGTCTTGCCCGCGCCCTTCAGGCCGAGCATCTGGCGGGCGTCGGCGGGCGTCGCGATCTCGAACGAGAGCTCTTCGAGGATTCGCCGGATCTTGCGGACCTGTTCCGCGTTGGTCTTCGCCTTCACGCCCTTTTCGAGGTACACGCTGTCCTCCAGCCCGACGCGCACGTTGCCGCCGAGAATCGCGCCCATCGTCACGAGCGACATCTGGTGGCGGCCCGCGCCGAGAATCGAGAAGTGGTAGTTCTCGCGACCGAAAAGCCGGTCGGCGGTCGAGCGCATGAGCGCCACGTTTTCGGGATCGGGGCCGAGGCCGCCGAGAATCCCGAACACGGACTGGATGAAGAACGGCCCCTTGATCAATCCCTGATCGACGAAATGCGCCAGGTTGTACAGATGCCCGACGTCATAGCATTCGAACTCGAAGCGCGTGCCGTACTCCTGAAACTCCGCGAGAATATTGCGGATGTCCCGGAAGGTGTTGCGGAAGATCATGTCCTCCATGCCTTCGACGTAGTCCTTTTCCCAGTCGAAGCGCCACGATTCGATCTTCGCCGCCACCGGATGCAGGGAAAAATTCATCGATCCCATGTTGAGCGAACACATCTCGGGCCGCGCGATGCGCGCATAGGCGAGCCGCTCGTCGAGCGTCATGCGCGTGCTGCCGCCCGTCGTGATGTTGATGACGGCGTCGGTCGCCTGCGCGATCGCGGGCACGAACTCGCGGTAGACGTCGGGGCTCGGCGTCGGCCGGCCGTCGCGCGGATCGCGCGCGTGCAGGTGAAGGATCGCGGCGCCGGCTTCGGCCGCTTCGATCGCCTGTGAGCGGATGTCCTCCGGCGTGATCGGCAGATAATCCGACATCGACGGGACATGCGCGGAACCCGTCACGGCGCAGGAAATGATGACCTTGCGGCTGGTAGTGCTCATGGCTGAATGCTGTCTCCGGTGTTTTCTATGAGAGGTGGCGTGGCATGCGGACCGCTCCCTTGTGATACCGATGGTAGTGGGATAGCATGGCGTCGGTAAGGTCATTTCCGGACAGATGGATAGCTGCCGGGGACATTCTCGGAGGCAGGCCGTGTCGTCGAAATATCCGCTGCTCAACGAGCGCATCTACGCGCCCTACAAGATCGCGGCGCTGGTGGAAGTGCTTGCGGAGCAAGGCATCGCCCCGGAGGACAGCCTGAAAGGCAGCGGCGTGAAGGCCGAAGAAATTGACGACGCCGCCACGCTCACTTCGGTGCGCCAGTACGCGGCCGTGTGCAAGAACGCGATCCAGTTGTCCACCGATCCGGCCACGCCGTTCGAAGTGGGCTCGCGCCTGCACCTGTCCGCCTACGGCATGTACGGCTACGCGCTGATGTCGTGCCTGTCGTTGCGCGATTACTTCAGGCTCGGCGTGAAATACCATCGGCTCGCGACGCCTACCGTCACCATCGCCTGGACCGAATATCCCGATAAGGGCGTCTGGACCTTTCCCGACGCGTTCATCTCCAGTCCGTCGCGCGAACTGCGCGAGTTCGTGATCGAGCAGCAATTCACGCAGCACGTCACGCATTTGCAGGACGTCGCCGGCCGAAGCTGCCCGCCCGTGAAGGCCTGCTTTTCCTATCCCGCTCCGGCCCACGCCGATCTCTATCCGAAGTATCTTGGCTGCCCGTGCGAGTTCGATCAAGACCAATGCGAGCTGATCTACGACAGCGCCATCCTCGGCCAGAAGCCGCAGCTCGCGCATCTGCATTCGGCGGCGCTGCTCCAGGAAACCTGCGACCGTCTGATCGGGCAGGCGAAGACGTCGGTCGGCGCGTCCGGCGAGGTCTATCAGGTGCTGATGCGTGAACCCGGCGTCTTCCCGAGCATGGAAGAGGTCGCGCAAGTCCTGAAGATGACGAGCCGCACGCTGCGGCGCCGTCTGGAGGCGGAGGGAACGTCATTCGTCGCGATCGTCGACGACGTGCGCTGCTCGCTCGCGACGGAATATCTGAAGACGACCAAGATGAGCACCGACGATATCGCGATGCTGCTCGGTTTCAGCGATGCGGCGAACTTCCGGCGGGCGCTCAAGCGCTGGACGGGGAAAGGACCGGGGGAACTGCGTCACTGATTCGCGCGGGCCGTCTGGAAGCAGTATTTAACAATGACGCCGTGCTTGTCGATCGCATTGATATGTCATACTTAATATCTCTCCGTCACGTCTCTATGCTCCGCAAACATGGTCCGAAAACTCCGCAGGCAAGCGATCGCCTTCTGCTTCGTGGCGCTGGCGCCCTGGGCGGCCGCGCAGGCGCAAAACGTGTCGTCGGGTGCGGGCTGTCATCTGGATACCGAAGCAAAGCTGCCGCTGACTGACATCGGCAAACACTACGCCGTGCCGGTCGGCTTCAACGGCGAAACGCGTCTGTTCATCGTCGATACCGGTTCGGACAAAACGCTGCTTTCCGCCGACGCGGCCGACGCGCTGCAATTGCCGCGCAATATCGCGCATACCGAGCAAGTGAACGGTCTTGGCGAAAGCGCGGAGCATGACTATCCGCGCATCGTCGATTCGCTGAAGCTCGGGCCGGTGGAATGGACCCGTCTCGTCACGCCGACAGCAAAAATGAGCTTTCCCACGCAAGGCAGGACGACCTCCGTGATCGGCATCCTTGGGAACGATGTCCTGTCGCGTTTCGACGTCGAACTGGATTTCCCGGCGAAGACGATGACGCTCTATTCCGCGCGCAACTGTCGCGGCCGCTTCGCGCCGTGGAGCAGTGACTACCAGGCGTACTCGGCGGAATACACGTCGCGTCATCGTTTCATCCTGACGCTCGGGCTCGATCGTCACCGGATGCGGGCGCTGCTCGACACTGGCGCGGAATCCACGGTCGTGTCGCGAAAGGCGGCACTCGACGCCGGCGCCGACATCACCGCGAACGATCCCGCAAGCTCGGGCCGGGCCATCAACGGTAAGCCGTTGGACGTGCGCGTTCACCAGTTCAGGGAGATGACGGTGGGAGACCGTGCATTCGGAAATGCACGTGTCGGCGTGATCGACACGCCCATGTCGACCGACATGCTGCTGGGCATGGATTTCTTGCAGTGGCGCCGCATCTGGTTGTCTTATTCGACCGGATGGGTCTTCATGCAGTTGGGCTCGGCCCGCGGCGAGATCGGCGCGGTGGCGGCAAAGCCCGAACCATCGCCGTCCGTGCCGCTCTACATGCCGGGTCAATTGGCGGCAATCAGCAAGGACGACGCCGCTTCGGATGCGCTCCCGGCCGATCGCCTGCGCGCGTTTTCAACTCACTCGCACATCACGTATCAGGTGATGCCGCGCGTGGTCGAAGTGCCGCGCCTGTCGCCCGAGGCGCATGCGCCCGTGTCCTTCGTGCCGATCCATTAGTCGCCGCGTTCAGAGCGCGTCGCTGCTTTCGCGGGCGAGCGGCAGCCGGCTCATCGCGAGCATCACGGCGGTGAGCACGACGACGCCCATCAGGATGCCCGACAGGCGCATGAGCGCCGGCAGCGGATCGGCCGACCAGCGATGGTCCTGCACGAACACCATGATGAACGCGATGGTGAACTGCCGCCCGACATAGCTCGCGCCTTCCTTCCCGGTCTGCACATGGCAACCGGACCACACACCGGCCGACAGCGCGATCATCGAAAGCCAGGCGTGATCGCCCAAAAGCGGCAAAAGCGCCACGCCGATCAATCCCGCGAGCAGACAGCCCGCGAAGCGCTGGACCATCCGTTCGGCGACGGGTCGTCGCGTGTGACCGGCCAGCGACGCCGCCGGCAGAATGAGCACGGCCATCGCGGTGACCATCGCCTGCGCGAAACCGGGCAGCTTCAGGATATAGATGAGCGCCGCCAGGATCGCGATCGATGCCGCGCCCTGCCACGCGAGCAGCTTGCGCGCGGCGCGAATCGACTCCGGCGACGGCTGCGCGACCGACGCGGCGAGCGCCTCGACGGCGGCCAGCGGACGATACCGGCGATACTGCCGCTCGCCGGCGTGAAAGACGCCCGACACCGGCACGCAGGCCAACGTCCCGACGACGACTTCCGACACGCGCAGCGTCGCGAACGAGGCGGTCGCCGCGAAGGTGGGGAGCGTGTGCGCCTCGAAGATCACCATCAGCGCGGTGGCGCCGCCGAGCACCCACGCGTAGCTGAATTCCGACGCGAGCGCCCGGTACACGGCGACGCCCCCGATCGCGCCCATCGCCGGCACAAAGAGCCACGGCAGACCGCCGAGCGCGGGACCGGCCAACGCGCCGAGCAGGCCGCCGAGCACCGTGCCGAGGATCCGATGCAGCCCGCGCCGCGCGGACGCGGCGAAGCTCGTCTGCATGACCGCGAAGCCGCTGATCGCCGCCCACCAGGTGTTGGACAGGTCGAACGCCCGCGCGAGCGCCACCGCGAGGGCGACCGACGCCACCGCCTGCGCGGCGAAGCCGGCGCGCTCCGCCGAGGGCTTCCATGCCGCCAGTTCGCGGCCGAGCGCCGTCAAGGCGTCGCGGGTGATACGGATGAGCGTCGCGAACGGCGAAGGGCGCGGGTCGGGCGGGCGAGCGTTCATGGTCAGCGTGCGTCGATCGACTTTCACCGAAGGATGGAAAACGCAAACTCTGCGCACGGGATGCGACTCGGCCTTACATCATCGTCAGCGCCGCCACCGCGACGTAGCGTCCCGTCTTCGCGATGGCGACGATCAAGAGGAACGACGGCAGCGGCTCGCGCAGCACGCCCGCGATCATCGTGAGCGGGTCGCCGATGACGGGCGTCCATGACAACAGCAGCGTCCAGCGCCCGTACCGACGATACCAGCGTTCCGCGCGATCGAGCGCGACCGGCTTGATCGGAAACCATCGGCGGTCGCGGAACCGCTCGATCGAGCGCCCGAGTACCCAGTTGATTGTCGAGCCCGCGATGTTGCCGACGCTCGCCACCGCGACCAGCAGCCACGCCGGATGCCCGCCGTGCAGCAGCAAGCCGACGAGCAGCGCTTCGGACTGGAGCGGAAAAATCGTCGCGGCGACGAGCGCGACGACGAAAAGCCCGCCGTATATCGACAGATCGGTCATGGGGCATGGCGGCGTTCGCGGAACATGCACGATACACGCGTTCGCGGCGTCGTTCGGGGTTAACTCCAATTAGCCGAATATGAAAGACATCGCCATTGGCGACGCCAACGTTTGCGTAAAAGATCGACCAGTTTCGTAGAGGAATTCTTACCGGACTGCGTTTGTTACCCAACGAAATCGCATGTTGGATTTACTCCGCTGCGATATGGCAGTGCTATTCTTGGCGCACAGTTCCTGGTATCGCACGCCGTACGCAAATTCCAACAAGCCTAATTGATTAGGAGTCACGCGATGTTGCGAAAGGTGGTAGATCGGGTGAGACAATTCCGGCGCAGCGAAGGATTCAAGCATTCCGTCGCCACGCCGATCCGGTTCTCGCTGCATGCACGCCAGCGTTTGAACCGCAGCGTATTCGCCATCGAGATCAGGGAAAACTCCGGCTTCTTTTCCGTGATGCAGATGGTCCTGTTCATTCTCATGCATTGCGACGAAAAGCGGCTGACACCGCGCATCTCGGCGCGCGGCGGGCTTTACGGCGATCCGGAAGGCAAGATCGACTGGTTCTCGGCGCTCTTCGAAACCGTGCGGCCGTCCGCCGGTGCGCCCTCGCCGCGCAAGGTCCGCACATCCACCGTGCGCGATCTGGTTCAACTGGGTTTTCGCCAGCGTTATGAGGCGGGACTTCGCCTGCACGGCGCGAGCGAACTATTCCGGTCTTATTATCGGCCGGCGGCGTCTGTTCGCGAAGAAGTCGAATCGATATGTAAAAGACTCGACATCGGCGAATCGACTTTGGGCGTGCATTTCAGAGGCACCGATAAAAAGATCGAAGCCATGACGGTGCCGTGGGGCGATTTTTGCCGGCTGGTCGAACAGACGCTCGCGCTCAATCCGCAATTGACGAATATATTCGTTTCAAGCGACGAACAGCCGTTCATCGATTTCTTTTGCGCGTGGCCTTTTAGCCGCCCCGTTAAAGTGGCGCCCGCGAAACTGCTTTCGAACGGCGATAAGCCGATTCATTTCAGCGGTTATCCAGGACTCGAAATCGGACGCGAAGCGCTGGTATCGAGCCTGCTGCTTTCGAATTGCGGTTATCTCGTGAAAATGCCGTCGTATTTATCGGCGTGGTCGAAGATATTCAATCCCGATTTACCGGTCACGCTCGCCGCGCCGCCGAGGCCGGACGCCTTCTGGTTTCCCGACAGCCAGATCTGGGCCGGGCAGGACGTCGGCGGCAAAGCGGCCTGAAGCGCGCTAAACGAAGCCGAACAATTGCGCGGGCGTGGTCGCCAGCACGGCGCGTCGCTCGCGCGCGTCCGGAATGAGCGTGTGCAGGACGCGCAGCGCGTCGCCGAAACGCTCCGCCCGCTCGAACTGCGTGTGCGGCCAGTCGCTGCCCCACACGAGACGGTCCACGCCGAACGCCGCTTTCAGCGCGTCGGTTGCCGCTCGCGCCGGCGCGAGCCCGCCGATCCGGTAGACGCCGGACACCTTCACCCAGACTCTCCCCGTGCGTCCGAGCGAGAGCAGATCGCGAAAACCCGGATCGCCGACGCCCAGCGACGGCTCCGGCCGCCCGAAATGATCGACGACGATGCGCACCTCGTAATCCAGGAGCGGCCGGACGATGCCCGCGAGCCGCGCCGCCTCGACATGCAATTCGACATGCCATCCGAGCCGCGCGATCTGCGCGAGCGTCGCCCGCCATGCCGGATCGTCGAAATGCGGGTCGGGCGCTTGCAGGAGATTCAGCCGGATGCCGACGACGCCCGCGCGATCCATCGCCTCGAAAGTCGCGGGCTCGCACGACGGATCGATTACGGCGACCCCGCGCAAACGCCCGGGCGCGCGCGCCAGCGCGTCCAGCAGATAGCGGCAGTCGGTGCCGAGGAAGCTCGGCTGCACGAGCACGCCGTGCGAGATGCCGTGGGCGTCGAGTCTCGCAAGATAGTCCGCGAGCGTCGCGTCGTAATCCGGCGCGTAGCGGCGCCGCGCCGCCAGCGGCAGTCCGCGCTCGAAGACATGCGCGTGCGCATCGATGGCCGTGATCGCCGCGTCGTGTTCCTGCTGGTTCGCCATGTTGCGTCGGCCCGCTTCAGCGCCGATGCGCGCGCGGCAGCGGCACGATCGTCTCGGGTTCCGGAAAGTCGTCGGCGAGCGTCCTGCCGCGCGTTTCCGGCAGCATCAGCACGGCCACGACGACGATCGAATACGCGATCGCCGCGTCGATGCCGATCGCCATGCCGAGCGACATGTTCGCGGACATATGCCCGACCAGCACCGGAAAGCCCGCCGAGACGACGCGCCCGACGTTGTAGCAGAAGCCCACGCCGGTGCCCCGCGTGCCGCGCGGATAAAGCTCCGAGAAGAGCGCGCCCATGCTCGCCGGGATGCCGGCCGCGAAGAAGCCGAGCGGAAAGCCGAGCACGAGCATCGCGGCATTGCCGAGCGGCAGAAACAGATAAACGACGACCGTCGCCACGCAGCAGATCGAGAACAGCAGGATCGTCGCGCGCCGGCCGATGCGATCGAGCAGGTGCGCGCTCACGAGACACCCGCAAAAGAACGCGACGATGATCACCGCGAGATAGCCGCCGGTGCCGAGCACGGAGAGATGGCGCTCGGTCTTGAGGAAGGTCGGCAGCCACGTCATCAGCGCGTAATAGCCGCCGTGCGCGCCGACGCCCAGCAACCCGCCGACGAGCGTCATGCGCAGCATCTGCGGCGCAAAGATGCTGAAGAGCGGCATGCCTTTCGCTTGCACGTCGCGGCGCGCCACCGGCTCTTCGACGCCGCGCCGCACATAGAGGATCAGCAGCGCCGGCAGGATGCCGATGCCGAACATCACGCGCCATGCGGTGTCGGCGGGAACGAGCGAGAACATGAGCGCATAAAGCAGCACGGCCGCCGCCCAGCCGACCGCCCACGCGCTCTGCACGGTGCCCATTGCCTTGCCGCGATGCTCGGGACGAATCGCTTCGGCCATCAGCACGGCGCCGGCGGCCCACTCGCCGCCGAAGCCGAACCCTTGCAGGCTCTTGAGCACGAGAAACATCGGATAGGTCTGCGCGAACGCGCAAAGGAACGTGAAGACCGAGAAGAACGCGACGGTCCACTGCAACGTCTTCACGCGGCCGATGCGGTCGGCGAGCATGCCGGCGACCCATCCGCCGATCGCCGATGCCACCAGCGTCGCGCCGCCGACCAGCCCCGCCTGCGTGCGGCTGATCGACCATTCCGCGATGATCGCCGGGATCACGAGGCTGAACATCTGCACGTCGAGCGAGTCGAGCGCCCAGCCGCCGAAGCACGCCCAGAACGTGCGCTTCTCGTTGCCGGATATTTCCCTGAACCATCGGAACATCGTTGACTCCTGGCTGCGCCCGCGCTGGATCAGCGGATCTCGGCGGTGTAGATGAATTCGCTCGCCGGACCGCGCGAGCGTCGCCATTCCAGCGGCTGGCGATCGTAGCCGTAGGCAAGACGCTCGATGACGACCGTCGGCGTGCCCGGCTCGATGCGCAGCAGGCGCGCATGCAACGGCCCGATGGACTCGACGGTCAGCGTCTCCGTCGCCGATGCGATGACCTGGTTGCACTGCGCCTCATAGACCGGATAGAGCAGGTCGCCGATGTCGTCGATCGGCAGTTGCGCGAAGGCCGCGAAGCGCTCGAACGGCAGCCAGATTTCCTCGGCGAGCATCGGCACGTCGTCGATCAGGCGCAGCCGCGACAGGCGGATCACGCGTGCCTTCGGCGCGATTTGCAGCGCGGCCGCGACGGCCGACGGCGCCTCGGTGATTTCCCGCCGCAGAATCCGACTCTCGGGGATGCGCCGCTCGCCTTGCTTCGTCTGAAAGCGGAAGAAGCGGAACAACGAACTGTCGAAGCTCGCGCGCCGCACGAAGGTCCCGCGGCCCTGAAAGCGTTCGAGCAAGCCTTCGTTCACCAGGAGATCGACCGCCTTGCGCACCGTGCCGACGGCGACGTCGTAGCTCTTGGCGAGCGCCTGTTCGGTCGGGATGGCTTCGCCCGGACGCCAGTGGCGCGCGGCGATCTGCGCGATGAGTTCGTCGCGCAGACGCTGGTAGCGGGGGAGTCGGTTGTCGGCTTGCATGTCGGTTCGTGTCGTGAATTCATGTATATGTTTGCATGTTTTTACCGTCGAGGTCACGTTAAGACAAACCCTAAAAAGCAACTTCGCCGGGTAATTACTGATTGTCGCGCCGTCGGATTCAACCAAACATATATATGAATTTCACGGAGAGACCGCATGACCCCGACGACTTCCCTCAGCGAACAGCAGGTCGTGACCAAGACCGCATGGCGATTGATGCCTTTGTTGATCGTCATGTTCCTGATCGCGTTCATCGACCGGCAGAACGTCGGTTTCGCCAAGTTGCAGATGGTGCACGACCTCGGCATGACCGAGGCATCGTACGGGCTGGGCGCCTCGCTGTTCTTCATCGGCTACCTGCTGTTCGAGGTGCCGAGCACGCTCGCGCTGCATCGATTCGGCGCGCGGCTGTGGCTCGCGCGGATCATGCTGACATGGGGCGTCATCACGGTCCTGATGGCCTTCACGCATTCGATGGGCCTCTTCTACGTCTTTCGCTTTGCGCTCGGCGTGGCCGAAGCGGGCTTCTATCCGGGCGTGATTTTTTACCTGACGCTGTGGTTTCCGCAGAGCCATCGCACGCGCATGCTCGGGTTCTTCACGCTCGGCAGCGCGCTTGCCAACATGCTCGGCTCGCTCGCGGGCGGGTTGCTGCTCTCGCTCGACGGCAACTTCGGCCTTGCGGGCTGGCAATGGGTGTTCGTCGCGACGGGCGCGCCGGCGATCCTGGTCGCGGGCGTCGCGTTGCGCTTTCTGCCGAACTCGGTGGACGACGCGCCCTTTCTCTCCGACGACGAAAAGCGCGTGATGAAGAGCGCGTTGTTGCGCGAGGCGTCACCCGAGGCAACGTCGACCCATCCGTGGCGCGCGCTGATCGATCCGCGCGTCCTGATGTTCGCCGCCGCGTACATGCTGATGTCGACGTCGCTGTACGGCGTGACCTACTGGATGCCGACGCTGCTCAAGAGCGGCGGTGTACCGTCGTCGCTCAATGGCTTGTTGAACATGATTCCGTGGGGAATCGGCGCGCTGCTGCTGCTGTGGCTGCCCGCGAAACTCAAGCGTGAGGGCGTCGTGCTGAAGGCGATGGCGATCGTCGCGGGCGTCGGGGTGGTGGGTTTCGCGCTGAGTCTGGCGTTGCCGACGCTGCCGCTGCGCTTTGCCGCGCTCGTGCTCGGCGGGGCGTGCATTCCGCTCTTGTATCCGTGCTTCTGGTCGCTGCCGCCGCGCTTCTTTTCCGGCGCGCGGGCGGCGGCGAGCGTCGCGGCGATCAATTCAATCGGCAATCTCGGCGGGTTCTTCAGCCAGAATCTGATGCCGTATGTCGGGAAGGTCGCGGGCAACGCGGGCGCGCCGATGGTCGTGCCGATGGTGTGCCTCGCGACGCTCGGGATCGGGATGACGGTTGCGTGGGGGATGTCGCAGCGTCGGGGGATGGTGCGGGCGGCGGCGGGGCGGTGAGTGTTTGGGCCGGTCTTTCACCGGCCCAAACCGAACACCCTCCGCGGCGTGTCCCACCACACGCGCCGCCGTTCCCCTGCATCGGGAACAATGTGCGCGAACAGTTCCAGCAACGGCCCATAATCCAGCCTCGACGTCGCGCGCAGAAACGGCCAGTCCGATCCCCACACGCACGCATCCGGCCCGAACGCGCGCAGCAGTTCCCTCACATAAGGCTGCGCGTCTTCGTAGGGATGATCCTGCTTCGAGAACTTTTGCCATCCCGACAGCTTGACCGTCACGCGCCCGCCATCCGCAAGACGCAGCAGCGCCTGAAACCCCGGCTGGTTCAAGCCGTGCTCGACTTCCGGCCGCCCGCAATGGTCGATCAAAACCCGCATCCGCGTGCGTTTAATCATCGGCAGCAACGCCACCAGTTGATCGCCGACGACCTGAATCTGCGCGAACATGTCGAAGTCGGCGAGCATGTCGAGGAGCGCGCCGGCATCGTTGAAAACCGACGCGCCTTCCATCGCCGGATTGAACGCGACGCCGACCACACCCGCCGCCTTCAGCGCTTGCAGTTCGCTGCGGCCGATATCGTTATCGACCACCGCGATCCCCTTGAACCGCCCCGCTCCCTGCACGATCGCATCGAGCATGCAGCGATTGTCCGTGCGATAACCGCTCGTCGGACCGACGAGCAGCGCGTGACGCACGCCGTGAGCGTCCATCACGCGCAGGAACTGGCTGGCCGTGCCGATCTCCTGGCCCGAAGGCCGGTAGACCGTGTCGTCGCGATAAGCGAAGCGCGCCGGATCGAAGATATGGTTGTGGCAGTCGATCTTGTCTTCTTCGTGGATAGCCATGCTCACGCGCCCATCACCTCCGGCGGATGCTTCGCCACGTAGCGCCCCGGCGCGGGCTCGATCGGCTTGAACTTGGCGTTGCCGAGCTTCTTCGGCGCGGCGACCTGCTTGCCCGCATGCGACTGCAACCAGGTGCTCCAGTGCGTCCACCAACTGCCCGGCTGCGACGTTGCCGACGCGAGCCACGCTTCGGCATCGTCGTCGAGCTTGCCGTCGGTCCAGTAGGAGCGCTTGTTCTTCGATGCCGGATTGATCACGCCCGCGATATGCCCGCTTGCGCCGAGCACGAACTGCGTCTCGCCGCCGACGAGTTGCGTCGAACGATAGGCGCCCTTCCACGGCACGATGTGATCCTCCTGCGTGCCGAAGATGTAGCTCGGCATGTCGATGCGCGAAAGATCCACCGGCGTGCCGCACATCGTGAGTCGTCCGGCCTTGCACAAGTTGTTTTCGAGGTACATGTTGCGCAGATACCAGGCGTACATCGGTCCAGGAAGATTGGTGCCGTCGGCGTTCCAGTAGAGCAGGTCGAACGCCTGCGGCGCGCCGCCCTTCAGATAATTGTTCACGACATACGGCCAGATCAGGTCGTTGGCGCGCAGCGTCTGGAACACGAAGCCGAGTTCGCTGCCGGCATAGATGCCGCCCTTTCCGATGCTCTGCTCGCGCTGCGAAACGCCCTGCTCGTCGATGAACACGCCGAGATCGCCAGGATCGCTGAAATCGAGCATCGTCGTGAGGAGCGTGAGGCTCGCCACGGTGTCGTCGCCGCGCGCACGCAGCACCGCGAGCGCCGACGACAGAATCGTCCCGCCGACACACCAGCCCACCGCGTTCACCTTGTCGGCGCCGCTGACCGCGCGGCCCACTTCGAGTGCCTTGAGCGCGCCCTGCTCGACGTAGTCGTCCCATGTGATGTGGCCGAGGCTCGCATCGGGATTGCGCCACGAGACGAGGAACACGGTATTGCCCTGTTCGCACGCGAAGCGCACGAACGAGTTCTCCGGCTGCAGGTCGAGGATATAGAACTTGTTGATGCACGGCGGCACGATCACGAGCGGCCGCTCGGCGACCTTGTCCGTGAGCGGCGAGTACTGGATCAACTGGAACAGATCGTTTTCGAAGACGACCGAGCCCTTGGACACCGCCACGTTGCGGCCCACTTCGAAGGCCTTTTCGTCGGTGATGGAAATGCGTCCGCGCTTCAGGTCTTCCAGCAGGTTCGCAAAGCCCGCGCGCATGCTTTCGCCATGCGTTTCGACGGCGGTCTTCATCGCCTCGGGGTTGGTGGCGGCGAAGTTGGCGGGGCTCATGGCATCGATGAACTGACGCGCGTAGAAGCGCAGCTTGTGCTTCTCCTTCGCGCCGACGCCCGCTGCCTCGACCATGTCGTTGATGAGCTTCGAATTGAGCAGATAGGTCTGCTTGAGCAGGCTGTACCACGGGTTGTCGCGCCATGTGTCGGCGGAAAAGCGGCGGTCGCCGCGCTCGGGCTGCACGGCGGGCTCGGCGGCCTGCCCGGTGGCGCTCGCCATCATGCCCATATAAAGCGCCATCTGCTGCTGCCAGTAATGCGCCTGCGCCTGGGCCAGCGCGAGCGCCGGCATCTTCGGGGCGGCCGCAGGCTGAACGCCGGTTTCTCCGGCTGCGCCCGTATAGGCTTGCAACAGCGTCTGCCCCGATTTGAAGAAACCCCGGACGAACTCGTCCGGCATGTTGAACGGCGCGGTCATGCTTTCTCCTTGGGATTGCAGAGTCAAAAGGCCTCCGGCGCGTCGCTCGCGCGACGCGCTTCGCCACCGGCGCCGGCTCGCCTTTAGCGCGACGCCGGCGTGGGCCCGCGCTATTTGCGCTGCAGCATCTTCTTGATCTCTTCCATGTGCTCGTTGGCGCGCTGCGTGATGCTCGTCATCGCATCGGTCTGCGATTTGCGCGCGATCTCGGCCAGATCCTTGATATCTTCGAGCGCCTTGACACACGCGTTGCGCGCCACTTCAGTGTGTTTAGTCGGATCGGCGCCGGCGGTCGCGGCGGCCTGGATGTCTTGCATCGCGCGGGTCAGCATCTCGGTCTGCTTGCGCGCCACCGCCTGCATCGAGTCATAAGCGGACTTGTTCGCCTCGACGATCGCCTCGATGTCTTTCTTGCGCGACTCCATCAGCGCGGACATGTCGACGCCGGGCACCTTGAACTGTTCGAGCATCTTGGTCAGATCGCCAAAGGGATTCGTTTGCTCAGCCATGACTGTCTCCTGGGTTCTCGCGTGGGCCGCGAGCGATTCGCGTGGGATGATGCATTCGAGCAACACTCATGCCGCTCGCCGGGCGTCGCGGGGCCGCGTCACGAACGCGGTGCCGCGCCAACACTTTACCCCGGCCGCGCGAAGCATGGTCGGCGCGGTGCGGCGTTTTTTCCGCTTGCACGGCAGCCGCGCCGATGATGGCGCGCCGGCTGTTCAGTAGCTGCTGGGGTCGGCGGTGAGCAGAATGGTCTGTTCGATCGCCATGCGCCTGAGCAATTGCTCGTGATGCGCGAGCATTTCCTTCAGCAGGTCGCCGATGGAAAGCATGCCGATCACCTCGCCGTCCGCCACCACCGGCAGATGCCGGATGCGCTTGCCGGTCATCAGTTCCATGCATTGCGGAACCGTGTGCTCGGGGCTCACGAAATGGACCTCGGCGGACATCACGTCGGCGACCGGCGTCTCTTTCGATGTCTTGCCGGTCAGCACGATCTTGCGCGCATAGTCGCGCTCGGAGAACACGCCGACGAGCTGCCGCCGGTCCAGCACGACGAGCGCGCCGACATCCTTATCCGCCATCGTCTGCAAGGCGGACAGCACGGACGCGTCCGGTGCCACCGTGTAGGCGCCGGGCGGCTTGCCCGCCAGCAGTTCGCTAAGCGTTTTGTAGCGCAGCAATTGCTCGGGGCTCGTAACAGTCTGCTTCATGATGCCGGGTCCTCCGGGCGCGCAAACGCCCCGCGTGGCCCGCGCGCGCGTGGGACTGCGCTTATCGTCAAAGGAATGGCGATGCGGGCGGTCATGCATCGACATTAGACCATCGGTGCACGACTTTCCATCCGAGGAAGCCTCATGAACCGGCCGCCGGCGCGCTGCGCAAGCCGTGCATCCACACCGCGAGTCCGCGCGCGCCGCTGCGGTTGCCCACCGATAACACGGCGCGATGCCGCCGCGCGATCCGCGACGCGATCGCGAGGCCCAGCCCGCTGCCCTGTCCCTGCGCGCCCGCGCCGCGATAAAAGCGGTCGCAGACGCGCTCGATTTCCTCGGCGGGAATGCCGGGGCCGTCGTCGAGCACCGCGAGCGCGATGCCGCTCTCCTCGCGCCGCAACGTCACGTCGACGCGCCCGCCGCGCGGCGTGTGGCGGATCGCGTTGTCGAGCAAGTTGTTGAGCAGCACCGCGAGCGCGTGCGCGTCGCCGATCACCCTGTAATCGTCGGCGGGATCGCTCGCCTGTTCCAGTTCGAGGCCGAGATCGATCGCCTTCGTTTCGGCCAGCATCGAGAAATCGCCGACGCAGAGTTCGCACAGACGCCGCAAGCTCACGGGCTTCATCGACGTTTCGCGCTCGGCGTCCTCGCGCGCCATCGTCAGCAACTGCTGCGCGAGATGGATGATGCGATTCAGGCGCCCTTCGATGCGCGCGAGCGTGTCGCCGCTGCCCGCGAGCGAGCCGTCGCGCACGGCGGCCTGCATCTGCAGCTTGAGCGCCGCGAGCGGCGTGCGCAGTTCGTGCGCGGCATCGGCGACGAACGTGCGCTGCGCCTGCGAAGCGCCCGCAAGACGCAGCAACAGTTCGTTGAGCGCATCGACGAGCGGACGGATTTCGGTCGGCACGGGCTGTTCCAGCCGCACCGGTTCGAGCGATTCGAGTGCGCGGCTTTCGAGCGCCCGCGACAGCCAGCCGATCGGCGCAAGCCCGCGCGCAACGACGAAGAGCACGAGCCCGATGGTGACCGGCACCAGCACGGCGAGCGGCCAGAGCGTGCGCAATGCCAGCTTGAGCGCGAGTTCGTCGCGCACGAAGTACGGCTGCGCGACCTGCACGAAGCGGTCGCGCTGCTCGATGCCGAACACGCGCCACCGATAACCTTCGCGATCGACCGAGCGAAAGCCCTCGCCGATGCGCGGCAGCGCCGGCTCCTTGAGCGGGTGATAGACGAGCCGGCCGGTCTTGTCCCAGATGTCGATGACGAGACGATCGTCGGCGATGCCCTTGAAGTCGTGGCTCGCGTGATCGCTGCTGTCGGCGGACGTGATGTTGGTCGGCAGCGAAATCGCGACGGTGCGCAGTTCGTAGTCGAAGAGTTCGCTCGCTTCCCCGCGCGCCGTGTGAAAGATCCCGTAGCCCGCGACGAGGCACGCGGCCGCAAGACCGAAGATGAGCCAGCCCAGCAGCCAGCGGCGGATCGACGTCATCCGGGCCTCTTCAGCCGGTAGCCGACGCCGCGCACGGTCACCACCTGCTCCGCGCCGATCTTGCGGCGCAGGCTGTGCACATGGACTTCTATGGTGTTGCTGCCGACCTCATCGCCCCAGCCATACAGCTTCTCTTCCAGCTCCGCGCGCCGGAATACGCGGCGCGGCTCTTCGATGAGCGCCTGCAGCAGCGCGAATTCGCGCGGCACGAGATTGAGCGCGACGCCGCTCTTCTTCGCCTCGTGCGCGGCGGGATCGAGCGTCAACTCGCCGTGCGTGTAGACCGGGTGCTTCTGTCCCGTGCGGCGCCTGAGCAGCGCGCGCACGCGGGCCGCGAGCTCGTCGAGGTCGAAAGGCTTCATCAGGTAGTCATCGGCGCCGGCATCGAGGCCGCGGATGCGGTCGTCGACCGCATCGCGCGCGGTCAGGATCATCACGGGCGCGTCACCGCCCGTTCGCCGGTAAGCGTTCAGCACGTCGATGCCGTCGCGCTTCGGCAAGCCGAGGTCGAGCAATACCAGATCGTAGACGCCGTTGCTGAGCGACAGCTCGGCCGCGCGGCCGTCCTGCGCCCAGTCGACCGCATAGCCCGTGCGCCTGAGCGATTCGAGCACCGTCTCCGCGATCATGTCGTCGTCCTCCACCAGTAAAAGACGCATGGTTTTCTCCGCTTTTTTGGCCGCCGAGGCCCTGTAGGAACGCCGATTGTCCCGCCCGCAAGCTTAAGCCTTACTTAAGCGTTCCTTAAGCGTTCCTTAAGCTCGCGCTCCATAGAATCGGTCGCTCCTCGACGTGCGCGGCACGCCTTCGCCGCATGCATGTATTCGATTATCTCCACGGAGCCCCGCTTGCACCCTCGCCCAACGCTTGAGCGCCTGCGCTATGTCGCGGTCATGGCCGCGTGTCTGTCGATGCTCGCGAGTTGCACATGGTACCGGCGCGAGCCGCTTTCGCCGCGCGACACGTCGACGACGCTCGAATCGCTCGAACGCATCCGCATCGATCCCGCGACGATGCCGCTGCCCGAACTTGCCGCGCATCGCTTCGATCCATCCGATGGACTCGACATCGAGGAAGTCGCGATGCTCGCCGTCGCCAACGATCCGGACCTCACGCTCGCACGCGCCGATCTCGGGATCGCCCGCGCGCAGGCGTTCTCGGCGGGCCTCCTGCCCGATCCGCAAGTGGCGATATCGAGCGACTATCCCGGCGCCGAAGGCACGACCCGCGCGTTCAATTATGGCTTGAGCATGGACGTGATGGCGATCGTCACGCGCGGCGCGAACCAGGCGTCCGCCGATGCGACGGTCGTCAAGACCGACCTCGGTCTGCTCTGGCAGGAGTGGCAAGTGATCGCGCAGGCGAAGCAGCTCTTCCTGAAAGCGAGGTTGCAGGCGACCACGCTGCCGCTTCTGCAACAACAGCGCGACCTTTCGCGCACGCGCTACGAGCGCATGGCCGAAGCGCAACGCGAAGGCAACCTGACGGAAGACTCGCTGACCGCCGCACTCACCGCCTACAGCGACGCGCGCAAGCAATATACCGACGCCGAGCGCGCCGCCGAGCAGACGCACCACGATCTCAACGCGCTTCTCGGCATCGCGCCGGAAGTGACACTGAAGCTCGTGGCGGGCATCGACGGCACGGCTTCGGCGCCCGACGACGCGCAGATCGACGCCGCGCTCGCCGCGTTGCCGAAGCGGCGGCCCGATCTGCTTGCGCTGCAGGCCGGCTACGAGGCGCAGGAGCAGAAGTATCGCGCGGCGATCATGAGCCAGTTCCCGAGCCTCACGGTCGGCTTCAACCGCGCGCGCGACACGTCGAACATCTACACCACGGGCTTCCAGATCAGCCTGAGCTTGCCGATCTTCAACCGCAATCGCGGCAACGTCGCGATCGAATCGGCGACGCGCGCGCGCATGCGCGACGAATACCAGATACGCCTCAATCAGGCGCACGCGGACGTCGCGCACCTGCGCGCGGACGCCGCGATCCTCGCGCGGCAGCTCGCGCAGGCCGAATCCGCGCTGCCCGGGGCGCAACAGGCCGCGCTTCACGCACGCGAAGCCTACGACCAGCACGACCTCGCACTCGGCGCCTACACCGACGCGCAGGCGGCCGCACTCACGCGCCGCGTCGACATCGCGACGCTCGCCGAGTCACTCGCGGAACAGCGCGTGGGCTTGCAGGCGATTCTCGGCAGCGCGATCCCCGATGCCTTTCTCTCCGACCAGACTTTCATCGATTCCCATGCGAAATAACCGCCTCTCGCTCGTCATCTCCCTCATGGCGCTTGCGATGC
Organism: Caballeronia telluris; assembly: GCF_001544495.1. Classification (GTDB taxonomy): domain Bacteria; phylum Pseudomonadota; class Gammaproteobacteria; order Burkholderiales; family Burkholderiaceae; genus Caballeronia; species Caballeronia telluris. The sequence goes on from NZ_FCNZ02000001.1 coordinate 116,846, forward strand.
CGACGGCATGGGCCGACGACGCGACCGTCGCCGTGACGACCGCCGCCGTCCATCGCGATGCCATTGCGCAGCCCGTGCGCGCGTATGGCGTCGTCGCGGCGTCGGCGGCGAATCTCACCACGATCAACCTGCCCTACGTCGCGCGCATCGTGCAGATGCGCGTGCAGCCCGGGCAGACGGTCTCGCGAGGGACGCCGCTCTTCGTGGTCGAGGCCGATCCCGCCGCCGCGCTCGCCGCCACGCAGGCAAAAAGCGCGGCCACGCTCGCCGACGGCGAACTGGCCCGCACGCAATCGCTCTACGACAAGAGCCTCGCGACCGCCTCGCAACTCGCGGCCGCGAAGAAGGCCGCGCTCGATGCGCATCAGGCCTTCGCGGCGCAGGAGAAAACCGGCGTAGCGAACGGCAACAAGCCGATCGCCGCACCGGCCGACGGCGTCGTGCTGCAGGTGCAGGCGAACACCGGCGATCAGGTGCAGGCGGGCGCGCCGATCCTGCAACTCGTCGCGTCGGGCACCGGCAACGACAAGCGCGGCAACGTCACGCTCGGCGTCGATCCCGCCGACGCCGCCGCGATCCATCCCGGCGACAACGTCACGCTGCGCGGCCTCTCGACGGCCCTCGCGAACAACGCGGTGCAGGGTCGCGTCGTGCTGGTCGGCGCGTCGATCGACCCGCAAACGCAACTCGTCAACGTCGGTGCGAACGTGCCGCTCGGCTCGACCGCGTTCATTCCCGGCACGCGGGTCGCCGCCGATATCGCGACGTCGAATGGCACGCACTGGATCGTGCCGCGCACGGCCGTCCTGAAGGACGACAAGAGCGCCTACGTGTTCCAGGTCACGCCCGCGAAGAAGGCGCGCCGCGTGAATGTGTCGATGAAGACCGAGGACGGCGCGCGCTACGGCGTGGAAGGCCCGCTCGACGCATCGCAGCCGCTCGTCGTCACCGGCAACTACGAACTGAAGGACGGCATGACGGTGCGGCCCGCAGGGGGCGCCGTCAAATGAATTTCGGTCAATGGATGCAGGCGCACCGGCGCTCGCTGCTGTTCGTGATCGCGTTGTCGGCCATCGCGGGCGCGCTCACCGCGTTTCGCCTGCCGATCTCGCTCTTTCCGAACGTCGCGTTTCCGCGCGCGGTGGTCTCGCTCGACGCCGGCGACCGGCCGGCCGAGCAGATGGCGACGCTCGTGACGATGCCGGTCGAGGAAGCGCTGCGGCGCGTGCCCAACGTGCGCGATGTCGAATCGAAGACGAGCCGCGGCGCCGCCGAGATCTCGATCAACTTCGACTGGGGCACCGACATGGCGCAGGCCACGCTGCAGGCGCAGTCGGCCATCGGCGAGATACTCGGCACGCTGCCGCAAGGCACGTCGATGCAGGTGCGGCGCATGGACCCGACCGTGTTCCCGGTGCTCGCCTATAGCCTCACGTCGAAACAGCAGACGCTTTCCGCGTTGCATGACCTCGCGCAATTCCAGATGCGGCCGCTCTTGTCGTCGGTGGAAGGCGTCGCGCGCGTCGACGTGACGGGCGGCGCCGAGGACGAATTCGAAGTCGCCATCGACCCCGCCCGGCTCGCGGCCTACAAGCTCTCGCTCGCCGATGTGTCGAAGGCGATCGGCGCGAGCAACGTGCTGATGGCGACGGGCCGCATCGAGGATCACTACAAGCTCTATCTGGTGATCGCGAACACGACCATCACGCGCATCGACGAACTGAAGAACGTGGTCGTGCAGGCGAACGGCACGGCGCAGGTCCGCCTCGGCGACATCGCGACGGTGCAAAAAGGCGTCGTGCCGCAATGGATGCGCGTGACCGCCGACGGCCAGGACGCGGTGCTCGTGAACATCTATCAGCAGCCAGGCGCGAACAGCGTCGCGATGGCGAAGGCGATCCGCGCGAAGCTCGCCGACTTTCAGCACCAGATGCCGGCGGGCGTGCATCTGTCCAATTGGTACGACCAGAGCGAACTCGTGATCGCGTCGGCCACGAGCGTGCGCGACGCGATCATGATCGGCGTCGTGCTCGCGGCCTTCACTCTCTTCGCGTTCCTGCGCAACTGGAAGATCACGGCCATCGCGGTCGCGCTCGTGCCGGTCGTGATGGCCGCGACCATTCTTCTGCTCGATGTCTTCGGCATGGGCTTCAACATCATGACGCTCGGCGGCATGGCGGCGGCGGTCGGCCTCGTGATCGACGATGCCATCGTGATGATCGAGCATATCGTGCGGCGCATGCGCGAAGGCGGCGCTAAAGCGTTTCATGGACGCGTGATGTCGGCGGCGCTGGAGTTCACGCGGCCGCTCGCGGGGTCGTCGGCGGCGACGCTCATCATCTTCGTGCCGCTCGCGTTTCTGTCGGGTGTGACGGGCGCGTTCTTCAAGGCGCTCTCCGTGACGATGGCAAGCGCGCTCTTCATCTCGTTCCTCGTGACCTGGCTGGCGGTGCCGATTCTGTGCGACCGCTGGCTCAAGCCGCGCGACGCGGAGGAGCATCGCGAAACGCGCCTCGCCGCATGGATGAACCAGCGTTACGGCTCGCTCGTCGAGCGCGTGAGCGCGCGGCCCTGGCTCGTGCTGGTCGGGCTCGTGCCGCTTGCGGTGGTCGCGGCGATCGCGTTCATGCGCGTGGGCAGCGGCTTCATGCCGACGATGGACGAAGGCGGCTTCGTGCTCGACTATCACACGAAGCCGGGCACGTCCGTCAGCGAAACGGACCGGCTCATGAAGCAGATCGAGACGATCGTGAGCGCGAACCCGAACGTCGCGACCTATTCGCGCCGCACGGGCGCGGGGCTCGGCGGCGACCTCAACGAGCCGAACAAGGGCGACTTCTTCGTGCGGCTCAAAGCGGGCGGTCGCGAGCGGATCGAAACCGTGATGGAGGAAATCCGCTCGAAGGTCGAAACGCAGGTGCCCGGCGTCAGCATAGAGCTCGCGCAACTGATGGAAGACCTGATCGGCGACCTGACCGCCGTGCCGCAGCCCGTGCAGATCAAGATCTATTCCGACGACCAGACGACGCTCGACACGACCGCGCGCAAGGTGGCCGCCGCCATCGGCAAGATTCAGGGCGTGGTCGACGTGAACGACGGCATCAATCCGGCCGGCGACGCGCTCGAACTGCACATCCGTCCGGACGCCGCGGCCGCCGAAGGCATGGACCCGCAGGCGATCGCGCAGGCGGTGTCGGACATGATCGAAGGCAGTGTCGCGACGCAGTTTCAGAGCGGGCCGAAGACGGTCGGCGTGCGGGTGCGCGTCGCGGGCGCCATGAAGCTGACCGACACGCAACTCGGCGAGTTGCAGATCCGCGCGCCGGACGGGCACCTGTTCGCGCTCAGGCGCGTCGCGGAGCGTGTCGCGGTGAGCGGTCAGCCCGAGATCAGCCGCGACAATCTCAAGCGCATGGTGGCGGTGACGGCGCGCATCGACGGACGCGATCTCGGCTCGACCATCGCCGACGTGCAGAAGGCGCTCGGCACGGCGGGCCTCCTGCCGAACGGCGTGTACTACGAACTCGGCGGTCTGTATCAGCAGCAGCAGATCGCCTTCAAGGGGCTGATGAGCGTGTTCGGCGCGGCGGTCGCGCTCGTGTTCGGCCTGCTGCTCTTCCTGTACGAACGCTTTCGCTTCGCGCTCGCCGTGCTCGCCATGCCGCTCTTTGCGACCGGCGCGGTGTTCATCGGGTTATGGCTGACCGGCATCGAACTGAACATCTCCGCGATGATGGGCATGACGATGATCATCGGCATCGTGACCGAAGTCGCGATCTTCTATGTGTCGGAGCTGAATGGCCTGACGCGGGAAGAAGGCGTGCCGTTCGAGCGCGCACTGATCGAGGCCGGACGCAACCGCTTGCGCCCCATCGCCATGACGACCATCGCCGCGATTCTCGCGCTGTTGCCGCTCGCGTTCGCGCTCGGCCAGGGCTCGGCGATGCAGCAGCCGCTTGCCATCGCGATCATCTCGGGCCTGATCGTTCAGTTGCCGCTCGTGCTGCTCGTGCTGCCGGTGCTCCTGAAGCTGCTGATGCACCGCAATAAGTAACACGTCGTCCGCTTAAGGGTCTCCTAAGGTAGGCGCCCGCACCATGACGCAAAGCGATCCTCATGCGTGCCGTTCGGGAGACAACCATGCAAGTGCCCACTTTCGTTGCGATCCGCGCGAATCTGGTGCTGTTCGCGCTCGCGGTGGCGCTGTCCGATGCGGCTTGCCTACTCGTGACCGTGCTGTTCGGCCGGCCGGACACGATGAGCCAGCCCGCCGCGCGCATTGCCGCGCTGGGCGGCGCGGCGGCGCTCGCGATGCTCGTCAGGCGGCGGGCGCGCCGGGCCTTCGATGCCGCCGAATCGTCGCGGCAACTCGCATGGTCCGCGAACGGGTGCGACGAGCCCGGCATCGCCGCGACATGCCGCGAGGACTGGCTCGTGCAACTGCACATCGAGCTGAACCGGGGTGCGGCGCAAGGGAAGGCGGCCGCCAAAGGATAGCGGCTTTCCGCCATGGCGGTTCAACCGGCGTGCGGCCTAAGTCTGATCTAAGTCTGGCCGGTCAGAGTGGATTTTGCGGAGGCGCCATGTATCTTCGGCGACGCGCTTCGAAGCGACACCCCCCACGCGGACGGCCGCGGCCTCGGAATCGTGACCGTCCTCTTCAGCCCGGCGAAAGCCGGGCTTTTTTTGTTTGCGCGTGTCTTTTCCGGAGTGCGTTAGCGAGCTTAAGCGTTTCTTAAGCATGGGCGAGGCAGCCTTTCGACCTTGCGAAATCCGCGACAGTCCAGGCAAACCGCAATGCAAAGGGAGCCGCCGTGTTCAACAGCATGACGACAGCAACGCTCGCAGTCATCCGTAAGCGGAATCATCCTTTCCCGGCCGGGCGGAAGGCTTCATGATGACGCCGTCGCTGCCCTTCGCGGAATGGGTGATCATCGTCCTGTGCTGCATCGCGAGCTGCTACGTGGCCGTGGCGTCGCTTCTGCGTCCTGCCGTGCGCGAGACGGCCGCCGGAACGCGTGAAGCGCGTTGCCCGTCGAGGACCGCGGCGGTCAGCGTGCTCAAGCCGCTGTGCGGCGCGGAACCGCGCCTCATGCAGAACCTCGAAACCTTCTGCGTGCAAACCCACCCGTCGTATCAACTGCTGTTCGGCGTGGCGTCGGCGAGCGATCCGGCCGCGGTAGTCGTCGCGCGTCTGCGAAGCGCCTATCCGCATCTCGACATCCAGCTCGTGGTCGATGACTCGCATCACGGCAGCAACCGCAAGGTCGGCAACCTCATCAATCTTGCGGCGCACGCGCGGCACAACCTGCTCGTCATCGCCGACAGCGACATCGCCGTCGAGCCCGACTATCTCGCGCGCGTCACCGCGCCGCTCTTCGAGCCTGATGTCGGCCTCGTCACGTGCCTTTATCGGGCGCGGCGCATCGGTGGCTTCTGGGCGCGGATCGGCGCGCTCTTCATCGACGAATGGTTCGTGCCCTCGGTCCACCTCGCGCACGCGGCGGGTTCGCGCAGTTTCGGTTTCGGCGCGACGCTCGCGCTCACGCGTGACACGCTCGCCGCGAGTGGCGGCTTTCGTGCGCTGCGCGACTGTCTCGCCGACGACTACCGCCTCGCCGAACGCGTCCGCGATCTGGGCCTCGCCGTCGTGCTCTCGGACGTGGTGGTCGCGACCGACGTGACCGAGCGCGACTTCGCTTCGCTCTGGCGCCGCGAGACGCGCTGGCTGCGCACGATCCGGTCCGTCAACCCGATCGGCTTCGCGTTCCTGTTCATCACTTTCACGTCGCCGTGGCTCGTCGCGAGCGGCCTGCTTGGCGTCGGCATGGATGCGAGCGGCGGCGCGATCGAGCATTCGTATGTCGACACCATCGTCGACCTGAGCACGTCGCTCGGCTTGAGCGCGCGTCTGCTGTTGCACTGGCGCAGCGCGCGCAGCTGGCGCGGCTTCTGGCGCGACCTGCCGCTCCTGCCGTTGCGCGACGCGCTGCTCGGGCTGGAATGGCTCGCGGCGGGGTTCGGCAGCAGCGTGTCATGGCGCGGTGCGCGCGTGCGTGTCGACAGCGCGCGAACCGCGAGCGAGCCGCATCTGCGTCCCGACTGCGACGCGTCCGATCTTCCGGATCGGCGATGAATCCCCTTTTCACGACAGAGAGTTCCGCCATGAAGACACTGTTCCTGCAGGTTCCGTCGTTCGACGGTTTCGATGGCGGCGCAGGCTCGCGCTATCAGGCCAGGCGCGAGATTCGCTCCTTCTGGTATCCAACCTGGCTCGCTCAGCCGGCCGCGCTCGTGCCCGATAGCCGCGTGCTGGATGCGCCCGCGGACGGCCTTGGCGTCGAGGAGACGCTCGCCATCGCGGCGCAGTACGAACTGGTCGTGATCCATACGAGCACGCCGTCGTTTCCTTCGGACGCGCTCTTCGCCGAGCGCCTCAAGGCGATGCGGCCGCGCGTGCTGGTCGGCATGGTCGGCGCGAAGGTCGCGGTCGATCCGCACAATTCGCTCACGGCGACGGATGCGCTCGACTTCGTCTGCCGCGAGGAGTTCGACTTCACCTGCAAGGAGATCGCCGAAGGCCGGCCGTTCGCTGCGATTCGCGGACTGAGCTATCGCCTGCCGGACGGTTCGATCGAGCACAACGAAGCGCGCCCGATCCTCGAAGACATGGACGCGCTGCCGTTCGTCGCGCCCGTCTACCAGCGCGACCTCAAGATCGACAACTACTTCATCGGCTATCTGAAGCATCCGTATGTGTCGATCTACACGGGGCGCGGCTGCCGCTCGCGCTGCACGTTCTGCCTGTGGCCGCAGACGGTCGGCGGCCATCGCTATCGCGTGCGCTCGGTGGAGAACGTGCTCGCCGAAGTGAAATGGATTCGCGACAACATGCCCGAGGTCAAGGAGATCATGTTCGACGACGACACCTTCACCGACTTCCGCCCGCGCGTCGAGCAGATCGCGCGCGGACTCGGCGAACTCGGCGTGACGTGGTCGTGCAACGCGAAGGCGAACGTTCCCTTTTCGACGCTCAAGGTGATGAAGGAGAACGGCTTGCGGCTCCTGCTCGTCGGTTACGAATCGGGCGACGACCAGATCCTGCTCAACATCAAAAAGGGCTTGCGCACCGACATCGCGCGGCGCTTCAGCGAGGATTGCCGCAAGCTCGGCATCAAGATCCACGGCACGTTCATCCTCGGGCTGCCCGGCGAGACGCGGGAGACGATCGAGAAGACCATCCAGTATGCGAAGGAGGTCAATCCGCATACGATCCAGGTCTCGCTCGCCGCACCTTATCCCGGCACGACGCTCTACCGGCAGGCCGTCGAGAACGGCTGGCTCGAAGAGAACAAGGTGATCAATCTCGTCAGCAAGGAAGGCGTGCAACTCGCGGCGATCGGCTACCCGCATCTGTCGCGCGACGAGATCTATCATCAGCTTGAAAATTTCTACAAGCGCTTTTACTTCAGGCCGTCGAAGATATGGGAGATCGTGCGCGAGATGCTCGTCAGCTGGGAGATGACGAAGCGGCGCCTGCGCGAAGGCGTCGAATTCTTCCGCTTCCTGCGCACGCACGAGGCCTGAGCGTGCGCGGCGTGATCGTCACCGCCGACGACTTCGGCCTGCACCCACGCGTGAACGAGGCGGTCGTGCTCGCGCATTGCGACGGCGTCTTGTCCGCGGCGAGCCTGATGGTCGGCGCGCCCGCCACGCAAGGCGCGATTGCATGCGCGCGCGAGTTGCCGCACCTGCGCGTGGGCTTGCACATCGTCCTCGCGGACGGCTACGCGACATTGCCGCATCACGCGATTCCCGATCTCGTCGACCGCGAAGGCCGCTTCGGTTCTTCAATGGCGCTGGACGGTCTGCGCTTCTTCTGCCTGCCGCATGTGCGCGCGCAACTCGCGGCGGAAATCCGCGCGCAGTTCGAAGCCTTCGCGGCGAGCGGCCTCGCGCTCGATCACGTCAACACGCACAAGCATTTTCATCTGCATCCAACCGTGCTTGCGCTGATTCTCGATATCGGCCGCGAGTTCGGCCTGCGTGCGATGCGCCTGCCGAACGAACTGCACGGCTCGATCGGACTGCGCCCGTGGATCGCGCTCGCGAAAGCGCGCATGGCGCGCGCGGGCGTCGACCATAACGATCGTGTCGCGGGCCTGGCGCTCACGGGCCGCATGGACGAAGGCGCGTTGCTCGCGGTGCTCGCGCAACAACCGGATGGCGTGCTGGAGATCTACTGCCATCCGGCGAGCGTGGGCACGGGCCCACTCACGTCGTCGATGCGCGGCTACCGGCACGCCGATGAACTCGCCGCGCTGCGCTCGCCCGCGGTCGCCGGGGCGCTCGCCGCGAGCGGCGCGATGCAGGGCGGTTTCGCCGACATCTTCGGCCACCAGGCGCGCGCCGCCGCGCGGGTGCGGGCATGAGACGCGGGCTCATGCTGTTGCGCTGGCCGGCGGCCTTCGCGCTCGTCGCCGCGATCGCGCTTCACGACGGCATCGCGGATGCGTGGCGCCTCGTCGAGCGAGCCGGCCCGCTCTTGCTGTGGCTCGTGCCGCTGCATGCGTTGCCACTCCTGCTCGACGCTCGCGCGTGGCATCTGCTGCTGCAGCGTCGTATCGCGCTGACGGTGCTGTGGCTCATCGCCGCCGTGCGCGAGGCAGTGAGCCGACTGTTGCCGGTCTTCGGCATCGGCGGCGAACTCGCGGGCATCCGGCTCGCGAGCCGCTTCATGCAGGACCCGTATCGCGTGAGCCGTGTCAGCGCGTCGGTGGTCGTCGAAGTGCTCGTGACGATCGCCGTGCAGTACGCGTTCGCGATGCTCGGGCTCGCGCTGCTCTATGCGGGCAGCACGAACGCGCAGGTCGGGCGGGCGGTCGGCGTGGCGCTCGCCGTCTCGCTGCCGCTGCCCTTCGTGCTGTTCGCGCTGCTGCGGCGCGGCGGCCTCTTTCACGGGCTCGCGCGCATCGCCACGCGTCTGCTGCCGGCACGCGACGCATCGTCGTCCGGCATCGACGGCCGCCAGCTAGATGCCGATATCCGCGTGCTGCTCGGCAAGCCGCGGCTGCTCGCCGCCGCGTTTGCATGGCAGTTCGCCGGCTATCTGCTCGGGTCCGCGGAGATCTATCTGGCGCTCGCGCTGCTCGGGCATCCCGCGAGCATCGGCGCGGCCATTGCGATCGAGGCGATCACCCAGGCCGTACGCCAGGCGGTGTTCATCGCGCCGGCCGGGCTCGGCGTGCAGGAAGCGACGGTCGTCGCGGTGGCCCGCGCGTTCGGCATCGGCGGGGAAGCTGCGCTCTCGCTCGCGCTCGTGCGGCGGATGCGCGAGATCGCCTGGGGGTGCATCGCCACCGCCGCCTGGCGGGTGGTCGAGGCGCGCGGTCTGCGCGAACCCGTCGCGATCCGGCGCCGCACGCTGCGCTGAAGGTTCCTCGGAGTCCGCTAAGTCTTCCTCGTTACGGTCGCAAACAATCACCCGCCCCTGGATGCTCATGGAATCACTCAATCAATCGCTCTTCCTCCTGATCAACGCCCCGGCGCATCCGAATCCTTATGCGGTGACAGCCGCATTCGTATTCGCCGACTACGCGATCTGGCTCGTGCCGCTCGCGCTCGTCATCGGCTGGCTGCGCGGCGACGATGCATTGCGGCGCGGACTGATCGAAGCGAGCGCCGCGGCGCTGGCTGCCCTGTTCTTCGCGCAGATCGTCGTGGCGCTGTGGCCGCATCCGCGACCGTTCATGATCGGACTCGGCACTCATCTGATGCCGCATATCGCCGACCCTTCGCTGCCGAGCGACCATCTCACGTTCCTCTGCGCCGTTGCAGCGAGTCTCATGCTGCATGAGCGCACACGCCGCGCCGGCGCCCTGCTCGCGCTCCTCGGCGTGCCGATCGCGTGGTCGCGCATCTATCTCGGCGTGCATTTCCCGTTCGACATGCTCGGCGCGGCACTCGTCGCGAGCGCGGCCGCCTGGCTCGCGGCGGCCACCGGGCGCTGGTTCCAAGAGCCGCTCCTGCGCATGGCGACGGCCGTCTACCGGCCGCTGTTCGCGCCGCTCATCCGGCGCGGCTGGGTGGCGCGATGACGCGCTCGCAAACGGTGGGCTATGCTCGGGCGTGGCGATCATGAACAAGCGGAGCGGCGCGATGAGGGTATTGCTAGTCGAGGACGACCTGATGATCGGTGAGGCCGTGGCGAGCGTGCTGAGGGACGCGAGCTACGCCGTCGACTGGGTGTGCGACGGACAGACCGCGCTCGCGAGCATCGAGACGCAGGTGTACGACGTGGTGCTGCTCGACCTCGGCTTGCCGAAGCGCGACGGTCTCGACGTGCTGCACACGGTGCGCGCGTCGATGAATCCGGTGCCGCTCGTCGTCATCACGGCGCGCGATACGGTGGAAGACCGCGTGCGCGGCCTCGACGGCGGCGCCGACGACTACGTGCTCAAGCCGTTCGAAATGACCGAGCTGCTCGCCCGCATGCGCGCGGTGATGCGGCGGCGCGGCGGGCAGGCGGCGCCCGTCATGACGAATGGCACGCTCTCGCTCGATCCGGCGACGCGCGAGGCAGTCGTCAACGGCCAGGCAACGCGCCTTTCCGGCCGCGAGTTCTCTCTCCTGCAGGCGCTCATGATCCGGCCGGGCGCGATTCTTTCGCGCGCCGAACTCGAAGACCGCATCTACGGCTGGAACGAGGAAGTGGAAAGTAACGCGGTCGAATTCATCATCTATTCGCTGCGCAAGAAGCTCGGCAGCGACGCCATCAGGAACGTGCGCGGGGTGGGCTGGATGGTGTCGAAGGAAGGGTGAGGCGCGCATCTCTTTCACCCTCTCTCACACGCGGTAACGGCAAGTAAGAACCCCCGGAAACCGCGCGTTTCTCGCTTCATCGGCGAGACGGTCCCTACGTGAAGATTCATGCATCGACGAGCCACCCGGCGCTTCGATCCAGACGACCCCTCTTCACGGAACAGGCCATGACCGTCAGCAACCCGATCGGCAATCACGCCCCGCAATCGCCCGCGCACACCCTGCCGCTTCAGCGCAACACCGTCACGTCCGGCGCGGCATCGACAAAATCGACGACGACGCCCGCGACCCCGGCGACGCCCACTCTCTCGCGGCCTTCGCATCTCGGCACGACCATCGACACGACCGCCTGATCCGCCGATGCTCGCCCGATACGCCTTTCGCGCCGCATGCGGCGGCGCGCTGATCGCCTGCACGTTGATGCTCGCCGACTCCGCTACGATGGGCTGGTTGCAGCGGCTCTTTTTGAGTGTGCTGACTTTTTAGGGGCTGGCGCGTCGGAAGCCTACGCGTGCCCTCGAACGCGCTCGGCAGCCCCCGTCTCACCGTGCGGCACGAAGATGTACCCCTGCCCCCACACGGTCTGCACATACCGCGGGTCCGAAGGATCGGTTTCGAGCAGCCGCCGCAGCCGCCAGATCGACACGTCGAGACTCCGGTCGCGATACGACCCCGCCTGTCCGCGCAGCTTCTCGTTCAGTTGCGAACGCGTGAGCACCATCATCGCGTTCTTCACGAAGATCTTGAGCGTCGCGAACTCGCCGGAACGCAGCGGCACGCGCTCGCCTGCGCGGCGCAATTCGCGCGCGCAGAAGTCCACTTCGAACGGCCCGAAACGATACGGCGGACGATTCTCCGGCGCGCCCGGCACGGCCGCATGACGGCGCCGCACCACCGAGCGGATCCGCGCCACCAGTTCGCGCGGATCGAACGGCTTCGCGAGATAGTCGTCGGCGCCGAGTTCCAGGCCGATCACGCGATCAACTACATCGGCGCGCGCAGTCAGGAAAATCACGGGAATGTCCTCGCCGCTGTCGCGCAACTCGCGCAACGCGCTGATGCCGTCGCGCTCGGGCATCATCACGTCCAGCACGACAATCGAGGGCCGCTCGGCTTCGATACGGCGCTTGAGGCTCGCGCCATCATGCAGCACGGAGACCGCGAAGCCATGCGATTGCAGATACTCGCGAACGAGGTCGCGCACCACGGGGTCGTCATCGACGATCAGTACATGTTGAGTCATGCGATTCATTTTAAGACGCATCGCGATCTTTCCGCGATACCGAACGGCTTTCCGATTCTTACTGCGCTCGTCTCGCCTGATGTAGGTGCGCGCGCACGCCCGAACCCGCGCCACGCGGGCCGACCGTAGTTTTTACCGCATGAAACAAGCGTTATTTTGGTCGCGAGACGAAGCGCGCAAACGCTTTCCACAAGACTGCGTAAGATTCGGTAATGCGTTCGCGCGCGCCCGGACGTCATCAATTTCGAGATGCGGTAATAAAATTTCGGGATGACTACATCGGTTCTGATCGTCGACGACGACCCCATGGTGCGCGACCTGCTGTGCCGCTTCCTGAGAACGCGCGGCTTCGACGTGTCGGTCCTGCACGACGGCCGCGGCCTGCGCCGGCGGCTCGAAGTCGAGCGGCCGTCCATCGTCGTGCTCGACATCATGATGCCGGACACGGACGGATTGCAGACGCTGCGTCAGTTGCGCGCCGCCGGCGACGACATCCCCGTGATCCTCGTCACCGCCTGCGGCAGCGTGACCGACAAGGTGAGCGGCCTCGAAGCCGGCGCGGACGACTATCTCGCGAAGCCTTTCGATCCGCGCGAGCTGCTTGCGCGCATCGAAACGGTGCTGCGGCGCCGCGCGCCCGTGGCGAGCAAGCCGGAGCCGCGCGCGCGCGAGCGCTTCGGCCGCTTCGAAGTCGACTTCGTGACGCGCTCGCTGATGTCGGGCGACGAGCGCATGCCGTTGCGCGACAGCGAGTTCGCGTTGCTGAAGGTGTTCATCAGGCACCCGTACAAGGTGCTCTCGCGCGTGCTGATTCACGATCTGGTACACAGCGACGATCTCGCGTTCCGCGATCGCGGGCTGGATGTGCCCATCTGGCGCCTGCGCCGCATCGTCGAGGACGATCCGTCGAATCCGCGCCACATTCAGACGGTGCGCGGCCAGGGCTACGTGTTCGTCCCGGACGCCGACGGCGCCGTCTTCCCCGGCACGGACGCGCCCTCCCGATGACCCTGCGAACGTCCCTGTGCCGCCCGTTCAACTCGCTGTTCGGGCGCATGGCGCTGATCTCCGTGACCGTGCTCGTCGTGGTGCAGGCGGGCTGGTTCACGCTCCTGGCGATCGAGCGTCCGCTGCACGACGCCGACGGCTACGCGCGCGGTCTCCTGCTCGTGATCGAGGCGGCCAACAGCGACGCGACGCTCGGCGGACGCCTCGCGCGCGCGATGCGCGTCCATCTCGTGCCGGTGTGGAACATGCCCGCATCGGTCGAGTTGCGCGATCCCGCGAAGACGCCGCTCGCGCCGCTCGCGCGTCAGCTCGCGGGCGACCTGCCGCCGGGCACGCAACTCGCGGTCGACGGCAACGAGGAGCGCCAGCCGCGCCTCTGGGTGCGCTATCCGAAGAGCAGCAACTGGATCGTCACGCCGATCGACCTGCCGCCCGCGCCGCCCTTCATGATGGAGTCGATCGCGATGCTAATCGGCGCCGTGGTCCTCTCGCTCTTCGCGACGTGGCAGTTGCAGCGCCCGCTCACGCGCGTCGCGCAGGCGGCCCGCCGCTTCGGCGCGGGCGAGCGGCCGGTGCCGGTCGGCGAGAAGGGCCCGCGCGAATTGCGCGACCTGATCGGCGCCTTCAACCAGATGATGCGCACGATCAGCGACGCCGATGACGACAAGGCCGTGATGCTCGCGGGCATCGCACACGACCTGAAAGCGCCGCTCACCCGGCTCAAGCTGCGCACGAGCATGCTCGTCGACGACGACACCGAGCGCGGTCACTTCATGCGCGACATCGACTCGCTCACGCGCATCGTCCAGCAGTTTCTGGAGTTCGCGGCGCGCTCGCCCTCGCACGGGCCGGAAGTCGGCGTCGATGCGTTTCTCGCCGAGCAATTCTCCTTGCCGGAGGACAGCGACGCGCCGCTCTTCGCGCTGTCGCTCGAAGCGGGCGACGCGTTTCGCCTGCCGCGGACGTTCATCGACCGGCTGATGACGAATCTGGTCGACAACGCGCTCGAACACGGCGAGCCGCCGGTCGAGATCCGCACCGCGCGGCACGCGGGCGAATGGATCGTCGAAGTGCGCGATCACGGTCCGGGCATTCCCGCCGACCGCATCGAGGAAGCACTCAAGCCGTTCGTGCGGCTCGATCCCGCGCGCAGCGGCGACGGCCATTGCGGGCTCGGCCTCGCCATCGTCGGCCGACTCGCGGGCGAGCATGGCGGACGCTGCGAAGTGCGCAACGCGGCGGGCGGCGGGCTGCTCGTGCGCATCGCGATGCCCGCCGCCGCGCGCCATGAAACACGCGTAGCCGAAATCGCCTGAAGCGATTGCCCGACCGATCACACCATCGACTTCGACATGCTCTCACTTTTCCTGCGCGACGCCCCGCTTTCGCGCCGCGCGTTCCTGCGCGGCGGCACCGGTTCCGCGCTCGCATCCGTTGCGGCCGGCGGCTTCGGCACGAGCCTGCTCGCGGCTTGTGGCGGCGCGAATGACAACGCGCAGGCAGTCGACACGCCGCGTCTCGCCTCGGTCGAAAACTTCCGCGACATTGCCGGCGATGCAAGCGGCTATCCGACCGCCGATGGCCGTCGCCTGCGACGGGGCGTGGCCTATCGCTCGGGCACCCTCGCGCCCGACGACAACGACGCCGCCGCGTTGAACCGCCTGCAAATCCAGGCGGTTCACGACCTGCGCACGCTCGACGAGGCATCGCTCGCACCGGACCGCGTGCCGGCCGGCGCCACGCGCGATCTCGCCGAGATCGCGCCATTCGACTTCGCCTCCGCCGCGCCCGCCAGCGCAGACGCCGCCAGCGCGTGGATCGCCGAAGCGCAGCGTCGTCTCGTGCTCGATGCGACGGCGCGCGCGCGGCTCGGCGTCGTCTTCACGCGCCTCGCGAACACGGCGGGGCCGCAGATCGTTCACGGGGCGACCGGCAAGGACCGCACCGGTTGGGCCGCCGCGCTGCTGCTCGCGATCGCGGGCGTGCCGCTGGATGTGATCGTGCAGGACTATCTGCTGACCAATAGCGTCGCGGCCGCGGCGATCCAGTCGCGCATCGATGCGCATGCGGCGCGCACGGGCACGGTCGCGGCCAACGTCACGCCGCTCTTTCGCGCGCAAAGCACGACGCTCGAAGCCGCGTTCGACCAGATGCAGCAGAGCTTTGGCACGTTGACGGACTATCTGGTGAAGGGCCTGGGCGTCGCAAGGGCGGACATCGAGATGCTGCGGGCGAGGTTCGTGCTCTGAAAGCGAGAAGCGCCGCGCGGATAAAAAGACGGTCCATCCCGGGAAGACCCGGGCGGACCGAAAAGGGATCGATATTGAAGCAACTACGACCCAAAGATAGCAGCGCGTGCCCGTCGCCATTGGCCGAAGTAAAGCTCGGGAAGAATGCAGGAAGCCCGCTTAGCGCGCCCTCGACTAGTCCGCCCGCGCGACCACCATCTTGTCGACGAGCGCGGCGAGCTTCTGACGCGCGCTCGCGAAGCGGTCGACGTTCAGTCCGTGCATCTCGTAGCGCGCCGTCACCAGAATCTGGCCTTGCTTCACGAGCGTGAGGTCGATGGCGGCCAGATACGAGGTCGGTTCGTCGCTGAACGCGCGGCGGTCCCAGTCGGTGGTCGCGGCGTACATGAGCATCGCTTCGCAGCCGGGCGGCGACGTGCCCGGGTTGTAGACCATCGAGTTCACGCCGCGCCGCTGCAACGCGAGTTGCAAGGTCGGCACGAAGTCGCTCGCGTTGACCGTCTGGTTCAGTTCAATGCAGACCGAGCGCAGCGTCGCGGGCGTGCCCGTGACGAACGACGGCGACGAATAGTTCGATGCCACCGTGAAACCCGCCTGCACGAGCGAGCCGGCGGCATCGGCGGCCGAGATGAGCGTCCACGCGCAACCCGAGAGCAGGTTCGCGCCCACGACCGACACGCACGCCGCCGCGCACTTCGCACGATTCATCGAATGCATCGCCGGCGCTTCAGCGCACGACGCGAAGGCGAAGCGCGTTCGGGCCGTCGATGGCCGCCGTCAGCGCGACGGCACGCGCGGCGCGGGCGCCGCTTTCGTCGTTCGCGCGAATCACGAAGCGCTGGCGCGTCGCGGTGTTGACGTCGTGTCTCACGTCGGGAAAGCACGCGGCGATATCGGCACCGAGTTCCTGCAGCGGATCGGCGACGACGCCATCCGCGCCCCAGTGCGCCTCCAGCGACAATCGTACGCATGGGCGCTCGCGCGGCAGATGCCTTGTCCGGGCGCGCCGGCGGGCATCGGCGGATGCGCGGCATCGAGCGTGCTGTTGAGCGCGGAGTAACGGGAATGGATACGAAGACGTGCTTGCATGGCTTGACGGTGCGTTTATCGAGGGTTGGCTTACATGGCGCAATCGACTGATCGCGCATCGTCATGTTCGGGCAACCTTGCACCGCGCAAAGCGGCAAGCAACGTTCGTCTTCGCGAAGTTCTTTCGAGGTGTTCGGCTATTGCAGAAACTTTCGCTCAGCAATCGAGCGCAAGTCCCACGCGGGCGCGTTGCAACATCCGCTGGCAGCGCGCGGACAGGTTCGTGAGCGTCAAGTGTTTGCCGGCCTTTTCATAACGCTCGTTGATGGCCTCGACCGCCGCGATGGCGGAATGATCGGCGAAACGCAGATGACTGCAATCGATCGTCACGTGCTGCGGATCGTTCAAAGGATCGAACAAGCTCTGGAACTGCGCGCTCGAAGCGAAAAAGAGCGTGCCATGCGGAACGTAGGTTCGCGCGCCTGCCTCGTCTTTCCTGTCGCTGCGGATTTCGCCCGCGTGCTGCCACGCGAAATTCAGCGCCGCGATCACGACGCCGCACAGGACCGCGATCGCCAGGTCGGTGAACACGGTGATCGTCGTGACCGCGACGATCACGAGCGCGTCGTTGCGCGGCACCTTGTTCAACGCGCGCAATGAACCCCACGCGAACGTCTGCTGCGCCACGACGAACATCACGCCGACGAGCGCCGCGAGCGGAATGCGCTCGATCAGCGGCGAGAAGAACAGGATGAAGAGCAGGATCATCACGCCGCTCGTCACGCCCGACAGGCGCGAGCGTCCGCCGGAACTCAGGTTGATCATCGTCTGGCCGATCATCGCGCAGCCGCCCATCGCACCGAACAGACCCGACACCACATTGGCCGCGCCGAGCGCGATGCATTCGCGGTTCGGCTGGCCGCGCGTTTCGGTCAGTTCGTCGGTGAGGTTGAGCGTGAGCAACGTTTCGAGCAGCCCGACGACCGACATCAGCACCGCGTAGGGAAACACGATGGAGAGCGTCTCGACGTTGAACGGCACGCTCGGGATCGCGAAGGTCGGCAGGCCGCCCGCGATGTGCGCCATATCGCCGAGCGTTCGCGCCGGCAGGTGCAGCAGTTGCGCGAACACGCCCACGCCCACGATCGCGACGAGCGCGGGCGGCACCGCCTTCGTCAGGCGCGGCAGCAGGTAGACGATGCACATCGTCAGCGCGACGAGGCCGCACATCAGCCAGAGCGCGTCGCCGTGAAGCCAGGCGGCACCGGCGGACGTCGTCTCCTTGAAGTGTTCGAGTTGCGCCATCGCGATGATGATCGCGAGGCCGTTCACGAAGCCGAGCATCACGGGATGCGGCACCATGCGGATCAGCTTGCCGAGCCGCAGTAGCCCGAACAGGATCATCAGCGCGCCGCCGAGGAGGACGGTCGCGAGCAGATATTGCACGCCGTGCTGCACGACCAGCGCGACGATGACCACCGCCATCGAACCGGCCGCGCCCGAAATCATGCCCGGACGGCCGCCGAAGAGCGCCGCGATCGTGCAGATGAAGAACGCGCCGTAGAGGCCCATCAGCGGGTTCAGTTGCGCGACGAGCGCGAACGCGATGCACTCGGGAACGAGCGCGAACGCGGACGTGAGGCCCGCGAGCACATTGCTGCGCATGTCCGAAAACCGGCTGGTTTCGGCGGTGAGAACTTCCATGAGATGTCCGGGAACTGTTGGGGCGAAGCGGGGAATGCGATGGGCTGGCGTCGCGAGGGGAACCACACGGCGACGCGATGAATCGACGGCGAAGGAAAGGATTTTACATTAGCCCGTCATTGCGCGCTGACGGCGCGTTGGCCGGCGCGGCGCGTATCATGGAGTATCCGGTTGTCCTTTAAGCTCCAACGCCATGCCAGTCTACGATTACGCGTGCGCCGACTGCGGCGCTTTCGAAGAGGTTCGCCGCATTGCCGAACGCGACGATCCCGCCCTCTGTCCACGATGCAAAGCAGCTGCGACGCGCGTCGTGATCGGCGCGCCGACGCTCGCAGGCGACTCGTCACGCATGCAGGACGACTCGGCGGGCAGCTACGGAATGCGCCATCGCGGCGGGTGTTCGTGCTGCGGATGAAGCCAAATGCAACGGGGACCCGCCGTGAGGCCGGGTCCCCGCATTGATTCAAGGCGCAAGCGAAACGCGCCTTAAACCGCCATCACCGAAACCGCCTTGGTGACGAGATACGCTTCCATCGCTTCCGGTCCGCCCTCGGACCCGTATCCGGAATCCTTCACGCCGCCGAACGGCATTTCCGGCGAAGGCGTGGCGGGCTGGTTGATCCACAGCATCCCGACTTCCAGCTGCTGCGACAGCAAATGCACGTTCTTGAACGACTTCGTGAACGCATAGCCCGCCAAGCCATACGGCAGACGATTGGCTTCGCCGATTGCCTCTTCCAGCGTGTCGAAGCCGCGCACGGCCGCCACCGGACCGAACGGCTCGTTGTTGAACACGTCGGCGTCCAGCGACACGTTGGTCAGCACCGTCGGCGCGAAGAAGTTGCCTTCCGAACCCACGCGCTCGCCGCCCGTCGCGACCGTCGCGCCCGTCGCGCGCGCGTTTTCGAGCACCTTGTCCATCGCCGTGAGACGGCGCGCGTTCGCGAGCGGCCCGAGCGTCGTGCCTTCCGCAAGACCGTCGCCGAGCTTCAGGCTTTCCGCGTGCTTCACGAGCGCCTGCACGAATTCCTCGCGGATGCTGTTATGCACGAGAAAGCGCGTCGGCGAAATACAGACCTGCCCCGCGTTGCGGAACTTCGCGCCGCCGGAAGCCTTGACGGCCAGCGCGACATCCGCATCCTCCGCGACGATCACCGGCGCGTGGCCGCCCAGTTCCATCGTCGCGCGCTTCATGTGCGAACCCGCGAGCGCGGCAAGCTGCTTGCCGACGGGCGTCGAGCCGGTGAACGTCACCTTGCGGATGACCGGATGCGGAATCAGGTAGCCGGAGATCTCGGCGGGGTCGCCGAACACGAGGCCGACCGTGCCGGCCGGCACGCCCGCATCGACGAACGCCTGCAAGAGACCAGCGGGCGACGCCGGCGTTTCTTCGGGCGCCTTCACGAGGAACGAGCAACCGCTCGCGAGCGCCGCGCTCAGCTTGCGCACGACCTGGTTGACTGGAAAATTCCACGGCGTGAACGCGGCGACCGGTCCGATCGGTTCCTTGATGACGAGCTGCTGCGCGGACAGGTTGCGCGACGGCACGATCCGGCCATAGACGCGGCGCCCTTCGTCCGCGAACCATTCGATGATGTCCGCGGCCGCGAGCACTTCGACGCGCGCTTCCGGGAACGGCTTGCCCTGCTCCTGCGTCATCAGGCGCGCGATGTCGGCGGCACGCTCGCGCACGAGGGAAGCGGCCTTGCGCATCGTCGTGGCGCGCTCGTTGGCCGGCACCTTGCGCCATGCCTCGAAGCCCTTCTGCGCGGCTTCGAGCGCGCGGTCCAGATCGGGGATGCCGGCGTGCGCGACCTTGCCGATGGGCTTGCCGGTCGCCGGATTGACGACGTCGAGCGTCTTGCCGCTCAGAGCGTCGCACCATTCGTTGTTGATGAGGAGCCGGGTGTCTGTGTAGCCTGAAGTAGCCATGTCGTGTTCCTTACGGTTGAAGGGTCGCCGCTCATCGAATGCAACCGGGACGCGGCGGCCCGATGATGCGGGACCAGCGTCGATCTTATCCGATTAAGCAGAAATGCTCAGGATCGCCATGCGGATTACAGCGAGGCGTCGAGCATCGTCAGATAGTCGTCGGGCGAGGCGTCGCGCGGATTGGTCTTGTGGCTGTGGTCCTTCAGCGCGCCCGCGACGATGCGCGGGAACATCTCGCGTGTCACGCCCAGTTCGGCGAGCCCGGCCGGCAGTCCGAGCTTCGCGGTCATCGCGCGGATCGCCGGGCCGACTTCCTCGCCGCTTGTGAGACCCATGGCCTGCGCGATGCGTTCGAGCTTGCCTTCTTCCTGCATCGACGAAGCCGCGCTGTTGAACGCGATCACGGCGGGCAGAAAGATTGCGTTGAGCGTGCCGTGATGCAGGCGCGGATCGATGCCGCCGAGCGAATGGCTCAGGCTGTGCACGCAACCGAGTCCCTTCTGGAACGCCAGCGCGCCCTGCATCGACGCGCTCATCATGTTCAGTCGCGCCACGCGGTCGCTGCCGTCGCGCGTCGCCCGCTCGATGTGACGCCACGCGCGCCAGAGGCCGTCGAGCGCGATGCCGTCGGCGGGCGGATTGAACGCCGGCGCCATGAAGGTTTCCAGGCAATGCGCGATCGCATCCATGCCGGTGGCGGCCGTGAGCATTGGCGGCAGGCCAGCCGTCAGGTCCGGATCGCAGATCGCCACCTTCGGCACGACATGGGGCGAGATCACGCCGACCTTGCGGCCGTCGTCGAGAATCAGGATCGCGCCGCGGCCGACTTCGCTGCCGGTTCCCGCCGTCGTCGGAATCGCGATGACGGGCGCGGTCGCCGACGTGATGCGCGCCGCGCCGCCTTCGATCAGCGCGAAGCTTTGCAGCGGACCTTCGTGCGTCGCGCACACGGCGACGCCCTTCGCCAGGTCGATCGACGAGCCGCCGCCGACCGCGATCACGCCGTCGCATTGACCAGCGCGGTAGGCGGCGACTGCATCGCGCACGGCGGATTCGTTCGGATTCGGCGGCGTGCCGTCGAACACCGCTGCGGGCGTCGCGTCCGGGAGTGCGGCGAGCACGGTATCGAGAATGCCGGCGGCACGAATGCCCGCGTCCGTCACGATGAGCGGACGACGAATGCCGATGCGCTCGCATTCGCCGGCAAGCAGCCGGATCGCGCCGCAGTCGAACTGGATCTGGGTGATGTAGTTGATGAGGGACATGGATGGATGACGCGAAGTTATACGGGCGGGGGAGAGTCACCCAGTATAGTGAGCAAACAGACGCCCCGATACTGACGACTTTTGATACCGTTATAACTTTCTCTCAAGGCAGGCGCTTCAGGCCGCATTCCGCATGACACCCACGCTCAATTCGATCATCTCCCGATTGCATGTCAAGCAACTGCGGCTTCTGATCGCGCTCGGAGAACATGGCTCGCTGCTCGGCGCCGCCAAGCAGCTCGCCCTGACGCAGCCCGGCGCGAGCAAGGCGCTGCACGAGATCGAAACGACCTTCGGCACGCCGCTCTTCGTGCGCACGAATCGCGGACTCGAACCCAACGCGGCCGGTCATTGCGCGCTTCGCTACGCGCGCCTCATCCATACCGATCTCGCGCATCTGCGCGAGGAGATCGTCGGCATCATGCGCGGCGCGGGCGGTCGGGTCTCGGTCGGCGTCATCATGGGCGCCGTGCCGCTCCTGACGGACGCGATCACCGCCGTGATGGAGGAACAGCCGGAGATGTCGGTGGAGATCGTCGAGGACACGAGCGCCACGCTGCTCAGCCTGATCGATGCCGGGCGGCTCGACCTCGCCGTTTGCCGCACCAGTGTGAGCCCGGCGCCCTATCTGTACGACAGCGTGTTCGTGCAGGACGAGACCCTCGCGGTCATCGCGAACACGGCGCATCCGCTCGCGCGGCGCCGCCGTCTTTCGCTCGGCGATCTCGCGCGTTACCGGTGGATCGTGTATCGCGCGAACATGCCGATGCGCGTGTTGCTCGAACGCGAATTCCACGATGCCGGGCTGCGGTTTCCCGCGCATCTGCTGGAGACGACGTCGGCGTTCGCGACGCTTTCGCTATTGCAAAAGAATGCGGCGCTGGTCGCGCTGGTTTCGGTCGACGTCGCGCGTTTTTGCACGGAGCATGGGGTTGCGTGCACGCTGCCGCTGAAACTGTCGTCGCAGAGCGAGGCATATGAGCTGGTGACGCGGCGCGACGCGCCGCTGTCGCCGGGGGCGAGGATGTTGATGGGGGCGATCGTGGGCGCGCGATCCTAGCGTATGGCGGCCACTCGCCTCTTCGCCAGCCACCTCACCGCCAGCAAACATCCGACCATCACGGTCAGCGACAACACCGTCGTCATCGTCCCGAGCGCGTAGATCACGGGCGTGGTGACGGACGTCGTCAGCCCCTGAAGTTCCAGCGGCAGCGTGTTCTGCTCGCCGATGGCCTGCGAGGTCCGCGCGATCTCGTCCCATGACAGCGTGAACCCGAACATCCCGACGCCGATGACTGAAGGCCCGATGATCGGCAACACGACGTGCCTGAACGTCTGCCACGGCGTGCTTCCAAGATCGCGCGACGCTTCCTCGTAAGCCGGATTGAAGCGGTTGAACACCGCGAACATCACGAGCAGCCCGAACGGCAGCGTCCACGTGAGATGCGCGCCGAGTGCCGAGGTGAAGAGCCCCATCGACGCCGTATAGCTGTCGGCAAACGACTCGAATCCGCAGGCCGGGGCGAGATACTTGATGCCGTTGTCCAGCAGCCGGAACGTCAGCCCGATCCCGAGCGACACGATGATCGAAGGCATGATGAGACTCGCCACCGACACATAGAACACGGCGGTATCGCCGCGAAAGCGCCGCCTGAACGCCAGCCCCGCCGCGACCGAGAACAGCACCGTCAGCACGGTCACCGCGAGCGCGAGCCGGACCGAACGCCAGAACGCACCCCAGATGTCGATATCGCCGACGCCGTTGCGCAGCGCCTCGAACCAGTGCAGCGACACGCCGCGCATCGGAAACGTCAGACCGCCTTCGGGGCCCTGAAACGACAGAATGAAGATCGTGATGACGGGACCATAAAGAAACAGCACGAAGAGCCCGAACACGAGCGCGAGCCAGTAAAAGCTCGCCGGCCGATGCTCGCGGTGATGCCTGAGCGCGCGCGCCGCCATGTCAAAGCTCCTTTCGAATGTCGACGACGCGCGTCAGCGCCCACACGATCATCAGCACGACCGCGAGCAACACCACCGCATTGGCCGCCGCCGCGGGAAACTGCAGATAGCCCGTCTGCACCTGGATGATCTTGCCGACCGATGCGATCTGCTGGCCGCCCATCACGCCGACCGTGAGGAAGTCGCCCATCACGATCGTGATGACGAAGATCGAGCCGATCACGATCCCGGTCTTCGAAAGCGGCAGCACCACGTCGCGCGCACGGGCGAGTTCGTCGTGCATCTGTCCGACGAGGCGATCGCGGAGAAGATGCATCGAATGCGGCGAGCGCTTCCCGCCGAACGTGAGCGAACTGGCCTCGGTCGGACTGACGCCGGTGGCAAGCTCGCGCGTCGCGCCGCCGCGCATCGCGGAAGCGCCGGTCGCGTTCGAATGCACGCTATGGGAGACGCTGGAAACGACGAGCCGGCACATCTTCATCGGCAAGGTGCACCGGCTGCATGCACGCGATGAATTGATCGACGTCGAGACTTGGCGCGTGCGGCTTCAGCACTACTTTCCTGTGGGTCGCTTTGGCGCGAGCGACTATGTGACGACGCGCGACCGGTTCACGCTGGGCTGAGCGAGCAAGACAAGCAAGCGGGGAAAGCGAGGCGTTTCGCATTGGCGTCGCGAGCGGGTTTGGCGGTGCTGCGTTTTTCTTCTGAACGCAACGCCTAAGACTGCCTGCCGGCGGCCAAGCGAAATCGTGGAGTTCATGAATACGCTCAGCGCGACGTGACGCGATAGGTTTCGAGCACGCACACGTTGACGTTATGTTCGTGGAGCACCTGCCCGCTGCGCATCACGGTCTTGAAGTCATAGACGCAGCGGTCGGTGCCGTCGTCGGTATTGACGACCATCCAGTAGCCGGGATGCACCACGTAGCGGTGAAGCAGGTCTTCGCCGTAGTAGCGGTCGTTGACGTTGCTCGCGCGGAACTCCACGATATCCTCATTCGCCGAGTTGATCAGTTTGACGCGGCGATCTTCCGCTTGCGCGACATTCGAGATCAGGACAGTGCAAGCAGCCACCATGACGACACGTCCAAGCAGATCGGTCAATTTGCTCATCATCATCTCCAGAGGAACCCAGGGGTCAATCGATCGGCAGATCGATGAAGGGCATTCTGGTAGCTGAACGACATCCGCAAAACCGTGCTTGTTGAGGGAGCCGGCCGCTTTTAAGGAGGGCCGTTTGACCCTCCACTAGCCGGGGTCGCGAGGCGCTTCCTATCGCCAGTCGAGCAGCGTGAACTGCGCCGCCACGATCGCGAGCCAGTGCGCATTGTTCTCGCGAAGCGACTGCAGCAACTCGGCCAGCATGGCAGCGTGATCGGCGTCGGCGCCGCGCGCGTCGAGTTGCTTCGGATACGCCTGCAACGCGCGGATTCTCAAGAGGTACTCTGAAGTCGCCGTCTCCACCTTCTCGGAGAGCGTTCTATCAAACAGCATCTGGAACGCCGATACACCGGGAATGCCGATCTTCTTCGACTCCTCCTGCACCTCGTCGTATTCCTCGATCACGGTTTCCGACATCGCAACGCACTCGTCTCGCGAAGGCGCACGGTACTTCGTCTCCAGAAAGCGCGGCTCCAGGATGTCAAAGCGAATCCGCAGGATCAGCCTGACGAGCAGGACGAACGTCGCGAGTTGGCCGGGCATCGCGTCCGGCATCTTCCATTCGAACATCGGCCGCAGCTTCTGGCTGTTCGCCTCGACGAACAGCACGGTCAGCCGACGCAACAGCGATTGCACGACCTCGCTCTTCGAGATCAGCGGAATGAAGATGCCGTGTTCATTGGCAAAGGGCGAGAGATGCGGCGGCAGCGCGCCCGAAACAAGCGACGGAATCTCGCGCTCCAGTTCGGCCGGCCACTCGACTGAATCGCCCAGCATCGCCGAAAGCGCCGACCAGCTCACCGTCGCGTCGGGCCGCATGCCGATCAGCTTCATGCCCTCGCCGTTGCCCTCCACCTGCGACTGCGCGGGATCGAGCTTGTGGTTCCTGTCATAGGCGAGCGAGAGCTGGATGCGTCGCGTGTAGTACTGCGGCTTGATCGACGCGTTCGCGAACAGTTCCGCGAGTTCGCGGGCCGCCGTGCGGGCAGTGTCGTAGTAATCCCCGGCGACGTTGCCGACTTCATCGTTAAGCGGCTCGCCTTTGCTGAACAGGCCCTTGACGAAGACATCGCGGAGGAACTTGAGGATGCTTTCCTCGGTGGCCTCGTAGCCCTGATACTGGTCGAACATGCCCGGCAGCTTCAGATCGGGATTGCGGATCGACACGACCGTCTTCTCGTCGACGACCGTGAAGCGCGCGAGTTCGTAGCCGGGCCAGCCGTTGTCGACGGCCGCGCTCGGGTATAGGTAGATGAAGGCGTCGGCGTCGCGCGTGTTCAGGTTGATCCACTCGCGCCACTTCGTGCCGCCGGGCATTTCCTCGTTCACGCGCACGTCGATCAGTCCCGGCGATGGACACAGCGCGAGCATCGACATTCTCAGGCTCTTCGCGATGTGCGCGAATTCCGATGTATGGCTGAGGAAGATCTTGGCGGGCATGTGCGTCTCCTGGGTCGCCCTGCTCGCCTGCCGATGCGCGAGCCAGTGCGCGGCGTTCGCCGGCCTTCCTACGATAGTGTTCCTGAGCAGCGTCCATACGCCAAAATCGCGCTCCCAGACGCAATCGATTGCGGCGACGCTTCCCGGTTATCTGCGCTAGGATGTAAATGCACCCTAGCTTCTCCCATCCACCTTCGATTCGTCCCGACGGTCACCATGTCCGAACGACGCCGTTATCGCCGCAAACCGGATCAATTCGTCGTCGCCGTCCCGTTGCGGCTGGAGACGGACGGCTTCGTGTTCCGCAAATGGGGCGGCGAGCAGCGCTGCAAGCAGGGCGACTGGATCGTCGACAACAACGGCGAGATCTATACGGTCGACGCGCAGGTTTTTGCGCAGACCTATCGGGAGGTTCATCGCGGCGCGTATCGCAAGATCACGCCGGTGTGGGCCGAAGTCGCCGAAAACGCGGGACAGGTGTCGACCAAGGAAGGCCAGACGCATTACGAACGCGGCGACTACCTCGTCTTCAACAACGAAGACGGCACCGACGGTTACGCGATAAAAGCCGAGAGATTCCAGTCGAGCTACGAACTGGACGAATAAGGCGGCGCCACGCTGCGCGCCGCCCTTCACTTCAACTCACCCGCTCAGGGACTCATCGCACTGCCACCTTCGGCCGCGCGCCCATCTTGCGGACTCGACACCTTTTCGAGCGCCGTATCGTGATGCAGCAGCAGCACGGCCGCCACGCCGACCAGCCCCGCGCCCGACAGACACAGAAGGCCCGCGCCGAAGCTGCCGGTGCTGTCCTTGATCCAGCCCATCGCGTAGGGCCCGAAGAAGCCCGCGAGGTTGCCGAGCGAATTGATGGCCGCGATCCCGCCCGCCGCCGCCGCGCCCGAGAGGAACGAAGCGGGCAGCGTCCAGATCACCGGCAGGCAGCCGAAGATGCCGAAACCGGCGATCGACAGCGCGATCATCTTCATGACCGGGTTGTCGAGCCCCGCCGATGCCGCGATGCCACCCGCCGCGACCAGGAGCGCGATGGCGACGTGCCATCTGCGTTCGAGCTTGCGGTCGGAATGACGTCCCCAGAGCACCATGCTGATCACGCCGACGATATACGGCAGCGATGTGACGAACCCCGTCTGCACGTTGGTCAGGCCGAACGCCTTGACGATCTGCGGCAGGAAGAAGCTGAGGCCGTAGTTGGTCGCGTTGGCGCCGAAGTAGATGAGCGCGATCGCGAGCACGCGGCGGTTCAGGATGGCTTCCTTCACGCTGAAGCTATGCACGGACTCACGGTGCGCGCGCTCGTGCGCCTGACGGGCCACGAGCCATTCGCGTTCGTCGGCGGGGAGCCAGTGCGCATCGGCGGGCTTGTCGGTCAGGTAGAAGAACACCACGAAGGCGAGCAGCAGCGCGGGCATCGCTTCGATCAGGTACATCCACTGCCAGCCCTGCATGCCGGCGATGCCGTCCATCTGAAGGAGCGCGCCCGAGATCGGCGCACCGATCACCGTCGACAGTGGAATCGCCGCCATGAAATACCCGACGACCCGTCCGCGATAAGCGGCCGGAAACCAGAGCGTCAGCAGGAAGATGATGCCGGGGAAGAACCCCGCTTCGGCCACGCCGAGCAGCACCCGCAAGCCGTAGAACACATACGCCGGAGACACGCCCATCGATCGCGAAATCTGCGGGATGTACGCCATCGCGGCGGCGAGGATGCCCCACGTGAACATGATCCGCGCAATCCAGCGTCGCGCGCCGAATCGTTCGAGCAACAGGTTGGACGGAACCTCGAAGAAGAAGTACGCGATGAAGAAAATCCCGGCGCCGAAACCGAACTGACTTGCTGAGAAGGCCAGCGCCTTGTTCATCTGCAGTGCAGCAAATCCGACGTTGACGCGATCGAGATAAGCCACGAAATAGCAAAGGATCAGAAACGGCACGAGCCGGATCATGACGTGCCTGATTGTGCGGTTCTCCAACTCCATCGGTGTCTCCTCCGAAATGGGTTCGCTGATTGTTTTGAATCTCGTCGAGACTACTCTTTCAGCGCCGATTACAGAAGGGGTTTTTGCCCGGGCTGCGCACGCGTTCCAGTAACTGGGAAACCGCGACTTCGACGACATTGAACGTCGCCCGGACCCCAAACGACGACGCCCGCCGATTGCTCGGCGGGCGTCGAATGCACGCGCTGCTGGCTCGCTTTCTATCGCACGAGACACGGGCGCTTGTTGTCGAACTTCCAGTTCGGGATCAGGTATTGCATCGCGACGCCGTCGTCGCGCGCGCCGAGCCCATGCTGCTGATACAGCGCATGCGCTTTCTCGATCTCGTCCATATCCAACTCGACGCCGAGCCCCGCCTTCTGCGGCACCTTCACCTTGCCGCCCACGATTTGCAGCGGATCGCGCGTCAGGCGTTGGCCGTCCTGCCAGATCCAGTGCGTGTCGATCGCGGTGATCTTGCCGGGCGCCGCCGCCGCGACGTGCGTGAACATCGCGAGCGAGATGTCGAAGTGATTGTTCGAATGCGAGCCCCACGTGAGGCCCCAGTCGTTGCACATCTGCGCGACGCGCACCGAACCCTGCATCGTCCAGAAATGCGGGTCGGCGAGAGGAATGTCGACCGACTGCAACTGGATCGCGTGACCCATCTGGCGCCAGTCCGTCGCGATCATGTTGGTCGCCGTCGGCAGGCCGGTCGCGCGGCGGAATTCCGCCATCACTTCGCGGCCCGAATAGCCGTTCTCGGCGCCGCACGGATCTTCCGCGTAGGCGAGCACGTCGTGCTGGTCGCGGCACAGGCGGATCGCTTCCGCGAGCGACCACGCGCCGTTCGGATCGAGTGTCACGCGCGCGTCCGGGAAACGCTCGGCGAGCGCCGTCACCGCTTCGATTTCCGCATCGCCCGCGAGCACGCCGCCCTTCAGCTTGAAGTCGTTGAAGCCGTAGCGCGCCTTGGCCGCCTCCGCGAGACGCACGACCGCCTCGGGCGTCATCGCTTCCTCGGTGCGCAGACGCTCCCAGTCGTCGCGGCCGTCCGCGCCGCTCGCATAGGGCAAATCGGTCTTGCCGCGATCGCCGATGTAAAACAGGTAGCCGAGCATCTCGACTTCCTCGCGCTGCTGCCCCTCGCCGAGCAGCGCCGCGACGGGCACGCCAAGATGCTGTCCGAGCAGGTCGAGCAGCGCCGCTTCGAGCGCCGTGACCGCGTGGATGGTCGTGCGGAGGTCGAACGTCTGGAGGCCGCGGCCGCCTGCGTCGCGGTCGGCGAATTGCGTGCGAACCGTATTCAGCACCGCTTGCAGATTACCGATCGACTGGCCGACGACGAGTGCGCGCGCGTCGTCGATGGTCTTCCTGATCGCCTCGCCGCCCGGCACTTCGCCGACGCCCGTGTTGCCCGCGCTGTCCGTGAGAATCACGATGTTGCGCGTGAAGAACGGACCGTGCGCGCCCGAGAGGTTCATCAGCATGCTGTCGCGCCCGGCGACCGGGACGACGCGCAATTCGGTGACGGTCGGCGTGGCGTTGCGTTGGATCGTGTTCGTGGTGGGCATGGGAAAAGTACCTGTCAGGTTGAAAAGCCGATCGGCGCTTCGGCGTGGACGGTTTTGGACTCGTACCGCGTATGTGTTACGTTGTCTGACGACAGTCTACTTTTTCCTTCCCCGTTTTCCAATCGCGCGTTTACCCTCGGCGTCCGCGCCTCATATCCGACAAGGATTTCAGCGCGATGACGAAGGGTGAACGCCTATTGAATCGGTTGTCGGCGAGACATCAGATGACTTCCCGGCGTCACCGCGACGCGGTTGTACGACGTCCGAATGTTCGACGCGGGCGTTTCCGGTTCGAACATCAAACCTAGACCGATTGCACTTGTCTCCTCCGCGTCACCTGTTATACGATGACTGATGTTGTTACCATCGAATTCAGGAGACGAAATGCAGATTACCGGCGAAATGCTGATTGGCCGTCAGGCCGTGCGCGGCACCGACAAACCCCTGCGCGCGTTCAATCCCGCGACGGGCGAAGACATCGCCGCGCCGGTTTTCGGCAGCGGCACGCAAGACAACGTCGCGGCGGCATGCGATCTGGCAGCAAAGGCATTCGACGCGTACCGCAACCTGCCGCTCACGGTGCGCGCGGAATTTCTGGAGCGCATCGCCGACGGCATCGCGGCACTCGGCGACGCGCTCATCCAGCGCGCCCAGGAAGAGTCCGGCCTGCCGAAGGCGCGTCTCGAAGGCGAGCGCGGCCGCACGACCGGCCAGCTCAAGCTGTTCGCGCAAGTCGTGCGCGCCGGCCAGTGGCTCTCGGCCACGCTCGACTCGCCGCTGCCCGACCGCAAGCCGCTGCCGCGTTCGGACCTGCGCATGCAGAAAATCGCGCTCGGCCCCGTCGCCGTGTTCGGCGCGAGCAACTTCCCGCTGGCATTTTCGGTGGCGGGCGGCGATACGGCCGCTGCGCTGGCCGCGGGCTGTCCCGTCGTGGTAAAGGCGCATAGCGCGCACCTTGGCACGTCCGAGATGGTGGGCCGCGTGATCCAGCAGGTCGCGCGCGACATGGACCTGCCCGAAGGCGTGTTTTCGCTGATCGTCGGCGCGGGTCGCACGGTCGGCGAGGCGCTCGTCGCGCATCCGGCCATCAAGGCGGTCGGCTTCACGGGTTCGCGCGCAGGCGGCACGTCGCTGATGCAGGTCGCGGCACGCCGCCCCGAGCCGATCCCGGTCTACGCGGAAATGAGCAGCATCAACCCGGTGTTCCTGTTGCCGACGGCGCTGGCGACGCGCGGCGCGGCCATCGCGCAGGGTTTCGTCGATTCGCTCGTGCTCGGCGCCGGGCAGTTCTGCACGAACCCCGGACTTGCGATCGCCATCGACGGACCGGACCTCGTGAAGTTTGTCGAGGCGGCATCGGCGGCACTGAGCGCAAAACCCGCGCAGACGATGCTCACGCCGGGCATCCACGCGGCGTACGGGCAAGGCGAGAGCCGCCTCGCGGGCACCGCGGGCGTCGAAGCGGTCGCGCACGGGCAGGCCGCGAGCGGTCCGACGCAGGCTTGCGCCGCGCTCTTCGTCACCGACGCCGCGACGTTCCTCACGAAGGCCGAACTGGAAGACGAGGTGTTCGGACCGGCGTCGACCATCGTGCGCTGCAAGGACGAACAGGAACTGGCGCGGGTCGCCGAGCATTTCGTCGGCCAGTTGACGGCGACGATCCAGATGGACCGCGACGACCTGCCGGCCGCGAAGAAACTCGTACCGGTGCTCGAACGCAAGGCCGGACGGATTCTCGTGAACGGTTTCCCGACGGGCGTCGAGGTGTCGCACGCGATGGTTCACGGCGGCCCGTTCCCGGCGACGTCGGACAGCCGCGTGACCTCGGTCGGCACGACGTCGATCGAACGCTTCCTGCGTCCGGTGTGCTATCAGGATTTCCCGGCCGACCTGCTGCCCGAAGCGCTGGCCGATGCCAATCCGCTCGCGTTGTGGCGTCGTCGGGATGGCGAGATCGTGAAGGGTTGAGTGCTTCGCGCTTCAGACGAAAAAGCGGCCTCGGCCGCTTTTTTCACATTCAACGCGCACCGCCCCGCCTTGACGCGACTCGCACCGTCGCCGAGACTGCGAGTCATCGGACGACTGCGGTGGCGGGCGTTCCATCGCCCTCCGCGACGTCCGATCACCCTTCAACCGCATTCGACATCACGCCCATGAGCAGTCTCACCGACAAAGTCGTCACCATGCTGCGCGAACAGATCGAGCGCGGCATGCTCCGGCCCGGCGACAAGATTCCGACCGAAGTGGCGCTCATGAAGGAACTGTCGGTGAGCCGTTCCGTGGTCCGTGAGGCGGTTTCGCGCTTGCAGGCGGCGCATGTGGTCGCGACGCGCCACGGCATCGGCACCTTCGTTCTTGCGCCAGCGGACAAGGAAGACGCGCTGCGGCTGCCCGAAGCCGATCTCTCCAGCATGCTCGACGTGATGGCGATCATCGAATTCCGGATCGATCTGGAGGCCGCGGCGGCCGCGCTCGCCGCGCAGCGCCGCACCGACCAGCATCTGAAGCAGATCGCGCAGGCGCTCGGCCGCTTCGAGGCGGAGCTGGCGAACGGGAGCACCGACACGCTCGCCCACGACGTCGAATTTCATCTGCAAATCGCGCGCGCGAGCGGCAACCGCTATTTCTTCGACGTGCTGAGCCAGATGGGACCCGGCGTGAGCCCGCGCACGCGGCTCGGCAAGGCCGAAATCGCGCAACTGGATCAGATCGAACGGCTGCGCAACGTGCTCAACGAGCATCGGCTGATCTATCAGGCGATCCTCCGGCAAGACGCCGACGACGCCCGCGCCGCGATGCGCATGCATCTGAGCAACAGCCGCGAACGGCTGCGGCGCGCGCACGAATCGACGGCGAGCTAGGCCCGCCGCCGCTTCTTACGCCGCTACGCGCTCTTCCTGCGCGAGATGCAGGCCGTCCTTGCGCACCTTGTGCTCGTCGATCAGCCGGTAGACGATCTCGCCCGGCACCGTTTCCGATTCCAGCAGGCGTTCCGCGATGGCGCGCAGCACCGGCTCGTTGTCGCGCAAAAGCGCCTGGCAGGCCTCGTTCAGATCCTTGAGCAGGATGTTGGCGTGCTCGATGGCCGCCTTCATTTGCAGGCCGGCATACTGGGGCGGCAGCGCGGCCAGGCTGAAGAGATTGCCGTCGGCGTTGAAGCCGAACTTCGACACCATGTCGAGGCTGATCCGCGACGCCTCCTGCAAATCCTGCGCGGCCCCGCTCGACGCTTCCGAGAACGTCAGCAGTTCGGCGTTCCGGCCGCCGAGCAGCACCTGGATTTCGTTGCGCATTTCGGTTTCGCGATACAGGTGCTTGTCCTGCATCTTCGTGATGAGCGCGACGCCCAGCGCGCCGCCGCGCGGCAGGATCGTCACTTCTTCGAGCACGCCCGTGCCGAGCAGCGCGGCGACGAGCCCGTGACCCGCCTCGTGGACCGCGATCCGCGTGCGCTCGTCCTCGTTCAGCGCGCGTTCGGCGCCGCTCACATCGCCGATCCGGGCGATCTTGATCGCTTCCAGGAAATGCTTCGCCGCCACCGTGCTCTCGCCCGCCTTGCGCGCGACGAGCCCGGCCTGATTGACGATCATGGAAAGCGTCGCGGGCGACAGCCCCGTCGAGAGGCGCGCGAGCTGGTGGAAATCGACGTCGTCGGCTTTCGATTTCAGCTTGTCGGCATAGAAACGGAAGATTTCGGCGCGGTCGTCGAGATCGGGCAGGCGCACGTGCACCGTGCGATCGAAACGGCCCGGACGGCGCAGCGCTTCGTCGATGTTGTCCGGATGGTTGGTCGCCGCGACGATGATCACGCCCTCGTTCGACTCGAAGCCGTCCATCTCCGCCAGCAACTGGTTGATCACGCGGTTGCTCTCCGCTTCCGCCGGGCCGTTGCCCGTGTCCGTGCGTTTGGCGAGGCCGTCCGCTTCGTCGATGAAAATGACGGTCGGCGCATTCTTGCGGGCGAGTTCGAACAGGTGCTTCACCTTCTGGACGCCAACGCCGTAGTACTTCGCGCTGAAATAGCTGCCGGTGATGGAGATGAAATTCGCGCCGCATTCGCCGGCGAGCGCCTGCGCAAGCCGCGTCTTGCCGACGCCCGGGCCGCCGACCATCAGCACGCCGCACGGCGCGCGCACGCCCATGCCGGTGAACTGCTTCGCGTTGGAGAGATACGCCTGGATGTCGGAGAGCGCGGCTTTCGCTTCGCCCGCGCCGATGACGTCCTGGAACGAGAGCGTCGGCGCTTCGCCGAGCAGCTTCGCGCCGCCCGTCATCTCGCGGCGCATGAACCAGACCATGCCGCCGATCAGGAGCAGCGGCAACACGAGCCCGAGCACGTCGCGCGTGCGGTCGAAGGTATCCATCCAGAGCGCGGCGTCCGAACGGATGTTCGCATCCGGCAGCCAGACGAGCTGATACGGCGGACGCGCATCGACTTTCATTTCACCGAGCAGGAGCGCGTTCGAGAACGCGCCGTTGTGATCGGTGACGAAATACTTCGCGCCCGCGCGCGTCGAGACGAGGATCGCGTTGGGGCTCACGCCGATGGCCGTCACGTCCTGCGTGCGGATGTCGCGCAGCATCTCGGATGCGTCTTTCTCCTGACGCGTCCAGAGCGCGGTGTCGGTGCGCATCTGGCTCGCGACGCCGTCGAGCGCCGAATCGAGTTTCGCGCTGCGCTCTTCGTGGCGCCAGAGCGCGAAAGTGAGGACGCCGACCAAAGCCGAGGCGGTCACGCCAAGCGTCACGTAACGTCCATATCTGGACCAGAACGAATTTTTTGCCGGTTTCATTCCTTGAATCCTAAAGCGGGCCACATCGCGGCGGCTGACGCGCGGTCAGCGTTGAAGAGGAACGCGGGACGGACGATCGAAACGGGTTTTGTCAGCCGAAAACGGACAATTGCATTGATCGATTCAGATAGGCGTCCACACGTGGCCGGAAACGGACTCGCTTCTGCTTCCCATTTAACCGACCCGGTACACCTGAGGCATTATGCACGGCTTACTTTCGTTTCAAATCGTCGAAACGGTGCTCAGTTAGGTGTCAATTCGACGATCGGTAAATTTTGGATTTTGGGGAAGGAGTCACGAGCGGGTTTCACTAAACGCCACGCGTTCGCGTCACATAATCGCCCCCTTCGCGCCAAGACCAAACGCGCTCCCGACGCGCTCCAACAGCCCACGCCGCCGACAATCCGTCATAATTTGGGTTTTT
The DNA here is from genome assembly GCF_001544495.1 of Caballeronia telluris. Classification (GTDB taxonomy): domain Bacteria; phylum Pseudomonadota; class Gammaproteobacteria; order Burkholderiales; family Burkholderiaceae; genus Caballeronia; species Caballeronia telluris. Next base: position 151,451 of record NZ_FCNZ02000001.1, read on the forward strand.
CGATCTTTCACCACGATTTGGCGGCATCTACATGACCACGATTCTTGAAAGTCTTCCGACCGGCCAGAAGGTCGGCATCGCGTTCTCCGGCGGTCTCGACACCAGCGCCGCGCTCCACTGGATGCGCATCAAGGGCGCGGTTCCCTATGCCTACACCGCCAACCTCGGCCAGCCGGACGAGGACGACTACGAACAGATTCCGCGTCGCGCGACCGAATACGGCGCCGAAGGCGCGCGGCTGATCGACTGCCGCGCGCAGCTCGTCGCCGAGGGCATCGCGGCGCTGCAATGCGGCGCGTTCCACATCTCGACGGCCGGCGTCACCTACTTCAACACGACGCCCATCGGCCGCGCGGTCACCGGCACGATGCTCGTCGCGGCGATGAAGCAGGACGGCGTCAACATCTGGGGCGACGGCAGCACCTATAAAGGCAACGACATCGAGCGCTTCTACCGCTACGGCCTTTTGGTGAACCCGGATCTCAAGATCTACAAGCCGTGGCTCGACCAGACGTTCATCGACGAACTCGGCGGCCGCGCGGAAATGTCGGAATTCATGAGTAAGGCGGGTTTCGCGTACAAGATGTCGGCGGAAAAGGCCTATTCGACCGATTCGAACCTGCTCGGCGCGACGCACGAGGCGAAAGACCTCGAAAGTCTCGAAAGCGGCATGCAGATCGTCAATCCGATCATGGGCGTGGCGTTCTGGCGCGACGACGTGCAGATCGCCCGCGAAACGGTGACGGTCCGCTTCGAGGAAGGCCGTCCGGTCGCGCTCAACGGCGTGGAATTCGCGGATTCCGTCGAACTGCTGCTGGAAGCGAACCGCATCGGCGGGCGCCACGGCCTCGGCATGAGCGACCAGATCGAGAACCGCATCATCGAGGCGAAGAGCCGCGGCATCTATGAAGCGCCGGGACTCGCGCTGCTCTACATCGCGTACGAGCGGCTCGTGACGGGCATCCACAACGAAGACACGATCGAGCAATACCGCGAAAACGGCCGGCGCCTCGGCCGCCTGCTGTATCAGGGACGCTGGTTCGATCCGCAGGCCATCATGCTGCGCGAAACCGCCCAGCGCTGGGTCGCTCGTGCCGTGACCGGCGAAGTGACGATCGAACTGCGCCGCGGCAACGATTATTCGATTCATTCGACCAAATCGCCGAACCTGACGTATCAGCCGGAACGGCTGTCGATGGAAAAGGTCGCGTCGACGTTCTCGCCGCGCGACCGCATCGGGCAACTCACGATGCGCAATCTCGACATCACCGATACGCGCGACAAACTGCGCATCTACTCGCAGGTCGGTCTGTTGAAGACCGGCGAGGCGTCGGCGCTGCCGAGCCTCAAGGACGAGACGGAGTAACGCTCGTCGCGCAAGAACGCCGCCTTCGGGCGGCGTTTTTGTTTCTGCCGCCCCTTCCGTTCTCCCGCCGAATCCCATTCGGCGCGGCCGCGCACCCCGCATCCCATACCAAAATCGGTATCGCCGATAAGAAAAAATGGATTGGACCGTCATGAGACCGAGGTCTACGCTTGCGAGCAGGGTCGACCCCGTACCCTCAACCGATGACCACAAAAACACATGGACCAGAGTCGGCGCAAAAAAAGGCCAACGCTGGTCGACAGGAGACGACAATGAAATCCAATCGACGGGCAGTTCTCGGTACGCTTCTCTGTTCCACGCTGATCCTCACGACCGGCCTCAGCGCCCACGCCGACGAGAAGAAAATCACGCTGGGCTTCGCCCAGGTCGGCGCGGAAAGCGCCTGGCGCACCGCGAACACCGTCTCGGTGAAAAGCGCGGCGCAGCAGGCCGGCATCAATCTCAAATTCTCCGACGCCCAGCAAAAGCAGGAAAACCAGATCAAGGCGATCCGCTCGTATATCGCGCAGAAAGTCGATGTGATCGCGTTCTCGCCGGTCGTCGAAACCGGCTGGGAGCCGATCCTGATCGAAGCGAAGAACGCGAAGATTCCGGTGATCCTGACCGACCGCAACATCGACGTGAAGGACAAATCGCTTTACGTGACGATGATCGGCTCGGACTTCCTCGAAGAAGGCCGACGCGGCGGCAAGTGGCTCGAAGATCACTATAAGAACGATCCGGGCCCGATCAACATCGTCGAATTGCAGGGCACGGTCGGCTCGGCGCCGGCGAACGACCGCCGCGCGGGTCTGCTCGAAGTCATCAAGAACGATCCGAAGTTCAAGGTAATCGCGTCGCAAAGCGGCGACTTCACGCTCGCGGGCGGCAAGCAGGTGATGGAAGCCTTCGCCAAGACCTACGGCAAGCAGATCAACGTGGTTTATGCGCATAACGACGACATGGCGCTCGGCGCGATCCAGGCGATGGAAGAAGCCGGCATGAAGCCGGGCAAGGACATCACGGTCGTCTCGTTCGACGCCACCAAAGGCGGATTCGAAGCGATGGTCGCGGGCAAGATCAACGTGGACGTCGAATGCAGCCCGCTGCTCGGGCCGCAGCTGATGAGCGCCGTGAAGGACGTGGTCGCGGGCAAGCCGTTGCCGAAGCGCATCGTCACGGAAGAGACGATCTTCCCGATGAGCGTCGCCGCCCAGACCTTGCCGCAGCGCAAGTACTGAGCGCCTGCCCAAGCCCAAGCCCGCCGCCGCGCGCGGCGGGCGCCTTCGTCCTGCTTCTTCCCACGCGGAACTCGCACATGAGCGGCGCTGCACTGCTTGAAACCATCGGATTGTCGAAGACCTTCCCCGGCGTGAAGGCGCTGAACGCCGTCGATTTCCGCCTCTTTCCCGGCGAGATCCACACGCTGATGGGCCAGAACGGCGCGGGCAAATCGACGCTCATCAACCTCCTGACCGGCGTTCACGAACACGACGCGGGCGAAATCCGCCTGGCCGGCAAGCCAGTCAGTTTCGCGACGCCGCTCGAGGCCGAAGCCGCCGGCATCCGCACGCTGTATCAGGAAGTGAACCTGTGCACGAATCTCTCGGTCGCGGAGAACGTGTTCGCCGGGCGTCATCCGAAGCGGCGCGGCGCGATCGACTGGAAAACGATTCACGCGCGCGCCGAGGCCGCGCTGGCCGAGCTGAACGTCTCGCTCGACGTCACCAAGTCGCTCGATACCTACCCGATCGCCGTGCAGCAGATGGTGGCGATCGCGCGCGCGGTGTCGGTGGACGCGCGCGTGCTGATCCTCGACGAACCCACGTCCAGTCTCGACGACGGCGAAGTCGCGCGGCTCTTCACCGTGCTGCGCAAGCTGAAGCAGTCGGGCATCGCGATCTTGTTCGTCACGCATTTTCTCGAACAGACCTACGCCATCTCGGATCGCATCACGATCATGCGCAACGGCGAGCGCGAAGGCGAATATCTGGCGAAGGACCTGCCGGTCGAGTTGCTCGTCGCGAAGATGGTCGGCCATGAACGGATGACCGAACGGCTGAAGCGCGCCGAATCGGAGCAGCCTGCGGAAAAATCGGCGGTGCCGCCGTTTCTCGAAATGCACGGCGTCGGACGGCGCGGCCTGATGAATCCCGTCGACATCGACGTTCAGCCCGGCCAGATACTCGGCCTCGCGGGCCTGCTCGGCTCGGGCCGCACGGAGACCGCGCGGCTTTTGTTCGGCGCCGAGCGTCCGGATGCCGGCACGATGACGGTCGGCGGCAAGGAAACGCGGCTTCGTTCGCCGCGCGACGCGGTGCGCCACGGCATCGGTTATTGCCCGGAAGACCGCAAGAAGGAAGGGATCATTGCGGATCTGTCGATTCGCGAAAACATCATTCTCGCGTTGCAGGCGCGGCGCGGCTGGTGGCGTCCGATCCGCCGCGCGAAACAGCGCGAAATGGCCGACGATTGCATCAAGCAGCTCGGCATCAAGGCGCGCGACGCCGAACAGCCGATCGGACTCCTGTCGGGCGGCAACCAGCAGAAGGCGCTGCTCGCGCGCTGGCTCATGATCCAGCCGAAAATGCTGATCCTCGACGAACCCACGCGCGGCATCGACATCGGCGCGAAGTTCGAAATCATGGATCGCATGCTGGCGCTCTGCGCGAAGGGACTCGGCATTCTGTTCATCTCGTCGGAAGTGAGCGAAGTCGTGCGCGTGAGCCATCGGATCGCGGTGCTGCGCGACCGGCGCAAGGTCGCCGAAGTCGCGGGCAACGAGGCGTCGGAGGATCAGGTGTATCGACTCATTGCGGGAGAACAGCGATGAAACGGCTCGCAGCCCATCCGCTCGTGTGGCCGTGCGTGACGCTCGTGCTGCTCGTGCTGCTCGATCTCTCGCACAACCCGGCGTTCCTCTCGATTTCCGTCCTCGACGGCCATCTGTTCGGCGCGCCCATCGACATCCTGAACCGCGCGGCGCCGCTCGTGCTGGTGTCGCTCGGCATGACGCTCGTGATCGCCACGCGCGGCATCGACATCTCGGTCGGCGCGGTGGTCGCGATTGCCGGGGCGGCCGCGGCCAGCATCCTCGCCGCCGATCCGTCGCAAGTCGGCATGGCGATCGCAGCCGCGCTCGCCGCCGGCTTGCTCGCCGGCATGTGGAACGGCTTGCTGGTCGCGATCGTCGGCATGCAGCCGATCATCGCGACGCTGATTCTGATGGTGGCCGGACGCGGCGTCGCGCAATTGCTGACGGGCGGCCAGATCATTCCGATCGGCGCGCGCGACTATCTCTTTCTCGGCGGCGGCTATCTGGCCCTGATTCCGTGCTCGATGTGGATCGCGGCGGCGGCCATCGCGGTGACGACGCTCCTCATGAACCGCACCGCGCTCGGGCTCTTTATCCGCGCGATCGGCATCAATCCGGTCGCAACGCGCCTCGCCGGGCTGCGTTCGAGCGCGATCGTCTTCGGCGTGTACACGTTCTCCGGGCTGACGGCGGCGATCGCGGGAATCCTGGCGAGTTCGAACGTGCGCAGCGCCGACGGCAACAACGCCGGCCTGCTGCTCGAACTCGACGCGATTCTCGCCGTGACGCTCGGCGGCACGTCGCTGCTCGGCGGCCGGTTTAGCCTCGCGGGCACGGTGCTGGGCGCGCTCATCATCCAGACGCTGACCTACACGACCTACTCCATCGGCGTGCCGCCCGAAGCGACGCTCGTCGTCAAGGCGGCGGTCGTGCTGATGGTGAGCGTGATCCAGTCGGCGAGCGCGCGCGCGTTCATCGCACGGCAGGTGCGGCGCGCGTTCCCGGTCGCGGCCAAAAGGACATTGACGGAGGGCGCGCAGTGAACAAGCTCATCGATCCGCGCACGCTGCCCATCGTCGTGACCATCGCGCTGTTCGCGGCGCTGCTCGCCTTCGGCTCCGTGATGTACACCGGATTCTTCTCGCTGCAAGTGTTCGCCGGCCTTCTGATCGACAACGCGTTTTTGCTGATCGTCGCGATCGGCATGACGTTCGTGATCGTGTCGGGCGGGATCGACCTGTCGGTCGGCTCGGTCGTCGCGCTGACGACGATCCTCTGCGCCCTCTTCACCGAACGGTTCCACTGGCCCGTGTGGATCATCCTGCCGCTCGTGCTCGCGTTCGGCGCGCTCTACGGCGCCGCGATGGGCGCGCTGATCCACTTTTTCCGCCTGCAGCCGTTCATCGTGACGCTGGCCGGCATGTTCCTCGCGCGCGGCGCGTGCTTTCTCATTACGACGCAGTCGATCACGATCAGCAATCCGACGTTCCGCGCGCTCTCCGCGTTCCATCTCGACCTCGGCGGGGCGTCGCTCACGACCGGCGCGCTCGTCGCCATTGCGGTGCTCGCCGCCGCGGTGTTCGTCGCGCATTACACGCGCTTCGGGCGCAACGTCTACGCGATCGGCGGCAACGAGCGATCCGCGGTGCTGATGGGCCTGCCGGTCGCGCGCACCAAGGTCGGCGTCTACGCGCTCTCGGGATTCTGCTCGGCGCTCGGCGGCGTCGTGTTCACGCTCTACGTGCTCTCGGGCTACGGCTTGCAGGGACAAGGCATGGAACTCGACGCCATCGCGGCCACCGTGATCGGCGGCACGCTTTTGACGGGCGGCGTAGGCTATGTCGTCGGCACGCTGTTCGGCGTCGGCATCCTCGGCACGATTCAGACGCTGATTACCTTCGACGGCACGCTCAGTTCGTGGTGGACGCGCATCGTGATTGGCGCGTTGCTCTGCGCGTTCTGCCTGTTGCAGCGGCTCATCGAACGGCACGCCGGGCGCCGCAGGTCGAACGGCACGATGACGGGCGAGCGCGCCGGCGCCAAACGACCGCGCCGCGCGCCGCTGTCGACCGATGTCGAGAACAACGCCGCTGAATCGCTGACACCGAAGGAAAGCACTTGAAACTCCACCAAACGATAGACGGAACTCCGCATGTCCAGTGACGAAAAACGCCCTCTCCGCTCCGCCCGCTGGTTCGGCACGGCCGACAAGAACGGCTTCATGTACCGAAGCTGGATGAAAAACCAGGGCATCCCGGACCACGAGTTCCAGGGAAAGCCGATTATCGGCATCTGCAATACGTGGTCGGAACTCACGCCGTGCAACGCGCATTTCCGCAAACTCGCCGAGCACGTCAAGCGCGGCGTGTCGGAAGCCGGCGGCTTTCCGGTCGAGTTTCCGGTGTTCTCCAACGGCGAATCGAACCTGCGCCCGACCGCGATGTTCACGCGCAATCTCGCGAGCATGGACGTCGAGGAATCGATTCGCGGCAATCCCGTCGATGCCGTCGTGCTGCTGGTCGGCTGCGACAAGACCACGCCCGCGCTTCTGATGGGCGCGGCCAGTTGCGACGTGCCCGCGATCGTCGTGAGCGGCGGTCCGATGCTGAACGGCAAGCACAAGGGCCGCGACATCGGCTCGGGCACGGTCGTCTGGCAACTGAGCGAGCAGGTGAAGGCGGGCAAGATCACGCTGCACGAATTCATGTCGGCGGAAGCGGGCATGTCGCGCTCGGCGGGCACCTGCAACACGATGGGCACGGCGTCCACGATGGCGTGCATGGCCGAAGCGCTCGGCGTCACGCTGCCGCACAACGCCGCGATTCCTGCCGTCGACTCACGTCGCTACGTGCTCGCGCACATGTCGGGGATGCGGATCGTCGAGATGGCGCTGGAAGATTTGCGGCTCTCGAAACTGCTGACGCGCGAGGCGTTCGAGAACGCGATCCGCGTGAACGCGGCGATCGGCGGATCGACGAATGCGGCGATTCACTTGAAGGCGATCGCGGGGCGCATCGGCGTGAATCTCGAACTCGACGACTGGACGCGCATCGGCCGAGGCACGCCGACGCTCGTCGATCTTCAGCCGTCCGGGCGCTTCCTGATGGAAGAGTTTTATTACGCGGGCGGTTTGCCGGGCGTGATCCGGCGGCTCGGCGAGGCGGGGCTGATTCCGCATCCGGACGCGCTGACGGCGAACGGCCAGTCGCTCTGGGAGAACGTGAAGGAAGCGCCGATCCACGATGAAGAAGTGATTCGTCCGCTCGACAAGCCGCTCGTCGACGATGGCGGCCTGTGCATCGTGCGCGGCAATCTCGCGCCGAACGGCGCGGTGGTGAAGCCGTCGGCGGCGACGCCCGCGCTTTTGAAGCATCGCGGCCGCGCGGTCGTATTCGAAAATTTCGACGACTACAAGGCGCGCATCGCCGATCCCGAACTGGACGTCGATGCGAACTCCGTTCTCGTGCTGAAGAATTGCGGACCGAAGGGTTATCCGGGGATGGCGGAAGTCGGCAACATGGGCTTGCCGCCGAAGCTGCTTGCGCAAGGCGTGACGGACATGGTGCGGATCTCGGATGCGCGCATGAGCGGCACGGCTTACGGCACGGTGGTGCTGCACGTCGCGCCGGAAGCGCGCGCGGGCGGGCCGCTCGCCGTGGTCAGGGAAGGCGACTGGATCGAACTCGATTGTCTCGGCGGCACGGTGCATCTGGACGTGAGCGATGCGGAACTGAGCGCGCGTCTCGCCGACTGGGCGGCATCGCAGACGGCCGTGCCCGAGGATGCGAGCGGGTATCGGAAGCTGTATGTCGAGCACGTGCTGCAAGCCGATCAGGGATGCGATTTCGATTTTCTGGTCGGATGTCGGGGCGCCGAGGTGCCGCGGCATTCGCACTAGCCACTACCGGCCTTTTCGTTGCTTTCCTTGGCCCGGTCGCATTGCGACCGGGCCGTCAAAACGAAGGCTCGCCGGCTTCGCAATAGTGTGTTACTGGCGTGCGGCCAACCTGCTGCCGCAAGGACTCAACATCGACTTGCTTCAGGTAATGCAGAATGTTTTTCCAGATGGCATGGAACCCGAAGCCGCCGTTGAGCAGCTCATCGAACGCGGCGTCCTTGCTCCAATCCTGGTAAACGATGCGATAAAGCGCGCAAATCAGCCCGGTGCGATCCGCGCCGTGCTGACAATGGATCAAGACCGGACCATCGCATTCCGCGTGGCGCAACGCATGTAGCGCCGCCAGCACTTCCTTGTCGCAGATATTCCATGTGTTGATGGGAATGCGTTGCGCTGAGATTCCGGTGCCGGCGAGAATGCGACGATCGGAATGGAATGCGCGAAAACTGATTACCTTGCGTATGCCGAGTTGCCGCAAATGGGGCACGTCCCTTCTCGACAGCTTCGCGCTCCGGAAGAGCGACGGCGTGAGGCGAAACAGATTATTCACAGCCATGACTCGGTGTCCTGTAAGCGTGGACGCGATCGCGCGAAACGAAAAAAAGCACGATTGCCGCGGCGCTCATGGTCCAGTAGTCGATAGGGGCGAAGCCGAACCAATGGATGTGCCATGGTATGAAGGCGGGCTTGAAGCGGGCGAGCCCGAACGCGGGATTCAGCACGAACCAGAGGAAGTCCTCGGTGAGCCAGAAGAGCATGGTGCAGGCGATGATGCGAGCCTCGATTCGCCAGGACCAGTGAAAATTGAAGATGGGCGGCAGGTGAAAGAACAGCGCGATAAGCGGGAACACCCAGGCGTGATAGCCCGTCATTGGCCGGCCGCCCCAGAAGAGGTCGAGCATCCAGTGCTTCTCGATACGCCACGTCGGCAAATTCGCGGCCCAGCCGGCGCTTCCTTCGATCTGGATTTCGACGTTGGCAAAAAAGAAGCCTAGCAGTATCACCCATGCCATCAGTACCAACGTGCGCCATGACGGCACGAAGTCGGCGACCGTCATGAAGCCGCGTCCGTGCCAAGCACGCGATCCAGTACGAAGCGGGCGGCGAGCGGTCTGCCGAGCGGCGCAATGCGCCGGCGCATCGCTTCAAGACGCTCCGGTTCATCCAGCAAAGCGCGAACGCGATAGACGAGTGCGTCGTCGTCGACTGCCTTAAGGGCCACGCCTTGTTCAAGCAGGAAATCGGCATTGCGCTCTTCTTGCCCTGGTATCGGCGAGTTGAGCAGCATCGGCTGTTTCATCGCGAGACATTCCGAGGTCGTCAAGCCGCCGGGTTTCGTGATGACAAGATCGGAGCAAGCCATCAGACGCTCGACCTCGCGCGTGAAGCCGTGCGGAAACAGTCGGCCCGGATGATCGCTGGCGAGTTTCCCGAGCGCCGCGAGCAAAGCCTCATTGCGGCCGGCGAGCACGATCAACTGGAAGTCGGCGCCCATGGCGAGAAGGCGCGCTGCCAGCTTGTCCTTTGGACCGAGTCCTGCGCCGCCGGACATCATCAGCAGGGTACGGCGCTGCGGATCGAGGCCGAATGCGCGAGCGCAGGCCGGGGCTCCATGGATTGGCTGAATGCCGGCATGACCGGAATGCCGCTCACATGGATAGCGTCATGCGGAAGGCCACGCATGCGCATCCGCCAGGCCACTTCGTCGTTCGCGGCAAAGTAGCCGTGCAGGTTCGGCACAACCCACAGACGGTGGAGATCGAAGTCGGTGACCTACACCCATACCGGGATGTCGAGTCGTGCCTTGCGGATTTCGCGCGAGAGGATTTCGGCGGGCAGGAAATGCGTGCAGATGATGGCATCCGGCCGACAACGCGCGATTTCCGCGAGCAGTGCGCGGCAGTTGAGCCGTTCGACCGCGCGCCGGAGTTTTTGGGAAAGCGCGGCCGGATCGGCCTCGTCAGTTCTTTGGTACAGGTAACTCCAAAGCGCCGGCTGCGAACTCACGAGCGCGAGATAGAAGTCCGTGTAGATTTTGCGGAATGTGGGCGGCACGAAATCCATGACGTCCAGATGGGTGGCTTCGATACCTGTCGGGTGGATGGCCGCAAAGGCACGAACGGCTTCGGCAGCACGCGTATGACCGGCCCCCGCGCTGATGCTCAGAAGCAGGATGTTTTTGGGTGGTTTGACCATCTGATGTTTGTTTGATGTTCGTGCGCGTCGTCAGCTTAACTAAACATCACAGCGTCGTACCACGCATTGTTTTACCGAAATGGGCCGCTTGCGCTGCGGCATTTTATTTGGCTTTGTTAATCGCAAGTTCGCACTAAAAGAAATTTGACATACATCGAATGCGACGTGAAATTATGCGAATACGACGCTGTGGTGGCTCTGTGCGATGAGCGCCGCGTGATGACAGTCTGGCGCGGCGACGATATCAATCCAGCGTGCTGCCCTAATGCGATCCAGAGAATAGGCTGAACAAAAACAGCATGGGCCTGAATAAAACCGGCTTCGCATCGGGATCGAGAGACAGGCGCAAGCTGTACACGGCAAAGGCCGGCACCTCTCTCCAGCTTGAATACAGGTCACGCACGCGAAACGAGCGCGGTAATGTTCCATACACCGTCTGCGCACCTGTCCGCGCGAACGCAAGCTGCGCTCTCACAAGGTGGTAATACTGGCTGATCAGCATCACGCGCGATACCTGGTGTGCCTGCATATATCTGGCGGCATGTCGTGCCGTGGCGAGCGTGTTGATGCCTTGATCGTCAACGACGATCCGGTTCGCCGGAACGCCGTGCGCCAGCAGATAAGCCTCCATGGCTGTTGCTTCATTCAGACCCGGGCCGTCGATACTGCTGCTCACAAAAAGAGTCGAGCAATATCCCGTTCGATAGCATTGCACTGCGGTGTCGAGGCGCGCCATCAGGATCGGCTTGGGAGTGCCGTTGTCTTCGAGTGCATTGCCAAAGACTACCGCAACATCGGCCTTGTCATAGGGGATACTCAGGCTGCGCACGCAGATGAGTATCGCAGCGAGAAGCCACACTATGGCAAGCGTAATAAGGAGCTTGAGGAGTATCGATTTCGGACGGAGATGCATCAACGAATAATTGTTAAGATCAAAACAAGGTGGCAAGGCGAAGGGCAAGTCGAGTCACCGCGACGGTCGGCTGGCACGGCCTCGCTCCTTTACCGTTGTCCGGTTCAATGAACCCTCCATCATGACGAGATAGGCGAGGCAGCAAAGCACCGCCATATTCTTTGTCAAAGGACCGAACGGATGAAAAAGGAATGACGGAATCCACACGGCGATGACGATCGAGTAGAAGACGACCACGACGAACTGCAATCGCCAGATTCTTCTTGAGGGAAAGAAGCATGACATCACCCCCATGGCTAGATCGAAAACGCACGCAGCCAGAAACGCTGAAGCGGCCCCGTGCGTCAATCCGACCCGCCGCAGCCAGTCCAGCGATTCCGCGCGCGGATAGACGAACCATGAAGCGAACGCGGTCCATGCCGCCCATATGAAAGCCATTGTTATCCGCATGGCCCAATAAAGTCGAACGAGATTTTTCCCAGAATCGTTCGAGTTTGGATCATGCTCAGGACTCTTGATCTGTTCATCGACCGTTTCGACCCGCGTCGGCGCGCTCGACGTGTTGCGTGGCGAATTCATGGGGTGGGTTTGAACACCATTAGCCAATACACTCCGACGAGCGCAATAAAGGCCGGAACGCCAAGCCAGAACCAGACGCGCGCATATCGCCAGTACTGGCGCGGGAGCGCGGTGTGTTCGGTATCGGCGATCCGCGCCATATCGCGCATCCGTACTTGCAGCCACACGACCGGAAGCCAGCAGCACGCTGCGAGCAGGTACAGGCAGATCGCGTAGAAGATCCATCCGCTAAACATTGGATAGCCAGCAGGATAGACAAGGCCCAGGCCGGTGAGCGGTTGCAGGATGACGGCGGGGGTCGTGAACATCCAGTCGGCCAGCACCGTGCGTTCCGTCACGATGCGGATTGCCCTGACGTCCCCGCTGCGGTCAGTCACCCACTTGAAGAATGCGATGCCGATTCCGGTGCCGAACAGCACGGTCGAACTGAGGATGTGAATGCATTTGAGGACGAGATAGGCGTTCATGCGGGCATTTCGTGGATATCGAATCTCCGCAGCGCGGCGAGGTAGTCTTCAACAGTCAGCAGGCCAACGCACGGCATAGCGCCATGGGGCAACGCCTCCCCTCGCGCCAGTTTCTGTGCGAGAGCAATGGCCGCCCCGCACGGAATGTGCGGGCCGTGGTTTTTTGCGGCGACGAGATGCCAATCGAGTTTTTGTGGTTTGCCGTCAAGACCGAGCCCTTCCAGCGAGACGAACATCGCCCCTTTGTCGCTGACGAATGGCTCCAGCCAGCGGCTTATCGCATGTAAAGGTCCTGCGAGCGGCAGGATGCTGGAGAGCAGGCCGAGGCGCACCAATTGCGAGGCCGCCCACACGAAGAGGTGCCCGGGAGCGCTCGCGAAGCCGGCATGGAACGTCACGGTGCGCACACCGGGATACCGACGGGGGAACAGGACCAGATCGGGTACATCGCAACTGCCGAGGAAGCGCTTGCCGACTGGCTCAGGGAACGGGTAGCGCTGTAAATCGAGCCAGCCACGTGTGGTTTGCCAGTGCCCCTCGACCAACCGGCAAAACGGTCTGCCGCAATACCCGAACACGCCTTGCATCGTGGCAAGCCCAGGGGATCGCGCACCGGAACCAATGCCGTGACGAATGGAATCGAGACGGGAGAACCGGCTCAGGTAACGATCGACCACGGCTGACGATAACGCTGGCAGCGAGCTCGCGCCGCTTGTCACGAAGACGCGGCGTTCGCGAGCCGCGGTATCCAGTTGTTCGATGCCGGCGACGAAATCGCGGCCATCCGCCAGATCGATGTAGTTCGCGCCGGCCGCGATCGCCGCACGGGCCACCGCATAGTCCTGGTTTTGAAAAGGACCGGCCGTATGAATCACCGAGTCGACCCCGAGTTTGAGAAAGCGCTGCATGAGATCCGTCGCACGGGCGTCGATGGCGATGCCCTGCGAGGACTGCAAGCCGAGCCCTTCAGCGACCGCTCTGGCTCGTGTGGCGTTGCGCCCGCCGATCAGCAGGCGGATACCCGCGGTCTGTGCGAGAGCGTTGCAGATGCGTTCGCCAAAAAAGCCGTAACCGCCGATCACGAGAATGGTGTGCATGTTCTGTTGCTGCAGGTTAGCCCCTGACACGTCGCCAGTGCGGGAACCCGTCCGCTGGCCGGTATTCCGTGCGATAACATGGGCGGCAACGAAGAGCGGCATCGCAGCGCGCACGTCACTTCACGCTGGCGTCGCGTTGCTCGACGTTTGTCGCGTGCTCACCATCTGAGTGTGTTTAGGGCAACGCTGATTAGCCTTTTTTGCGCCCCGCGAAGCCTTATGGCTACGTAGCTGCCCCCGAACATTCGATACTTCTTTAGCGTTGCCTTAAGATATTTGAATAGCGAAGGACAGCCTCATGAAGCCCGACTATTTTCGTTGCTTTCGGGTTCGACCGCCAACACGATAACTCTGATATTTTCGGATAACCAAGTAAATTTGTACTTGATATGGAGAGGATCAAGCATCTTCGAACGGCAGAGCCCTGGTCAACGCCTCACGCAGGCTCCATCCCATGCGCAAGCTTGGCCGACTCCGCCTGCGTCGACGCAAGAAACGCGATCAACGCCCTGGCCGCGTCCGGCAGCGATGACGCCGTGCAGATCGCAGCCGAAAAAACCGTCGTCGCCTGAATCCCGGGCGGCAGCGCCCCGATCACCTCGATGCCCGGCACGTGAATCAGTTCGCTCGTCTGCTGGAATCCGAGTTCCACTTTGCCGCGCGCGATGAGCGCACCGACCGGCACGCCAGGCGGCGCCTGCACGATGCGCGGCGCGATGGTCCCGGCGATGCCCCAGCGCTCGAAGAGACGCGCGAGGTGTGCGCCGCTCGGCCCGGTCGAATAGCCGATGCTGCGGGCGGCCAGAATAGCGTCGCGCACGGCCGCCTCCGAGCCGATCTCCGGCCGCGCCGCGCCCGCAGCCACGGCAACCGCGACACCCGAACGCGCCAGATCGACGCGACTGCCGGCATCGACGCAACCCGCCGCCGTGAGCCGCGCGATCGCGTCCGCCGCGAGCACGACGACGTCGAATGGCTCGCCGTCCTGAACGCGCGCAAGCGCCGCGACGCCGCCCACCGACTGGACGACCACCCGCTGCCCCGAGCGCCGCTCGTATTGCTCGACGAGGTCGGCCAGCACCTGACGCGTCGCCATCGAAGAGATGACGGTGATTTCCTTGCTCATGGTCCGAAGCCGCTCAGTCGATATAGCGCAGCCCGGCCTCGCGCAACGGCTCGCGCATGCTGTACATGTCGAGTCCGAGCACGCCGGACGCCAGTTTCGCGCGCTTCTCGCCTTCGTTGGCCTCGCGCGCGAGCGCCTTGTCGAGCACCTTCTGCGCCACAGCCGCCGGCACCACGACCACGCCGTCATCGTCCGCGACGACGACATCGCCCGGGCTCACTAGCGCGCCCGCGCAGACCACCGGAATGTTCACCGAGCCGAGCGTCGCCTTGACCGTGCCCTTCGCGGATACGGCACGGCTCCACACCGGAAAGTGCATCTCGCCCAGCACGCGCACGTCGCGCACGCCGCCGTCGATGATGAGCCCGCGCGCGCCGCGCGCCTTGAAGCTCGTCGCCAGAAGGTCGCCGAAGTAGCCGTCGGTGCAGTCGGTCGTGACCGCCGCCACGACGACGTCGCCCGGCTGGATCTGTTCCGCCGCGACATGCAGCATCCAGTTGTCGCCCGGCTGCAGCAAGACTGTCACGGCGGTGCCGCTTGCCTGCGTGCCGGCGTGAATCGGCCGCATGTAGGGCTTCATCAGGCCGACGCGGCCGAGCGCCTCGTGCACCGTCGCGGTTCCGAGCGCACCGAGTTTCGCGGCGACGTCGCCGTCCGCGCGTCGAATGTTGCGATACACCACTCCGAGTTCGTACATGATCAACGTCCCTTGGTTTTCAGCGCGGCATCGAGACGCGGATAGACGCGTCGCGCATTGCCTTCGTAAATCTTGAACCGCTCTTCAGCATCGATGTAAGCCGCGTCGATGTAGCGCTTGGTATCGTCGAAATAGTGGCCCGTTTCCGGATCGATGCCGCGCACGGCGCCGATCATCTCGCTTGCAAACAGGATGTTGTCCACCGGAATCACGCGCGTCAGCAGATCGACGCCCGGCTGATGATAGACACAGGTATCGAAGAAGACGTTGTTGAGCAGATGCTCCGTCAGCGGCGGCTTCTTCATCTCCTGCGCGAGCCCGCGAAAGCGTCCCCAGTGATACGGCACCGCGCCGCCGCCATGCGGAATCACGAAGCGCAGGGCCGGGAAATCGCGGAACAGGTCGGAGGTGAGGCACTGCATGAAGGCGGTCGTGTCCGCGTTCAGGTAATGCGCGCCGGTCGTGTGAAAGCAGGCGTTGCAGCTCGTGCTCACGTGGATCATCGCGGGGATGTCGTACTCGACCATCTTCTCGTAGACCGGATACCAGTAGCGGTCCGAGAGCGGCGGACTCGTCCAGTGGCCGCCCGACGGGTCCGGGTTCAGGTTGATCGCCACGTTGCCGTACTGTTCGACGCATTTGACGAGTTCGGGGATGCACGTTGCCGTGTCAACGCCCGGGCTTTGCGGCAGCATCGCGGCCGGAATGAAGTGATCGGGAAACAGCTGGCTCACGCGAAAGCACAGCTCGTTGCAGATCGCGGCCCACGTGCTCGACACCTCGACATCGCCGATGTGATGCGCCATGAAGCTCGCACGCGGACTGAAGATCGTGAGGTCCAGGCCGCGCTCGCGCATCAGCTTCAACTGATTGCTTTCGATCGACTCGCGCAGCTCGTCGTCGCTGATGTGCAGGTCCGATACCTTCGGCCGCTCGGACGGGTTGCCGATCGCCGCGATCTGGCGGTTGCGCCACGTTTCCAGCGCTTTCGGCGCGGTCGTGTAGTGGCCGTGAATGTCGATGATCATCGTCTTTCCCAAAACTGATTCGATTGTCGGCGCGCGGTCTTCACGCGCGCCGACGCTTCTAGTGCGCCGTGTTCGGCTGCGGCGCCGCTTCGCTCGCGTTCGTGCGCTGGGCCAGCAGGATCGCGACGGCGGCGAGCGTCGCGGGCACGGCCAGCATCGCCAGGATCGCGCCGAACTGCCAGCCAAAGCCGAGCAGCGCTCCGCCGATCGCGGAGCCGAAGATGCTGCCGAAGCGTCCCATGCCGAGCATCCAGCTGACACCCGTGGCGCGCGCCACGGTCGGGTAGCGGCTCGGCGCGAACGCGTTCAGGCCGGTCTGCGCGCCGCTCATGCAGAAGCCCGCGGCGAACACGAGCAGCGTGAGCGACGACGACATCGCGCCGATCCATCCCAGCCCGAGCACGCACAAACCGCCGCCGAGATACGCCGCGCTGATGACGGGCGCCGGCCGGACCTTGTCCATCAGGAAGCCGACCAGGATCGCGCCGACCGTGCCGCCGACCTGGAACATCGCCGTCACGTTGGCCGCCGCGGTCACGGTCAGTCCGGCGTCCTTCATGAGCGTCGGCAGCCAGCCGGTCAGCAGATAGATCACGAGCAGGCCCATGAAGTACGTGACCCAGAGCGCCGCCGTCATCAGGCCGTAGCCTTGCGAGAACAGCACGCCGATCGGCTTGCGGGTGGGCAGCGGCGGTTCGCTGGAGACGAAGACCTCGTCGCCCTGGAAGCGCGCGCCGCAGACCCGGCCCAGCACCGCGCCGATCCGGGCGGCGGGTGCGCCGCGCACCGCCAGAAGACGCGCGGACTCCGGCAGCAGCCACATTTGCAGGGGGATCAGCACGAGCGGCAGCGCGCCGCCGAAGATCAGGACCGAGCGCCAGCCGTGCACCGGAATCAGCCAGCCGGCCGCGAAGCCGATCAGCGCCGAACCGAGATTGAAGCCCGTGAACATGATCGTGATCATCAGCGCGCGCTTGCGCTGGGGCGCGTACTCGGAGAGGAGCGTCGTCGTGTTGGGCATCGCGGCGCCGAGGCCGATGCCGGTCAGGAGACGCAGCGCGGCCATCGACATCGGCGTGGTGGTGAACGCGGTCGCGATCGTGAAGATGCCGAAGAGGAACACCGACGCGATCAGCACCCACTTGCGGCCGATGCGGTCCGAAGCCGGCCCCGCCGCCAGCGCGCCGATCACGAGGCCGATCGGCGCCGCGCTCATCACCAGCCCGAACGCGGGACGCGAAATCGCCCAGTCGTGAATGATCGACGGTGCGACGAAGCCCATGATGGCGACGTCCATGCCGTCGGCGGTCACGATGAGAAAACACAGCGCCACCAGCAGCCACTGGTAAGGCGAGATCGGTCGCTCGTCGATGAAGCCCTTGATGTCAATCATTTTCCCGCTTGCCATTGTTGTCTCCACTTTGCCTATGATTTTTTGGCTTGGCCGCAAGGGTCAGTTCTTGCCCTTTTCCGCGCTTTCCCAGTCGAGCTTGCCGGCACTCTTGCCCGCCACCGAGTAGAGCGCGCCCGGCGCATTGCGCGTGCGCTGGAACGCTTCCAGCGACTGCCCGCGCATTGCGGCATAGATGTGCAGATTCGACACGCCGGTGACAGCACCGAGTTTTTCGAGCATGAAAAAGATGACGCCGTAGTGCAGCAGCGCGCGCCAGTCGCGGCGGCGGATCATGTCGCGCTCTTCCTCGCTGAGGCCCGCGGCTTCGAAGCTCGTTTCCGGATCACGCATGAACGCCTCGCGATGCGCCGGCTCGACCATGCGATGCAGGTAATCGTTGATCCGGTACGCGCGCACGGCCGTTTCGATCGAGAACGGATACGTGCCTTCGAGCTTCTCGACATCGGTCAGCTGAAGCGCCATGCGCTGTCGATGACGCTCGACGATGGCCGGCTTGGTCTCGCTGTCCTCGCCTTCGTAGATGGCCGTCGCGATGCCCGCCATCGACGGCAGGTAATAGCTGCGGTGCTTGCACACGACGTTGTTCGAC
The DNA here is from genome assembly GCF_001544495.1 of Caballeronia telluris. Classification (GTDB taxonomy): domain Bacteria; phylum Pseudomonadota; class Gammaproteobacteria; order Burkholderiales; family Burkholderiaceae; genus Caballeronia; species Caballeronia telluris. The sequence continues at coordinate 169,636 of NZ_FCNZ02000001.1, forward strand.
AACGCGCCGCGCATCGTCAGCCACATCACGACTTCCGCGCCTTCATAGCCGCCGAGTTCCGCGTATTCCGCGATGGTCATGTCGGCGAGTTGCTCGGGGTCGCGTTCGAACAGGTCGAGAAAGCGCTGGTCCCACGCCATGTTGTTAAAGCCCGCCCGTTCGCCATGCACCTGATGCGAGAGGCCGCCGGTCGCGAGCACCGCGACCTTGATGTCCTCCGGATAGCTTTCGATGGCACGGCGCAGCGCCTGTCCGAGCTTGTAGAAGCGGCGCGCGCTCGGGATCGGCAGTTGCAGCACGCCCATTTGCAGCGGCACCAGCTTCACGGGCCACTCCGGCTTGTGCGGAACGAGCATCGACAGCGGCGAGAAACAGCCGTGGTCGAGCGGCTTGTTCTGGAAGAACGACATGTCGAATTCATCGGTCATCAGCGACGTGCCGATGTGCGCCGCCAGCGCCGGATGTCCCTTGATCGACGGCAGGTCGCGCGCGCCGCCGCCTTCGTCCGCGACGTGCCATTCCGGCCCGACGCCCAGCGTGAACGCCGAGTAGTGGTCGAAGAAGAAGGACGTGACGTGGTCGTTGTAGATGGTGAGAATCACGTCCGGTTTCTTGTCCGCGAGCCAGTCGGCGACGGGCGCGAAGTTCTCGAAGATCGGCGCCCAGACGGGATCGTCGCGCTTGTTCTTGTCGAAAGCAAAACCGATGGTGGGCGTGTGCGAGGCGGCGATGCCTCCGATGATGCGTGCCATGCTTGTACTCCTTCAAAACTTGTTTCAACCGGGCTTCGACGCTTTCGAGGTTTCTGGGTCGATCCGGCCGGCCGCTACTGTGAATCGCGACGATAAGAGAAAGCGTCCGCCTGTCGACAGCCGGTGTAAACCAGATGTCCGGCGCGCCTGCAACGGTATGCGATCCCCTTTCCTGCTCTCCGGTCCCCGCTGGATGCGGTTCTGCCTCCGATCATCGTCGTTACATCTGACATAAACAAATTAGATGGCTCGGGAAAGGAGTCGCAAGACGGGTGGAAGGACCATGCTGCGCGTCAAGCCTGGCGTCCGCCATTTGCGCGTGCTTTCTTCTTTTCGGCGATGATGGCGCACGCCCGTCGAGCGGCCTCTCATCAGGCGCGTCGAGGCCGGTTCTCGGCGTGCCCCTTCCCCAACCCCTCTCAAATTTCCCAAACATGATGAAAGCCCACGCATATGCAGCGCAATCGGCGGAGTCGCCGCTTGCGCCCTTCTCGGTCGAGCGTCGCGACGTCAAGGAACACGACGTGCGCATCGACATTCTTTATTGCGGCGTGTGTCATTCCGATCTGCATATGGCCCGCAACGAATGGGGCGCGACCAATTACCCGGTCGTGCCTGGACACGAGATCGTCGGCCGGGTGTCGGCGGTCGGTTCCGAAGTGACGAAGTTCAAGGTGGGGCAACTCGCGGGCGTCGGATGCATGGTCGATTCGTGCCGGACCTGCGCCGCCTGCAAGGAAGGCCTCGAACAGTATTGCGAAGGGCCCGACAGCTTCATCCAGACCTACAACTCGCCCGACAAGCACTCAGGCGGCGTGACGTTCGGCGGCTATTCGACATCGGTTGTCGTCGACGAGGCGTTTACGCTGTCGATTCCGGAAAACCTCGAACTCGCCGCCGTCGCGCCGCTCTTGTGCGCGGGCATCACGACTTACTCGCCGCTCAAGCACTGGAACGTGCAAAGGGGGCAGAAGGTCGGCATCGTCGGGCTGGGTGGCCTCGGGCACATGGGCGTGAAGATCGCGGCGGCGCTGGGCGCGCATGTCGTTCTGTTCACCAGATCGCCGGGCAAGATCGAGGACGGCAAGCGCCTCGGCGCGCATGAAGTCGTGATCTCGAAAGACCCCGATCAGATGGCGGCTCACGCGAACAGCTTCGACTTCATCCTGAACACGGTGGCTGCTTCCCACGATCTCGATCAGTTCATCGCGCTGCTCAAGCGCGATGGCACGATGACGCTTGTCGGCGCTCCCGAACATCCTCACCCTTCGCCGTCGGTGATGAGCATGATCTTCAAGCGGCGCTCGCTCGCGGGATCGCTGATCGGCGGCATCGCGGAAACGCAGGAAATGCTCGACTTCTGCGGCAAGCACGGCATCACGTCCGACATCGAAATGATCCGCATGGATCAGATCAACGAAGCGTATGAACGCATGCTGAAGAGCGATGTGAAGTATCGCTTCGTCATCGACATGGCTTCGCTTGCCGGCTAATGCAGTCCGCTCGCGAGGCGCGCTCGATAAGGCGCCTCGCTGCTTCTTCTCAGACCACGTTGATGACGACGTCGATGTTGCCGCGCGTCGCCTTCGAATACGGGCAAGTCTGGTGCGCGGCGTCCGCAAGCGCGCGGGCGACTTCGCGATCCACGCCCGGCAGGCTCACGTTCAGTCGAGCCTGAAGGAAGTAGGCGCCATCGGTCGTACCGAGATCGACTTCGGCATCGACGGCCGTATCGGCGGGAAGCGCGACTTTCATCTTCGCTGCCGCCAGCCCCATCGCGCCGATGAAACACGCGGACCAGCCGGCCGCCAGCATCTGCTCGGGATTCGTGCCGCTGCCCTTCGAGCCGGGCGCCGAGAGCTTGACGTCGAGGCGTCCGTCCGAACTGCGGGCGGCGCCGTCGCGGCCGCCGGTGGTGTGCGTCTTGCCGGTGTAGAGCACTTTGTCGATCTGGGTCATGATGAATTCCTTGCGTGATGGATTGGCTTAGTGATGCGCGAAGAGCGATGCGGACCCATTCGATCCAACGAAGACGCCCGATTGCGATGTCGTATCGCGCACGCCGCCATACGATTGCGTGCCGGTGTCGGCATTCGCGTATTCGGCGTTGATCGTCTGAGTGCTCACGCCGCGTTGCGACGCGGGCGCGCCGGCCGTCGGGTTGTAATGCGGCGCGGGGCCATAGCCGCTGCTCGCGAACACGGAGCCGGCGGCGGCGAGTCCAACGGTGACGACAGTCGCGGTGATAAGACGCTTGAACATGATTGATCCTTGATGAATGAATGAGGTTGCGGGGCCGGTCGATGCGATCATCGGACCGGCCTTTCGACTTTCAGCTACCGCGATACAGGTTGCTGAGCGACGCAATCTGACCGTCCTTCTGCGCGTGCACCAGTTCTTGCCGGACTTCCGCGCGCGTCTTCGCCATCACACTGTTGCGGCTCACAGACACGACGGCCGTCTTGTCGGCGCCATCAGGCGCGGGCACGGCAGCGTGAGCGATACCCGTGAAGGCGGAAGCGGCGAGGGCCAAAGCGATGATCGAGGTTTTCATGGTGTTCTCCTGGAACGATTAAAAGGTAAGACGCCGGGATTCCATCGGGTGCTGCTGGCTTGTCGTGTGGAATCCGTCGTTGATGCAATTTGAACCCGCCGATGTATCTGGCTCATGTCGGAAAATCCGTGTTTTGCAATGTTGTGTATCGGCTGAGACGCTGGATACATTGCGATACGAAACCACCCGAAGACCGCGGCGGCTGCCGCCCTACTTCTGTGCGAGCAAGGTCTTGATCGCGGCCTCGGTCTGCGCGTAATCGCCTTCGCCGAAGTGGCTGTAGACCACCTGACCTTGCTTGTCGATGAGATAGAAGGCGGGCCAATACTGGTTGTCGTAGGCGCGCCAGGTCGCGTAGCGATTGTCCTGAGCCACCGGGAAAGTGATGCCGTAGCGCTTGACGGCCGACTTCACGTTGCCCGTGTCGCGCTCGAACGGAAACTCGGGCGTATGCACGCCGACGACCACGAGCCCCTGGTCCTTGAATTTCTGATTCCAGCTCTGGACTTGCGGCAGCGTATGGATGCAGTTGATGCAGCTATAGGTCCAGAAGTCGACCAGCACGACCTTTCCTCGCAACTGGTTGAGCGTCAGCGGATCGCTGTTGATCCACGAATCGATGCCGGTGAATTCCGGCGCGGGCTTGCTGTTCACCGGCGTGCCCGCGATGGCGGCGCCGCTGGTTGCGGCGGCCACCGCGAAGACGGTCAGGGCTGCGACGTTCTTGAGTCGGGAGAGCATGTCAGGTCCTTTGCATACGGGTTGGAATGGCCGTATTGGACCGTTTGCGCGTATCCGGCTTGTGTCGTCGCGGGGTGGTTTGTGCAATGTTATGTATCGTGCGAACGGCGGGATACACTGGGATACAAAACTCCGCCCGACCTGCGCTATAACGCAGTCATCGACGATCACGGAGCATCACATGAGCACGAATACCCAGCTGTTGCACGGAGCCTGTCATTGCGGTCGCGTCCGGTTCGAAGTTCGCACCGCGCTCGCGCCAGCGTCGCGCTGCAATTGCAGCCTGTGCCGCCGCAAGGGCGCGTTGATGACGCCGCCGTTCGCCGCCGCCGAACTTGCGATCCTGAGTGGCGAAGACGCGCTCACGCTGTACCAGTTCAACACGCGCGTGGCGAAGCATTATTTCTGCAAACACTGCGGCATCTACCCGTTTCACCAGACGCGCAAAGACCCGCAGCTCTGGCGCGTGAACATCGGTTGCCTGGAGGGCGTCGATCCCTATACGCTTGACGCTGGTCTCTCGGACGGCGCGAGTCTGTCGGTCGTGGAGGACGCATGAGACGACTGCTTTCGATCGTCGCGTTCCTCGCAGGCGGATTCGCGGCCGAACTGGCGAATCCGGTGCAGTGTCTTCTAATCGATGCGGGCCGGGTGCAGGTCAAGCGCAACAAACCATGATCCGATGATGGAAACCACTGACCACGTGCTGATCGTCGACGACGATCGCGGGATTCGCGAACTGCTCGCCACGTATCTCGAGAAGAACGGCATGCGCGTGTCGCTTGCCGCGAACGGGCGCGAGATGCGCGCCGCGCTCGAACAGGGCGCGCCCGATCTGATCGTGCTCGACCTGATGATGCCCGGCGAGGACGGACTCGTCCTGTGCCGCGAATTGCGGGCGGGCAAGTTCCGCGCGGTGCCGGTCGTGATGCTCACCGCGCGCAACGAGGAAGCGGACCGCATCGTCGGTCTGGAAATGGGCGCCGACGACTATCTGCCGAAGCCGTTCGCGGTGCGCGAACTGCTGGCGCGCATTCGCTCGGTGCTGCGCCGCGCGCGCATGTTGCCGCCGGGCATGCAGGTCGTGGAATCCGCGCCGATACTGAGCTTCGGCGACTGGCGGCTCGACACGACCGCGCGCCATCTGCTCGATCCGGACGGCACGATGGTCGCGCTCTCGGGCGCGGAGTACCGGCTGCTGCGCGTGTTTCTCGATCACCCGCAGCGCGTGCTGACGCGCGACCAGTTGCTCAACCTGACACAGGGCCGGCAAGCGGACCCGTTCGACCGTTCCATCGATTTGCTGGTGAGCCGGCTGCGTCAGCGTCTGAACGACGTCGCGCGCGAGCCGCGCTACATCAAGACGCTGCGCAGCGAAGGCTACGTGTTCTCCGCGGCGGTGGTTCCGCTCGAAGGTCCGCAATGAACGCCCGCTCGTTGCTGCGCTGGCCGCGCAGCCTGTTCGCGCGACTCGCGTTGATCCTCTTCGTCGGTCTGGCGATCGCGCAGACGCTGTCGTCCTGGCTCACGATGACCGAGCGCGACCAGACGATGACCAACGTCATGATGGGTTATATCGAACGCGAGGTCGCGAGTTCGGTCGCGCTGCTCGATCATCTGCCGCCCGCCGAACGCGCCGAATGGCTGCCCCGGCTGGCGCGGCGCACCTATACGTTCGAACTCGGACCGGGCATCGGGGGCGCACCGCCCGATGCCGAACTGTCGGAGCGCGTGGCCCGCTCGATTGCGGAAGGCATCGGCAAGCGCTATCCGCTGACGGCGAACGCCGTTCCCGGCGATCCCGAACGTCTGCAAGTGCACCTGAACCTGAGTGACGGCGCGCCGCTCACCATCGACTATCGGCCGATGCCGGGCGCGCCGCTGTCGCGCTGGCTGCCGCTCGTGCTGGCACTGCAACTGGCGGTGGTCGGCGCGTGCTGCTGGCTCGCCGTGCGCCTCGCGACGCTTCCGCTGAAGCAGCTCGCGCGGGCCGCCGACACGCTCGGACCCGACCTCAAGGCGGATCGCCTGCCGGAAGACGGTCCGGACGAAGTGGCGCGCGCGGCCCGGGCCTTCAACGCGATGCAGGATCGCGTCGCGATGTACATGACCGAGCGCATGCAGATCCTGGCCGCGATTTCGCACGACCTGCAAACGCCGATCACCCGCATGCGCCTGCGCGTCGACGTGATGGACGACAGCGCGCAGGGCGCCAAGCTGCAACAGGATCTGCGCGAGATGGAAACGCTCGTCAAGGAAGGCGTGACGTATGCGCGCACGCTGCACGGCGCGAGCGAGGTGCCCTGCCGCATCGATCCGGATGCGCTCTTCGACAGCCTCGTCTGCGACTATCTCGACGCCGGGAGCAAGGTGGCGCTGCAGGGCCAGGTCGGGCGGCCGCTGGTGACGCGTCCGCAGGCGCTGCGCCGGATCGTCGGCAATCTGGTCGACAACGCGCTGAAGTTCGCCGGCGCCGCGGAAATCAGCGTGGAGGCGCGCGCGGACGGTCAGGTCGTCATTGCGGTGCTCGATCGCGGGCCGGGCATTCCGGCCGAAGCGCTGGACGCCGTGTTCGAACCGTTCTACCGCCTCGAAGGCTCACGCAACCGGCACACGGGTGGCACCGGGCTCGGTCTGGCGATCGCGCGGCAACTCGCGCTCGCGATGGATTCGATCCTGACGCTGCAAAACCGTGCCGGCGGCGGGCTGGAGGCGCGGCTCGTGCTGAAGAAGGTCAGCTAGACCGGATTCGCCGCGACGAAGTCCCTGAACGCGGCGTAAGCGGCATTCTTCGACTTGCCGTCCATCTGGATCAGCCCGTAGTTCGGGTCGATCACGCAGTACATCATCACCGATTCGATGTCGTACTTGTCCTTGATCGACCGGTATTGTTTGAGCGCCTTCGTCACGTAGTCGGCTGCCGACTGCTGTGTGTCCCCGCTGCCGGCCCAGCCCCACTCCGTCAGCCAGATCGGCACGCCGAACGAGTCCTTCAGCACCTGCAACACGTCCACGCACGCGTTGTAGCGCCCGCCGCACTGGATGTCGCCGGAACTTTTGTACCAGTGATAGCTCGTGAAATCCCAGCGCAGCGCCGCCGCGCCCGACACGCCCGCTGCGCTGCCATCGGGCGAAACGCCGTTCCACAGCATCTGCAACGCGCGATACGCCATCGGAATGCCGACGTTAACGCCGCACTTGATGGACGGATCGATCGACTTCACGCCGTCGATCATCCCGCGCAAAGCGCCGCGAAACGACGGCCAGTAGGCCGGGTTCCAGTCGGACGAGAGACTGCCGTCGCCGCCGATCTTGAGCGGCACGTCGAGTTCGTTGCCGCATTCGATGTGCGTGACGAGCCCCTTCAGCGGGCGCGCGCAGTTCACGCCGAGGTCGTAGCCGAGCGTGTACGCCGCCGCTTCGGAACTCGTGCAGTCCCACCCGGCGGAAAACGGATTGAGCACAGGCAGGATCGAGACGCCGCTGCCCGCGAACGCGCCCTTCAATGCATCGGCGAGCACCTGTGACATGACGCTGCCCGCGACGTCGCAGCGGTAGTTGGTGACGCCCAGATCCTTGAGGATGGCGAGTTGCTCGGCAGCCGACATCGATTTGTAGATGCCGTTGCCGTAGGCCATGTGGCCGTTCATGCCGTAGAAGAGCGTCGAGGCGTTCGAAGACGATGCGACCGTCTCCGGGACCGTCTGCGGAACCGGCACCACGGCCTGCGACGCGGGGCTCGGGTCGGACGTCGCCTTGCCGACGCTGCCCACGGCTTGCGTTCCACCGCCGCCGCCGCACCCTGACAGCATCGCGCCGCCCGCTGACGCCAGCATCATCGAGAGGAACTTGCGGCGCGAAGTCGGCGTGCCGACGCGCCCGTTTTCGGCGGGTGTGTGTGGCGCGATGGCGTCGTCGGGGTCGGGGTCGAACATGGGCGGTGGTTTTTCGGGCGGGAATAACCTCCGTTTACGGCTGAACGACGGCGACCTTGAATCGCGGGAATGATTTTCGGGGCCGCGTGCAGACGCGTTTTCGCTACGCGCGCTAGTGTGTGACCACGCCGGAACGTCGGCGGCGTTCGTCAACGATGACGGCACCAGCGCGAACCCCGATGGCGAGGTGAACGTCAGCCCGCCGTGGCGGGCTCGTCGGCCGGCCTCGGTCGCGGTCAGAATAACGACACGGTCGTGGTTGCGACCCGTCGGCGAGCAATCCGTCGATCACACTCGTGCTCGACCGCACGAGCGGCTCGACACGCGCCACGATCCCGTTCAGCGGCGTGGACCGGATCGCGTATTGGAAGTCTGGTGCCTCAGCGGCAGGAAAAAGCGATTCGACGCAGCGTGCGACGCAACTGTTCCGACCTGCGCCTCTCGGGCCTTCTCAGATTCCGCAGCGCTTCAAAACTTCACCTTGAGTTGGAACCCGATCGTGAACGGCAGATCGCTCGATGGAATCGGCGGAATCAGGATGATGTTCGCCCCGACGCGCCGGTACTCGGCCATGATGAGCGGCGCGATCACGGGCCCGATCGTGTGATCGTGCCCGAAGCCCCAGTTGCCGTACGGATAGCCGGAGATCAGGCCGCCCATCGCGGCCAGCCGGATAAATCCCCAGTGCGCGAATTCCGGCGCCCAGACGCCGCCGCCGTACAGCGACGGCTTCGACAGCGAATTGCGGAAGTACCCGCCTGTCAGCGCCCATTCCGGCGCGATCCAGCACTCGACGCCGATGCCCGGATTGAATTCCTCGAAATCCTTCTTGGGGTGGATGTGATGCGAGCCGATCATCGCGTCGATCCACACGCCGTTGCCGCACCAGTCGCCAGCGCGGGCTTCCGGCGCCGCCGCAAGCGACGCGCAAGTCGCAAGTACGAGCCATGTCGCGCGTGACGCGCCGAGTCGGGTCAACCATGAACGCATGTGTTTTCCGCCCTCGCATTTCGCGAGGACGCCTTTTTCGAGACAGGTTTTTCGACCGGAACTCTACCTGAAGGCGCGTGTATCGTGTGGGACGTGATCCCGGCGCAACGCGCGTTGCGTCGCTTCCGCAACCGTCATTCAAGTGAAATACGATGATGAGCCGACATGCATCGAACCGCGCGCGCGCCTGGGCCGCCTGCGGCGCCCTTCTCGCCCTGATCGCCTGTACGCCGTTGCAGGTCGTGACGCACCGCGTGTCGCCGAACGAGGCCAGCGTGCCGGCCGGGCGCTACGTGCTCGACCCGCATCACTGGAACGTGAGTTTCGATGTCGATCACTTTCACTACTCGCGATTCGTCATTCGCTTCGACAAGGTCGCAGCCGCGCTGGACTGGAACAGCGGCGGCGTCGAGCAAAGCACCGTGTCCGCGACGATCGACGCAGCAAGCGTGAATACGAACGTTGCGCTGCTCGACCGGCTGGTGAGAGGCCCGGACATGTTCGAGACCGAGCGCTATCCGGAGATTCGCTTCGTGAGCACGCGTTTCGTGCGCACCGGTGACGACAAGGGCACGCTGACCGGCGACCTGACCGTGCACGGCACGACCCGGCCGGTCACGCTGAACGTGACGTTCAACGGACACGCGCCCAACCCGCTGACGAAACAGGAAACGCTGGGCTTTTCCGCCGACGGGCATTTCAGCCGAGCGCAGTTCGGGTTGTCGAAGTGGTATCCGGCCGTCGGCGACGATGTGCACGTCGCCATTCAGGCCGAGTTCGTGAAGGCGCCGGCAGACGCGGCGCGGTGAGCGGAAGCGACCGCGCGCGATCGCTCAGGCCGCGGTCCAGTCGAGCACGACCTTGCCGCTGTTGCCGGAGAGCATCGTGGCGAACGCGCGCTCGAAGTCGTCGACGGGATAGGTGTGCGTCAGAATCGGCGAGAGGTCGAGCCCGCTCTGCAACATCGCGACCATCTTGTACCAGGTCTCGAACATCTCGCGCCCGTAGATGCCCTTGATTTCCAGTCCCTTGAAAATCACCTGATTCCAATCGATCGCGGTTTGCGCGGGCGGAATGCCCAGCAGCGCGACCTTGCCGCCGTGGTTCATCGCTTCGAGCAGCCCCGTGAACGCACTCGGCACGCCGGACATTTCCATCCCGACGTCGAAGCCCTCGGTCATGCCGAGTTCGCTCATCACGTCGCGCAAATTTTCGCTCGCGACATTCACGGCGCGCGTCGCGCCCATCTTGCGCGCGAGTTCGAGCCGGTATTCGTTGACGTCCGTCACGACGACATTGCGCGCGCCGACGTGCCGCGCAATCGCGACGGCCATCACGCCGATCGGTCCGGCGCCGGTAATCAGCACGTCCTCGCCGACGAGATTGAACGACAGCGCCGTGTGCGTCGCGTTGCCGAACGGATCGAAGATGGCGGCGAGGTCGTCGGAGATGTCGGCGGGAATCTTGAATGCGTTGAACGCGGGAATCACGAGATATTCCGCGAACGCGCCCTCCCGGTTCACGCCGACACCGACCGTATTGCGACATAGATGCCGACGCCCTGCCCGGCAGTTGCGGCAGAACCCGCAGGTGATATGCCCTTCGCCCGACACGCGGTCGCCCAGCGAAAATCCGCGCACCTCCTGCCCCATCTCGACAATTTCGCCGACGTACTCGTGCCCGACGTGCATCGGCACGGGAATCGTCTTTTGCGCCCATTCGTCCCACTTCCAGATATGGATGTCGGTCCCGCAGATGGCCGTTTTCCTGATGCGGATCAGGACGTCGTTATGGCCGACCTCCGGACGCTTCACGCGCGTCATCGTCAGGCCCGGCGCGCGTTCGAGTTTGGCTAAAGCTTTCATGGGTGGCGATCCTTAAGCGCGGTCGATGCGCGGCTCGGCGTTATGTCGTCGATGGTGAGGAGCGATGCGCGCTTGCCGCGAGGCGAGGCGAACTTTATGCGCATCAAGTTTTTGGGGTGCTCGTCCGGACGCCGCTCAGATCACGCCGAGCGATCGTCCGACTCGCGCGAACGCGTCGATCGCGCGGTCGATCTGTTCCGGCGTATGCGCGGCGCTCATCTGCGTGCGAATCCGCGCGCCCCCTTTCGGTACGACCGGATAAGAAAAACCGATCACATAGACGCCTTCTTCGAGCAACGCGTCGGCCATCTTCGAGGCGAGTTGCGCGTCGCCGAGCATGACGGGGATGATCGGATGGTCGCCGGGAACGAGCGTGAAGCCGAGCGCGCTCATTGCCGCGCGAAACCGCGCGCCGTTTTCGTGGACGCGCCGTCTGAGCGCGTCGCCTTCCGCGCTCGCGAGCAATTCCAGCACTTTCAGCGACGCGGACGCGATGCTCGGCGCGAGCGTGTTCGAAAAGAGATACGGCCGGCTGCGCTGGCGTAGCAATTCGACGATTTCCTTGTGCGCGGCGACGTAGCCGCCCGACGCACCGCCGAGTGCCTTGCCGAGCGTGCCCGTGATGATGTCGACGCGGTCGAGCACGCCGCAGTGTTCCGGCGTGCCGCGCCCGTTCGGGCCGATGAAGCCGACCGCGTGCGAGTCGTCGACCATCACGAGCGCGCCATAGCGGTCGGCGAGATCGCAAATGCCGGCGAGGTCGGCGATGATGCCGTCCATCGAAAACACGCCGTCGGTCGCGATCAGTTTGAAGCGCGCGCCGGCTTGGTCGGCTTCCTGCAATTTCGCTTCGAGATCGGCGAGATCGTTGTTCCGGTAACGCAGGCGCTTCGCCTTCGAGAGCCGCACGCCGTCGATGATGCTCGCGTGGTTCAACTCGTCGCTGATGATCGCGTCTTCTTCGCCCAACAGTGTCTCGAAAAGACCGCCGTTCGCATCGAAGCAGCTCGAATAGAGAATCGCGTCGTCGGTCAGCAGGAAATCGGCGAGCGCCTTTTCGAGCGCCTTGTGCACGCTTTGCGTCCCGCAGATGAAGCGCACTGACGCCATGCCGAAGCCGTCCGCATCGAGTCCCGCCTTGGCCGCGTCGATCAGACGCCGGTCGTCGGCGAGGCCGAGGTAATTGTTCGCGCAGAAGTTCAGCACTTCGTCGCCGTCGGCGAGCCGAATGTCCGACGATTGCGGGCTAGCGATCACTCGCTCGGTCTTGTAGAAACCCGCCGCGCGAATTTCGTCAATCGTGTGCTGCACGTGAGACAGATAGCGCTCTTTCATCGTGGACTCGTGTGGTCGGTGGCTGGGCGGTTCGCCGCGTCGATTACGCGGGCCTCAAGCCTGTTATAGTCGATCCATTGGGCTGGACATATTCGATATTTCGAATTGATTTCCAATATACCGAACACTCTAAGGGATAGACGCGTCGATGGCAAGCTCGGGCACGAGAGACAAAGCAGGCGCGCTGGCGCCGCCCGCGGTAGCGGCGCCGCCGCGGGTGGGTGAACAAATACAGCGGTTGCGCAACGAAAGAAAATTGACGCTCGACGATTTATCGCGCGCTGCGGGCGTATCGAAATCGATGTTGTCGGAAATCGAGCGGGACAAAGCCAATCCCACGATCGCGGTTGCGTGGCGGCTGACGAACGCGCTCGGCATCAGCCTCGATCAGTTGTTCGCGCAACAGAAGCAAGCGGACACGATTCGCGTCGCGGGGCCGCACGAGATTCCGACTTTGAGCGGCGACGAAGGCGCATACCAGTTGCGCGTGTGGGGGCCCATCGAGCTGGCCGGTAAATTCGAATGGTACGAACTGACGCTGCAGCCGGGTGGGGCGCTCGTCTCCAACGCGCACGAGCCGGGTACGCGCGAACATCTCACGGTACTCAACGGGACGATCGAAGTGGACGCATCGGGGACGACCCGGCGCGTGAAAGCAGCCGAGACCGCGCGTTATGCCGCCGACGAACCGCACGCGATCCGCAACGTCGGGCGAGCGGAGGCAAAAGCGCTATTGGTCGTGATCCACGGTTGAGCGTCGCGAGGTTGCAACGCGGGCGGCCCGGGGCGCGGCAAAAACTTGATGCGCATAAAGTTTTCAGGTCCTTCAGCCCACGCGCGCATGACGCGAAAAAAAACGGGACACGCGTTAAACGTGTCCCGCCTCTCAGGCCACAGCTATGCGGCCGGACAACTCGCTACGACCCTTACGGGTTCTTCTTCACGCTGTCCTTCAGGTCTTCGCGTGCATCGCCGACGCCTTTCTGTACCTTGCCGGCCGCCTGCTGCATGTCGCCCTTGGCTTCCTGCGCCGGGTCATTGGTGACCTTGCCGACGACTTCGTTGACCTTGCCCTTCGCTTGCTTCAGTACGCCGTCCGTTTGATCCTTGTTCATCGTCGATCTCCTTGAAGTGCATCGGTTTTAGGCGCTTGGCGCAGTGCGCACCGCAACTGTCGCGCCTCGCCGGGAGCGTCCCTGAGGACGTCGCCGAGCATGACTCTACGATGCGCTCCGTGGCGCGGCGCGCATAGCCGCGCATGTCTGATAAGCGCGTAGGCGGAATCGCACATACAGACCGCGCGAGTAGAGCGACGCTATTCTCGTTGCTACAAATACTGTATGTATGTACAGTACACAACGACGTGTAGAAGGGGAACAAGATGGACTCGAACGGCGAGAATCTGAACAAAAAGCAGTTTGCCCGGGCGGTGCGCGATCTCGAGCGTATTACTCGCCAGATCGCGGCGCGCTACATCGAGCAGGGTGTGCCGCTCACGTGGCGACTGCTGCACGCGATCGAAGGGGAAGCGGTGGCGGACCTCGGATTCGCCGGCCGGCACGAAGCGGCTTTGCGCGAACTGTTCGCGCGTCCGGACGCGTTCCAGTACCCGGAGACCGACGATGTCGTCGATTTTCGTTCGTCCGACGCGCTACCGGCGGTTTTCGCGTTCGCCGTCGATGCCTACGAGCGCGCCGCGCAACACGGTAAGCCGAAGCTGGCACTGGCGGCGGGGCACTGAGACGAAGCCAACACGCGGCGCGCGCGCGTTTGGGCGTTCAGGGCGTTCAGGGCGTTCAGGGCGAGAAATCGGCGGCCATGTCGGCATCCGAGCGCGCTTCGAGCCGTCCGTCGCGACATGCCGCGCGAAACGCGTCGTAGTCTTTCTCGACCTGGTCCGCATAGGCGCGGCCGTAGCGCACGAGCGCGTCCGCCATGCGCTGGCCGGAGCCGAGATACCCGGCGATTTCGAGCGCACAGCCGCTCGCTTTCGCGTGCGCACGGGCGAGCCCCCATCCGCACAGCGCCGCGTAATCGCGAAACGCGTCCACGCCGAACGTCTCCAGTTCCGCCGAAATCTTCATGTCCCGCAATTGGCGCACATAGAGTGCGCGGCCGAGCGGCCCGGTCGACCAACCCAGGAAGGGATCGGTCGCCGCCTGCATCAGCCGCTGGCCGTGAACGACGCGCCTGCCGGCATGTGACGGATCTGCAGGATCGTCCCGGGCGCCTTTGAAAAACATCGATACGACCGACTTCGACGCTTCCTTCAACTGCAGGAAAAGCGGCTTTCCGTGCGGCTCGATGAGCAGGAGCACCATGCAACGCGTGCCGACACTGCCCACGCCGACCACTTTGAAAACCAGATCCTGAATCGTGAATTGCCTGAGCAGCGCGGCGCGCTCGACCGTCAACGACGCGAAGTATTCGCTCAGCACGGGCGCCAGAATCTCGTCGCGATGAGCGGTGAGGGACATCACGTCGTCGTTCTGATCGAACAGCGTGTTTTTGCCGCGAATATGAAAGATCGCCGGCGGCGCATCGCGGATCTGCCATTCGTTCTCGGTGCGGTCCGCGAGCTTCGGCAGCATCGTTTCGTGCGTGCGACGCGTCGCGCGTTCGACGCCGCGTTTGATGCGACGGCGCGCGTCATCGGTCTGCACGGCGTCGTACATCCGGTCGAACGTGATGCGCTCGTACCAGAGATCGAGCACGCCCATGTCCGCGTACTCGCGCATGCGCGTGCGATAGCTTTCGGCGGCGCAAAACGCGAATTCGTCCGCGGACGCGTCGCCGTGACCGAGGTGCCGCCCCGCGATGGTGAAGCTCGCGACCAGCCGCTTGACGTCCCATTCCCACGGACCGACGGCGGTTTCGTCGAAATCGTTGAGATCGAAGATCAGCGAGCGCTCGGGCGTCGCGAATCCGCCGAAATTCGAGAGGTGGCAATCGCCGCAGATTTGCAGATGGATGCCGCTGTCGGGCGTGCCCGCCAGATCGTGCGCCTGGAGGATGGCGCTGCCGCGATAGAACGTGAACGGCGACACGAGCATTCGGCCGTAACGGAGCGGCACGAGCGCCTCGACGCGCCCGGCGCTGCTTTGTTTCAACAACTCGACGGGATCGCGATCGACATCGCCGATGGCATCGTGCGTGCTGCGTGGCGCCTGCTGACGCGCGGTCCGTCCCCGCGCCCGGCGTTCTTCGCCCATCGGCAAATCGGACATGGCTCGCTCCTTTGTTTTGCTTATGTTCTGGAAGGCAACCGTCGACTGAACAGTATCGGATTGCGTGCAGCGCACAAGGAAAAAATATCGTGCGCCATCCGGCAAACTTGACGAAATGGAATGGAACGATGAAGCTTCCGGGAGCAACTAACGGTAATTAAAGCCAACCCGGAATCCACCCGTGCCGAACAATCCGAACCCGACCGATTTCTTCGACCAGGAACGCGCCGACTGGCATGCCGATCCGCAGATCGCCTTCGACGCGTGGCTCGCGAAGCAGGACTTCCGTGCATCGTCGGCGGATGTCTATCGCGCGCAATGGGGACTGTTTCTCGAATGGCTGAAGGTCAGGCGGACGACACTGCGAACGGTGGAGCGGCCAGTCATCGAGGAGTTCGTCATGCAACTCGACATCCGCCGACCCCAGCGCGTGCGCTATCTGCGGCTAATCGAGCGCGTGCTCGACCACGTTCGCGAGATCGAAATGGCGTCGACGAACCCGGCGCGTTTCATCGCTCAGGATGGCGACGCATCGTGGCGCGACGCCCGCGAAAACGAGCCGACCGGTTTTCTCGCGCATGGCGAACGGGCTCGGCTGATCGCCCATCTTTTTGCGCCGCTCGGCGACTTGTCCAACGGGCAACGCTGGCGTGAGCGGCGGGATCGCGCGCTAGTCGCCGCGTTTCTCGGTGGAGGCGTGAAGACCGGAGAAGCCGCCGCGCTGACGGTTAGTTGCTATACGTGGGACCAGCCGTGGCTCACGATCGATGCCGAAAACCCGGCGTTCGTGCGCCAAACGCGCTTGGCGCCATTCGCCATCGCGTTATTCGACAACTGGATCAGCGAGCGCAAGACGGTCGGCATCGCGGGCAACCTGCTGTTTCCCGCCGCGCCCTCCGGCCGGCCCATGCACAAGGCGACGATGCTTCGTGCGATCGACGCTGTCGTCGACGCATCGGGGATCGCCGCGTCACGGACCGCGCGGGCGAGTCCGCAAACGTTGCGCAACACGTTCGCGGCGGAATTGTTCGAGGGCGGCACGGACCCCGAGCACGTCGGTCAATGGCTCGGCTTTCAGCAGCCGATTTCCTCGCAACGGCTGCACAGGGCCTGGCAAAACTGGTTGGGTGAGGAAATACGGGAGCGCGATATCGCGCGCGCGAACGAGCGCGGCGACCAGAAAAGCGCATAGAGCCGCGCGCCATCGCGCTTGGGCGACCGCTCCCGAAAAACCTCACCTTTGGCGTTTTCCGACCGCTCAGGACGTTTCGGCTCGCGCCGGCTTCCCGAAACCGGCCAGCGCGGCCAATTTCGACGACGACGCGCCCGACGTGTGCTCGCACTCCGGGCAAGACAGTTCGAATTCGTCCTCATGGCGCGATAACTCCGGCTCGCCCGCCTCACAGACCGGACAGCGCGCGGGAAGCTCGACGTGCGCATCCGCGAGCGTGCCGAGCGTTGCCAGTTCGTCCGCCGACAGCCGGCCCTGAGCGGCGAGCGCGCAGAGCGTGCCGCCGACCGCATCGCTCATTGCACCCCGCGATCGCAACGCGTCACGCTCGCGGGCGAGCGCATCGATTTCGTCCGATTGCTTTCGAATCTGGATCTCCAGCCGGTCGGCACGACCTTTCGACGCGCTAAGTTGTTGAATAAATTCGAATTCCTTCTGACTGGCGTCGCGCACGCCGGACTGATAAGTCGCCGACATCGTGCGCAGCGAATCCAGTTCGACCAGCATCGGCTTGACGCGGCGTTCGGCGTCGCTAACGGCGTCCTTGATCTGTCGGGCGTAGTGTTCCGTGTTTTCGCGCAGTTCGGTCTGCAGGGCGTCGAGCCGGTCGCGCAAGGCGGCGTTCGCGGTCTGCTCCTGTTCGATGCGCTTCGAGAGCGCCTCGTTTTCCCGTTCGAGCCGCGCTATCAGCGTCTGCAAGCCGTCGTGCGCGTGACTTTCGTGCCCGCGCAAGGCGGCCAGCTCGGCTTCCAGGGCGGCGATGCGCGACGCCGCCGCCTCGGCTCGCGATTCGCTGCGCTGATAAGTCTCTTTCATCGCTGCGTGCCGCACGTCCGCGTCGTGCAGACGGCTTTCGGTCGCTTCGATCATCGACTGGATTTGCTGCTGTTCGACTGCGAGCGCAGCGCGTGCGCAGTCCTGGGCTTGCGAATAGAGCAGGCCGAGCAGTTCTCCGGCGCGTTCTTGCAACGCTTCCGGTATCGCGCCGCTTTCGATCCGAACGCGCGACGCGGAACGGACACGCGTCCAGAACGCCTCGATGTCCTTCGGGATGTCGCTGGCGCTGCCGGTTTGTGTCAGGTCACGAACAGTGGCGATGGATGGCCGGATTCCGAAATCGAAGAACAATCGCTCGCACGCGTGCATCGAGAGTTCTCGCCGACGCGCGCCTTTCGTGCGCAAATCTTCGATTTCATGGCGTAGTTGGTCGCGGTCTACGGTGTTCATCTGGATGGATTGGCGTTTCGGACGGAGCAATCGTAACGTTTTACGTAGCGCCCGTCACTTTTTCAGCGTGTGTTTCGTCGTAACAATAGACAGCATGTAGATGCAACGCGCTTTCCGTGGTTCTTCAAGAGTTAAACGACAATTCCGTGAAACATAATCAAGTTCAGTGTCTAACTTCATGATTGTATTCGTGATTTCCGTCTTCAACAGTAATTTCTGCATGTTTCACGGTTTTCCGCGTTGGCGGATCTCTCTGCTGTGCACTGCCGACTCGGTTGAGAGTATTAGAAGTAAACACCTTTGAACCCTTGTTAAAGACGTTAACGCCACCGCAAACCCTTATGGGACGGGCCTTTGCGCCATGCAAGGTGAAGCTCTTCGGGAGCCCTGGTGAGGGAGTGCGGGAAGCACGGGTGATGGGGTTCAGGGATACGTGTGAGGATATCCGGGACACATCGTGAGTGTGTTCGGGAGGACCGCCGATCGCCTCGGTGAGGGAATGCAGGACGTGCCTGCGCGCAGAGCTAGGCGGTGCAAGGTTCGTAACCGATCGACCTGTCGCGAAACGTGAGCTTCTTCGGGATGCACCTCTTTGCGCTCGTTCGGCCGTGATTCAGGGAATTTTTACCGATAGGTGAGACTTTACGGGTCACCAACGGGGGGCGGAGTGAGCTTATACGGGAGGCAAGAGCTGATTTTGGGCGATTTCGTCCCAATTTCGTCCGTAGGGTGAGGGAATGCGGGAGCCGGCCTGATACGCCCAAGGCATCTCGGTGCCAAGGCAGACAAAATTCGTCGCAGGAAGGTGCCAAAATCGACGTAGACGGCCTCAAGGTGAGTCTTTACGGGAAGCGTTATCGCCTGCGTGGCCGGCTGATGTGTCTTCGAGAACAATTCCTCCGGTGAGCGTTTTCGGGAGACGCGCGGCGAGCGGCCTTGCGCACATCGATGGGGTAAGTTCGAGTAGAGTCCTACAAATGACAAAAAATCGTTTATTAATCAATGGCATAAATGGGTTCACATTGGAATGGATCTGGCAAAGGTGAGGTTTTTCGGGGGCGCCCAGCGTGTTGTAGATGCGCTGCCCGTGCCTACGAAGAGGCCCGAAGGTGAGAATCTACGGGAACGCATCCTTTGAGACTCAGGACCAGATTTCCCTTCTAAGCACCGGAAAGATAGAGCTATTTTCGAGCGCGAGCCCCTGAGGTGAGCTTTTCCGGGAGGAGACCGGCGCATCTTTCGTATTATCTGCGGGCGCCTTGGATCACAAAGGTGAGGTTTTTCGGGATCGCGAGCGTGCATCGCGCCCAATGGCTGCGGCCAGGAAGACGACGCTCTACAGTGCTCCTGCAGGCAAAGGTGAGGGTTTGCGGGAGCCGAGGCGCAGCTGTCGTTTGGATCCAATGCAGTTTCCGTGGCGGAATCGGAAAAACGCCCGGAAATTGACCATTCACACCGCTGTCTTGGCCTGTTCCAGCGCCGCAACAGCGAGAAGAAGATCAAAAAATATTTCAGGTGAGATTTTTCGGGAGAAAAATCGAGGACGCAATGAAAGCGGGAAATCCAGCGCGATCCGTTTACCCGCGTGGAACTTGAGCATACGGGTAGCGGATGAATGGTGAGCGGTGAGACTTTTCGGGAGCGCACCGCAGTGAGGCAATGCGACGGGTATCACTTCACCGCACGATGGTGAGAGAACGCCTCTAGACGGGCATCACCGCAATCAGTATCCTCATCGCAAAATCCATCTGGCCCGACGCATGGCAACCAAGCGCGCAAAGAAAACCGACGTAGTCAGCCCGAGTTCTGCGGAGTTGCGCAAGGCCGTCGAGGCCATCGCGATCCAGCCGAAAAGCGGCAAAATCACGCTGCTCACGCGCAAGCTCTTCAACGTGCTTCTCGCAGTCGCGCAGCAGGCCGACGAATCGGGCGATACGTACCGCGCGTTATTGTCGGACATCGTTGCCAATTCTGCGTTCGATTCGAACGACACGGCGCTCGTCAAAGAACATTTGCGGCGCATGGTGTCGGTGCAGGTCGAATGGAGTACCGGCACGTCGAGTCAAAAGCCGGGCCGCAAGTGGGGGATCTCGACGTTGATCGCCGATGCGGAAATTCTCGAAGATCCGGCGACGCGCCGCGTGTGGGTGGAGTTTTCGTTCGCGCCGAAAATCAAAAAGAAACTGCTCGATCCCGTCCAATATGCGCGCCTGAGCCTGCAGTTTCAGAGTCAGTTGCGCAGCAGCGCGGGGTTGGCGTTGTACGAAATCTGCGTGCGCTATCTGACGAATCCCAGTCACCTTACGATGCGCGAGACGTGGGAATGGTGGCGGCCGATCCTTTCCGGGACGCCCGACACCGAAGCCGGTGATGAGGCAAAGCGCGAATACAAGTACTTTAAGCGCGACTATCTGCGCCCCGCGATCGCCGAAGTGAATGCTGTCACGAATATCGTCGTCGAATTGATCGAACATCGCGAAGGGCGACGAGTGGCAGAGATCCAGTTTCGTGTGACGGAGCAAAAGCAGCCGATGCTGGCGCTCGATGAGCATCCGAACGTCTTCGACAGTACGCTCGTCGATCGCATGGTGAAGATCGGCATTCCGCTGAAGGACGCGCAAACGCTCTACGCCGACAGCGAAGAAAATCGGATCCGTGCGGCGCTTCAGATGACCGAACAGCGCATGCGGAGCACGTCGCTGCCACCGGTGCGCAGCGCGGCTGCGCTCTTCAAGGATGCGTTGAAGAAGGGCTACGCGCCGCCGGTAGAGGCGCTGCCGGCCGTCCCCGCGGCTTCCGCGCGCAACGGCGGTGCGCCCGCGGACGACCTGAAGGCTCGGCTGCTCAGCGAATTTTCGGCCTATCGTCGCAAGGAGGCGCGGGCGCTCTACGACGAACAAGGTGAGGAAGAACGGGAACTGGCGCGCCAGACGTTCGAGGAAGACGTGTTACCCGAACTCGGCACTCATATGCGTGACGACTGGCGCAAGCGGGGACTGGAGTCGAAGCTGGCCGAAACGTCGTTCTTTGACTGGCTCGCCCGGAAGACGTGGGGAGAACCCACAGATGGCGATCTGCTCTCCTTCACGCTCAATCAGTCACGCGCCGCCTGACCGGCGGGCGTGATGTCCGAAATCTAATTTCTTTTATTGCTTCGCTGCATTCGATTGCAGCATCTGCTCGATTTGCTCGAGCAGTTCATCGCGCTTTTGCTTCGACAAGCCGCGCAGGCGCAATTCGAGTCGGTCGTCGCCATACGACTTCAGGTCTCCGACCGAGATGCCGTCGAGCTTGATCTCCAGTCGTTGCGCGTATCGCTGGCGTCCTGCCACTTTGGGTGCTTCCAGCGCGGTCGCTCGCCCTTTCACGATGTCTGCCACCTGGCGGGTGCTCAGATCGTCGGAGAGAATCTTGTTGATGAGCCGCAGGGTCGCGTCTGTGCCGCGCGCCGTGTGGTACCGCGTCACCTGATACGCCATGTTCGAACCGAATCGATCGGGGCGCGCCACCATTTCGTGCATGACGTTCTCGGGCAACTTCGCAATTGACAACGCCACCGCAATCGTGGATTCGTCGAGGCCGAGATGATCGGCGAGTTCGCGTTGACTCTGAAAGTGCTGATCGTCGAGGAATCGTTTCCAGACGATTGCGTTGTCGAACACGGTCTGGGAATCCCGCTGCACATTCAGGTCATAGCCGAGTTTGTAGCTCTCGATGCCAATCGGGAGGTCGATGACCACCGCCTTCACGGTTTCCTTATTCGCTTCTTTCAACGCGCGGACACGTCGCCCACCGTCGCTTACGAAAAACGTGCCTGGATTTTCATAGTCAGGAATGACATGGATGGCCTGCTGCTGACCTTGCTTCGCGAGGTTCACGGCGAGTTCGGCAATCGACGCCTTCAAATAAAAATGACGCGGATTGAACGGACTTGGCTTGATTGCTTTTAAAGGCAACTCGACGACTTGCCCGGCAGCATATCGATTCGAACGACGCCACGTTTTGAACTCGTCGGATTCCAGGATGGCCGACGAGTCCAGGTCCTGGTCCGGCGTGAACGCGCTTGAACGACCGTTGGCGGCGGGCTGATTGACCTGCTCATTACTCACCATGCCGTCGATGGCATTCAGGCGGTCCAGAGCGGTTCTCTTTTCACTGCTTGTGGTGTCGGGTCTGGCTTTGAAGCCTTTGGCGAACTGGGACGGTTTCATTCAGGGACCTTTATGCGCATAAAGTCAGGGGAGCATCGCGAGAATTTCGTCGGCACAGGCTCGGATTTCGGCGGCTGCAAGCCGCGAACCGCGGTCAGTCATTTGAAGGACGGTCTGGCCAAGTGCCATCGCCTGTTTGTAGCACTCGCGCGTGGGGATCTGCGTTTTGAGAAGCGGGAAACCGAGTTCCTCGAGCGCCACCTTGAGTTCGCGGGTCAGCATTCGCTTCTCTTCCGTCTTGTTCAGCAGAAAGACCGCCTGCAGGTCTTCGTTCATCACTTGCGCTTGCTGAATGAGCTTCACCAGACCGACGCTTGACCAATAGTCGGCGGGTGATGACGAGGTGGGAATCACTGCAACCGTCGCGGCGAGAAGGACAACACCCGAAACTTTTTCGGTGATAGACGGCGGGCAATCGACCACGATGATGTCGTAGTCGCCGACGAACTTCTTGATCTCTCGATGGATTTGTCCGCCAGCTTCGGAAAGATTGACGACGGGGAACGGAATGCCACCAGCCCCTTCCGATGAAGCGCTTGTCCAGTGGATCAGGGTATTTTGCCCGTCCGCATCCACGACCAGGACGCGCTTCTTTTTCTCATGAAAGGCAGCGCCCAGGTGCATCGCTATCGTGCTCTTTCCAACCCCGCCCTTCTGTTGCGTGATCGCAATGATTTCCGCTGCCACGTCGTTCACTCCTGTTTTTTGAGGCAAAGGAATTCTACTTTGAATGTTTATGTTTTTTAAGTAGAAAAATGATGAAGCGGCGCACATTAGCCATTCGGCAGAGCCGGAAAGCAGGATTGTGGCGAGACGACGACAGATGCACCCACGCCGCACACGTAACGAATGTCTTCTCGCGAACGAACGCGAGTCCAGCGACGACTCGACAGCCGAAGTCGGCCCGAAACTTTATGCGCATAAAGTCCCGACCGAGGTCGCGTAGCTTTGCGCCCCATACCGAAACGCCAAAGCGCGTCCTGCCGCGCCGCGAGCAGGTCGCCCCGATTTGTATTCATTTTCCTAATAAAAATCTCGATTTGATTTTTGGGAGTTGTCTCAGGGTAATCCCGAAATACCCCCGTAATATTCGGTTCAACGCAGACAAACACCCTCGCTCCTTCCGAGCGGTCCAGCTGAAGGCAAAAAGGTGCGCGACTGCGCTGCGGCACGAGTAACAGCAGGCTTAGATGCCGCGAATAACTTTCCTTACTTCGCCATTCATTTATTTGGAATTTTCATGAAATCCCTTATCTCCACGCTGACCGGCATTGCAGCACTTAGCGCCATCGCACTCGCATCGACGGGCGCGCAAGCTGCCGACGGCACGATCAGCTTCACCGGCCAAGTGTCGGATACGACGTGCTCGATCGACACGCAAGCCAGCGGCGCAGTGAACAAGGCTATTACGCTGCCGACCGTTTCGAAGCGCACGCTCGGCGCAAGCGGCGCGACGGCCGGCACGTCGGCCGCAACCGATCTGACTTTCGCACTGACCGGCTGCACCGCCGGCACGAAGGCACTCGCGCACTTCGAGAATGGTCCGACCGTCGACCAGGCCACGGGCAACCTCGCGAACCAGTCGACGAACTCGCCTGCCACGAACGTCGAAGTGCGTCTGCTGAACGCCTCGCTTCAGCCGATCAACATCGTCAGCAGCGTCAACAATGACTTCACGACCGATGGCGTGGGCATCACCAGCGGCTCCGGAAATATAAAGTACTTCGCCCAATACATCGCGACGGGCGCGGCGACGGCCGGCGAAGTGAAGACGTCGGTTCAGTACACGATGCAATACCAGTAAGCAATATCAACGGGTATCCGCCAACTCGGATACCCGTTTTTTTAACCAATTTTAGAGACAGGTTTTCACGGAGATACATCATGAAGTCGCTTACTCGAATTGCATGTGCCTTGGGTGTCGTTGCTGCGCTGTATACAGGCAGTGCAGTGGCAAGCGTCACCGTAGGCGGCACGCGCGTGGTGTATCCCCTTGAGAATCGCGAAGTCACGGTGAAGCTCGACAACGACCGTGCCGAACCGTCGCTCGTCCAGGTCTGGATGGATTCGGGCGACGCGAACGCGAAGCCCGACGATGCCAGCGCACCCTTCGTGCTGACACCGCCGATCTTCCGGATGGACGGCCACAAGGCGCAGACGCTGCGCATGATGTACACGGGCGATGCGCTCCCCAAGGATCGCGAATCGGTCTTCTGGCTGAATGTGCTCGACGTCCCGCCCAAAGCCAAATCAGGCACGGACGAGAACTCGCTCCAGTTCGCTTTCCGCACGCGCATCAAAGTATTTGCACGTCCTAAGGATCTGCCGGGCACGCCTGCGGATGCGGCCCAGACGCTGACATGGAAAATCGTGCCTGCTCCGGATAACAAAGGGTATGCGGTGGCTGCGGCGAATCCGAGCGCTTATCACGTGTCGTTCAGTGAAATCGACGTGGTGAGCGGCGACCAGACCTTCAAAAACGAAGCGGGCGGCATGGTCGGACCGAAGAGCAGTGCCGTGTTTCCTGTCACGAATCTCACCGCGATTCGTGCAGGCGCCAAAGTGAAATTCATCACGATCAGCGATTACGGCGGCGCAACGCCGCACGAAGCGTCCCTCGGCGAATAAGCCAACGCTGCCGCCGCCGGCTCAGGCGGCGCACTCCAAAGCGCCCACGTTTCTCAGGGCGCATCAAACAGCGCGCATACAGCGCGGACCGCACCAGGCGGTCCGCTGGGACGACTCGCGCTTGATTTTCACCGAATCATCGCAGGCTTAGTCATGAAATCCCCCGTATCCCGCATCTCGAATCAGGACGACGTCGCTTTTCGCCTTAAGCCGTTGGCCGCCATCTCGCTGGTGATGATGACGTGCGCCGCATTGCCCGAGGCAAATGCAGCGAATGTGAACGCAGACACGACCCGGCCAGGCGCCGCGGATGAAGTGCAGTTCGACAATATATTTCTGCGGACGCAAGCGGGTCAGTCCGTCGATGTCGGTCGCTTCATGCGGGGCAACGTTGTATCCCCGGGGACGTACCTGGTCGAGCTCGTCGTCAACGGTGCGCGGGTGTCGCGCGAAGAGATTCGCTTCGCGTCGGAGGGCGGCGGCGCAGGCGCTCGGCCTTGCCTGAGTCGCGCATTGCTGCAACGCGTCGGCGTCGATCTGGGCAAAGCGGATGCCGCAGCCGGCCGCGCTGCCAATGCGGCCGCAGCCGAAGCGGAAGTATGCGGTGATATCGGTGGCCTCGTTCCGGGCGCCAGCGTCGACTTCGACTTCGAGGAACAACGCCTCGACGTGAGCGTGCCGCAGGCGTACATGCGCAACTCGGCGCGCGGCTATGTGTCGCCGGACCTGTGGGATCAGGGCGTCAACGCAGGCTTCCTCAGCTACAACGCCAATACGTTTCGCACCGGCGGCTCCGGACTCGATTCGACGCAGAGCTACCTCGGCGTCAACGCGGGCGTCAACGTCGGCGCGTGGCACTTCCGGCACCAGTCGTCGGTGACTTCGTCGACCGGACACGCGACCCAGCTCGACAACATCGCCACCTACGTCCAGCACGACGTGGAGAAGCTGCGCGCGCAGGTGACGCTCGGCGATTCGTACACGACGGGCGAAATCTTCGACAGCGTCTCGTTCCGAGGCGCGCAGATTGCCACCGACGATCGCATGCTCCCCGAATCGCTGCGCGGCTACGCGCCGGTCGTGCGCGGCACGGCGGAATCGAATGCGCGCGTGACCGTTCGTCAGAACGGCCAGGTTCTGCTCGAAACCAACGTTTCGCCGGGGCCGTTCGAAATCAACGACCTCTATTCGACCGGCTACGGCGGCGATCTCGTCGTCACCGTGACGGAAGCCGACGGCCGCACGAAGACGTTCACCGTGCCGTTCGCGTCGGTGGCGCAACTGCTGCGACCCGGCGTCACGCGCTTCAGCGCAACGGCGGGCGAGTTGCGCAACAATTCACTCGAAGACAAACCGGTCTTCGGCCAGTTCACGGTCCAGCGCGGTCTGACCAACACGGTCACCGCCTACGGCGGCGCCGTCGCGTCGACGGGATACGGCGCCGTCAACCTCGGCGCCGCGCTCAACACGCGCGTCGGTGCTTTCTCGATGGACGTGACCGGATCGCAAACCGACGTGCCCGATCATTCGTCGATGCACGGCGCGAGCCTGCGCATCGGCTACAGCAAATCCTTCGCGCCGACGGACACGAACGTCGCGGTCGCGGCGTATCGCTTTTCATCCGAGGGCTTCCTGAACCTGAACGACGCCGCATCCGTGCGCGACATCGCGAACCGCGGCGGTGACATCGATGCGCTCTTCCGCCAGCGCAATCGCGTGCAAGTCACGGTGAACCAGCGGCTCGGCGAGCACGGCACGGTCTATCTGACGGGTTCCTCGCAGAACTACTGGAACCGCAGCGGCACCGACACGCTGTATCAGGCGGGTTACACGAACAGCTTCAAGTACGGCACCTACAGCGTGACGGCCGGGCGCAACCGCACGATGGACGGGCGTCTGTCGAACGAATTCATGTTGAGCACGACCTTGCCGCTCGGCAGCTCGTCGTATGCGCCGACGCTCACGACCAACATCACGCACAACTCCGACGGCGCCACGAACACGCAGGCGAACATCGGCGGCTCGCTCGGGGAATTCAACCAGTTCACCTACAACGGCTACGGCAACTACAACGCGGGCGGCGCCGCCAGTTCGGGCACGACCGGCGTGAGCGGCACGTATCGCGCGCCTGACGCGACGTTCAATGCATCGGCGAGCGGCGGCAGCGGCGTGAACCAGATATCGGCGGGCGTCGCGGGCTCGGTCGTGGCGCACCCGGGCGGCGTGACGTTCTCGCAGACGGTCGGCGATACCTTCGGCATCGTGCAGGCGCCGGCGGCCAAGGGCGCGAACGTGCTGAGTTCGCCCGGCACGAAGGTCGATTCGCATGGCTACGCGGTGATTCCGTACCTGTCGCCGTACAGCATGAACGGCGTCGACCTCGACCCGAAGGGCACGTCGACGGATGTCGAATTCAAGTCGACGTCCGTGCAGGTCGCGCCGCGCGCGGGATCGGTCGTGATGCTGAAGTACGACACGGTGACGGGCCGCGCCGCGATGATCCGCGCGCCGAAGCTGGGCGACGGTGCGTTGCCCTTTGGCGCGAGCGTGGAAGACGTGGCGGGACGGTCGGTGGGTGTCGTCGGGCAGGGCAGCCGGATTTTCGCGCGCGGCCTCGAGGACAGCGGCGTGCTGAACGTGAAGTGGGGCGAGGGCGCGCAGGAGATGTGCCAGATCAGCTACACGCTGCCGAAGCAGATCGAAGGGACGACGGGGTATCTGTCGGTGGAGTCGAAGTGCGTCGCAAGGAAGATCCTGGTGACGGAAGACGGGACGCAGCCACATGTGAACAGCGGCACTCGATGAGCTACCTGGGGATTAAAATGAAGACCTCGGTTCGATTGAATTTCATTCGCGCTCTGCTACGCGCCCTGACGGTGCTTGCGATCGTATTCGCGTGGTCCACGGCAGCGCGCGCCGATTGTGCGACTCCGAACTTGAATTTTCCGTTCACCTACGGCTCCATTGCCGTGCCGGCCGATCTGGCGGTGGGGGGCATCATCCCCGGCACGACGCGGTCGTTCAGGGTCACCGGGCGATGTACAGCCTCGAACCTGTTCAACAAGGCAATCGTGGCCTGCCCGACAAATGGCTCGACCGCGGTTCCCGGTCTGCAGGGCGTCTTTACGACGAACGTCGCGGGGATTGGAATGCGGATGCGAAACAGCAGTGGCACACCGCTTGACAACAGCGACGGGTGCCAGGCACTCGGGACGCTCGGGATGACCGACGGCGCCGGCAACTTCGATATGACGGGAACGTTCGAACTTGTCAAAACCGGCACTGTATCGACCGGGACACTGAGTTCCGCGAATTCGTACAAAACCGGCGTGCTCAGTACGGGCGTCGTTTTGAATAACGGCACCAGCTACCTTTATATCCCGGACGGGACCGCCGTTCGCGCGGTAACTTGCACCGTCACGGCCGCCACAGCGAGCCAGACCGTGTCGATGCGTACCGCCAATAGTGCTGCGCTGTCCACGACGGGTGCGGTTGCGGGAAAGACGCCGTTCGCGATCAACCTGACGTGCCAGTCGGGTGTAAAAGTCAATGTGAGTTTCAGCAGTGTGTCGGGTTCGTCCGGCGTTGCTTCAGTCGTGGGCTCCACCGGCACGGCGACGGGTATCGGCATTCAGTTGCTCGACGCATCCGACACGCCCATCGTTCTGGACCAGTCGCACACCGTGGTCAATTCCACGTCCGGCAGCACGACGGTCCCTTTCTCGGCACAGTATTACCGGCTCGGCAGCGGCGTCGTGGCGGGCACGGTGCGCGCGGCAGCCACGTACACAATGAGCTATCAGTAGCCAGCCGATGGAGCCGCCCGCCGGAATCGCCTATCCTTAGGCGAACTCACACGCACGTGATCCGCCGCCCGGAGCGACCATGACTGTCCGCAACCTCGATGTCCTGTTTCGCCCGAAGTCGATTGCCGTCGTCGGCGCGTCGGCGCGTGAGCGCAGCATCGGCGCGATGGTGTGGTCGCGGCTGTCGCAAAGCGGTTTCGGCGGGCCGGTCTGGCCGGTGAATCCCAAACACGAGCGGCTGGGCGAACACCCCGTCTTCTTCGACGTCCGCGATCTGCCCGAAGCGCCGAGCGTCGCCGTGCTGTGCACGCCGCCGTCGACGTGGCCGCCGATCGTCGAGCGGCTCGGCGAACGCGGCACCAAAGCCGTCGTCATTGTCGGCGCGGCGGGCGGACGGCCACACGCCGGAGCGTCCGCGACCTGGCGTGCCCACGACCGCGACGACTGGACCGCCCGCACGCTCGCCGCCGCGCGCCCGTTTCTACTGCGCGTGGTCGGTCCGGCGAGCGTCGGCGTGATGACGCCCTCGCTCGGCGCATGCCTTGGTGCGCCCGCCTGCTCGATCAAACCGGGCGGCGTCGCGTGGGTGTCGGGGTCGAACGCGCTGACGAACGGCGTCCTCGGCTGGGCGCAGGCGCGCGGTCTGGGCTTCTCGCGCGTCGTCGCGCTCGGCGACGAAGCCGACGTCGACGCGGGCGACATCCTCGATTTCCTCGCGAGCGATCCGACGACGCGCGCCGTGCTGCTCGCGATCGAATCGGTACGGGCCGCGCGCAAGTTCATGTCGGCGGCGCGGGCGGCCGCGCGCAACAAGCCCGTTCTGGTGCTGCGAACCTGTCAGGACGATCCGTTCGACGCCCTCTACGGCGCCGCGTTTCGCCGCGCGGGCCTGGTGCGGGTCGGCTCGCTCGACGACCTGCTCGACGAGATCGAAACGCTCGGCGTCGGCCGGGTCGCGGCGGCCGATTTCGCGACCGTCATCACGAGTGATCCCGGCGTCGGCGCGCTGGCCGCCGACGCCTTCGATGCCGCCGGCGCGAGTCTCGCGCACTGGCCGGTGCCGGCGCGCGATGCGCTCGCGGCCGCGCTGCCGCACGCGCAGGCGGGCAACCCGCTGTTGCTCGGCGACGCCGCCGCGCCCGCCGATTTCGGCGTCGCGCTCGAAGCGCTGGCCGCGCATCGCGAGACGGGCACGGCGTTCGTCGTTCATGCGCCGACGCACAGCGCGCCCGTGGCCGACGTGGCGCGCACGCTGATCGCCTCCCGGCAGCACGCGTATCGCGGCTTGCTCGCGTGCTTTTTCGGCTGCGTCGATGCGGCGACGCGCGACGAGCTGCACGCAAACGGCATCCCGGTGCATACGACGCCGCATCGGCTTGCACGCGGTTTCGCGCGTCTCGTCGACTACCGGCTCGGCCGCGAACTGCTGATGCAGACGCCGGAAGGGCTGCCGGCCGTCGTCCCGGAAGACATCGAGGCGGCCCAGAACGAGGCGTGCGCCGCGCTCCAGAGCGGCATCGCGGAACTGGAGGGCGAGCGGGCCGCGCGGCTCCTCGCCCGCTACAGCATCGTGGTGAAGCCCGGTCCGCCGCCGCCGCGCAGTCACGAAGCGGTCGAGGTCGAAGTGCGGCTGCTCAATCATCGCGTGTTCGGTCCGACCTTCGAATTTCGCGCGGAGGGCGCGCTCGGGCTGCCCGACGCGCTGCATGAATTCGCGTTGCCGCCGCTCAATCCGGTGCTCGCGCGCGATCTCGTGCTGCGTTCGCCGCGTGCGCGCGAACTGCCCGCGGAAACCTTGCTGGCGGCGCTGACCTCGCTTTCGCAACTCGTCTGCGACGTCGAGCAGATAGTGGCGCTGAAAATGACGATGCGCGTCACGCGCGAATCGGTCGCCGTGCACGAGCCGCATCTGACGCTCGGCGCGCATCGCAAGCCGCTCGCGATCGTGCCGTATCCACGTCACCTCGAAGAAACGCTCGACTGGCGCGGCCTGCACCTGACCGTGCGGCCGATCCGTCCGGAAGACGAAGCGGCACACCGCGCGTTCGTCGCGGCGAACACGGCCGAGGATCTGCGCTTGCGCTTTTTCGGCGCGGTGCGCAGCTTCGATCACTCGCAGCTCGCGCGCATGACGCAGATCGACTACGACCGCGAGATGGCGCTGATCGCGTGCCGGCCGGATTCGACCGGCGCGACGGAGACGCTCGGCGTCGTGCGCGCGATCGCCGATCCGGATAACGAGACGGCCGAATTCGCGGTCGCCGCGCGTTCGGACATGAAAGGGCACGGCCTCGGCTCGCTGCTCCTGTCGCGGATCATCGACTATTCGCGCAATCGCGGCACGCGCTGGCTGGTCGGCGAGGCGCTGCGCGAAAACACGCCGATGATCGAACTCGCGCGCCGCGCCGGATTCCAGGTTACGTCGACGGAAGATCCGGGCGTCGTCGGATTCCGGATGCGTCTGTGCGAAGCGAAAACCGACGTCACGCGCGACGCGGCGCCGTAAACGACAAATCGCCGCCCGAGGGCGGCGATTTTCATGGTGCGGCGGGAAGCATCAAGCCGCGAGCTTCGCGAGCGCCTCGTCGATGTGGGCGCGCGTGAGCGTCAGTTCGTCGAGCCACGCGTCGGCGTAGGTGCTGCCGGTTTCGCGCTCCAGCCGCGCGATGGTCGCGGCGCAGCGCGTCGCGTCCTTCGGCGTCGCGATGAAGCCCTTCACCGACGCGCCCGCCGTGAACGTCTCGAACAACGGCACGCGGATGTCGTCGGGCAGCGCGCGCGACGTCCACTGATACGGCTTGCCGTTATGAATGAGCTGCGGCGGGAGCGCGCGTTCCTTCTTCGCGGCCGGGATCAGCCCGAAAGTGCGCGCCGCGTCGCCGATCTGCTCGGGCGAGAAGAGCTCGTCCGGGCTGATGTCGAACTGCTGGATGAAGGTTTCGATCGACTGCATCGCGGCCGCGCGGTCGTCGCGCTTTTTCTGCGCGCGAGCGACGATGTCGCGCAGTTCGTCGGCTTCTTCGGGCGTGATCGTGAAGCTCGCCTGCTTTTGCTGAAGCTCGGTGAAGCGCTGGAATTCGGGATCGGACAGGAGTTTCGCCATGGAGATTGCTAACGTCGGAAGCGGCGGACCGCTAAAACAGCCGCCCGCCTTTTTGAGAGGGCCGCCATTCTAACGCGTCAGCGACGCGCTTCAATCCGATTCCTGTCCCGGCGTATTGCCCGCCATCGACAAACCGGCCGCCACGTCTTTCAGCAGCGCGGTCACGTCCTCGATCGACGGCGCGACGTATTCGTCGATCCGCCGCATGTAGGGACACGTCAGCGCCGCGATCGCCTGACCCGACGGCCCGAGCAGCGGAAACGTGATGTCCGTCACGCCCACCGTCTGAAGGCTGTCCTTGCGCGAAAAACCGTCCGCCTGAATCTGCGCGTAGGCCGCGTCCAGCACATCGCGGTCGAGCACGTGTTCGCCTTTTACCCTCGTGTGTTCGGCGAGCATGTGCTCGCGCTGCTCCGCGCTCTGGAACGCGAGCATCACGCGCCCCGAGCCGGTGTCGATCAAACCGACGCGCGAGCCGAGCCGCACCGAAATGCCCCACGTCCCCGGCCCGTCGACCTGCGCGATCACGAGCAGATTGCCGCGGTCGTACACGGCTAGATGCACCGACTGTTCGGCGGTATCGGCGAAACGCTGCATCACGGGCAGCGCCCCGGAGATCAGCCGGTTCATCGGCGGATGGCGGTGCGCGAGCGCGTACAGCTTCAGGCTCAGCGAATAACGGTCGCCAGCGGGCGAGCGCACGACGTATTGCCGCGCGACGAGCCGCTCCAGCATCCGGTACATCTCGCTTGCGTTGCGTCCGAGCAGCTTCGTGATTTCGGCGCGCGTCAGCCCGTCCTTCTGTTCCGAAAGCAATTCGAGGATGTCGAGCCCCTTGTCCAGCGCGGGCGCGCGGTAGCGGTCGGCGTCGTTGGTGTCGTCGGCTTCCATTCTTGATTTGGGTCGATTCATGTTTGGGCCGCGCCGAGTGTAAGCCGTCCGCCGCGCGACAGGCAGCCGCTGCGCGCTAGGGAAACTACCGACCGATGCTGCAGCGCACTTTCCTTGACTTCGGTTTATCCGTATATGAATAATACGTTCACTGATGAATGAACGCATCGAGGCAAACCCGAAGCAACGAACGGTCGGAGTGAAAAGGCCGAGGCTGGACCGAAGTCCATAGCAATCCAACGAGCACATCAGGAGACACGCACATGACGTTCATCAAGGGGCTGCCCACGGCCCGTCGTTTCGTTGCGGCCATCGTGGCCGCGAGCGCGGGGCTGGTCGCCACCGCCCACGCCGCCGACGCCGGCAAGGTCGGCCTCGGCCTGCCGCTTTTGACATCGCCGTTCTGGCAGTCGTACAACAACTACCTGCCGGTCTACGCCAAGCAGATGGGCCTCGACATCCTCGCGCCCGTCAATTCGAACGGCGACCCCGCGCAGCAGATCACCGACATGAACAACCTGCTGAATCTCGGCGCGAAGGGGATCGTCGTCGGTCCGCTGGATTCGGCCGCGATCAGCCGCGCGCTGGAGGCGTCGTCGGCGAAGAGCGTGCCGGTCGTCGCCGTCGATGTCGCGCCGACGCAGGGCAAGGTCGCGATGGTCGTGCGCGCCGACAACCGCGCGTACGGCTCG
Organism: Caballeronia telluris; assembly: GCF_001544495.1. Lineage (GTDB taxonomy): Bacteria > Pseudomonadota > Gammaproteobacteria > Burkholderiales > Burkholderiaceae > Caballeronia > Caballeronia telluris. The sequence continues at coordinate 202,824 of NZ_FCNZ02000001.1, forward strand.
AAGGCATGCGATTACATCGGCGAGCACGTGAAGTCGGGCAAGGTCGTGCAGATCATGGGCGATCTCGCTTCCGTGAACGGCCGCGACCGCTCCGAGGCGTTCCGCGCGTGTCTCAAGAAATATCCGGGTCTGTCCCTGCTCGAAATCCCGGCGGCGTGGAAGGGCGACGTCGCGGCGACCGCGCTCGACAGCCTCCTGACCGCGAACCCCGACGTGAAGGCGATCTACATGCAGGCGGGCGGCGTCTATCTCTCGCCGACGCTGCAAACGCTGCGCCGCAAGCAGATGCTCTTCAAGGCGGGCGATCCGAAGCACGTCGTGATCGTGAGCAACGACGGCATTCCGCAGGAATTCGACGCGATCCGCCGCGGCGAGATCGACGCGACCATTTCGCAGCCCGCCGACCTGTACGCGAAGTACGGCCTGTTCTATATCAAGGCGGCGCTCGCGGGCCAGACGTTCCAGCCCGGCCCGACGGATCACGGCAGCACGATCGTGCAGCGCGCGCCCGGCATCCTCGAAGACCAGTTGCCCGCGCCGCTCGTGACGAAGGCGAACGTCGACGACAAGTCGCTCTGGGGAAATACCATCAAATGAACGTTCCAGTGGTGGAGGCGCGCAATCTGACGAAGCGCTTCGGCTCGACGGCGGCGTTGAACGACGTGAGCCTGCGCGTCTTGCCGGGCGAGTCGCACGCGCTCGTCGGACGCAACGGCGCGGGCAAATCGACGCTCGTCTCGATGCTCACGGGCCTGCGCAAACCCGACACGGGCGAAGTGCGCTTCAACGACGCGCCCGCGCCGCCAATCGCCGACCGCGACGCGTGGCGCGAGCGCGTCGCGTGCGTCTACCAGCACTCGACGATCATCCGCGAGTTGTCCGTCGCCGAGAATCTGTTCATCAACCGCCAGCCGGTGAAAGGCAGCGTGATCGACTGGCGGACGATGCGCCGCGACGCCCGCGCGCTGCTCGATCACTGGAAGATCGACGTGCGCGAGGACGCCCGCGCCGGCGATCTGACGGTGGAAGCGCGGCAGTTGGTCGAGATCGCGCGGGCGCTGTCGTACGGCGCGCGCTTCATCATCCTCGACGAACCGACCGCGCAGCTCGACGGCGATGAAATCAAGCGGCTCTTTCGGCGCATCGAGGAATTGCAGCGCGAAGGCGTGACGTTCCTGTTCATCTCGCACCATTTGCAGGAGGTGTACGAGATTTGCCAGGCGGTCACGGTGCTGCGCGACGCGCGGCATATCGTCAGCGCGCCGGTCTCCGCGCTGCCGCGCGAAAAGCTGATCGAAGCGATGACGGGCGAGCAGGGCGGCTTGGCCGTCGCGGATGCCGCCGCGCGTCCCGCGTTGCCCGCCGATACGCCCGTCGCGCTTCACGTCGATGCGCTCTGCGGCGAGGACTACGAAGGCGTGTCGTTCAGCGTCAAGCGCGGCGAAGTGGTCGGGCTGACGGGCGCGACGTCGAGCGGCCGGACGAGCGTCGCGGAGGCGATCGCGGGACTCACCGCGCAGCGCGCGGGCGCGATTCGCGTCGACGGCCGCGCGCTGCCGCCGGGCGATGTGCCCGCCGCGCTCGACGCGGGCGTCGGCTGCGTGCCGAAGGACCGGCATCGCGAGGGGCTCGTGCTGTCTCAATCGGTGGCGGAAAACGCGTCGATGACGATCGCGCGCACGCTCGGGCGCTTCGGCGTCGCGTCGCCGGCGAAGAAGAACGCGTTCGGGCGCCGCATGATCGACGCGCTCGGCATCAAGACGCAGGGACCGGAGCACGCGGTGTCGGGCCTGTCGGGCGGCAATCAGCAGAAAGTCGTGATGGCGCGCGCGCTCGCGACCGACCCCGACGTGCTCGTGCTGATCGACCCGACGGCGGGCGTCGACGTGAAATCGAAGGAAGCGCTGCTCGGCGTCGTCGATCGCGTGCGCGACGAGGGCAAGGCGGTGCTGGTGGTGTCGGGCGAACTGGACGATTTGCGCACCTGCGACCGCGTCCTCGTGATGTTTCGCGGCGCGGTCGCCGCCGAGTTTCCTGCCGGCTGGCAGGACCATGAACTGATTGCCTCAGTGGAAGGAGTGAGTCTCCATGAAGAATAACGTCCCGAGTCCCGCGATGGCCGGCAGCGCGCCCGGCGCGGGTGTCGGCGTGCGCGAGCGGCGTGCGCGCCTCGACCTCGCGCGGTTTCGCGACCTCGCGCTTCTGCCCGCGCTCGCGTTGCTGCTCGCGATCGGCGCGTTCGTCAGCCCGAGCTTTCTCACGAAGGCGAATCTGATCAGCATTCTCGGCGCGTCGGCGGCGCTCGCGCTCGTCGTGCTGGCCGAATCGCTGATCGTGCTGACCGGCAAGTTCGATTTGTCGCTCGAATCGACGGTCGGCATCGCGCCCGCCGTGGGCGCGATGCTCGTGATGCCGGCGGCGTCGGCGGGATTCGGCTTCGAATGGCCGGCGTGGGCGGGATTGCTCGCGATCGTCGCGGTTGGCGCGGTCGTCGGTTTCGTCAACGGCTTTCTGGTCGTGCGTCTGCGGCTCAACGCGTTCATCGTGACGCTCGCGATGCTGATCGTGCTGCGCGGGATGCTCGTCGGCGCGACCAAGGGCGGCACGCTCTTCGACATGCCGCCGTCCTTCTTCACGCTCGCGACGACGCTCGTCGCCGGCCTGCCGGTTTCCGTGTGGCTCGCGGCGGTGGCGTTCGCGGTCGCCGCGTTCATGCTGCGCTATCACCGGCTCGGGCGCGCGCTGTACGCGATCGGCGGCAATCCGGAAGCGGCGCGCGCGGCGGGCATTCGCGTCGAGCGCATTACGTGGGGCGTGTTCGTGCTGGGCAGCGTGCTGGCGTCGGTGGGCGGGCTGATCGTGACGGGTTATGTCGGCGCGATCAACGCGAACCAGGGCAACGGGATGATCTTCACGGTGTTCGCGGCGGCGGTGATCGGCGGCATTTCGCTCGACGGCGGCAAAGGCACGATGCTCGGCGCGTTGTCCGGCGTGCTGCTGCTGGGCGTCGTGCAGAATTTGCTGACGCTCGCGCAGGTTCCGTCGTTCTGGATTCAGGCGATTTACGGCGCGATCATTCTGGGATCGCTGATGGTGGCGCGGCTCGCGGGCGGCGAGGGGCAGAACTAAGATGACGTCGATGAACGAAACCGACCCGCGATTGATCTTGCTGAGTCCCGAGGACAATTGTCTGATCGCGGGTGCGGCTCTCGCCGCGGGCGAGACTGTACTGATCGACGGTGAAAGCGTCGTGCTTGCACGGGCCGTCGATCTCGCACACAAGATCGCGCGGTGCGCGCTCGTGGTCGATCAGAAAGTGCTCCGGTATGGAGCCGTCATCGGGCACGTCACGCGCGACGTCGCAAAGGGCGAGCATTTGCATACCCACAATCTCGCCAGCGATTATTTGCCCACTTATACGCACGACGCCGGGAACACCTTCGTGCGGTAAAGCATCGCCCCACAACGCAAAACAACTCCGCGACCATGCCGATGACATCCTCCCTCACTACGCCCGACCTGCTGGGTTATCAACGCTCCGACGGACGCAAAGGCATCCGCAATGTCGTGGCGGTCGCGTACCTGGTCGAATGCGCGCATCACGTGGCGCGCGAGATCGTCGCGCAATTCCGCCCTTCGTTCGACGCGTTCGATCATCACGAGCACGAACCGCCCGTCCACCTGATCGGCTTCCCGGGCTGCTACCCGAACAGCTACGCCGAAAAGATGATGGAACGCCTGACGACGCATCCGAACGTCGGCGCGGTGCTGTTCGTCTCGCTGGGCTGCGAGAGCATGAACAAACACCATCTCGTCGATGCCGTGCGCGCGAGCGGCCGTCCGGCGCAGGTGCTCACGATCCAGGAAAAAGGCGGCACGCGCAGCACGATCCAGAACGGTCTCGACTGGGTGCGCGAGGCGCGCGCGACGCTCGCCGCCCAGCCGAAAGTGCCGATGGCGCTTGATGAACTCGTCGTCGGCACGATCTGCGGCGGCTCGGACGGCACGAGCGGCATCACGGCGAACCCAGCCGTCGGCCGCGCATTCGACGCGCTGATCGAAGCGGGCGCGACCTGCATCTTCGAGGAAACCGGCGAACTCGTCGGCTGCGAATATCACATGGAAAAGCGCGCGGCGCGGCCGGAACTGGGCGCGGAAATCGTCGCGTGCGTGGCGAAGGCGGCGCGCTATTACTCGATCCTCGGCCACGGCTCGTTCGCCGTCGGCAACGCGGACGGCGGTCTCACGACGCAGGAAGAAAAGTCGCTCGGCGCGTATGCGAAAAGCGGGGCGTCGCCGATCGCCGGCATCGTCAAACCCGGCGACGTTCCGCCGACCGGCGGCCTGTACCTTCTCGACGTCGTCCCGGACGGCGAGCCGCGCTTCGGCTTTCCCAACATCAGCGACAACGCGGAAATCGTCGAACTGATCGCGTGCGGCGCGCATGTGATCCTGTTCACGACCGGGCGCGGCTCTGTGGTTGGCTCGGCGATCTCGCCCGTCATCAAGGTCTGCGCTAACCCGACCACTTACCGCAACCTGTCCGGCGACATGGACGTCGACGCGGGCCGCATCCTCGAAGGCCGCGCGACGCTCGACGAAGTCGGACGCGAAGTGTTCGATGCGACCGTCGCGGTGGCGGCGGGCGCGGCGTCGAAGTCGGAAGGATTAGGCCATCAGGAATTCATCCTGACTTACAAGACGTTCGAGCCGGTCGGGCCGGCGTGCTTGCCGGCGCATTTGCCGCGCGCGGCGACCGCGCGTAATGTGACAGGCGGCGTAACAGTTGAACGCTTGCCAACTTAATCGCAGCAATGAGGTCGCGCAGATGAACGAAAAAACAGGAGACGCGGCGGTCGGTCGCCGCCGCAAGATCGGCCGCACCGCGCTGGAAGTGACGGCGCTTTCGCTCGGCACGGCGCCGCTCGGCGGGCTGTACCACGAGTTGTCGGAAGAGGCGGCGATGGCGACCGTCGACGCCGCGTGGCAAAGCGGCATCCGTTTCTTCGATACCGCGCCGCACTACGGCCATACGAAAGCGGAGCACCGCCTCGGCAACGCGCTGCGCCGCTATCCGCGCGCCGACTACGTGCTTTCGACGAAAGTCGGCCGCCGCTTCGTGCCGCGCGTGCATCCCTACGACGGCAGCGAAGGCTGGGCGAATCCGCTGCCCTTCGAAGCGATCTACGACTACAGCTACGACGGCATCCTGCGCTCGTTCGAGGACAGCCAGCAGCGCCTCGGCATCGTGGATATCGACATCGTGCTGATTCACGACATCGGTCGCGTGACGCACGGCGAAAAGAACGCGTTCTACTGGCGACAACTTACGGACGACGGCGGATTCCGCGCACTCGATGAACTGCGCCAGACGCGCGGCGTGAAGGCGGTCGGACTCGGCGTGAACGAAGGCGCGGCGATCCGCGAAGCGATGGCCGAGTTCGACATCGACTGCGCGCTGCTCGCCGGACGATACACGCTGCTCGAACAGGCCGTCCTCGACGACTTGCTACCGGAGTGCGAGAAACGCGAGGTCAGCATTCTCCTCGGCGGCGCGTTCAACTCGGGCATTCTCGCGCGCGGTCTCGACGCTGGCGCCGAAGGCGATCTGAAATTCAACTACGGCGATGCGCCCGCCGCGATCGTCGAACAGGTCGGCAAACTTGAACGCGTCTGCCGCGAGCACGGCGTCGCGCTGTCGAGCGCGGCCCTCCAATTTCCTTATGCGCATAAAGTTATTGCGACCGTGCTGATGGGCGCGCGCAGCGCGCACGAAGTGGTCGAGAACGCGGCGTCGTTCGCCGAGCCGCTGCCCGCCGCGCTTTGGGACGCGCTACGCGCGAGCCAGTTGCTGCATCCGGACGCGCCGGTGCCGCGATGAATATCGACGCGCATCAGCATTACTGGGACCCCGCGCGCGGTGACTACGGCTGGCTCAAGCCGGAGATGAAGGCGCTGTATCGCGTTTTCGCTCCCGACGATCTCAAGCCATTGCGCGAAGCGGTGAATGTTGCGCGGACGGTGGTCGTCCAGGCCGCGCCGACGGTCGATGAAACGCGCTATCTGCTGGATCTCGCGCGCAACGAGGAATCGATCGCGGGCGTGGTCGGCTGGGTGCCGCTCGACGCGCCCGACGCGCCCGCGCTCATCGAAACCCTCGCGCGCGATCCGAAGTTCAAGGGCGTGCGCCCGATGTTGCAGGACTTGCCCGACGACCACTGGATCGAAACGGCGCCGATCGAACCCGCGATCCGGAAACTCGTCGAACTCGATCTCGCGTTCGATGCACTGATTTTCGCGCGCCACGTTCCGTCTTTTACGAAGTTCGCGCAGCGTTATCCGGAATTGAGAATCGTCGTCGATCATGGCGCGAAGCCGCCGATTCGCGACGGCGCCGCAGGCTGGCAACCGTGGGCCGACGGCATCGCGCAACTGGCGGAACTGCCGCAAAAACCGTACTGCAAGCTGTCCGGACTCGTCACCGAAGCCGCACAAGAATGCGACGAATCCGTATTGAAACCCTACGTCGACCATCTTTTCGAACATTTCGGCGCGCAACGCCTGATGTGGGGCAGCGACTGGCCGGTACTGAACCTGAATGGCGACTATGCTGGCTGGCACGATGCCGCGCGCGCCCTTTTCCGATCGCGCTCCCATCTCGAAAGAGCAGACGAAGCGGCGATCTTCGGCGCAAACGCCCGTGCGTTCTACCGCCTGTGACGCCGGTTAAACCGGCGATATACCCGACATGTCTCAAAAACACTTTCAACCGGAGCTGTAGATGATACAAAGACTGGCAGGCAAGACCGCGCTGATCACGGCGGCGGGACAGGGAATCGGCCTCGCGACCGCCGAGCTGTTCGCGGCCCAGGGCGCGCGCGTGATCGCGACCGACATCCGCACCGAGTCGCTCGAAGGCAAGCCGTTCGAGTTCCGCAAGCTCGACGTGCTCGATACGCAGGCCGTCAACGACCTCGCGAGCGAAATCGGCGCGATCGACGTGCTGTTCAATTGCGCGGGCTTCGTGCACGCCGGTTCGATCCTCGAAGCGAGCGAGGCGGACTGGGACCTCGCGTTCGATCTCAACGCGAAGGCGATGTACCGTACGATCCGCGCGTTCCTGCCGGCGATGCTCGCGAAGGGCGGCGGGTCGATCATCAACATGTCGTCGGCGGCGTCGAGCGTGAAGGGCGTGCCGAACCGCTTCGTGTATGGTGCGTCGAAGGCGGCCGTGATCGGCCTGACGAAGGCGGTCGCCGCCGATTTCGTCACGCGCGGCATCCGCTGCAACGCAATTTGTCCGGGCACCGTCGATTCGCCTTCGCTGCAGCAGCGCATCGCCGAGCAGGCGAAGGCGCAGGGCGCGACGATCGAGCAGGTTCAGGCGGCGTTCGTCGCGCGTCAGCCGATGGGGCGCGTCGGCAAGCCGGAGGAAATCGCGGCGCTCGCGCTCTATCTCGGCTCCGACGAGTCGTCGTTCACGACCGGTCAGATCCATTTGATCGACGGCGGCTGGTCGAACTAGGCTGCAAGGCAACCGAATCACCTTTTGAAACACGAGGATCAAACCAGATGAAACTGCTTCGTTTTGGGCCGAAGGGTCAGGAAAAGCCGGGTCTGCTCGACGCCGATGGCAAGATTCGCGATCTGTCCGGCATCGTCGACGACATCGCCGGCGCCACGCTGACCGACGCGGGTCTCGCCAAACTGCGCGCCGTCGATCCGTCGACGCTGCCGGTCGCGTCGGGCGAGCCGCGCATCGGCTCGTGCGTCGGGCGCGTCGGCAAATTCGTGTGCATCGGCCTCAACTACGCCGATCACGCCGCCGAATCGAACCTGCCGGTGCCGACCGAACCCGTGATTTTCGGCAAATGGACGAGCGCGATCTGCGGTCCGAACGACGACGTCGAAATCCCGCGCGAGTCGAAGAAGACCGATTGGGAAGTGGAACTCGGTGTGGTCATCGGCAAAGAAGCGAAGTACGTCGACGAAGCCAGCGCGCTCGACTACGTTGCGGGCTATTGCGTGATCAACGACGTGTCGGAGCGCGAGTGGCAGCTCGAACACGGCACGCAGTGGGACAAGGGCAAGGGCTTCGACACGTTCGGGCCGATCGGGCCGTGGCTCGTCACGAAGGACGAAATCGCCGATCCGCAGAAGCTCGACCTGTGGCTCGAAGTCGACGGCCATCGCTATCAGAACGGCAACACGCGCACGATGGTGTTCACGGTCGCGCAACTGGTGTCGTATCTGTCGAAGGTGATGAGCCTGCAACCCGGCGATGTCATCTCGACCGGCACGCCGCCAGGCGTCGGCATGGGCGTGAAGCCTGCGGCCGTGTACCTCAAGGCCGGGCAGACGATGCGCCTCGGCATTCAGGGCCTCGGCGAACAGCAGCAAAAGACCGTCGGCGCGCAGTAAGGCAAAAGCCGTTGCGCGTTCGCGCGCAACGGCTTTTTTTCGCGCCGACGCAAAAGTGAGCTTTTACGGGAGCGCGTGAGGCCAACAAAAAACCTCGCGGTCGAGCGAGGTTTTTTACGTCGATGCCGCCGCACAAAAATCACGCATCGAACATCATCGGTTCCGGCGCGCCTTCGACGATGCGGTTGATCGTGCCCTGCGCCACCGCGACGAGCCGCTCGGCGTTGCCGTCCGTCACGTAGACGTCGCACTGGCAGGTCGCCTGCGTCATGCCGGCGTGGATCACGCGGGCCCGCGCCATCAGCGTGCCGGACACGGCCGGCCGCAGATAATTGATCTTGTATTCCCCCGTCACCACCTTCGGGCCGAGCCTCAGCGCGCCCGCGAACGTCAGCGCATTGTCGACGAGATAGCTCACGACGCCGCCGTGCACGAAACCGTGTTGCTGCCTCAGGTCGTCACGAATGGTGAGACACAGCGTGAGACTCGCTGAGTCGACCTGCATCAGTTTCGTGCCCAGCAAGGCGCTGAACGGTTGCGCGTTCAGCGCACCGCGAGCGATATCGACGATTTCGGCCATTCGGACACTCCTTCGGTGGGTTCGGTCCTGCAAAGACTGTAGGTAGCGTTCGTCCACTCTGCAAGGAAGTTCGCCAAAACCCGCCGAAAAACTTTCGCCAATGTTTCAGAACGCTTGCTGCGCGCGTGTTCGAAGAGAAAACTGCGAATCCCGTTCAAGCGCGCGTCCTCGACTGCCGTAAACCCGCATATTGCCCTGTCGGGCTATTACATGAAATCGGGTGCCAGAATGTTGGGAAAAATCAAAGTTGCTTCAAGTTTGCTCGTCGTATTGCTGGTGTTCTGCCTGTTTCAGGTGGTGACGGAAGGACTCGGTTTCTGGTCGTTGTCGAACACGCATGACGATGTCGGCAACTTGTCCAACATCGCGCTCAAGCAGGTCAACATGGTCAACGAGACCACGCAGCGTCTGATGGACGCGCGCATCAACCTCTCGCGCGCCGGAACGCGGATGGTGCGCGGCGGCGCGGAGCCGGTCGAGATCGTGCAGCACGCGCGCGAACAGATCGCGCTCGCGGAGAAGTCGTTCAGCGCGTTCGTCAGCGCGCCGAAAACGGGCGACGACAATCAGGCGCGCGTCGCGGCGCTGCAAGAGAAGTACGCGGCCTATTCGAAGGCGCTAAGCGAACTCGTCCAGTACCTCGATTCGGGCAATATCCAGGCGTTCCTCGATCAGCCGACGCAAGGCTTCCAGGACCGCTACCTCGCCGAGCAGCAAAAATTCATGCAGTTCGGCGACGCCGCCGGCCGCGCCTATCTCGAATCGATCGACGAGCGCTTTTTCCTGTTCCGCGCGGTGGGCGCGGGCATCTTCATCGCGCTGGTGGCGGGCATCGTGCTCGTGCACGTCGCGCTGCGCCGTGGCCTCGTCGCGCCGCTCGAAGAAGCCGGCCGCCACTTCGAGCGCATCGCGCAAGGCCGCCTCGACGAGCGCATCGCCGAGCGCGGCAGCAACGAGATCGGCCGTCTGTTCGCGGGTCTCGCGGTGATGCAGGCGAGCGTCGCGCGCACGGTGGCGACGGTGCGCGAGACGTCGGATTCGATCAACTATGGCGCCGATGAAATCGCCACCGGCAACGCCGACCTGTCGGCGCGCACCGAGAACCAGGCGGCGTCGCTCGAAGAAACGGCGTCGAGCATGGAGGAACTCACCGCGACCGTGCGCCAGAACGCCGAGCACGCGCGCGAAGCGAATTCGCTCGCGGGCGACGCGCTCAGCGCGACGTCGCGCGGCACGGGCGTCGTGGAAGACGTCGTCGAGAAGATGCGCAGCATCGCGCAAAGCTCGGACAAGATCGCGGAAATCATTTCGGTGATCGACGGCATCGCGTTCCAGACCAACATTCTCGCGCTCAACGCGGCCGTCGAAGCGGCGCGCGCGGGCGAACAGGGACGCGGCTTCGCGGTCGTCGCGGGCGAAGTGCGCGGGCTCGCACAGCGCAGCGCGCAGTCGGCGAAGGAAATCAAGGAACTCATCAGCGAGTCGGTGTCGCAGGTCAGCGACGGCTCGGCGCTCGTCGAGCGCGCGGGGCAGGCAATGCGCGAAGTGTCGTCGTCGATTTCGCGCGTCACGCAGATGATGGCCGAGATCAGCGCGTCGTCGGCGGAGCAGAGCACCGGCATTGAGCAGGTCAATCAGGCCGTCACGCAAATGGACGAGATGACGCAGCAGAACGCGGCGCTCGTCGAAGAGGCGGCGGCCGCGGCGCAATCGCTGCACGAGCAGACGCGCCAGTTGAAGGCGGCGGTGGCGGTGTTCCAGATCTCCGACGCGGTGCTCGACGGCGACACGCGCGAACCGGCGCCTTCGTTTCGCGCGACGCAATTCTCGGCGGTTTGATCAGCGCAGCGCTGCGTAAGCGGTCGCGAGGTGGTACGGCGTGGTCGACGGCATGTCGGCGCGCGTCACCACGCCTTCCGCCGACTGGCATTCGATCCAGCCGCGCGCGTGCAGGAAGCGCTCGCTGAAGCGCGCGATCTGCAACGGCAGTTCGGCGCGGCTGGCTTCGCTGTCGTGCGTCGCCAGTGCGCGCAGGTATTCGGTCTGCGCCCAGATGCGCTGCGTGCCGTCGATCACGCGGCCGGTTTCGTCGAGCGCGGCGAAGACGCCGCCCGTCGCCGGATCGACGCCGTAGCGGCGCGCGAAGTCGAACGCGCGCGCGAGCGGCTCGCGCAGACCGGCCGCTTCGAACGCCGGATGGCGGCTGCCTACCACCAGAAAATACCATTCGAACTGATGGCCCGGTTCCAGGCGATTGCCCGCCGCGCCGACCGGCAATTCCGCGATACAACCGCTTTCGCCGTGCACGAACGTCCGCGCGACCTCGCGCGCGAGCGTTTCGAGTCGACGGTCGAATGCGGCGTCGCCGGTGGCGTCGCGCGCGGCGAGCCACGCTTCGGTCAAGTGCATCAGCGGGTTCTGCAAAGGCGTTTCCAGCACGTCGCCGAAGTCTTCCGACATCACCGCATTCAGCGCGCCGCTTCCCGACGCGAAGCGCGTTTCCACCAGTGCCGACGTCTCGTTCAATAACGCGATTGCGTCGGCCGAGCCGCTTTTCTTCGCGTACGCCGCGCAGGCAAAAATCACGAACGCGTGCGTGTAGAGATCCTTCTGACGCTCGAAAGGCGCGCCGTCCGCGTCCACGCTATAGAACCAACCGCCGTTTTCCTTGTCCTGAAAATAGTGCCGCAACGACGCGAAGAGCGTTCCTGCATGCGCGAGATCGCCCGCGAGCGAGAAGACGAACAACTGGCGGGCGCAAGCCATCGCCCGGTAGCGCGACGGCGGCAGCGCGGCGTGATCGTCCGGCGATACCGCTTCATACGCGAGGCCGAGCTTCGCATTGAACCCGGCGCCGCGCCAGATGGGCAGCACGACGTTCGCGTAGTGATCGCGCAGCGCGGCGCCGTCTGCGGCCGGCGTGGCGGGCTGGCGGGCTGCGTCATGCGGTTTATGGTCTTGCATAGGGCGAATTTTGGGTGGTTGACGTACCGGGGCGCGCGTCGTGCGCGGGCGAGGCGCCAAGCATAGCAAACCCGCATCGGCGGAAACGGGACGACCGGCGCGGGCGCACATCGACAATGAAAAAAGGAGGACAGACATCCATGTTAGGCAATCTGGAACTCGTCTCGCGGCTCGTGATGGCCGCGGCGCTCGGCAGCGTGATCGGATTCGAGCGCGAGCGCCTTTCGTGGGCCGCCGGCCTGCGCACGCACATGCTGGTGTGCGTCGGGTCGTCGCTGATCATGATCGTGTCGGCGTTCGGATTCGCCGACGCGCTGCAAGGCGATCACGTCGTGCTCGATCCTTCGCGGATGGCCGCGCAGGTCGTCTCCGGCATCGGCTTTCTCGGCGCCGGCTCGATCCTGCTGCGCAACGAGATCGTGCGCGGGCTCACGACGGCGGCGAGTCTCTGGTCGGTGGCGGCGATCGGCCTCGCGGTCGGCGGCGGGCTCTACACGGCGTCGATCGCTGCGACCGCGATCATTCTGATCATCCTCGCGGGCATCAAGCCGCTCGAACGACGCTTCATCTCCGTGAAACAGCGCCGTCAGCTGACGATGCTGGTCGAGCGCGGCTCGCTGAATTTTCACGCGCTGCACGAAACGCTCGGGCCGGGCAGCGTGCGCGTGAAGCAGTTCGTCGTGCAGCAGAGCGACGATTCGCCGGAACTCGACGAAGTGCAGGTCGTGCTGTCGCGCGTGTCGTCGACGGAATATCAGGCGATCTGCGACCGGCTGCGCACGCTGCCGAGCGTGCGCGAATTCAGGGAAGAAGACGCGTCGTGACCGGTTTCGTGCGATGACGTTGCGGACGTAAACCGCCGTCGCGCGGAATCGGCGAAATCGCGCAGATTACCGCCAGGCAAGGCGCTGCGCCGTGCGACAATGCGCTCTCGAAAAAACGCTGATCCGCATTTTCTTTCCGCGCGCCGTCTTTTCCGGCCGCCGCTCTCCGACCTTATGCCCGATTCCGCTGTAAAAACCGCATCCCGATCCGACTCGACGACTCAGCCTTCGCGGCCGGACAGCATCGATCCCGCCGTGTCCAGCGATGCCGAAAAGAAACTCGCCCGCGCCGCGCGCTCCGCGCAGCGGCTCGCGCAACTGACGAGCGCGCCGCGCAGCGATGCCACGCTGGATCTGTTTGCCGAAGACATCGAGCGCGCGACGTTTCAGGCCATGAACACGGATATTCGGCAGGGCACGCTCGCCGGTTTCGAGCTGCCGGAAGTGTTCATGGCGGCGGTGCCGTCGGGCGCGGGTGGCGAAAGTGCTCAGGCAAGGCGTGCGATCCGCGCGGATGGCGAGCCGCGCGACGCCGACTCGGCGGGTCCGGCGGCGCAGGCGCGTCGAGGCGGCAAGGCGGCGAGTGCGTCGGCTTCAGCGACGCGGTCCGCGGCTGCTGTTATGGAACCGGTGTTGAACGAAGAGCTGGCGCTGGCAATCGACACGGCACCGGAGGAATGTCCGGCCGCCGAACCGAATTCGAACGAGTCCGTGGCGCCGGTGCAGGTCGACACCGCCGAGGGGCGCCTGGCGCCGTCGCCGCTGGCTGCTGCGCTCGTCGATGCCGATCGGCGGAATCGTCGCACCGGCGACGCCGCCGCGCCCGAACTCGACCGCGCCCGCGCGACGGCCTTCGCCGACACCATCGATGCGCTCTACGCCGTGACCGCCGACCAGCGCGTGTCGTCGACGGCGCACTCGCGCCGCATGAAGACGATGCTGACGATCATCGTCTGCGCGATGCTCGTGACGGTCGCGACCGGCGTCGCACAGACGCTCCTGCTCATGCGGATGAGCCGCGACAGCGCGTTACGGCAGCAGCGCATCGAGCAATTGATGCTCAACCAGCAGGCGACGCTCTCGTCGCTGTTCGACACCGATTCCGCGAACGTCAGCACGCTCAACGCGCTGAACGCGCCGAAGGAAACCGCCGATGCATCGCCGATCCGGCCGGTAAGCGCCGCGCGCAACGACGCTGGGCCGAAAAAGCACGCGACGAAGCACGTCCACCACCGCACGGACGTGACCGCGCGCTGAGCGGCGCGGGCCCACCATTCTCCATTCCGTGACTACGGTCATTTGCGCGCGTCCGTGACGCGCGCGCCACAGCGCGCCCTGTTCTCGCGACCGGCGCGTTCCGGCGGCACAAGCCCGTCCGATGGCCGTCCCAGACCTGTCCCCCTATCAGCGAATGACGTTGTTCAAAGGGTGTTGTAGAAAAACTACCTGTTTTCGCAGGCGAAATGCTGCATTGCACTAGATATCGCTAAGGGGAAACCCTATAATTAGTGCTAAGGGAAAACCCTGCAACATTAACTGGAGTCTGACATGAGCTACCTCTTCGCCTTGCTGCAAAAGTTTGCTTCGCTGTTCGAATCGCCGCACCTGCCGCTGGACTCGGATTACTCGTACCAAGCCCGTCACCGCGAAGCCGAGCGTATTCGCAAGTCGCGCGGATCGGCCTTCGGGATTCGTCTGTGAGCTTGAACGAAAGCGGCGCGGGACAGGAATAACAGCATCTGAACAAGGTCGATCGACCGGTTTTTCCGCCCGCTTTCATGTAGTCTGAAATGTAGTTTTTCTAGCTTCACCATCAATTACTCGGCGGCCTCTCCGTCGACGTCCACACTGGCGCCATTCGGCGCTATTTTTTTGTCTGCGCCTGTTCGCTGTCGCCGAAAGCGAGGCGCGTGGCGTAGTCGCGAACATCACACGGCCACCCGCCGATCTGTTGGGCGAACCGTGGAGCGTCATCGGCGAACAATGCGCGCGTCGCTTCCTCGAAGCCGGGCAAGTCTCCCGCAACTGCCGACATGAACCGATACGCCCGCTCGTGCGCCTTGCGCGTCCTGTCCTGATCGCCGTTCGCGCGCCGCGCTTCCTCAACCAGTTTTCGCAATGCCACCGATGCGCCGCCGGGTTGCGTCGCGAGCCATTCCCAATGGCGCGGCAGCAGCGTCACCTCGCGTGCAACCACGCCCAGCTTCGGGCGTCCGCGCCCGCGAGCTTCATCCGCGCCGGCAGACGCCGCGCCTTCCTGCAACCGAGCCGCCGCGTCTTCGGCCGGCGCTCGCATGTCGATGTCGATCACGCGGCCCGTTTCGTCCTCGAAGATCAAAACGGGTTTGGACGCGCCGTCACCGATCGCGCGTCTTGCCGCCAGCGCGTTCGCCTGAAGCGAGCCGGTCGCGATGCGTCGATCGCCCTCGAAGGTGGTGTAGCAACTGGCAAACGCCTGGGTCATGGCAGAACTCGAATGGAAGAAGAAGGCTGAATATTATCCGGGTATAAATAAGAGGTCAATTAAACCCGGATAAAAATCGTCCTGCCGACATCGCCGCCCTCGGCTATGCTTGGGCTCCTTCGCCTGCCGACACCTCAAACGCACATGACCGACGACGTCCATTTCTACCGTCCCGACGAGGGCCACGGCCTGCGCCACGATCCGTTCAAGGCGATCGTGGCGCCGCGCGTGATCGGCTGGATTTCAAGCCGCGATGCCGACGGCCGCGTGAACCTCGCGCCGTACAGCTTTTTCGGCGCGTTCGCGGCATTCCCGTACATCATCGGATTTTCGAGCGAAGGCTATAAGGACAGCATCCGCAACATTGAGGCGACCGGCGAATTCGTGTGGAATCTGTCGAATCGCGAGTTGGCCGAACGGATGAACCGCACGTCGGCGCCCGTCGGACACGACGTCGACGAATTCGAGCTCGCCGGGCTGACCAAGGCGCCGGGGCGCAACGTGGACGTGCCGCACGTCGCGGAGTCGCCCGCCGCGCTCGAATGCAAGCTGTTGCAGATCGTCCGCCTGAAGAATCTGGACGGCGAGCCGATGAACAACTGGCTCGCGCTCGGCCAGGTGGTCGGCGTGCATATCCGGCGCGAATTCCTGAAGGACGGCCTCTTCGATACCGCCGCCGCGCGGCCGATCATGCGCGCGGGCTATCGCGGCGATTACGCGGAAATCGGCGAGATGTTCGAGATGATCCGGCCGACCGCATAGCCGGTCGAAAAGAAAAAGGCGCCCCGCAAGGCGCCTCTCGTTCTGCTAAAACCGCCGGAATCAGACCCTGAACACGCTCACCGCCTGCGCGAGACGCTCGGCCTGATCGCGCAAATCGGCGGCCGAATGCTCCGCCTCGCCGACGAGCGCCGCGTTCTGCTGCGTCGCCTCGCCGATCTGCATGACGGCGACGTTCACCTGCTCGATGCCGCTCGACTGCTCGCGCGACGCCGCGCTGATCTCGCCGATGATCGCGTTCACGTGCGCCACGCGCTCGACGATGCCACTCATCCGGCCGCTCGCCTCTTCCGCGATCCGGTAGCCGTCGGACACCTTGCCGACCGAATCCGCGATCAGCGACTCGATCTCCTTGACCGCCGCCGCGCTGCGCTGCGCGAGCCCGCGCACTTCCGAGGCGACCACCGCGAAACCCTTGCCGTGCTCGCCCGCGCGCGCCGCTTCGACGGCCGCGTTGAGCGCGAGGATGTTGGTCTGGAACGCGATGCCTTCGATGACCGACGTGATGTCCGCGATCTTGCGCGCCGACTTGTCGATTTCGCTCATCGTCGCGACCACGCGGCCGACCGCCTCGCCGCCCGCGCGCGCCGCATCGGACGCCGAGCCGACGAGCTTGTCCGCCTGCGTCGTGTTGGCGGCGTTCTGCTGCACCGTCGACGTGATTTCCTCCATGCTGGCCGCCGTTTCTTCGAGGCTGCTCGCCTGCGTGGCGATGCGCAGCGAAATGTCGCTGCTGCCCGACGCGATGCGCTCGGTCGCGTGCGACATGTCCGCCGACGCGTGGCGCACCTGCGAGACAATCCGCGCGAGTCCCGTCGCGATGCCGTCGATCGCGTGCATCAGGCGGCCGATGTCGTCCTCGCGGGTGGAATCGATGCGCACGGTCAGGTCACCCGCGGCGATCCGCTCGGAGGCCTTCGTGACTTCGTCGAGCGGCTCGCCGACGAGGCGCCGCACCGCAAACATCAGCGCCGCGACGAGCGCTGCGACCACGACGAGCCCGATCAGCAGGAAGCGATTGCGGCTCGCCTGGACATCGGCGAGCAGCTCGTCGCGATACGCGATGCCGCCGACGAGCCATTGCCATTCCGGCACCGTCGTGAACACGATCTCCTTCGCGCCGCCGTGCACTTTCGGATCGGCGCCGGCGATGTCGGCGCCGTCGAAATCGAGCCGTCCCTCGCGCTTGTCGAGCATCTGCGCGAACGGCGCGACGTGTTCGTCGGCGGGCTGGCCTTCAGCGCCCGGATGCACGATCAGCTTGCCGCGATTGGCGCTGTTCGACGCATCGACGACGAAGTAGTAGCCGTTTTCGCCGATCTTCAGGTCGCGGATGTTCTGCTGGAGCTTCGCGAAGGTCTCGCTCACGTCCACGCCGACGAAGAGCGCGGCGATCACGCGGCCCGACGCATCGGTGACGGGCTTGTACTCCGTGATGTACTGCTTGCCGAACAGCGCCGCGATGCCGATGTAGGACTTGCCCGCGAGCACCGGCGCGTAGGCCGGGCCCTTGCGGTCGAGCAGCGTGCCGATCGCGCGCGCCCCGTCCTGCTTCTTCAGCGAGGTCGTCACGCGCACGAAGTCGTCGCCGGTGCGGGCGAAGATCGTCGCGATGGCGCCGCTCTTTTCGAGGAACGCGTCGGGGATCGAAAAATCGAGGTTGAGCGGCGTGCCGCCCGCCGTGAGCGTCGGCGTGGCGACGCCGCCGATGTCCACGGTTCTGGTTTCGTCGAGCGCGAAATCCTTCGGAACGACGGTCGTGAAGATCGACATGAAGCGCCCGACTTCGGCGCCGACCGCCTTGTCGTAGAGGCCGATCATCGAAGCGATCGAGCGAGTGTCGCTTTCGACGCGCGCGAGCGCGTGGTCGTTGACCTGTTCGCCGGCTGAGTGGGTCACGGCGATCGTGAAGATCGCGATGATCGCGGCGGCGAGCGCGCACGCGAGAATGGCAAACTTGGTGCCGACATTCGCGCGGCGGAGCATGATGGATGAAATTGACTTGCTGATTTTGTAGGGATAGGGACTTACTACCGTTTACGGCGCCGGCGTGCGCTTCTTTACGGTCGACCGTTCGTTTTCTCGCGGGAAATTTGCCACGACTTGCCTCAGGACGACACGCCAAAAACCACATGCCGACGTACCGGAACCGTCCGCAAACCCTTGTCCCGCAAGGCTCCGGCCAGCGCGGTGCGATCTGCACCGCAAACGGGTGTCGTATTTCCTCATGTGGTTGTCGCAAATAGTCGGCTAGGCGCACTTTTTTCTGGCAACTATGTATGCACGGCGCGGACGCACGTCCGCCACGCTAGGAGAGCATTCAATGAATTCCCCCAAGGTCGTGGTCGAAGGGCTGTGCAAGGTGTTCGGCACGAGCCCCAAACAGGCACTCGACATGCTGGCAGGCGGCGCGACGAAGGAAGAAGTCTTCGCGCGCACCGGCCAGATTGTCGGCGTGCACAACGTGTCGTTCGAAGTGAAGGAAGGCGAGATCTTCGTGCTGATGGGCCTCTCCGGCTCCGGCAAGTCGACGCTCATCCGCCTGATCAATCGTCTCGTCGAGCCGACGGCCGGCAAGGTGCTGATCGACGGACGCGACGTCGCCGCGGTGCCGCGCTCGGAACTCACCGCGCTGCGCCGCAAGGACATGAGCATGGTGTTCCAGTCGTTTGCGCTGATGCCGCAGCGCACCGTGCTCTCGAACGCCGCGTTCGGGCTCGAAGTCGCGGGCATCGGGCGCAAGGAACGCGAGCGGCGCGCGATGACCGTGCTCGAACAGGTCGGGCTCGCGCCGTTCGCGCAGAAGCTGCCGGCGCAGCTTTCGGGCGGCATGCAGCAGCGCGTCGGGCTTGCGCGGGCGCTGGCGGTCAACCCGTCGCTGATGATCATGGACGAAGCGTTCTCCGCGCTCGATCCGTTAAAGCGCAAGGAAATGCAGAACGTGCTGCTCGAATTGCAGCGCGAACAGCAGCGCACGATTCTCTTCGTGTCGCACGATCTGGAAGAGGCGATGCGCATCGGCACGCGCATCGCGATCATGGAAGGCGGGCGTGTCGTGCAGATCGGCACGCCGCAGGAAATCATCACGAATCCCGCCGACGACTACGTGCAGGCATTCTTCGACGGCATCGACACGAGCCGCTATCTCACCGCCGGCGACCTGATGCAGACCGACGCCGTGCCGCTGATGAAGCACTCGCCGCAGATCGACGCGTCGTCGGTGGCGGCGACGCTCAACGGCAGCGCCGACTACGCATTCGTTCTCGACGGCGAGCGCAGGATTCGCGGCTTCGTGTGCCGCGATGCGATGGGCGGCGCGTCGCCGCTCGTGAACCAGATCGAGTGCATCGATCGCACGACGCCGCTCGACGACGTCGTTACGCGCGTCGTCGCGAGCCGGGCCCCGCTGCCGGTCGTCGAGGCCGACGGTTCTTACTGTGGTTCGGTCAACAAGACGAACGTGCTGAAGGTTTTAACGCGCCATCGAGGTTCCCATGTCTGAAATGATTCCGCTCGGTAGCTGGGTCGATCACGGCGTCCACTATCTGCTCGACCACGACGCCAAGACGTTCGATTCCATCGGCAAGGTCATCGAGACCTTTGCCGCCCTGGTCGAACACGGCCTGCAGGCCATTCCGATGTGGGCGCTGATGGCGCTCTTCGTCGGCATCGGATTGTGGCGCGTCGGCTGGCGCTTCGCGTTCTTCACGCTGCTGTCCATGCTCCTCATCTACGGGACCGGTTTCTGGGACCAGATGGTCATCACACTCGGCCTCACGCTTTCGTCGACGTTGATCAGCCTCTTGCTCGGCGTTCCGCTCGGCATCTGGACCGCGAAGAGCAAGTACGTCGAAATGGCCGTGCGCCCCGTGCTCGACCTGATGCAGACGATGCCCGCGTTCGTCTACCTGATTCCGGCTGCGATGCTGTTCGGACTCGGGCGCGTGCCGGGGATTCTCTCGACCGTCATCTTCGCGATGCCACCCGCGGTGCGTCTCACGTCGCTTGGCATCAAGCATGTGAACCGCGAGATCGTCGAAGCGGGACAGGCCTTCGGTTGCACGCCGTGGCAACTGCTCTACAAGGTGCAGTTTCCGAACGCGCTGCCTTCGATCATGACCGGCGTGAACCAGACGATCATGATGGCGCTCTCGATGGTGATCATCGCGTCGATGGTGGGCGCGGGCGGTCTCGGCAACGATGTGCTCGCGAGCATTCAGCGGCTCGATATCGGGCTGGGTTTCGAAAGCGGCTTGTCGGTCGTGTTGCTCGCGATCATTCTCGACCGCATCACGGAAAGCTTCGGCCGCTCGCCGGGCATGGCACGCGCACCGCTGCTCTCGGGCCTTCGCAGCGTCATGAAAGTGCGCCGCGCGCCGGCGACGCAGCAAGGCTGAGCGGCTCATGAAGCGCGACGCGATCACGCCTGTCACGAACGATTCGCCGTTATCGAAGCTGGCTCACTACGGCTTCCTCACGCTGCCGAACTTTTCGATGATCGCGTTCACGAGCGCGGTCGAGGTGCTGCGCATGGCGAACTACGTGGGCCGGGCGCAGCACTACACGTGGTCGGTGATCACGCCGGATGGCGAACCCGCGCGCGCGAGCAACGGCATCACCGTCAAGCCGACGACGACGCTCGCCGAAGTGGGCATGCCGGATGTGTTGATCGTGTGCGCGGGCTGGCATGTGCGCGATTACGTCGACGAGAAAGTGATTTCGTTGTTGCAGGAAGTGGCGGCGCGGGGTGTGCCGCTTGGCGGCATCTGCACGGGGCCTTATGCGCTGCTCGCGGCGAACCTGCTCGATGGTTATCGATGCACGGTGCACTGGGAGGATATGTCGCCATTGCACAAGAGCTATCCGCACGTGCGTTTCGCCGATGAGTTGTTCGTGATCGATCGCGATCGCGTGACGTGTACGGGCGGGACGGCGCCGCTCGATCTGATGCTCAATCTGGTTGGCATGCGGCTCGGGCAATCGCATGCGGCGCAGGTGTCGGAGCAGTTCATCGTCGAGCGGATTCGCGGGTCGAGCGATTATCAGCATATTCCCGTCGATGCGCGGGTTGGGTTTTCTCGTGCCGAGTTGATCGAAGTCGTGCGGTTGATGGAGGCGAATATCGAAGAGCCTCTTTCGCTAGAGGAACTTGCGCGGCTCGTCCAGTTGTCGCAAAGACATCTGCAGCGGATGTTCAAGGCGTTCCTTAGCGTTTCGCCGACGCACTACTACTTGACCTTGCGCCTGCGGCGGGCGCGCGAGTTATTGCGCAATACCGATGCTTCCATTGCCCGTGTTACCGCCGTTTGCGGGTTTCATTCGCCTTGTCATTTTAGTAAGGCGTACCGCGCTCAGTTCGGGCATGCGCCCAGTGTCGAAAGGCGGCATTCTGCTTAAGCCAGGTTTTGGTTTGTGCTTCTATAGAAACGTAAAAGCATCAAATACTTCGAAGCAAGCAATTCGAAAAAACCCCAAGAGAGCGCCCCAAAAAACGAATCTTAAGTGGCTCGCGCCACTGTGCGCGCTCACCGTATCGACGTGCTATGCCGCCGACTCCGCTTCGCCGACGTCGGCTGGACCGACATCGCCGCCACGACCGGTCTCCCGTGAAGGCCTACGTGGCAGGCAAGTAACGGCGTCAGCTGCGGTAATCGGTCCCGCTTCCTTCGATCAGCCGCAGCGCCGCCTGCCATTGCAGGCTCACGATGTTGTCCGATTCGTCGCGAGCGAATTGCTGTGCCGTCAACCGGCGCACCGCTTCCGGCGGAAACGAAAGCTCGGCGTTGCCGGCAAGCGCGCGCACCTGTATCTCGCAGGCGCGCTCGAGAAAATAGATGTCCTGGAACGCCGCCGGAATCGACGTGCCGCCCACCAGCAAGCCGTGATTGCGCAGGATCATCGCGTTGTGCGGGCCGAGATCGGCAACCAGCCGCTCGCGTTCGCCGAGGTCGAGCGCAATGCCTTCGTAGTCGTGATACGCAATGTGCTCGTAGAACTTCAAGGCGTGCTGGCTGATCGGCAAAAGGCCCTGCTTTTGCGCCGACACCGCCGAACCCGCGGACGTGTGCGTATGAATCACGCAGACGAGATCGGGCCGCGCCATGTGCACCGCCGAATGAATCGTGAAGCCCGCCGCGTTCACGCGATAGCGCTCGGGATGCATCCCGGCATCGGCTTCCACGGCGCGCCCCGCGCTGTCGATCGTCACGAGGTCCGACGCGCGCATCTCATGGAACAGCACGCCATATCGGTTGATGAGGAAATGATGCTCGGGACCGGGCACGCGCGCCGTGATGTGCGTGTCGATCATGTCAGTCATGCGAAAGTGCGCGACCAGCCGATACAGCGCCGCAAGTTCGCAGCGCACCGTCCATTCTTCCTGCATCGGGGGCATGGGGATTCGTCCTTTTGCTAGAGTGCCTGTGCGCGGCCGGGGAAGGTTTCGTCGTACTCGGCGGCGTCTTCGGCTTCCGCGGTGCCGCGCTGCTCGCGATACATCATCGGCGGCAGGCCGAACTGCTTGCGAAATTCGCGGCCGAGATGCGAGGCATCGGAGAAACCGCAGCTCGATGCGATGTCCGCGACGGTCTTGTCCGAACTCGTCAGCAGCCACGCGGCCGTGCGCAGACGCACCTGCTTCGCATACGCCTGCGGCGCCTTGCCGGTCTCGGCCTTGAACAGCCGTTCGAGCTGACGCGTCGAAAGATCGAGCTTGTGCGCGAGTTCGTCGAGCGACAGCGAACGGCCGACGTGCTGTTCCATCAGAAGGATCGCGCGCTTCACCTTTGGATGCGTGGCGGGCGCGAGACCCGGCGGATGCGGCTGCGGCGCGTTGCCCTTTTGCATGTCGTCGACGAGCAGGATGCGCAGCGCCTTTTGCACCGTCGCCGTTTCGAAATGGCGCAGCAAGATGGCTGCCGCCACGTCGATCGACGCGCGTCCGCCCGAACACGTGATGCGCCGCCGGTCGATCACGAAGAGGCGATCCGCGACCAGCAATGCTTCATCGACCGCCGGAAAGCGCTCGACGAAATCCCAGTAGTGGAACCAGCTCACGCAGATGCGATGGCCGCCGAGTACGCCCGCGCGCATCAGCGAGAACACACCGGTGCACATGCCGACGAGCGTTGCGTCGGTCGTGGCGGCGCGGCGGATGAATTGCAGCGTGGCCTCGCTCGCGGACGGCCCCGAATGCAGCAGGCCGCCGACCACGACGACGTAATCGAACGGCTCGGCCTGATCGAAGGTTTCCCACGGCGTGATCTGAATGCCGCAACTCGCGCGCACCGGTGCAAGGGTTTCCCCGATGACGCTCCACGAGCAGCGCACGGGCTTGCTGAAGTCGCCTTCGTCGGCGGACAGGCGCAGCAGATCGACGAAACCGGAAAACGCCGTCAGCGTGAAATTCGGCAGCAGGATGATGCCGAAGCGGATGCGCTCTTTCGATTTGCCGTCGATGGATTGGGGAGGAAGTGCTTCTGCGGAGTTCATGCGCCAAGCCGGAAAGACGAGTTACGACAAGCATATCACCGGGACCGTCGCGCGGATTTTATCGCGTGCAATATTCCGGGCGTTTGCGCGGACCGATCGAAGTATCGGGGAAATCGTACAAGCGTAGCGATATATAACGACTTGCTTGCTCATGCGCACTGAGTTAAGTGTAACCAGACGTCAGAATGGCAGTCTTAATTTCGCTTTCAACTTCGCCAAAGTCATTGAATGTTCTCCTTTTGCGCTTGACGCGGCGTGCTGTCTGGTTAAAATCTCGCATAAGCCTCGGATTTTATACAGAATATCCGATCGCACAACGCTCATGATCTCCTTATCATTCCGGCGCTTTTAGAAATCACCATCAAGGTGAACAAACCAGAGAGGCCGGTTATGAGAGAAATACCCGTATTAGACGAAAAAGAAATTCAAGTGCTCTGTGAGCGCGCAAAAACGATAATCATGGCGCACCCCGCGCCGCTGATTCGATTAGCGCGCGATATTGAAAGTATCCGCGAATTCGGTACACAAGGCGGACCGACGACTCCGCAATTCGATTTGTTATGCGCCTCGCCGCCTTTTGTGGCGATGTCGGCGCAAATCGTCGAAAGGTTCGTGCGCCATTTCGGGCACGGGCTGTTTCGGCCGCCCTTCAGCTTTCTGCTGCTCGCGCTCGCCGCGACCGGTCCGATCGCCGCTGCGCAAACGCTCGTACTGCGCGGTGCGCCCATTCATCGGCATGATCCGCTGCATGCGCTGATTCGTGGGCTCGAAGCGGTGTTCGCGAGCCATCCCGAGGCGCTGTCGATCCCTGTGCGCAAGGTTCTCGCTCCGTACATGCTCAATCCTCCAGGTTCGGCCGGGACCGCCTGATCGTTAGGCATCCACGGCGCGCGCGGCGCCTCGCAGGCGGTCCGATGCCGCCTGCGCGTTTTCAATAAACGCTTCGACAACCACCGCAAAATCCGTCGCCGTGTCCCCGTGTGAGCGGTCTGACGTCGCCGTCCCATTCGCATGCCGTTTTTGTTCTATCAGCCAAAACGCTGCGCTGGTGCAATAGCGCCATACCCGGAACCCAACGCATCGCAACCCGCAAAGGAAGCCATGAACGTCAGCGTCTTCGATCTGTTCAAGATCGGCATCGGACCGTCGAGTTCGCATACGGTCGGCCCGATGATCGCCGCATGCCGCTTCGCGTCGCACATCGAGGACGCCAACCTGCTCGCGTTCGTGCGCCGCGTCAAGATCGAGCTGTTCGGCTCGCTCGGCGCGACGGGCAAGGGTCACGGCACCGACAAGGCCGTGCTGCTCGGCCTCGAAGGCAATCTGCCCGACGTCATCGATCCGGACATCATCGAGCCGCGCCTGCGCGCGATCCGCGAGGCGAAGCAGCTTTCGTTGCTCGGCAAGCACGTCGTGAAGTTCGATGAACGCGAGCATCTCGGCTTCTTTCGCAAGCTGATGCCGGGCGCGCCCGGATCGAGCATCGTGCATCCGAACGGCATGCGCTTTCAGGCGTTCGACGAGAACGGCCAGTTGCTCGTCGAGAAAGAGTATTACTCGGTCGGCGGCGGCTTCGTGATCAATCGCGAAGGCGATCGCGTGAACGGCCTGCGCGCGGGCGCCGAAGTGCCGCATCCGTTTCGGACCGGCGACGACCTGATGCGCGTGTGCCGCGAAACCGGCCTCTCGATCGCACAGGTCACGATGAAGAACGAATGCGCGTCGCGCACCGAACAGGACGTGCGCGACGGCATGCTCGCGATCTGGCGCACGATGGCTGCGTGCGTCGAGCGCGGTTGCAAGGTACGCGGCGAGCTGCCCGGTCCGATGAAGGTGAAGCGCCGCGCCGCCGATCTCAGCACGCAATTGCGCTCGCGTTCGGAAGAGTCGCTGCGCGATCCGCTTTCGATGCTCGACTGGGTCAACCTCTACGCGATGGCGGTCAACGAAGAGAACGCGGCGGGCGGGCGCGTCGTCACGGCGCCGACCAACGGCGCAGCGGGCGTGATCCCGGCAGTGCTGCACTACTACGTGAAGTTCATGCACAGCGCGAACGACGAAGGCATCGTCACGTTCCTGCTGACGGCGGCCGCGATCGGCATCATCTACAAGGAGACGGCGTCGATCTCGGGCGCCGAAGTCGGTTGCCAGGGCGAAGTCGGCGTCGCGTGCTCGATGGCCGCCGCCGCGCTCGCTGCCGTGATGGGCGGCACGCCGACGCAAGTCGAGAACGCCGCCGAAATCGGCATGGAGCACAACCTCGGCATGACCTGCGATCCGGTCGGCGGGCTCGTGCAGATTCCGTGCATCGAACGCAACGCGATGGGCGCGATCAAGGCGCTGAACGCGGCGCGCATGGCGATGAAGGGCGACGGCCAGCATTACGTCTCGCTCGACAACGTCATCAAGACGATGCGCGAGACCGGCGCGGACATGAAGACGAAATACAAGGAGACGTCGCGCGGTGGTCTCGCCGTGAACGTCATCGAGTGCTGAATCCAGCAAGCCTAAGCACGCCACGAAGGAAAGGAAACATCATGAGCCGTTATTCGATCTTCAGCCTGTTGCGCAACGGGATGTCGTATCACGAGAACTGGGAGCGTCAGTGGAAGAGCCCGGAGCCGAAGCGTGAATACGACGTCGTGATCGTCGGCGGCGGCGGGCATGGGCTTGCCACCGCGTATTACCTCGCGAAGGAACACGGGATTCGCAACGTCGCGGTGCTGGAGAAGGGCTGGATCGGCGGCGGCAATACGGCGCGCAACACGACCATCGTGCGTTCGAACTATCTGTGGGACGAATCGGCCGCGCTCTACGAGAAGGCGATGAAGCTGTGGGAAGGGCTTTCGCAAGACCTCAACTACAACGTGATGTTCAGCCAGCGCGGCGTGATGAACCTCGCGCATACGCTGCAGGACGTGCGCGATACCGAGCGCCGCGTGAATGCGAACCGGCTGAACGGCGTCGATGCCGAGTTCCTCACGCCCGCACAGATCAAGGAACTCGAACCGACCATCAACCTGAACAGCCGCTATCCGGTGCTGGGCGCGTCGATCCAGCGTCGCGGCGGCGTCGCGCGTCACGATGCGGTGGCGTGGGGCTTCGCGCGCGGTGCGGATCAGGCGGGCGTGGATATCGTGCAGAACTGCCAGGTCACGGGCATCCGTCGCGACGGCAGCCAGGTGACGGGCGTCGAGACGACTAAGGGCTTCATCAAGGCGAAGAAGGTTGCGGTGGTCGCGGCGGGCAACACGTCCACGCTCGCGGACATGGCAGGCATCCGTCTGCCGCTCGAAAGCCATCCGCTTCAGGCGCTCGTCTCCGAGCCGATCAAGCCGGTGGTCAACACGGTGGTGATGTCGAACGCAGTGCACGCGTACATCAGCCAGTCCGACAAGGGCGACCTCGTGATCGGCGCGGGCGTCGATCAATACACGGGCTTCGGGCAGCGCGGCAGCTTCCAGACCATCGAAGGGACGCTCGAAGCGATCGTCGAAATGTTCCCAGTGTTCTCGCGCGTGCGGATGAACCGGCAATGGGGCGGCATCGTCGATCTGTCTCCGGACGCGTGCCCGATCATCAGCAAGACCGACGTGAAGGGTCTTTACTTCAACTGCGGCTGGGGCACCGGCGGCTTCAAGGCGACGCCGGGCTCGGGCTGGGCTTACGCGCACACCATCGCGAAGGACGAGCCGCATGCATTGAACGCGGCGTTCTCGCTCGACCGCTTCTATACCGGTCATCTGATCGACGAGCACGGCGCTGCTGCCGTTGCCCACTAACGCCACGGGAGATAACACATGCTGCTGATCGAATGCCCCTGGTGCGGGCCGCGCGCCGAAACCGAATTCTCGTGCGGCGGCGAAGCCGACATCGCGCGACCGCTCGACACCGACAAGCTCACCGACCGCGAATGGGGCGACTACCTCTTCATGCGCAAGAATTCGCGCGGCGTGCATCGCGAGCAATGGATGCACGCGCAAGGATGCCGCCGCTGGTTCAAGGCGCAGCGCGACACGGTGAGCTACGAGATTCAGGGCTACGAGACGTTCGACCGTCCGCTGGCCGTCATGGATAGCAACGAGGGCACGACGAAATGAGCCAGAAAGACCGACTCGCCACGGGCGGACGCATCAACCGCGCGATCCCGCTGACCTTCACGTTCAACGGCCGCACCTATCAGGGCTTTCAGGGCGACACGCTCGCCTCCGCCTTGCTCGCGAACGGCCAGCACTTCGTTGCGCGTAGCTGGAAGTATCACCGGCCGCGTGGCATCGTGACGGCGGGCGTCGAGGAACCGAACGCCGTCGTGCAACTCGAAACCGGCGCCTACACGGTGCCGAATGCGCGCGCGACCGAGATCGAGCTGTATCAGGGACTCGTCGCGACGAGCGTGAACGCAAAGCCGAACATCGAGAACGATCGCATGGCGGTCAATCAAAAGATCGCGCGCTTCATTCCGGCGGGCTTCTACTACAAGACGTTCATGTGGCCGCGCAAGCTCTGGCCGAAGTACGAAGAAGTGATCCGCGATGCGGCGGGTCTCGGCCGCGCGCCCGAGCAGCTCGACGCCGATCGCTACGACAAGTGTTTCGCGCATTGCGACGTGCTGGTGGTCGGCGGCGGACCGTCGGGGCTGGCGGCAGCGCATGCGGCGGGTTTGTCGGGCGCGCGCGTGATGCTCGTCGACGATCAGCACGAACTCGGCGGCTCGCTCTTGT
Source organism: Caballeronia telluris (assembly GCF_001544495.1). Taxonomy (GTDB): domain Bacteria; phylum Pseudomonadota; class Gammaproteobacteria; order Burkholderiales; family Burkholderiaceae; genus Caballeronia; species Caballeronia telluris. The sequence goes on from NZ_FCNZ02000001.1 coordinate 231,069, forward strand.
CGTGCCGCGCGGAGATCGACGGCAGGCCGGCGCTGCAATGGGTGCAGCGCATCGAAGCCGAATTGCGCAAGATGCCCGAGGTCAAGATTCTTTCGCGCAGCAACGCGTTCGGCTATCAGGACCACAACCTCGTGACGATCACGCAGAAGCTCACCGACCATCTGCCGGTGTCCATGCGCAAGGGAACCCGCGAGCTGATGTGGAAGGTGCGCGCCAAACGCGTGATCCTCGCGACGGGCGCGCACGAGCGGCCCATCGTCTTCGGCAATAACGATCTGCCGGGCATCATGCTGGCGTCGGCCGTGTCGACTTATCTGCATCGGTTTGCGGTGCTGCCGGGGCGCAATGTGGTCGTGTTCGCGAACAACGACGACGGCTATCAATGCGCGCTCGATCTGAAAGCGGCGGGCGCGCAGGTGACGGTCGTCGATCCGCGCGCTGGCGAGTCGAAAGGCACGCTGCCCGCGCTCGCACGACGCCACGGCGTCAAGCTGATGACCGGTGCTGTCATCACAGCGGCGCATGGCAAGCTGCGCGTTGGATCCGTCGATGTCGCCGCGTATTCGAACGGCACGGTCGGCGCGAAACAGGCCGAACTGAATTGCGATCTGGTCGCGATGTCAGGCGGCTGGAGCCCGGTGCTGCACCTCTTCGCGCAGTCGGGCGGCAAGGCGCACTGGCACGACGAGAAAGCGTGCTTCGTGCCCGGCAAGGCGATGCAGGCAGAGAGCAGCGTCGGCGCATGCGCGGGCGAATTCGCGCTGGCGCGCGGCATCCGCTTCGCGGTCGATGCGGGCGTCGAGGCGGCGCGCGCGGTGGGTCACATCGTGACGCGTCCGAATCCGGTGCACGTCGCCGAGATCACCGAAGCGCCGATGCAGCCGCTGTGGCTCGTCGGCGGACGCGAACTCGCGACGCGCGGTCCGAAGCAGTTCATCGACTATCAGAACGACGTGTCCGCTGCCGACATCTTCCTCGCCGCGCGCGAAGGCTTCGAATCCGTCGAGCACGTGAAGCGCTACACGGCGATGGGCTTCGGCACCGATCAGGGCAAGCTCGGCAACATCAACGGCATGGCGATTCTCGCGCAGGCGCTCGGCAAGACGATTCCCGAGACCGGCACGACGACCTTCCGCCCGAACTACACGCCGGTTACCTTCGGCACGTTTGCCGGGCGCGAACTCGGCGAGTTCCTCGATCCGGTGCGCAAGACGGCGGTCCACGAATGGCACGTCGAGAACGGCGCGGCGTTCGAAGATGTCGGCAACTGGAAGCGTCCCTGGTATTACCCGAAGGCGGGCGAGGACATGCACGCGGCCGTCGCGCGAGAATCGCTCGCGGTGCGCCAGAGCGTCGGCATTCTCGATGCCTCGACGCTCGGCAAGATCGACATCCAGGGTCCGGATTCGGCGAAGTTGCTGAACTGGGTCTATACGAATCCGTGGAGCAAGCTGGAAGTCGGCAAGTGCCGCTATGGCCTGATGCTCGACGAGAACGGCATGATCTTCGACGACGGCGTGACCGTGCGCCTCGCCGACCAGCACTACATGATGACGACGACCACCGGCGGCGCGGCGCGCGTCCTCACGTGGCTCGAACGGTGGCTGCAAACGGAATGGCCCGACATGCGCGTGCGCCTCGCATCGGTGACGGATCACTGGGCGACGTTCGCGGTGGTCGGTCCGAACAGCCGCAAGGTATTGCAGAAGGTTTGTCACGACATCGACTTCGCGAACGCCGCATTCCCGTTCATGAGCTATCGCGAAGGCACGGTCGCGGGCGCGGCATCGCGCGTGATGCGCATCAGCTTCTCGGGCGAACTCGCTTATGAAGTGAACGTGCCGGCGAACGTGGGACGCGCGGTGTGGGAAGCGATCATGACGGCCGGCGCCGAATTCGACATCACGCCGTACGGCACCGAAACGATGCACGTGCTGCGTGCGGAGAAGGGCTACATCATCGTCGGCCAGGACACGGACGGATCGATGACACCCTACGACCTCGGCATGGGCGGCCTCGTCGCGAAGTCGAAGGACTTTCTCGGCAAGCGTTCGCTCGCGCGTTCGGACACGTCGAAGGCGGGGCGCAAGCAGTTCGTCGGCCTGCTTTCCGACGATCCGACGATCGTGATTCCCGAGGGCTCGCAGATCATCGCAGGTCCTTTGCAGGGCGAGACCGCACCGATGCTCGGGCACGTCACGTCGAGCTACTACAGCCCCATTCTGAAGCGCTCGATCGCGCTTGCCGTCGTGAAGGGCGGGCTCGACAAGATCGGCGAATCGGTCACGATCCCGCTCGCGGGCGGCAAGCAGGTTGCAGCAAAAATCACCAGCTCGGTGTTCTACGACAGCGAAGGAGCACGTCAACATGTGGAATGAAACCAGAGGTTCGTCGACGGTCGTGGATCGCGCCATCGCGGGTCAGGGTGTGTGGCAGGAGTCGCCGCTCGTCGGTGTGGACGCGCTGCTGAAGAAGCATCAGGCGACGGCATCGAAAGCGTTTCGTCTGTCCGAGCGGCCGTTTCTCGAACTGGTGATCGTGCGCGGCGACACGCGCGATGCTGCGTTCATGAGCGCGGCGGAAAGCGTGATCGGCTGCCGTCCGCCGGAGAAGCCGAACACGATCGCGCAAGGCAATGGCTACGACGTGCTGTGGCTCGGCCCCGACGAGTGGCTCATGCGTTCGGCCACGGCGCACGATGCATCGCGCACGGCACCGCTGCAAGGCAAGCTGATTGCCGCGTTCAAGGGCGTGTTTGCGTCGGCGGTGGATATCGGCAGCGGCTACACGGTGCTCGACATCACCGGTACGCGCACGCGCGAGGTGCTGTCGCGCGGCTGTCCGCTCGACCTGCATCCGAAGCTGTTCGGCCGGGGGCAATGCGCGCAGAGCCATTACTTCAAGGCATCGCTGACGCTGCTGCCGACCGGCGACGACAGCTTCGAACTGATCGTGCGCCGCAGCTTCGCGGATTACTTCGTGAAGATCATGCTCGATGCGGCCGAACCGCTGATGTCGTGAAGCCGTTCGAACCGTTGTCTCCGGGAGGACGCGGCTGGCGCATCGCCGTCGATGAGCTGGCCGTGGATACGCGCGAAGGCACGCGGCGGCCGGGTATCGAACTCGACTGGCGGCGCGCGGACTTCGAGGCGTGGTCGATGCGGGAGCCATGACGTCATGCTGTCGACGCGGGTTGAAACTTCGCGGCTCTCCGAGCTTGCCTGCAAGCAACGCGACGTGAGTGCGGCGGTGGCCTTGCTCGAACAGAGCATTGCGCTCAAGCATCGGAAGATCGCGCTGATCCGGTATCTTCATGCGCAGTATCTCGGGGCGCCGCTCGATGAGCGGCATCACGAATATGCGCGCAGGGTGGCCGCGCGGCTCAGTCATGAAGCGCTGGCGCGCGTGGTGCTTGCTGCGCGGGCGCGGGTGAGGTGATCGCTGGTGTTCGTGCACGGTTGTGTTGTCCGGCACATTGGATTATTTGCACCTCGCTGCTGCGTTGAGAATGGCGGGGCGGCACTCATCAGGCAACGTATCGGCCATATGGCAATGCGACGCTCAGCGTACTACAGCAGGCTATCGAACAACGCCCGAATGCTGGCGCTGTCGATCAGCGCTTGATGCACTTCGACAACCATTCGCTGAAACTCCGGGTCGTTTCTCGTTTCATGCCCGAACTCCTCGGCAAGCATCCCTTCCACCATAAATCGCATGAGACTGCGTGCGTCGCTCACGCCGCTGTCTTGCAATGACAGAATCAGTCCTTGCAGATTCGCTGCTGCGTCGTTTGAACTTGCGTGCGGCCCTTTGCCCAAGCCTTTGTTGCGAACCTCACGCGAGCAATCGACGATGCAAGCCATGCGGTCGCGCTCCTGCAGCGCCTGACGCAGGATCACGATGACCCGGTTCACCGTAGACACGGAATCCATTTGAGTACTCGCTTCAATGCCGCGCCGTGCTGGACGCGTATCCGGCCAATAGCAGATGGCGATGCGTCGCCGGATTGGCTGACGCCACGTCCGGCCTGGTGTCTCGCTCCTCGATCGATTTCAGCGTGGCGCTCATGTATTCATTCAGGGCCGGATTGAGCGTGTTGCATTGAAGCGCCAGGCGAAGTCGCTCCGCCGCCTGATCGATTTCGTCATAGACGAGCAGAAACAAGCCGTGCGCGCAGAGGCGTAAGGCATCGTTCGGCTCGAGCGCATCTAGCGCCTTCCAGGCGACGATCGCTTCGTTCACGTGACCTTCGAAAAGTTCGAGAAGGCCGAGCATAAACCAGGCAGCGTGCAATGCAGGCTCCTTCGACGTGCAACGCAGAAACGCCTGACGCGCAGTGTCGAATTTGCCGACGCTGGCAAGATTTGCGCCTTGTAGAAACCATAAGCGGCTATCTTCCGGGTCACGGCTTAGTGCTGCTTCTATCATCTCTGGAGCGATTGCGTCGGATCGTTGCAGGGCGTCTGCGATCTTATGCAGCCGGGCGTTGTCTGCCAAGAAGTCATGTTCATTCGGATAAGCGTAGTCGGTCATGTCAGCCAATCGTATAAAGTTGCCGCGAACCGCCGAGATGATCGCGCAGTCGCGCGAGCGCGGCATGATGAAGTTGTGAGACGCGCGCCTTGCTCACCCCCAGAATGTCGGCGATCTGATCAAAGCGCAAGCCGTTGAAGTAATGATAGTGAATGATCTTGTGGTCGCGCTCGGGCAGACCCGAGACGGCCAAGAGCAGGCGCTGGCGAGTCTGACGCCACGCGACACTTTGCCACGGCGCCGGGATCGGGCTCGGCGTATTGTCGGCGTGCGCGAGCAGGCCGGTATCGTCGAGCATATAGCCGATCGCAAGGCCCGCGGTCAGTTGCGCGAGGCGCTCGAACGTGTCGTGCGGGGCGGCGCGGTTTGCGGCACCGGCAGCTTCGAGCGAGGCGAGCCGCTCACGCTGCGCGCGCTGCATGAACGAGATCTGTTCCTGAGCGTCGGTCAACTTCTGCACGCCGTCCAGCACGGCGCCTCTGATTCGGCGCGTGCAAAACGTTTCGAACGAGACGGATCGTTGCGGATCGAATCGATCGATCGCCTCAAGCAGACCGACGAGCGCTAGTTGCCGGAAGTCGTTGAAGTCGACGTCGTTGCGATGCCGCCCTGCGTAAAGCTGCGCGGCGAGCGTACGCGCGTAGGGCATGTAGAGCTGAAACAGCGCTTCGCGCGCCTGGGTGTCTCGGGTCGCGACGAAGGTTCGCCAATAATGATCGTACGGCGCGTTGGGCGACTGTTCCGCAGTGCGCTCGGGTGCCGTCATCGGAAGCTTCCCAGGACGCCGCGCAAGATCAATCCCCAACCGTCGACGAGTACAAACAACAGCACTTTGAGCGGTAGCGAGATCGTCGCTGGGGGCACCATCATCATGCCGAGTGAAAGCAGCACGCTCGATACGACTAGGTCAATGAGCAGAAAGGGCAGCAGCACGACGAAGCCAATCTGGAAAGCCACCCTCAGTTCGTTCAGAATAAACGCGGGCGTCAACTGCAACAGACTAACCTCGGCCGGTGTCTGCGGCAGCGCCTTGCCCGACAGTTCATAGGTAAGCTTCAGTTCGTCATCGTGGACTTGTCGGAGCATGAAATCGCGCAGCGGTGCGGCGCCTTTGGTGAGTGCCTCGTCAAGGTTGATCTGTCCGCTCATGAACGGCTGGAACGCGTCGTTGTTGACGGCTTCCAGAGTAGGAAGCATCGCGAAGACGGTCAATAGCAGCGCCAGTGCGATTAACACGGGCGTGGGCGGCGTCTCCGGCATTCCGAACGCGTGGCGGATCATGGACAGAACGACGATGATGCGGATAAACGCCGTCATCGAAATGACCAAGGCGGGGCCGACACTAAGTACGGTCACGAGCGCGGCCATGCGCACGGTGCTGGATGTTGCATCACTGGCGCGCGCGCGTGTCTCGTCCGACGCAGGAATGGACCATGTCGAGCGCGGCGTGTGCGCGCCATGAGCACGTGCGTCGGCCAGTGAGATGTTCAGGAAGGGCGAAGACACGATGAAGCACAGGGCCAACGTGCGCAGCAGGCTGAGAATGGAGAACTTCAAGGCTGGGTTTCCTGCTTCGACGTGGCGCTGTGCAGCGTCCTCGCCCCGTTCGAATCGCAGGCGATCAGAATCTGGGCGTCACCCGACTGGATCAAATGGAGCGTGGTTTTCGAATTTAACCGGACGGTATCGAGCACCTGAATGCGCTTGTCGACCGTACGAGAGCTGATAAAAAGCGGCATACGGATGCGACGCATGAGGATGACGGCGACGATGCTCATCAGCAGGCATAGCGCCAACGCCGCCACGACCCGGATCGGGCTGATGTCGCCACCGGCCAAGACACCGCCGATCGCCCGCATGTCAGAGACGGGCTGAATCATGAGAAAACTCGGTCATGCGCACGCCGAAGTACTCGCCCACGGCAACGATTTCTCCGTTTCCAATAAGGCGTTCGTTCAGTAGCACGTCCACGGAATCACCAAGGTGGCGGTCCAACTCGACGACCGAGCCGGGCGCGAGCGCCATCAGATCGGCGATCGACATCACGGTCGAACCGAGGCGGATGTCGAGCGTGACCTTTACGTCGCCGACGATATCAAGCGAGCGGGTGGGCTTTGTCGACCCATGCGTCGTGTAGAAGGTCTCGTCGAACTGTGGAAGTTCGACCGCGTGAACGGCTACCACGTCGTCTTCGCAGTGCTCCGTTTCGGCGAAAGCGGGGACCGGCTGTTGCTTCTTCATGCGTTTTCCTGAGCAGTATTGGAGTCGAGTTGGATCGAAAGGGCTGTGCCGGTGCGCCCCAGCCGGCCCGGTGCGATGGATCGTCCTGCGGTTCGATCGCTGGAAGACACCAGCAGATCGACTGGTTCGTGCAGCTTGCGATTCACCGTGATGACATCGCCCGGCGCCAGGCCGAGCAACTGATCGAGCGTGATCTGCGCCTGGCCAAGACGTGCGTGGAGGGCTACTGGTGTGGACGAAAGCGCGTCGTGTCGAGAGTCGACCGAGTGACGCCGGCGCGAATGATCGTCGCGTCTGGGAGCGCACCGCTCGCAAAGCAACGAGGGCGGACAGACGACTGCGCACAGCTCGCTCCCGCACGGAGCGGCGATGCTCAGGAGAACACCCTCGCGCGGCGCGGTGTCTTTGAATGAGGGCGTCAGCGGCCCGGCTTCGGCCGGACCCTCGCACAAGGACGCGAGCGCGCGCGACAACTCCGCGACCATGCGTTGCCCCAGCGCCCTGACTGCCGGCACAGCTTCGTTTGCCGCTCGAGGGAACGATGTCGCGGGCAAGTCAAGGGCGAGCGCAGCGAGCAACCGCGGCGCATCGCGTTGCAGCGCCCACCAAAGGGAGGATTCGCTTTGCGATACGCGCATCGCGCGCGCGAAATCGTAGGGCGCGTCAGCGGAAATGAGTCGCACCGCTCGCACGTCGAGGGCTTGGGCACCGCGCGCACCGAACCAGTCCTTGAGCCACGGCGCGATAACCTGGCCGATGAGCATGCGCGCATGCTCGAGATCGAACTGGGCGAGAGGCCGCCAGCGTTGAGGTGCTGGCTTCAACTTTGCCCTCGCATCTGGAAGAGTTGCATGATCATTTCATTGGCGGTGGTCACGACCTGCGAGGAGGCCTGAAACCCCCGCTGGATCAAGATCAGTTGGCCGAACTCTCGGGAGAGATCCACGTTCGACGCTTCGACGCTCGACGAGAGGAGGCGTCCCGCACCATCCCGACCGCTTGCGCCATAGGCCGGTGGCGATGCATGGGAGGCGTCGAACAAACCTTTTCCCGTCTGAATCAGTTGCTGGGGGTCGGCGAAATTCGCAATGGCGATCGAATCCGTGTGATCTGTTTTGCCGTTCGAATATTGAAACTCGAGTTGACCAGCGTCATTGATGGACATGGTGGTCAGCGTGCCGGCCGCATAGCCGTCCTGGTCCGCCATGCGCAGCGTGGACGTGCTGCCCGCGGAGAAATTTGTCACGCCATTCGAAAAATCCAGCTTGAGCGTCAAGGGCGGAGCGTCGGCGGAGGTCAGGGTGAGATCGATCGTGTCCGCGCCCGGCATCACGATGCCGCCGACGAACTGCAGTGAGCTTTCGGTCACTGGCAAACCTTTTTCATCCGACACAGTCACCTTCCAGCGGCCGGGCATGATGCTGGAATCGGGCGAGAAGGCGATGGTGAGCTTATGCTTGCCGCCCGTCGCGTCATAGACTTCGACGTCGGGAATCGAAAAGTCTGTAGCGCCCGGCGAAAGATTGTCCGTGAACTTTACGACGCTGGTGGCCTTCGGCGCGCTGATTTGTCTGTCGGTCATCGAGATCGGCACGGGCTTGCCCGACAGATCGAGCGCCGCCAGTTTGAAACCGCTCACCGCGTCCTCGATGAAACCGTCCGTGCCGGCGGTGAACTGGCCGGTGCGCACATAACGCGGCGTGCCGCCATCCAGCAAAGTGAGAAAGCCGTTGCCCTGGATCGCCAGATCGAGTTGCCCGCTGCTGTTGCGAATGTCGCCTTGCGACATGTTCAGAGAGGCATACCCGTAGTCGACGCCGCTGCCATAGGGCATCAGCGCCGGGGCGCCGGGGGTGTTGCGTGCGAACCGTTGGCCATAGTAGACGTCCTCGAACTGCGGCGTCGATGTCTTGAAGCCGGGCGTGTTCATGTTCGCCACGTTATTGCTGATGGTCTGCAAGCCCTTTGAAAAAGCGCTGAGTCCGCTCATGCCTACGTAGATGCTGTCGAGCATGTCCTGCGTTCCTGTCGAAAATCGGTTGAATGAGCCGGTCCGCGTCAGCGGACCGTGACGATTTGCGCGAGCGTCGCGTTGGTGAGGAACTGGCCGTCGGCAGATTCGATCGTCAGTTGCGGTTGCGATCCTTGCAGGGATACGCCCTTGACCACGCCCGAGACGAGCGACGCGTCGGTCTTCACATCCACGTTGCGGCCGAGCAGCCCGAAAGTCTGCCCTGCCGACTGGAGTGAGAGCAGGCTGTCCAGCTTGTCGGTCGTCTGCCGCGACTGTTCGAGCGAGGTGAACTGGGCTAGTTGCGAGACGAACTCGAAGTTGTCGACGGGCTTGAGCGGATCCTGATAGGTGAGCTGCGTCAGAATGATCTGCAGCAGCGACTGCATGTCGAGCCCAAGCGAATTCAAGTTGGTGTCGGTGCTGCCGCCAGCGTTTGCGGTCGAGCCGATAGGGCTAATCGCCATGATGTTCTCCATCCAGAGTAACGGTGTGGTGTTCCAGTCGCGCATGCGCATGCTCGACTCCATTCACGAGAAGGCGCACAGGCTTCGGGCCGCCTTGACGTCGAAACGTTTCGAGGGCGTGACGGGCAAGCGCGACGGCTTCGTCGGTTGTTGCCGACGCAATACGGATCGCTAGCGAGGCGCCGGAAGCACCTTGCAATAAAGTGATGCGGAGGTCGGACGCTTCGATGCGGAAGGGCGAGAGTGATGCGCCCGGCCTGGTCGCAGGTCCTTTGAGAGCGCTTGACGGCGGCCGCATGCACGGCTCCGGCGGTGATACCGGTGCCTGCGGGGCCCATGCGGGTAGGGACTTCAATGCGCTTGGCTTCTGTTGCTCAGGTCCGCACGGCTGGATCGGTTCGACTTGCGGCGATACTTCTTCGTGATCCATACCGTGCTCTGACATGGGGATCGACGGCGCCTGCTGGAGCGCGCTCGCGCGCACCTGGCGAACGGGCCAAGCCAGCCCGTCCCCGGAAGAGGGCGGAAGCGTTTGCGCCACGCGCGGCGCGTGTGTATTGTTTGGCCGGCAACCCGACGCCGCACCGCGCCACATGTCGCGTTCGAGCCGGCGCAACACGCTATCGAAGGCATCGGCGGCGCTTGCGCCCGGCTGATAGGACAAGGCGTCTTTGGCATACGTTATCGTGTCGATCTTCATGGCCGTACTCCCCGCGCGCGCAACGTCTCTTCGATCGCATCGCTTTGGCGTTGCTCAAGCGTGCGTGTGTAAGTCCGCGTCGTGCGTGAAACCGTTTCATCGGCCAGTTCTACCAACCGCTGGCTGTGCGCGTGCGCCACGCGTTCGCGCTCGTCGTGCTCGGCTGTGCGCTTCGCATCGTTCAGCGCGGCATCGGCACGGGCGCGCGCGGCGTTGATCGACGCGATGGAGTCAGCGATGAGATTGGGCGCGATCGCCGAGTCGGCTTGCAGCGCACGCCGGAGAGCCACCGTTTGTGCGTGCAGGAGCGCGCGCGCATCGATTTCGGCAACGTGGGCCCGAAGGGCTTCGGCTGCGACCCGTTGCGCTTCGAGTCGCTGCCGATCGAGTTGCAGCGAGCGGATTAGTGCCACTTGTGTGGCTGAACGCATGCGTTCGCGCGTGTTCACGTCGGGCTCCGGAGTAGTGCGGTGAGGGTAGCGATGGCGTCGTTGCGCGATACCGAAGACAGCGCCTCCTGTCGCAAAAAGGCGATGAGGCTTTCCCGCAACGCAATCGCCCGGTCGAGCGCCGGTCGCGTGCCTGCGACATACAACCCGGCTTCGATCAGGGTCCTCGACGCCTCATAGATCGAAAGCTGCGCGACGGCATCCATGGCGAGGGCCCGCTCGGCGGGTGTGGTGACATGCTGAAACGCACGGCTTATGCTGCGCGGCACGTCTATGGCGGGGAAATGGCCCTGCTCGGCCAGCGTGCGGGTGAGCACGATGTGACCGTCGAGTAAAGCGCGCATGGTCTCGGCCATCGGATCGTCGATCTCGTCCGTTTCGGTGAGGACGGTCATCAGTGCCGTGATCGCACCGCCCGAACGCAATCCTCCGCAACGCTCCACGATTTTCGGCAGCGCGGCAAACACGCCCGGCGTGTAGGCGCGCAGAGTAGGCGGCTCGCCCGCCGCAAGGCCGGTTTCGCGCAACGCGAGCGCATAGCGCGTGACGGAGTCCAGCAGTAGCAGCACGTGCGCGCCGGTCGATCGAAAGTACTCGGCCACCGACAGCGCATAGAGGACGCTGCGCGCACGGAGGATCGCGGGCTGGTCTGACGTCGCTACGATCATCGTTGAACGGGCGCGGGTCTCGTCGGAGAGCGTGCGGTGCCAGAACTCCTCGGCCTCGCGTCCGCGTTCGCCGACGAGGCACACCACGCAGACGTCCGCTTCAATGTGACGCGCAAGGCTACCCATCAGGGTCGACTTTCCGACGCCGCTGCCGGCGAAGATCCCGACGCGCTGCCCAACGCCGAGCGTGAGAAGGGCGTCGATCGCGCGCACGCCTGTCTGCACCGGCACGCAAGGCGAGGTGCGTTCGAGCGGCGAGAGAGCGATGCCGGCGAGCGGCCAGATTGATTCGAGCCCACGCGGCGCAGCGTTGCCGTCCAGCACTCGCCCTAACGGGTCGAGCACACGACCCAGCAAACCTTTGCCAACCGGAATGTCATGCTCGGCGCGCAGCGAAGATACCGCATCGCCGACGCGGATTGATGTAACGGCGGAAAAAGGTGCCAGTGTGACGCGGCCGATTTCCACGCGAACCACTTCGGCGAGGACGGGCGGCGAAACGTTTATCTGGCAAAGCGCTCCGATCGGAACGCCGGGACCATCCGCCTCGATGAAGGTTGACATCACGCGCGTGACCGTTCCGGTGCGTGCCAGCACGTCGGCTTCGCTAACGGCTGTCACGAAGCGGTGCATGGGGTGGTTCGCCGCGTACGTCATGAACTTGCTTCCAGCAGCGCCGTTCGGATGCGCGCCAGTTGGCCGTCCAGACTTGCGTCCAGCGTTCCGAGATTAAGTCGTATCAGGCATTGTCCGGCTTTCAACTGCGTGTTCACGCCGACGCGCACGGCGTGGTCTCGTGCAAGGGGACCTGCGGCCCGTGCGAGATCGTCACTCGAAGGAAAGTCGGTTGTGGCGAATTCAAGTGCGAGAACCGACCCGGCGGCCAATTGGGCGACATGATGCGCTGCTGTTCGGGTAATCAACTCTGCATGCTCGTCAGCGTCTCCGAGCATGCGTTCGAGCGCGACGACTGCGATGTCGATCGCGAGGGGCTCAAGAGCGCTGAGCGATGCATGGAATGCGGCGACGGCGGCATCGACGCCGCTGCGCAGGCTGGCGTCCCGCCTTTCGTGATCTTGCACCGCGAGTTCCCGGCCCTTCGCGAGTCCCTCTGCCAGGCCATTTTCGTAGGCGGCCGCCGCTTCCGCCGCAGCGGCATGTTCGAATTCCGCGTGCGTCGAAGTAAGCTGGACTAGTTGCGACTTGAGCGCGAGCAGCTCGGCGTCGCGCCCGTCTGGGGCGCTAATCGCTTGCTTCGACGTCTGCGATGTCAATGTCTGGTCGCGGGGCGTCTGCTCCATCAAACTCATTCCCAGATCGCCATGTGGTTTCGCGGCGGCATGCGCATTCCGCCGATATTGCACGCTGCGCGCTTTGATGAGAGTCGTCATGCTTGCACTCCGAATCTCCGCAGCACGCGAAGCAGCTTGCCGGGGAAACTGCCGGACGACGCTGCGCGCGTGACGCGCTTGTCGCCAAGGTTGCTACGGGCTGGCTCATCGGTGGCGACACGGACGCACACTTCCAGCCACGCCCTGCGCGCGTGCTCAGTGACGGAATCCATATCTCGATGCTCGCGCATCGCGCACAGGCGCGTAGCCGGCAGCCGTGAAGAGATGGCGCGCTGATGATTGCTCTCGAGACTGCCCAAGAGCCGTGCCGCGAGCTCGACGGGCATCGTCGCGACCTGATACGCGAGCAGGGCGATATCCCGTCCGCTTTCGACGGACTGTTCTGGTTGCGCATGAAAGGCCGTCGCGAGGCGTGCCGACGCCTGCTCGTTCAATCCGGATGCCGCCGATAGAATCGGCTTGAGCCGCTCGCGCTCGTCAGTCGAGAGCGCGTTCCAGACGAGTTCGACATCCTCGATCGGGTGTCGTAGCAGGTCCGCGACGGCCTTGCGCAGTTCGCGTTGCGGATCGGGCTTATTCACGAGCGGTCTCCTCGTGCGCAAGGAGCCTGCGCAGTCGCGCCGCGTGCTGTTCACGCTGTGCGTCGGTCAACCGCGCGGCTTGCGGCTCTTTCGTAGCGATGGACCGTTTGATGAGCCAGCAAAGCAGGATCAACAGCAGGGCGCCGCACACGAGCCATGCCGAAAGACGAGTCGCGGCTGGGAAACTCGCGCGCACAGCGAGCGCAGGTTCGGATGCGGGAGATGCCTGAATCGGTTGTTGTGCCGCCGCATTGGCTACGGTGCGCGCGTCCGCATCTTTTTTTACCTCGCCTTCGTGTCCTTCGCGCACAAAGGTCGACAGCACGTCGCCGCGCGCGGAGTCGAATCCGATCGCAGTCGAGATCACCGAGGTCAACCGCGTCATCTGGTCTTGCGGCAATGCGTGATCCAACACGATGCCGACCGACAACCGGCGTATTGCGCCCGTGGCTTTCACGACCTGTTCCAGATCGCGCACCGTGCGCGAATCTGTTCGCAACGACGGAGACGATGCTTGTACGGCGGGAAGCGGCGGTCTGCCCTCCTCGCGTATCGAACGCGAGGAGGGAAGGGGCACGCTGGTTGAGACCGAACCCGCGTCGCTCGCAAGCGGGCGCGTCACTGTGGCCTCGTGGGTCGCGCGAACCTGATCGTTGTTGATGGTTGCCTCGACACTCACCGACGCATGTCCGTCTCCCAACGCTGAGAGGATCAGTGCGGCGATCTTGCGCTCGTAGCTTCGCTCGATCGCCTGTTTCAACTGCAAACCCGGATCGTCGATCTCGTTGCTTGCTGCGCTCGCGGGCGCGCCACGCGCGTCAAGCACGGCGACATCGGCCGGCGACAGCTCCGGCACCGACGCCGCGACGAGCCGCTGGATGCCGCGAATCGCGTCGGCCTCAAGCGTCTGTCCGTCGCGCATGAAAAGAGCCACCGATGCTTTCGGCTTCTCATTGTCGTGGCGAAAGATCGACGATTCCGGCAGCGTAATGTGTACACGCGCCAGATCGATTTCGTCCAGCGTCATGATCGTGCGGGCGAGTTCGCCCTGGAGGGCGCGCTGATAATTGACTTTCTGCGCGAACTCAGTGAGGCCAAGATCCGAGTTGTTGAACAACTCGAACCCGACGACGCCCTGCAAGCGCAAGTCGCGGCTCATCAGTTTCAGCCGGGTCGCCCGCGTATCGCCAGACTGCACGAGAATAGCTGCGTTCTCTTCGTCGTAGCGGAACGGAATCTTTTGCTTTTCAAGTTCGGCGGCGACGGCAGCGGCATCCTGGCGCTTGAGGCCGCTGAACATGACTTCGTAGGACGGTCGGAGCGCGAACCAGACCGCGAGCGCAGCGAAGACGACGATAAGCGCCAGGCCGATGGCGAGCCAGGCGCGGCGCGCTAGCGACGCGCCTGCGATGGACGCTAGAAGACGTGAGGAGAGCGCATTCATGTTAGATCTGCATCCGCATCAGTTCCTGATAGCCCTCGACGATCTTCGCCCGTACCTGCAGCGCGAACTGCAATTGAAGGCGCGCGTCTTCCAATGCGAGCATCACTTGATGTGGCGGCATGTCGTCGCCAATCGCGAACCCGGTGACAGCCGCCTCCGACGCTTGCACGGCATGGTCAACGCCCTCGACGCCGCGCATGAGCAGCCCGCCGAAGTCCTGCGTAGTTGCGATTGGGCCGTTATTCCATGGGCTCGACAAGCGCGGCGCGTCGATCAACGCGATACTTTCGATGTTCATCCCTTGCTCCCGAGGTCGAGCGCGCGCATATACATGGAACGTGCGGCGCTGAACATCACGGTGTTTGCTTCGTAGACTCGGAGCGTCTGTACCATCAGTGCCATCTCGCCGGCATGATCGAGACCGGGGTAGTGGACGAAGCCCTTCGCATCGGCATGTGGATGCGTCGGGTCGTAGACAAGACGTGGCGGTGCATCGGAGGCCTCTACGCCAAACGTTTGGACGCCCGAATACGATGTGGCCGATAGCGCGTTTCCGTTTGATGTAGCGGCGACGGCCGCCAGTTGAGCATCGAATGCCGCAACGCGCGGGCCGGACACAAGGCGTAGCGGTTGGTACGCTTCACCCGTCGCTGTGCGCGTGGTATTCGCGTTGGCAAGGTTCTGCGCGATGATTTCAAGGCGTTGATGTTCGACATCCATGCCTGATCGTGCGATCGAAAAAATCCCGGTTGACATGCGGCGTCAGACTCCCTTGATGGCCAGCGTCTGCAACTGCAGCGTTCGGTCAAGCATGCCGGTCAGCATCGCGTAACGCGCGGATGTTTCGGATGCCGTTGCGATCTCCTGATCGAGTTGCACGCCTTCGCTGCGATTCATCGCAGCGAGGTCCAGCGTTGGCGTGACACCGGCGACTCGCTCCGACACCCGTGTCGGCTCGTCACCGTGACGCGGCGAGGCGGCGGCGCGTAGTGCATCCTCGAAAGAGATGCGCGCCGGCGTGAAGCCGTCGGAATTGGCGTTCGCGATGTTGTCGGCGGTCACCGTCTGCCGCACGAACAGTCCATCGAGCGCTTTGCTCACAATGGCCGAAACCAGATCGATACTCATGCTTTTCTTCGTTCCGAAACTTGCGGGTTATTGGATGATGAGGTCCGCGTGCAATGCCCCGGCGGTCTTGACCGCCTGCAGGATGGAGATGATGTCACGCGTGCTGACGCGGGATTTCGACAACGCCCGAACCAGGTCGCCCACCGTGCCGTCCGGGAAGGATGCTGCCACCGCGGGGCCGGGTTCCTCGACGGTGAGGTCCGTGTTGCCGATCACCATGCTGCGCACGCCAGGACCGGTGAAGCTGACGAGTCCGGGCTGCGACGCGGTGTATTCGGTGGAGATCGACACTCTGATGTCCCCGTGCGAGATGGTGATGGGCGAAATGCGGGTATCGCCGCCCGACACGACGGTACCCGTGCGCTCGCTGATGACGACACGCGACGACTGGTCAGGCTGTACCGCCAGCTCTTCGATACGCGCGACGTAATCGTTCATCGAACGCGCATTTTGAGGCGCGCGTATCTGTACGGTTTTGGCGTCGAGCGAGCGGGCGGTGTCGAAGCCGAGACTTTGGTTGATGCGTTGCTCAATACGTCGTGCAGTGCTTGCGTCCGCATCCATCAGCACGAAGTGGAGGTATCCGTCGTCGGCCAGCAGCTCGGCCCGCAAAGGAATTTCCACCGTCGCGCCAAGCGGCACGATGCCCGCGGTCGGATGATTCTTCTGCTTCGTGTTGCCATTGGCATCGTAACGGTACCCGCCGACCGACAGCGGGCCTTGCGCGAGCGCATAAGTCTTGCGGTCGGGCCCACGCAACGACGTCATGATGAGCGTGCCACCCGCGAGGCTGCGCGCGTCGCCCATCGAGGTGACATTGATGTCGATCTTGTCGCCTTTATCTGCGGTGGGAGGCATGGTGGCAGTCACCATCGCTAGCGCGACGTTACGGCTCTGGATCTGATCCTGCGTGATGGCCATGTCGAACTGCGACATCATGTTGGCGAGCGCTTGCCGCGTCGCTTGCGAGCGTGGGCTGTCGCCCGAGCCGGCGAGTCCTGTCACCAGGCCGTAGCCGACTAGCATGTTGTCGCGCCAGCCGAGAAATCGGCCCAGATCCTTAAGCCGTACGTCGCTGATTGCGGCGCTGGCATCGTGAGGCGCAGCGACGCAGGCGAACAGAAACGCGCATGCGAGCGCGGCGAGAAGCGAGATTCTGCGCATTACCATAATCCGAGCCAGGCGAGAAAACGCGGAATCAGTCCGGGGCGCGAGCGGTCGGTGATGAAGCCCTCGCCGGCATATTCGATCTGCGCGTCCGCGAGTCGGTTCGACTGCACGGCGTTGTTCTGCGCGATATCGACCGGGCGAACGCGGCCTTTGAGATGGATCTTGGTTATCTCGCCGTTGACGTCGATGTTCTGATTGCCGGCCACGATGAGATCGCCATTGGGAAGCACGTCGACGACCGTCGCGCTGATCTGCGCGAGAAGACGGCCAGTGCGCTCGATTTTGCCCTTGCCGCCGTAGTTGTCGCCGGCGCCGATCTGCGCCATGTTGTTGCCGGCGTACAGGGTGGAGACCTTGCCATTCAGCGCGAAGCTGGTGTTGGTCGAGGTGTCCGCGCTATTGCTGGCCGAAGAGTTCTCGTACACCAGGATCGTGATGATGTCGCCAGTTTTTGATGCGCGGCGATCGGCCGTCAGAGACTGCCAGGCGTCGGCATCGAAGAGGTTCGCGGCCGACGCGGCGGGCGACGTGGTCGCCAATGTCACGCATGCCATACACACGAGAATGAGACGGCGCATCAGGACTGGTCTCCGGATGACGACGGCGTCTCGCTGAGTGGCAGGCGGCCGATCGCTTCGTCGCGTGGTGCAATGAAAGTGCGGCTCACAGTGACGAGGCCTGCCGAGATGCTCGACATCGTGGGTTCGCCGCGCCGCACGCGCGCGAGCGTCGACAAGGGCAGCGCAGTAACGACGTCGCCGGGAGAAAGCGCCTGGGCCGCGTGTACGACACGCGTATCACGCGAGTACGCCACGCGACGCACGGCCTCGTTCCCACACGCAACGGTGGACGGATCGATATCGTCCCGACGGATCGCGACGCCGGCCGCCACCGGATGCTCGATCCGCATGCACGAAGATGCGTGGACGCGCGTCATCGCTGGCGCCTGCTGCTCAGCGACGCGCGTGCCATACTCGATCACGATGGTCCGCGACGCAATGTCGTTACCCTGCATCCACGGTGTGATGCCGGGCATTCGAAGGCGCGCGGCGCGGGCAAGCCGCGCAGTCGGCAGCTGGTTCGCTTTGCAGCACCTGGGCAGGTTCGCGACGACGATCCGCGCGGCTTCGGTCTGCCACTGCGCGGGCAGAACCGATAGGTTCACAACGTCGCCCAGACGAACTTCCCGGTCCGCCACATTGGCTGTATCAAAGAACACGACTTGCGGCAGCGGAGATGTGGCGCAGGCGAATTCATTGGCGAGCGCGATGACGATCGCCAGCGATGCGGCGCGCATGCGCGCCCTGAATAGGGGTAGTAGCAATCTGAGGGAGCAACGGGTCATCGCGTCGGTTCCTAACGTTTGAGCCCGTTGGCGATAGACATCAGTTCGTCGCCGACCTGAACGAGGCGCGCGTTGGCCGCATAGGCGCGTTGAAAAAGCATGAGCTTGACGAGTTCGTCCGACAGCGTCACGTTCGATCCTTCGCCGTAGCCCTGCACGAGCGAACCGGCATTGTCCTCGCCGGGTTTGAGGCGCGAGAGCGCGACGCCGTCGTCCTGGATGCGATAGATGCCATCGCCCTGCGTTTGTAACGCGCGCGTGTCCGTCGGCATGACGAGTTCGATCTGGCCGATCTCGAGCGGATCTGCTTGATCGGGAAGCATGGCCGACACCCGACCGTCGGTACCGATGGTGAGCGCGGCGGCGTCATGCGGCACGGAAATCATTGCCTTGAGCGCCTGTCCGTTGGGTGCCGCGAGAAAACCGTCCGTGCCGACGTGTAATGTGCCGCCGCGCCACAATGTCGCTTCGCTTGATGCGCGGTCGGATTGCAATTCGATGAAGCCATCGCCCTTGATCGCAACATCGAACGCGTTGCCGGTTTCATGCAGCACACCGGGGGTGAACACGCGTAGCGTGGGATCAACCGCGACGCCTGCCGCGACAGGTGCGGAACGCTGACCGCGCGCTACGTTTGCGGATATCGCCCCGTCGGTCATCAGTTCGGAAAACGATGCTTCGCCACGCTTGAAAGCGGCGGTATTCATGTTGGCGAGATTGTTCGCCGTGATGTCGACCGCGCTTTGCTGCGCATTCAGACCCGTCGCGCCGATGTAGAAGACGTTGTTCATGCTGACATTTCTCCGAGACGCTGCAGGGCACTACCCATCATGTCGTCGTATGTGTGGATCAGTTTCTGGCCGGCTTCAATGCGCCGCACAGCTTCCATCATCTGCATCATGTCCGTGGCCAGTGTGACGTTCGACGACTCAAGATTGCCCTGGCTGATCTGCACCCCGTCTACGGGCGCCGCGCTCTGACCATCGGCAACGAAAAGGCCGCCATCGATGCGCCGCAACTTCGACGGATCGCCGAATTCGACGACATTGATCACGGCCACAGGATCGCCGTTTTCGAGTACGGTGCCGTCCTTTTCGATACGCCAGTCGCCAGAAGAACTGACCACTACGTCGCCCCCAGAGCCTTGCAGCGGCCAGCCTTGGGCAGTCGTGAGTCGGCCGGACGCGTCGCGCGTGAAGGAGCCGACTCGCGTGTAGGCGGGACCGTCCGCTGTGGCCACTTCGAAGAAGCCGCGGCCATCGATCGATACATCGAGCGGGTTGCCAGTGTGGATGAGTTTGCCCGCCGAAAAATCCGTGCTCGTGGCGAAACCCGCTTCGTGGTTTTCAACGACCGGCACGGCGCTCGCCAACAGGTTCTGAAACGCAATGGCGCGCTTGTAACCGGGGCTCGCCGCGTTGGCAATGTTTTGTCCCGCGGTTTCCACGCGTCGCGTCTCCGACGCAATCAGGCGCGTGCCTAAAGCCATGATGCTATCCATGCCGATCTCGTGTTTAATGTCTCGTGTGTTGTGGTATCGCGGCTACGCCCGAACTAGCGCCGCGGTCGAACCTTGAGCTTCCCCGACTGCGTGCGACCGAGGCGCAGGGTGTGCCGGTGCAGCGTTCGCCTGACCGATGTCTACCAGGCCGAACGAACGCAGATTGATCTGATGCGGAACCTCGTTCATGGACAGCACGACAAGCCGGGCAATGGCGCGTCGCGTGAAGGTTTTGAGGTGACGCCGGATGTCGGGACGGCAGAGCAAGACCGGCGAAAGCCCTTTGCGCAGCATGGCGTCGCTTTGCGCCAGGAGTCGGGCCAGAAATGCTTCGGCCATGCGCGGGTCGACGACAAACGCGGCACCGTCCGCCGCCCCCAAGTTGTGCGCGATGGTCGCTTCCAGCGCGGGATCGAGCGTGAGCACGGCAAGCGTATCGTGATCGCCTTGGGCGGCCTGGCAGATCGCATGACCGAGCCTCTGGCGGACTGTCTCGACAAGCATCAAGGGGTTCTTTTCATGACGGCCATTGTTCGCCAGCGTCTCCATGATGAGATCGATGTTGCGGACTGGCACCTGCTCGGCAAGCAGGCCCTGCAACACCTGCTGGATATCGCTCACGGCCAGCACGTTAGGCACCAGTTCCTCGACGAGACCGGGCTGACGCGTGCGCACGCCTTCAAGCATCGTCATCACGGCGGCGCGGGACAGCAGCATCGACGCATGCGCGCGAATGATCTCGATAACATGCGTGATCAGCACCGTGACGGGATCGACGCACGTATATCCCTGCGCGCGGGCCGGTGCTTGCTGGTTAGCCTCGATCCATACCGCGGGCATGCCGAAGGCCGGATCGCGCGTCGCAATGCCCGGCAGGGGATCAGTGCGCGTTTGCGCATGGATCGCAAGAATGCGCTCCGGGTAGAGCGTGGCATGTCCGAAGCGGCTGCCGAACAGCGTGACGCGGTAGTCGTTCGCGACTAGACCCGCGGCATCGCGAAACACCACCGCAGGCACGACGAGGCCGACCTCCATGTGGAACTGCTCGCGAAATGCGGAAATGCGTTCGGCGAGCACCGCTTGCATAGGCGTCCAGGCCGTCGAGAGGGCCGGGCCGAACAGTACTTCGATCGCAGCCAGCGCGGGCGTTTCGTTCTGCGTGTCGGCGGGTGCTCGCTCTCTTGCTTCGGCACTTGCCGACGAAGCAGGCGCGCGCTTCGATTGCTGCAGCAGGAAGCGTCCGCCGAGCGCTGCGAGCGCGAGCAGGGCCATCGGCCACTTGGGCATGCCCGGTAGAACGAGCAGCGCGGCGACTGCTCCGATCACGAGAAACTGGATCTTGGGAAAGCGCACAAGCTGACGCAGCACTTCGTGGCTGAGTTTGCCGTCCGCCGATGAGCGTGTGACGATAATGCCCGTGGCCACCGAGATCACGAGAGCGGGCACTTGCGTGACGATGCCGTCGCCGATTGTCAGTAGCGTGAAAGTGCGCATGGCGTCGCCGAGCGACATGCCCATCTGCGCTACGCCGACCGCCCAGCCGCCAAGGATGTCGATGAGCAGGATCACGATGCCCGCGATCGCGTCGCCTTTGACGAACTTGCTCGCGCCGTCCATAGAGCCGTAGAAGCCCGCTTCCTTTTCTAGATCTTTGCGGCGACGCTTGGCTTCGTCCTGGTCGATGAGACCCATGTTGAGGTCGGCGTCGATGCTCATTTGCTGTCCCGGCATGGCGTCGAGCACGAAGCGCGCGGCGACTTCCGAAACGCGCTGGGCACCTGCTGTCACAACTACGTACTGCACGACGATCAGGATAAAGAAGACAATCAGCCCGATGACGAAGTTGCCTTGCACGACAAATTCGCCTATCGCACCAATCACCTGCCCAGCGGATGCGCCCGACAGAATCAACCGCGTCGCCGCGATGTTGAGCGACAACCGGAAAAGCGTGGCGATCAGCAGGAGCGACGGAAATGTCGAGAAATCGACCGGTCGCGCGACGTAGAAGGTCAGCAGCAGAATCGTGAAGGCAAAGGCAAAATTCACGATGATGAAGAAATCGAGCGCGCTGGCGGGGATTGGCGTGAACAAGATCAGCAGAATCACGACGACGCCCAGCACGAGCGCGAGGTCGGACTGGTTGCGCAGTCGCTCGAGCAGCGCGTTCATGTGGCGCTCCGCTGTGAAGGCGCGAGCCCCGCGCGCAAGAAGAGTTCGGCTGTGTCGCGATACAGGCCGCCCGGAATCTCGCGTTCGAACGCGGCTTCGCGGAACAGCCGTCGCGCCAGCGCGCGCGACTCGATCACCGGGACGTTGTAGATGAAAGCGAGCCGCTTCAGACGCAACGCGAAGTCGCCGCTGCCGCGCGCGACGAGGGTGGGTGCATCCATTGCCGCGGGCTCGTAGCGCAGGCCGACCGCATAGTGAGTCGGATTTGTGACGAGCACGTCCGCTCCACGCATATTCCGCATGCTGGCGGAGCGTTGCAGCAGTTCGCGTTGAAGCTGACGGCGGCGCTGACGGATGCGCGGATCGCCCTCGCGCTGCTTGTGCTCCTGACGCACTTCGTGACGGCTCATGCGCATCTGTCTGGCGAATGCGCGGCGCACCAGCAACTGATCGATGACCGCAAAGATGATCGCTGCGAACAGAAGGGACGTCAGCAGCCTGAGACTGCGCGCGCTCAATGCTTGAGCGAGAGCGACAGCCGAAAGGGAGGCGTGATCGGCTGCGGTAATCGTATCTGCAATGCAGACCCATGCAATTGCGCTATAGACGATCATCTTGAAGCATGCCTTGGCTGCTTCCGTCAGGATGCGCTTCGAGAAAAGCCGCTTGAATCCCTGTGCCGGATTCAGGCGGCTGAAATCGGCCTTGAGCGCGGCAGGCGCGAAGAGAAGCCCGGTCTGCATCAGCGAGCCCAGAAGCGCGCCCGCGACTGTTATGCCGATGAACGGCGCGATGCTGCGCACCGACCGTAGCATCAACTGGCCGATCCAGACCAGGATGCCCTGACTGCCCAGCGAGAGGAAGGCGGCGTCGCGCAGCGCGTGCGCGCCGATGAACGCGAGCGCTTGGGCGGTCTGGTCCCCCTTTGCCCACAGGTAAACTACGGCGCATGCGAGGCTGACTACGATGCCCGCATCGGGGCTGCGCGGCACCATGCCCTTCTTGCGCGCCCGCTCCAGCTTGTAGGCGGTGGCCTGCTCGGATTTGTTCTGGTCGTGATCAGACATGATTCAAACCAGGGAAGAAAGAAAAGCGAGCGCCATGTTGATGAGGCGAAATACTGCAGGCGCGATCAGCCCCGTCGAAACGGACGCGACTACCAAAGTGGCGAGGGTCTTCACCTGCAAGCCGAGCATTAACGCATTCATTTGAGGCAACGTGCGAGACAGGAATGCGATCACGATGTCGATCATGAAGAGCGACAAGATGATCGCGGCTGCCGCGCCGAGTCCCGTCATCATCATGAGGCCCATGTAGGCGATGACCTCGCGCGCATCAATGCCGACGCGTGCGAAACCCGGTGGGAGGATCCGCGCGAACTGCGCGATCAGCCTGAGCAACTCGCCGGGGCCGTCGAGCGAAAAAAACATCACGCCGGCCACGAGCGTGAACATCGTGCCGAACAGCGGCGCCTGCTGTCGCGAGCCGGGGTCGATCACCATGGCAAGGCCATAGCCAGCCTGCACATCCACGACACGGCCAGCGAAAGACAACGCGCCGAATGCCGCCTGAAAGGCCAGGGCAATGACGAGTCCCAGCACCAACTCGACGCACGCGGCAACAACGAGTTCTCCGTTTCCCATCGTGGCAAGCGATGTCGACGGACTCGCGTCCGCCAAGCAGGCGCCAATCGTGAACGTGAGGCATACCCGAACCCGCAGCGGTATTTGCAGTTGGGAGAACGGAGGCGCTAGTACGAACAGTGGCCCGATGCGCAGGCAAAGCAGCAGCGTAGAGAGCCCCCAAGCGGTTGCGGCGAGAGGAAGCATCGTCAACCGAGCGTGGGAATGATATTGAACAGGGACGTAGCGAAGCGCGTGAGACGGCCGAGCATCCAGGGCGCCATGGCAACGAGCACGATTGCGGCTACTGCGAGTTTCGGTACGTAACTCAGGCTCATTTCCTGGAGCTGCGTAACTACTTGAAACACGCTGACGGCCAAACCGACGATTAAACACGCCCCAAGAACCGGTCCCGCAACGACCAAGCCAGTCCACATCATTTGCGCCATATATTGGAGCGCTTGGTCGGTCGACATATTCAGCCTCGTTTTATTGTCGTTAATTTATAGGCAGGAAGTCTAACAAAGCGAAGTAATAGTTCGTAATGCGATACATGTGAATTTTACACTTTTGTATCAGATATGTTTTTTTGCGCCCTCCATCCGCAAGGCGATTAGCGACCCGAGCGACGGTCCCCCAGCGGTCAGCGAACCCTCCATCGCCTGACGCATAACCTCGGTCGCGCGCGCCTGATCTCCCGCCTGCGAAGCGAGCAGGCTCGAAGCGAAGGCCGCCGCGAGGCATTTTGAGTCGAGGCGAAGCGCGGTCGTGACCAAGTGACGTGCCTCGTCGAAGCGCTGTTCGCGACAAGCAACGACAGCGAGCCCTCCGGGCGCTTCGGCGAAGCCTCTGTCGATGTGCGCGGCTCGTTCGAAGCACCTGCGCGCGGCGGCGAGATCGGCAGCAAAAAGGTGCGCCCATGCGGCGGCGGCCCACGAACCCGCATGAGATTTCAACGTAGCGGCGGCGGAGTCCAGCATCTCGGCGGCCCGACCGAATTCCTGCCGCGCGAGCAGACACAGCCCCATGCCAAGCTGAACTCGGCCACTCGACGGGCGCGCGGCTATCGCGCTCTCGAGGAGCGTGGACGCCGTGTCCTGCTCGCCTTCGTTCAGCGCGAGGAGTGCGAACACAGCCTGACAGTCTGGCGCGTCCGGGGTGAGAGAAGCGAAATGCCGGGCGAGTTCGAGCCGCGATGCGTCGAAACAGACGGTCGCCAGGGCGCCGGGCAATTCGCGGTCGAACTCGGCATGTTCGAGGTGACGCTGGCCGAGTTGTATGGCTTCGTCGAGTTGCCCGAGATGATGCAGCACTCGCACGCCGAGCGTCACGGCGGGTGGCAACGCTTGTACAGCCGGATCTTGGAGCAGCGCGAATGCCTCTTCGTAGCGTTCGAGCATCGCATTGGCGTAAGCGATGTTATAGCGCAAGGTCGGGTCGGTGCGTGCAGCGTCGAGCGATGAGAAATGCACGAGCGCGGTTGTGTAGTCTCCTTCCGACATGCAAGCCAGGCCGTGGAGATTGACGAGCGACGAGCTCAAGGCTCCCGGCGCCTCTTGGCGGCTCAGAATCTTGCGGCAGAGCGCGTATTGACCGGCATCAAAGGCAGCTTGCGCGGCGTGTTGTAGCAAATGGGTATTGTGCGGATCGATCTCAAGGTAGTCGAGCCACTTGGCGAGTTCCGTTGGAGGGAGTGTCGAATTTTGAGGCATTGAGTATCCAGATATTTGGCTGACTTCGGACGAAAGCGCACGCCATCATCCGCTCATGAAATTGCTGTTAGCAGTATGCGCTGCTGGCTTGCGACGCGCCAGCAGGCGCTGATGAGGATGACGCTCACGCAAATCATTCTCGGTGAATTTGTAAAGGTATGCAAAATATAACGCCCGACCCTTAACTCAGTTTGAATCGCACGGACAACCTGCATATAAACCGGACACGTTGAATCGGTGTCCAGATCGAACCATCATCTAGGTTGAGGTGCAAAGTGGTAGCAATCTTCACGGGTAACGGGCTGGGCACGCATTCGTCGTTGGCATTCGGTTTGGGCAAGCGCGGGCAGGTAGGCGACGCCGCGTTCGGTCAGACCGGTGAGCAGATCTTCGTGAACGCGGCCAACGGCAACCTTTTGGTTGAGGACCGTGATCAGATGCTGCTCGGGCGCGGCGACGAGGGTGCGGTGTACAGGGCATACAACAGCCTCGGCGCGGTTCCGGATGATAGCTGGCGGCCGGGAGGCGTACGCACGGTGAACGGGCTTGGCGGCGTCCTCAACACGGCGGGCAGCACGGTATTGCTCACCGACTGGGACGGTTCATCCACCTCGTACACGTATGACGTCGCGCGCAAGGTCTATGTATCGACTGCGTCTTACGCGGATGTGGCGCCCGCGCCGAACGCCGGCCCCGCCACCGTGACGACCCCCGGCGCGCGCGCCACGCTATCGTTCGACCTGGCCACGCAAAGCTGGCTCTGGAGGGATGGTGCGAACCAGCTCACTCAAACCTTCGATGCTGCACATGATGGCCGCCTCGTGTCCAGTAGCGACCGTGACGGCAACGCTGTCAGCTATGCCTACAACGCGCAAGGCCAACTGACGCGCGTGACGACCGCTGGCGGTGACGTCAGCTATCTCGACTACAACGCGTCAGGTCAGCTGACGGGTCTGCGGGCCGAATATCGTCAGCCGGGTGGCGGTGTCGTGACAGCGACGACCACGCGCTACGTCTACGATGCCAAGGGCCGGTTGTCGGAGGTGAACGTAGATCTGAGCCCGCTCGATGGCAGTATCGCCGACGGGAATGTCTTCAAGACCACCTATGCCTACGACGGCGCAAGCAGCCGGATTGCGTCGATATCGCAATCGGACGGATCGCGCGTTGCGTTCACCTACCAACTGGTGGGGAGCGATTACCGCGTGGCAACGATCGCGCAGACCGGCGACGGTGGCGCGACTCGAGTCACGTCACTCAGCTACGACACGGCTACGCGCACAACGACCGTCACCGATCCGCTCGGCTCTCAACAGCTTCTCACCTACGATGCCGCGGGGCGCCTCACAAAGATCGCTACGAGCGGGTCGGGAGATACGCACAGCCAGTCGTTCACCTACGACGCGCGAGGCAATGTCCAACAGATCAACGATAGCGAGCTCGGTAGCGTTCGGTTGGTCTATGACAGTGCCGGTAACCTCATCCAACAGACAGGCGGAGGATCGGAACTGCTCCGCACCTATGGCGCGAGCAATGAACTGCTGACGGAGCGAGTTTCGGGCAGTAGTCCGACCACCACCACAGGTAACCAGACGGTTCGCTACGCCTATGACGGGCTGGGTCATCTTCGCTATAGCGTGAGCGGCGAGGGGCGCGTCACCGAGTATCGCTATAACGCGCAGGGCCAGCGAATCACCGAGATCCGCTATGCGGGCGGCGTGTTCGATGTGAGCAGCCTCGGCGCAGATGCACCCGTGCCGATGTCGGCGCTGGATGCGTGGGTGGCTGGCCTCGGCGACCGCAGCGATGCTGTGCGCATCGACACGACATGGGACTACCGCAGCCAAATCGCCAGCGAAACTCGCTATGAACGGTTAAAGGCAGATGGCAGCGGCGATACCGCAGCGGGAATCGTGCAGACGCGCTACATTTACGACGCCTTCGGCCGTCTGCTTCAACACTTTGTCGGCGCTCCAGGCCAAGAAACGGTCGAGCAATTTACCTACGACGGACTTGGACGCCTGTTGAGCGCGACGAGCTTCGATGGTGTCGTCACGCTCTACCAATATGACGACGCGAAGCATACCGTGGCGGTGACCTTCGGTAACGGTCTCACGCGAACATCCGCGTACGACGCGGCGGGCGAACTCGTTTCTGTATCCGACAGCGTGCAGGGCAAGCTGCTGTCCCGGATCACCAATGCGTATGACTCCGACGGCCGCTTGCGCATGAGCACGGACGCCGGCGGCAAGGCGACCCAATATCTCTACAACGGGCGCGGCCAACGCGTGGCGATGATCTCCGCGGATGGCACGCTCACAGAGTACAAATTCGATGCCCTGGCAGGCTATCAAAACGCCACTGTCACTTACGCGACGCGTCTTAGCAACGCGCAGTTGAGCACGCTCGCGGACGGCTCGGGACGACCGGTCGAGCGGTTGCCTTCCGGGGCCGCGCTGACTCTCGACAGTTCCGGGCTCCGTCCGCAGGCTTCTACATCGGACCGGGCGGAATGGCTGGTGCGCGACAGCAACGGCCAAGTAATTGGCACCATCGACTCCGACCGGCATGCCATCAAGTACGATTACGATACACGCGGCAATCTCATCAAGACGACGAAGTTCTCGAATCTCGTAGACGCCAGCAAGCTATCCGGCGCCAGCGTGAAGAGCGACAGTTTTCCAGTTGCCGATGTATCGCGTGATCGCGTCAAAGACTACTACTACGACCGCGACGGGCTCCTGCGCGGCGAGATCGATCCGGAAGGCAGCATTACCGAGTACCGCTACAACGCGGCGGGAGAACGCACGGAAACGGTTCGGTATTTCACGCAAATCGATGCGGCGACGCGCCTGTCCGGGCTCGACTTCGCGAAGCCAATTCCATACGCGCCCGCTCGGGATGAGTCCGAGCGCTTCGTCTACGACGCGCGAGGCCTGCTCAGCGCACAAATCGACGCGGAAGGATACGTTACCCGATATCGCTACGACGCGCGCGGCAATGTGATCGAGCGCGTTCGTGGCGAGCGCATCGATCCAGGCATGTTGAGCCAGCCGCAAATGGTGCCCATGACGTTCACGGCAACCGGTCAGACCGGCGCGCCGCTGGAGATCTGGATCGATGGCCTCAGGCAGGCCAGCCTGACCCTGACGTCGCCAAGCGGCTCATACTCCGTGATGGTGTTGAACCAGATTCCACTTGCGAGTCATACGATCGAATTTCGCAGCGTGAGCGCGAATCCTGTCAAGGTGGGAACGGCATCGTTTGGCGAACGTGCCTTCACGGGAGAAGTAGCGGATTCGATAGCGATTGGCGGCAATCCGCCGATGACCGGCGTGCGCTACGCCGCAAGCGCGGCCTCGCTGCTCTCCTCGGTCATGACCGGCGCTCAAACCGAGCGCACGACATACGCTTACGACGCGATGGGCCGTGTGCTCGAGCGTTCGATGTATGAAGTGACGGGATCCCGTACGACCCGTTATTCCTACGACAGCCAGGGAAATCTGACAAGCCAGACGGAAAATGGACGCACGCAAACCAATCGCTACGACGCCCAAGGACGCCTGACCGGCCAACTTACGGGCGAGGGCAGCGCCGCTCTTGCCGCGCTCGGCGCCAATCCTGCACAAGCGCAGATCGATAGCGTGTGGAGCACGTGGGGCGTGCGTTATACGTACGATCCGGCGGGCCTGCGGACCGCGATGACGGATGCGAACGGCAACGTCACGCGGTACTACTACGATACGGCGGGGCGTCTTGCCGTCATCGTCAACGCGCTTGGCGAGGTGACGCAGTACGGATTCGACGCCTTCGGCGACAGAACGCAAACTACCGTATATGCCACGAGGGTCGCGGCGAACGTACTGTCGACGCTAACCGGGGGGACGTTGAGCGACGCCCTGACGCAAACCTTCTCAGCTCTGGGCGATGACGGAAAGGCGTCGCGCACCTCGTTGAGTTACAGCACCACGGGCCGCGTACTCAGGCGGACCGATGCGCTGGGCGCTCGGACGGACTTTGCGTACAACGCGTTCGGCGAGATCACGTCAGAAACGCGAGACCTCAGCGCGGGCGCGCGGGTCACGATGTCGTTTACGTATGATCGCATGGGCCGCCAGGTACAGCAGATCAGCGACTTGCGCGGCCTGAATGTGTTCACCAACGCGGTCTACGACGCGTTCGGCCGTCTGGTCCAGACGGTCGACGCGAACGGTACGAGGCGTTACACCGACTATGATCGCAACGGCAACGTCGTGGTGGTCACCGACGCTACCGGCGCTGAGACCTCGATGACCTACGACGCGTTCGGCAACGTGCTCACAAGGACGGACCGCACGGGCAAGACCACGCAGTACGCTTACAGCGCAGCCAGCCGGCAGATGAGCGTGACGACACCGGAGGGTATCGTCACCGTCACGACCTACAACGAAAGCGGCCAGGTCGTCGGCATAAAGGATGGGCGCGGGAACACCACGAACTACGCTTACGATCTCGACGGCAACCTGATTCAGACGCAAAACCCGGTAGCGACCACTGGGCAAGCCTTCGACCACGCAGGTCAACTCATTCGTATGACCGATGCACGCGGCGTGCAAACCACCTTCTCGTACGACGCAGCCGGGAGAACGCTCACGCGCACGGTCGATCCGGGCGGCTTGGCGCTCGTCACGCGCTATGAGTACGATGCGAAGGGCGCGGTTGTTCGCACGACCGATCCATCGGGCTTGGTCACCGAGACGCAATACGATCTGGATGGCCGGAGCGTGTCGGTTATCGCCGATCCGTTGGGGCTCAGGCTGCGCACGGACTTCGCTTACGACAGCGCCGGGCGTGTGGTGACGGTCACCGAAGGTGCGGGCACCGCAGCGGCAAGAATCACGCAAAAGACCTACGACAATCTCGACCATTTGCTGTCTTCCGTGGTCGATCCCACTGGCCTGAAACTCAAGACACAGTACGCCTACGACGCCAATGGAAACGTGGTCGCCGTGACGGATGCCGCGGGCGGCGTGACGCGCTATGTCTACGATCAGGAGGGGCGTCAGATCTGGTCGCTTGACCCTACCGGTGCGGCGGTCCAGTCGGGCTACGATGCCGAAGGGCGGCTGATTTCGCAGCAGCGTTTCGATGCGCGGATATCCTTGAGCGGCATGTCTCTCGCGACGAGCGCCGCCCAGATCGCCGCACGCATTGCGCCCTCGGTGCAACGCGACGAACTGACTCGTTACGCATACGACGCAGACGGCCGCTTGCGCTTCAGCGTGGATGCGCTTGGCTACGTGACGGAACAAGTGTACGACGCGAACGGCAACGTGGTGTCGCGCATCGCTTATGCCACGCCCGTTTCCCTCAGCGGTCTGCCGGACGCCGCGGCACTCGCAAACACCTTGAGGGCGCAGACGAGCGCCATGCATGCGAGCGACCGGATCACGCGTACGGTCTACGACGCGGCGAACCGTGCCGCCTTCAGCATCGACGCGCAGGGCTATGTCACGCAGAACCGCTTCGACGCGCAGGGTCATCTCACCGGTCAAACCACGTACGCGCTGGCATGGAATGGCGGTGGCAATCCCTCGGTGAACGATCTTACGCAATGGCTTGCGTCGCCGGGCGTCGTGCGTGCGGCGCAGGACCGGACCACGAACTGGATCTTCGACAACGCGGGCCGGCCCGTCTACATTGTCGATCCGGAAGGCTACGTCACGGCGAACCGATATGACGCAGCGGGACATGTCGCGCAGTCCATCCGTTATGCTGGCCGGTACGACACCGTACGCACGGCCAGCCCGTTACAGGCCGCGGCGCTGCTGCCATCGACAGCGCCGGCCGACGCGGTCGTTACGCAATATCGTTACGACAGCGGCGGCCGGTTGATCGAAGTGGTCAATGGCATGGGAGTCGTAACCCATTACACGCTCGATTCGCTGGGCCGGGCAGTGGAAACGGTACTGGCTTACGGCACGGCCCAGCCATCGGCTACGCACTCTGTTTTCGACGCCGCGGGAAATCTCATCGAGCAGACGCGCGCCTGGGGATCACCGGCAGCATCCACCACGCGGTACGCGTATGACGGTTTGGGGCGGCAAGTCGCGCATATCGATCCTCGCGGAGTCGAGCTCTCTGGGCAGGATACGCAATGGGCGTTGTCGGAGCGCAAGGCGCTCGGCTTCGTCGATGGCAGCGGCAATGCGCTCACGGTGGCAGCGCTGACCGACGGCCAGCGGCAGTCGCTGCTCGCGCGCTATACCAACACGCAGACGTACGATGCGGCGGGCCATCTGACTGCCGCGACCAACGCGCTGGGCTACACGACCCGCTATCAGTACGACGCGTTCGGGAATCGCGTGACCACAACCGATCCGTCGTCGGCGACGACCGTTTACTTCTACGACGGTCTGAACCGCCTCGTGACCCAGGTCAGTCCGGACAATTCCGTGGTCAGTACGCGCTACGACGCCTTCGGCGATCCGGTACAGGTGACGCACTACGCGCAGTTCCGTGCCGGTGCCGCTGACGAGGCCTGGAAGCGCGACGGCTGGCGCGCCAATCCGGCGCTTGTGTTGCCGCCAGCGGACTCGCGCGATGCGGTGACGACGCTCGAATACGATCGCGCGGGACGGCTCGTCA
This sequence comes from Caballeronia telluris, assembly GCF_001544495.1. Lineage (GTDB taxonomy): Bacteria > Pseudomonadota > Gammaproteobacteria > Burkholderiales > Burkholderiaceae > Caballeronia > Caballeronia telluris. Next base: position 262,789 of record NZ_FCNZ02000001.1, read on the forward strand.
GATCGACCGACGCAGAGGGCTACGCCGAGACTTACGGTTACGACGCCTTCGGCAACCGGACGAGCCATGCGAACAAGCTGGGCGGTGTCTTCACGTACACATACGACCGGCGTGGGCTGAAGCTGTCCGAAACATTGCCCGCAATGAATTCGAAGAATGTGCCCGTTGTGAATCTCTACGCATACGATTCGCGGGGCAATTGCGTCACCGTTACCGAGGCGTCGCGGTCGGACTCTGTGTCTCCTTCCGAAGAGCGTGTCACGTACTATGCGTACGATCTGCTGGACCGCGTAGTCTCCAAGACCGGCGTCGCGAACTACACGAACAACTACGTCACGCCGGTCGAGCGGTACGCATACGACGCACGCGGAAACCAAGTGTCGCGGACCGACGCGACCGGCAACAAGACGACATGGTACTTCGACGCGGCGAACCAGCGCACGGGCGAAGTGAATGCACTTGGCACACTCACTTTATGGGCGTTCGATGCGGCCGGCAATGTAAACAGCACGCGAGTCTATGCGGATCCGGTGAGCGCCGTGGGCGGTTCGCAGCCGCCGATACCCAAGAACGCCGCCAACGTGCGCGAGACACGTTCGGTCTATGACGCCAATGGGCGGATCATCGAATCGCGCGTGATGAACGTGGCGACCGGCTACTTCGATCCTACCGCGGGTGAGGATCAACGGGGCGCGTACTTCCTTACCTCCGGCAGCGAGCTCGTCACGAGGTGGGAATACGACGGGCGGGGCCTCCTCGTTGCAAAGACCGACCCGTCGGGTTACCGGTCGCTTTACTTTTATAACGGCAACGGCCAGAAGACGCTCGAAATCGACCCGAAGGGATACGGCATCGCTTACACGTTGGACGCACAGGGCAACGTTACGCGCGAAAGCCATTTCGCTCAGGCATATCCGGATCCGGTGACGGCGGGCTCATCGCTTGCCGCTACGCTTGTCGACACTTGGCCGCGCAGCGGTGATGACCGGATTACCGAATACACGTGGGATCGCAACGGACGTAAGACCAGCGAGACGCGTCTGAACGTTCAGTACGCGAACGTTGACTCGAACGGCAAGTTGCAGCAACTGACGGGCAACGCCACGAGCCGCTATGCCTACGATGGCGAAGGTCACTTGCTACGTCGAATCGATGCGAACGGCAGCCAATACGACTTCACCTATGACGCGCTCGGACGACAGACGAGCCAGAAGCTTCCGCAGTTTGCGGATCATCAGGGCCGGCTGGTCAGAACGACGACGAACTTCAAGTACGACGGGCTGAATCGCGTCGTCGAGGAGGACGTGCAGGCTGGAGACGGCACGCTAGCCCACACGTATCTGTACAACTACTGGTATGGCTATGCGCTGTTGTACGTAACGGATCTGCAGGGATATGGCTCTACGTCCTTCGGCTATGACGCTGCGGGCAATACGACGTCCATCAGCACGTACTGCACGGATGCCGACGGCAACGGCTGGGATTTCGTCACGAATATGGGCTACGACGCGCTTAACCGCGAAGTGTCGCGCTCGACCTTTTCGAGGGCCTGGAGCGATGCGTCGTTCGGCACGAATGGCAAGCAAATCGAACGAAGCTACAACGCGTACGGCGAACTGACGGCTCGCCGCACGAACGGCGGCGGGCCGGGCGGCGCGTGGCAGGAATACTCGGACTACGACAACGCTGGCCGCGTGGTGCGCACCAATTTCGATGACGGCATCTCGCATCTGTTCGTGTACGACCGCAATGGCAACGCGACGTTGAAAGTCGAGTCCATGAACGCGGACTTGCGCGGCAAGAAAATCGACACGGGCGAGGATCTGAAGGCGTTGCTGCAAAGCGTCGACATGATGCAGACGTTCACGCGCTACGACGAGCGCAACCAGGTCATTCAAATTCGCCAGCCGAAGACCTCGGGCGGGGTGCCGTATATCCACTTCAGTCCGGTCGATATTCCGATCGACGGGGGGCAGTTCGCGAATACGCAGCTGAGCATTAGCGGGTGGACAGACGCGGCCAATCGGCCGGTGACGGGACCGACGTTGCCGGTCGAGGGGGGCGACATCTTTACGAATAATGCGGAGGACTTGGCGGTTACCACCACAGTCTCGTGGAAAACGGACTCTAACCCGGCAGGTTTGGCAGGCATTGGCATAAGCGCACTGGAGATTGATCTGCCTGACCTGCGCGGGATTTATGGTGCATATGAGGTGAATGCGGTCGTGCACTACAGCTACGATGTGAAGTGGGTCACATTCAGCGGTGACGATGACAACCTTATGGGGAACCAGCAAAGTATCGGCGAAGACGTTCCTTATTACACCCCTCCAGTCACGGCGACCTCCATATCACCGGGTAGACTTGATATACCGCTGCACGTCATTTGGGGCGACGTCACTTCGTTCAATTTTTCGTATCGGGTCGAACTGACGTTTATTCCTCGGAGCGGGCAGGGCACTCCGATCACCCAGACGATTGCCAAAACTGCGCAGCTCTTAGGAACAAACGTCAAACCCGATGCGCTTGATACCTCAGTACGGTTGGACGGCATAGCGGGATCCAACTCGATTACGGTTGCCTTGAATTCGCTCGCTCATGCGGAGAGCATGCTGTACTACCGTCCCGCAGGCTCGACTGAAAATTTCAAATCGCTGCCGAAGAGCGCCGATAGCCAGTCGAACTCCTACACTGCCGACGTAACCGACCTTCCCGACGGCGACTACGAAATGATCTTCATGGCAGTGAGCGACGGTGGCAATGGCCCCGCCGGCACGCTGCTGCGCCGCGACGGCTACTCGGCGCATATTTCGCGCTCGGGTGGGTCGAGCGTCACGCACGTCGACATTCCCCAGCACGCACCGAGCGATCTCGCGGGCTTCAAGGTCGATGCGTCAGGAAGCTATCTGTGGTCTGCGCCGCAGGTTCTGAACCTGTATTCGCCGCGAAGCAGTCAGATGCAACTGGCGGACCATCTCGTCGTTCATCTGCGCAAGCCGAACGACGCAGGCTGGAAAGTCGACGTGCCGGTCTATCGCAACGCGGCCACGGGCGCGTTCACGCTCGATCTGTCCGGCTACGGCGCGGATAACTACAACATCGCCATCGATCTGTGCGACGCCAGCGGGGCCACGCTCGATTCGTTGCTAGGCACAGTCGCCCTGACGGGCGGCAACGGCACGCCGTCGCTCTCGCTCGGTTATCAGGCCGACTTCAAGTCCATGGTGGTATTCCATTCGCAGCCGGCCAGCACCGATTACATGGTGGTGTCGTGGGTGCAAGGCGGTGCCACGAAGTACGCGACCTTGCACAACACGGGCGGCGATTTCATCTGGGACACGAGCCAGTACGGCCTACCGGCGAACTCGACCTGTTCGATCAAATTCACGTCCTACGACTACGCGGGCATGCCGCTGTCGATGGGTCAGGGCGACGTGACGATCGGCAGGAACGCGCAGGCGACGCTCACGGGCAGCGCGCGCGCGTCGATCCTGCAGTTCACGCCGACGGACAACCAGGGCAACGCGCTTGGCAACGTCGATACGCTGACGTTGATGTATCGCCAGTCGACGCAAAAGGACAACGCCTACGATCGCCCGTTTACGACCATCACGCTTCACAAGGACGCGGCGGGCCGCTTCCTGTTCGACGCGGGGAGCTTGCCGACCAACGTCGAATACGAATACCGCTACTGGGCGAAGGACGCAGCGGGCAACGTGCTGATGGAGCGTCAGAGCTACTTCCTGACGGGCACGCGCAACAATCCGGTGACCAACGTCGATATCGTGGGGGTGATCGACGAGCTGTCCAAGGACATGACGATCGACCGGTTGCAGCATCACAACGCGTTCGAAGAGGTGTCGGGCGAGCGCGACGGACGTGGCAACTGGACGTACTCGTCGTATAACACGATGGGCATGCTGGTGCTCAAGCAGCAGCCCACGGTGAGCGTGACCTTGACCAACGGCGCGAAGATCGAGACCACGCCGCTGACGCACTTCTACTACGACCTGACCGGCAATCTGGTCGGTCTGCTCGATGCGAACGGCCATCTGAGCACGCAGCAGTACAACTACGGCACAGCCAGCCCGAGCGTGGCGAAGTCCTGGGACGCGCTCGGCTACAGCAAGGCGTATCAATACGACGGCTACGGCAACCTGCGGGTGTCGAGCGACGAGTTGGGGCGGCGCACCGACTACAAGTACGACGCACGTAACCGTTTGACCGAAGTGGACCGTCCGGTGCTCGCCGACGGCCAGCGCAGCATCGATCGCTACGAATACGACGAGCTGGACCGGCGTATCGCGCACACCAACGCACTGGGCGGACGCGAGAAGACGTTCTACGACGCGGCGGGGCGCATCGTGAGGACGGTGAGCGCGGCGGGCCGCGCGGTGCAGTACGACTACAAGTGGGCGAGCGGTATCGCCTCGATCGGCACATCGTTGAGCGGCGGGTGGATCAAGACGACCACTGATGCGAACGGCCGCACGATGGCGGACGAGCAGGATCTGTACGGGCGGGTGGGCAAGCACACGGACCTGGGCGGCCACGTGTACCGCTACACGTACAACTGGGCGGGGCTGGTGACCAAGCAGACGAGCACGGCGGGGCAGGACGTGGACTACACGTACTACTCGCACGGTCTGGTGCGCTCGATGGTGGACAACGCGACGAAGACGCAGTCGCTGTACGAGTACGACGGAGACGGCAACCGCACGGCGGAGTACTTCACGAACTTCGGTGACTCGTACGTGTTCGCGCAGTCGCGGGTGGAGTACGACGCGCTGAACCGGGTGGTGTCGATCAGCGACAACAGCTACCAGGTGAGCTACGAGTACGACGCGGTGGGCAACCGCCGGCGGATGGTGGCGTCGTACACGGACATGGTGGGGTATCACCAGAAGACGCAGGACTACTGGTACGAGTACGACGCGCTGAACCGCTTCACGGTGTCGATGGGCACGCTCTCGGGCGAGCGGGCAAGCGATCCGAACGACACGAGCGTGCACATCGTAGCGGGACCGGCGGGCGGCGAAGGGGTGCAGTTGGGCTACGACGCGGCGGGCGAGCGGGTGCTGGCGGTGTATGCGAAGGACGGTCGCACGGAGCGCTACACGTACGACGCGAACGGCTACTTGCAGACGCAGACGATCAACGGGGTGGTGGCGCAGGAGCGCGCGAACGACCTGCTGGGGCGAGTGAGCACGCAGCTCGAGCGTGACGTGAAGACGGGCAAGGTGGTGTCGAACGTGACGCGCACGTGGGATGCGGACAGCCTGCAGAGTTCCGAGCGCGATGCGTTGAACGGGCTGAGCACGAGCTACACGCGCCTAGCCGACGGCACGCTCGTGCAGATCGACTCGAAGCCCGACGATGCGAACGGCACGCGCACGGTGTCGACGTACACGTACGAGTGGTGGGAGGGGGCCAAGCAGTCGAAGGTGGTGGTGCAGCCGAGCAACCCGAACGCGCCGGGGTGGAAGGCGGCGACGACGTACTACAACTACGACGCGAACGGGAACCTGAAGAGCACCTACGACGACGGCGGAGGCGATGCGAGTAAGGCACGCGCGTTCCAGTACTGGACGGATCTGCGCGGTCAGGTGCAGCGTCGGGATGAACTGACGGGCGTGAGGGTGGACGCGAACGGGCGGATCACGGGCGCGGCGGGGGACCGCAAGCACAACTACTACTACCTGAACGGCAACCGGGTGGGCAACCAGGGCAACGACGGGATCGACTCGATCGACTACGTGCAGGAGCTTTCGGGCAAGCTCACGCGGGGCGGCAACGAGAGCCAGTACAAGGTGTTCACGCCGATCGGCACGGCGGACTTCGACGAGAACTTCATGGCGATCGACGGGACGTATCCGGGGGTGAGCCCGGGGACGTGGACGGTACGCGATGGAGACACGCTGCAGAGTATCGCGAGTGCGCTGTGGGGGGATGCGACGCTGTGGTATCTGCTGGCCGATGCGAACGGCTTGCAGGGTACGGACGTGCTCAAGGCGGGTCAGACGCTGAGCGTGCCGAACAAGGTGACGAACGTGCACAACACGGCGAGCACGTTCAAGCCGTACGATCCGGGCCGAGCGATCGGCGACACGCAGCCGACGTTGCCGGACCCGCCGCCGCCGCCGGGAAGAGGCGGAGATGGATGCGGGACGTTCGTGCAGGTGATCGCGATCGTGGTGGCGGTGGTGGTGACGGTGTATACGGCGGGAGCGGCGGCGGAGTTGCTGGGCGCGGCCGCGGGTGGATTGGCTGGGGGCGGTGCGGCCGCGGGCGGTGTTGCGGCCGGTGGTGTAGCCGCGGGAGGTGTGGCGGCGGGAGGTGTGGCGGCGGGGAGTGCGGCGACGCTGTCGGGCGCGTGGGCGGCCGGCGTGGCGGCGATAAGCGGAGGGTTGACGGGCGGTATCGCGGGAGCGGCAAGCGGCACGATCGCGGTGGCGGCGGGCGCGGCGGCGGGGTCGCTCGCGTCGCAGGCGGTGCTGGTCGCGGGAGGTCAGCAGCGGGGGCTGGACTGGAAGGGCATGGCGATCTCGGCGGCGAGCGCGGCGGTCGGCGCGGGGGTGACGGGCAGCTTGAGTTCTGTGTCCGCATCGGCGCTGGGCGGAGGAGCGGGCGCGGCGGTGACGGGCGCGGTGCGCGCGGCGGCGGGCGAAGGGCTGGGTATCGCGTTGGGAGCGCAGCACGGGTTCGACTGGCGGGGTGTGGCGGCGGGGGCGATTGCCAACGGTATTGGGTACGGTACGGATCAGACGGCACTTGGCGGGACCGCGCTGGGAACGGGCGCTTCGACGGCGGTCTCTGGAGTGGCGAGCACGCTGGTGCGGGGAGGAAGTCTCGAGCGCAATATCGGATCGATCGCGGGCGACACGATCGGCGCGTTGGTGACGCAGCAGATGGCGAGCCAGAGCGTGGCGAAGCCGGATACCGAGGTGGCGAACCAAGGTCGCTACGCCGATGCGGTCTACGATCAGTTGATGGATGCGTTCGGCAACGCATCGACGCCGGATACGTACACGACGCCTGACATGCGGTTTGCCGGACCTGGTGCGCCATCGCGTGAGTTTCTGTTGCCGCCCATACATGTGACGCCCGAGACATCTTGGGTTGATTACGTTGCATCGCCGGGGCAAGCCGGTGACTTTGCATTCGGCGCGGGCTATGACAGCGCATTCACCGGTACGGCCGTACGTACGGAATTTGACCTGAATGAGTCGGCGTTCCGTGGCGCGATGATGGGTGAACAGTCGACACCGGATTTGAGTGTTGGCGAAACCACCCAGCAAGCATTCATGCGTGGTATGACGGGAGGCTACGCTGGAGTGCTCGATCCGAGTCCGAGCGCGGCTTATGCGGGTAAGATCGTGTATGACGCGGGGCAGAGCCTTGGGCAGTTTGCCTACCAGTTGATCGGTGCGCAAAGTGCGACTGAGGCTCGTGCTGAATGGAACGGTGGTAACTACGGGTTTGCAGTTGCGAAGGAAGTGCAGGCGTTTGGGGAAGCTGGTCTTGCATTGATGGGAGCGGGAGCCGGCAGGATCGCAATGCAGAAAGCCATCGCGCCGGTTTCCATTGCTTCGCTTGGCAGCAGCGCAGGCGCGGATATTGTGGGACAGTCTGGCGGATCGATTGGCTCCCGGTTTCCACGAACTGAAGGGTTAGGTACGCACACCACGCTGGACGAGTTGCGCGCCACAGGAGCGTTACCTGGTGAGCAGGGCGTTGTTGTCACTGATCGAACCGTGCGATTTGGAGATCTTTATAAGTTGGGTACTTTAGGCGGCCGACAGGTTGAATTTTCACTTGTCACCGAACGCTTAGACAGTGCCCTGGTCAAGAAGTTGTACAGCGGAGATGCATGGACCAGTCCGGTACCGCGAGATGCACGGTTGATAGGCCATGTCCATCCGAACGAAAATTCGTTACAGATGTGGCCGTCGACACAAGACATGAATATGGTCAATGCTCGATATTTCCGAGAACTGATAGTCAATCCCAACGCTGCACCTGCTCCTACAAGAGTGTTTTGGGGGCCGGGCAATGTAGACAACACGATCTTCTATCCGGGGTTCGGCAAGACCCCGCTGCCTCGGTGAGGGTGCGAGAATGGACGAGATAAATTTGAAAACTACCGCTGACAATTTCTTGTTCGGCGGAGGACTGAAACTGGAAAACTACTTCATCGAGCAAACTCCGGTGTCGGAAATTCTTTGTTATAGGAACGCAGAAGGCCGTGAATTTGATCTGCCAATTAACGACCCGCAGTTAGCTGCCGCTGTGCTCGATCGGTTGAAAAATTTAGGAGTTCGTATCGTAAAGTTGGGGTAATTCAGCAGGTTCAGCCATAAGGAGGCGCCGTCCGGTGCTCGCCGACGGCCAGCGCAGCATCGATCGCTACGAATACGACGAGCTGGACCGGCGTATCGCGCACCAACGCACTGGGCGGACGCGAGAAGACGTTCTACGACGCGGCGGGGCGCATCGTGAGAACGGTGAGCGCGGCGGGCCGCGCGGTGCAGTACGACTACAAGTGGGCGAGCGGTATCGCCTCGATCGGCACATCGTTGAGCGGCGGGTGGATCAAGACGACCACTGATGCGAACGGCCGCACGATGGCGGACGAGCAGGATCTGTACGGGCGGGTGGGCAAGCACACGGACCTGGGCGGCCACGTGTACCGCTACACGTACAACTGGGCGGGGCTGGTGACCAAGCAGACGAGCACGGCGGGGCAGGACGTGGACTACACGTACTACTCGCACGGTCTGGTGCGCTCGATGGTGGACAACGCGACGAAGACGCAGTCGCTGTACGAGTACGACGGAGACGGCAACCGCACGGCGGAGTACTTCACGAACTTCGGTGACTCGTACGTGTTCGCGCAGTCGCGGGTGGAGTACGACGCGCTGAACCGGGTGGTGTCGATCAGCGACAACAGCTACCAGGTGAGCTACGAGTACGACGCGGTGGGCAATCGCCGGCGGATGGTGGCGTCGTACACGGACATGGTGGGGTATCACCAGAAGACGCAGGACTACTGGTACGAGTACGACGCGCTGAACCGCTTCACGGTGTCGATGGGCACGCTCTCGGGCGAGCGGGCAAGCGATCCGAACGACACGAGCGTGCACATCGTAGCGGGACCGGCGGGCGGCGAAGCTGTGCAGTTCGGCTACGACGCGCCGGGGTGGAAGGCGGCGACGACGTACTACAACTACGATGTGAACGGGCGGATCACGGGTGCGGCGGGGGACCGCAAGCCACAACGACTACTACCTGAACGGGAACCGGGTGGGAGACCAAGGCAACGATGGGATCGACTCGATCGATTACGTGCAGGAGCTTCGGGCAAGCTCAGGCCTCCGTTGATGTCGCATGAACACCAGCCGGCGACGCATTTCTTCCATCACCTCCTTTAATGTCGGCATCTACTGAACAGGCCCAACTTGTCCGCGGCGCGCGTCCGCAAAAGGAAAAAGCCATGTCAACTGCCGTCCCGCCGCGCGCAAGCGCTGCTGCCCGACTCGAACGCCTGCCGTTATCAGGCTATCACCGCACCATCTTCATCATCATCGCCATCGCGTTCTTCTTCGATTCCGTCGACCTCGGCACGATGACCTTCGTCCTCGGTTCGATCAAGACGGAGTTCGGCTTGTCCACCGCGACCGCCGGCCTTGTCGCGAGCGCGAGCTTCTTCGGCATGGTGATCGGCGCGGCGGTCGCGGGCCTGCTCGCGGATCGCTTCGGACGCCGCCCCGTGTTCCAGTGGAGCATGGTCCTGTGGGGCCTCGCGTCGTATCTCTGTTCGACCGCGCATAGCGTCGAAGCGCTGATCTTCTATCGCGTACTGCTCGGCGTCGGCATGGGCATGGAGTTTCCGATCGCGCAAACGCTGCTTTCCGAGTTCGTGCCCGCCGCCTCGCGCGGACGGCTCATCGCGTTGATGGACGGCTTCTGGCCGCTCGGCTTCATCGCGTCGGGCGTGGTCTCGTACTTCGTGCTGCCGCAGTTCGGCTGGCGCACCGAGTTCGCGCTGCTCGCCATCCCGGCCGTGTTCGTGCTGATCGTGCGGCGCGTCGTGCCGGAGTCGCCGCGCTGGCTCGAACATCGCGGACGTCTCGCCGAAGCGGACAAGGTGCTCGCTGAAATCGAAGCGAAGGTGATGAAAGCGCGCGGCGTGCGTGAGCTGCCCGCACCCGCGATGCTGAGCGAACCGCACGCGCCGAAAGGCACCGGCGCGTTCCGCGAGATCTGGAGCGCGGCGTATCGGCGGCGCACGGTCATGGTGTGGATGCTGTGGTTCTTCGCGCTGCTCGGCTTCTACGGCCTCACGTCCTGGCTCGGCGCGCTGATGCAGCAGGCGGGCTTCGCCGTGACGAAGTCGGTGCTCTACACGGTCCTGATCTCGCTCGGCGGCGTGCCCGGTTTTCTCTGCGCGGCGTGGCTCGTCGAACGCTGGGGACGCAAGCCGACCTGTATCGCGTCGCTCGTCGGCAGCGGCGTGATGGCCTACGTGTACGGACAGACCGCCTTGCATGCGGAAACGCCGACGCTCCTCATCTGCGCGGGCCTCGCGATGCAGTTCTTCCTCTTTGCGATGTGGGCCGTGCTCTACACCTACACGCCGGAGCTGTACGGCACCGGCGCACGCGCGACGGGGTCCGGCTTCGCGTCAGCGATCGGCCGCGTGGGTTCGCTGATCGGACCGTATGTGGTGGGCGTCGTGTTGCCCGTGTTCGGGCAGGGCGGCGTGTTCTCGCTCGGCGCGCTCTGCTTCGTGATCGCGGCGGCAGCGGTGTGGGTGCTCGGCATCGAGACACGCGGACTCGCGCTGGAGACGCTCGTATCGGAAGCGGTCGAGTCCGATGCGAGCGGCGTGCTGAGACCCGTGCGCGAGTAAGGCAAGGAGCCGCTTCGTCAGCGGCTCTTTCGACATTCAGATTACAGCGAACTCCTTCTTCCTCGCCTTCGCGCCGTTCGCGACGAAGTAGGGCGTCTGAACGCGGGCGAGCGCTTCGCGTCCGCGAATGCGATCCGCGATTTTCTCGGCGAGCATGATCGTCGGTCGTGAGTTCGGCGCCCGGATGCAGCTCGCGTCCGCGATAGGTGTCGAGCGCACAGCGATTCGGTGGCTCGACTCAGCGGCGCGCTTCGAGCACGTGGTCGATGTAATCGTTGGCGAGACCCATCGCCGCTTTGAGACCTGGTCGATGGTCAAAAGCGCGGCGTCGATCAACTGCGCGCGGCGGATCGCGCGTGTCGCAATCGTTCAAACCCGTGTCGCGTTGGGCGTACCTCTCAGGGTGCATGCGGCGCTACGCTCGTTGAACGGGGCGTGACGTGAAGTCGTGCCGGCCGTCCACGAGACATGGAGACGAACAATGAGCAGCAATCGCGGCGTCGTGTATCTAGGGCAGGGCAAGGTGGAAGTGCAGTCGATCGACTATCCGAAGATGGTCGATCCGCGTGGCCGCGACATCGGCCACGGCGTCATTTTGAAGGTTGTCAGCACCAATATCTGCGGCTCCGACCAGCACATGGTGCGCGGCCGGACCACGGCCGAAGTCGGCCTCGTGCTCGGGCATGAAATCACCGGCGAAGTGATCGAAATCGGCCGAGATGTGGAAACGCTCGCCATCGGCGATCTGGTGTCCGTGCCGTTCAACGTCGCGTGCGGACGTTGCCCGACGTGCAAGGCGCAGCACACCGGCGTGTGCCTGAACGTGAATCCGTCGCGGGCGGGCGGCGCGTATGGCTATGTCGACATGGGCGGCTGGATCGGCGGACAGGCCGAATACGTGTTGGTCCCGTATGCCGATTTCAATCTCCTGAAGTTTCCCGACCGCGCGCAGGCGATGTCGAAGATCCGCGACCTGACGTGCCTTTCCGACATCCTGCCGACGGGCTATCACGGAGCGGTGATGGCGGGCGTGAAGCCGGGCGCGACCGTCTATATCGCGGGCGCGGGGCCGGTCGGCATGGCGGCGGCGGCTTCGGCGCGTCTGCTCGGCGCGGCGTGCACGATCGTCGGCGACATGAACGAGGAGCGTCTCGCGCACGCGCGCAAGATGGGCTTCGAGACCATCGACCTTTCGAAGGACGCGACGCTCGGCGAGCAGATCGAGCAGATTCTCGGCAAGCCGGAAGTGGATTGCGCGGTGGATTGCGTCGGCTTCGAGGCGCACGGCCACGGCAGCAGCGGACACAACGAGGAAGCGCCCGCGACCGTGCTCAATTCGCTGATGGAAATCACGCGCGCAGCGGGCGCGATCGGCATTCCGGGCCTTTACGTCACCGACGATCCGGGCGCCGCCGACGCCGCCGCGCGCAAGGGAAGCCTGAGCATTCGCTTCGGACTCGGCTGGGCCAAGTCGCATTCGTTCCATACGGGACAGACGCCCGTGATGAAGTACAACCACAACCTGATGCAGGCGATCCTGTGGGACCGGCTGCCGATCGCGGATATCGTGAATGTGTCGGTGGTGTCGCTCGATGAAGCGCCGGAAGGCTACCGGAAGTTCGATGGCGGCGCGCCGCGCAAGTTCGTCATTGATCCGCACGGGCTGCTGAAAGCCGCCTGAGCGGCGCGCGGGCGGCCGCGTTCACGGCGGCCCGCTTGAACGCGCGTGTTAGCGCTTGGTCAGCATCGCATACATTTCGATGACCGTATCGGGCGAGAACGTGAACGGCACCCAGCCGTGGCCGGTATGACGCAGCACGAGCAGACGGTCGCCGTTCGACTGCTTCTGCGTCGCCATGGCCGGATTGCGCGTGGCGGCGAAACGCCAGCCCGGCGCGAGGCCGCCGGGCTGTTCCACCGTCATCGAAGCGCGCGCGTTCGCGAGTTCCTCGATCAGGCGCGACACGCCCTCGGGATTGAGCAGCACCGACTGTCCGCCGATCGACATTTCGATTGCATCGCGGTCCGGGCGCGACACGTTCAGCATCGGCTTTTCGTCGACCGCGCTTTCGGCGGGTGCGTTGGCCGCTTCGGTTTGTGCGGCGGGACCGGCGGATTCGGTATCGACAGGCGTACTGGCGGCCTGAAGGAGTTCGTCGAGGCTCGATTCCAGTGTGCCGAGCTGGTCTTCTAGTTTCATGCGGTTGCCTTGCGTCTCGTGTGCCGTGCTATCCAAGGCCGCGATTTTAACCGCTGCATCCTCGCGTCGTCCGTACACGTTGTAACAAAATGCGCGTAGCGCCTTGATCCGAGGCAGTCAATACGCGCCGTCAGGGCAGAACTACCGAGCATTGCGCCGACAGTCTCCCCGCGATCGGTCGGGCCCCGGTTTTGCCTCTCGGGAAATCCGGCTGTCTGTGCGTAGTCGCACAATGGGCGCCATTCTGATCCGTTAGCCTTTTCTGGTCATCAATCCAACCCGCATGCTTTCCTGTTGCAGCCCTGCACGAAACAACTGGCACGAAAAAGGGCATGCCGGCCGGGAAGATGCGTCGACCGGAGACCGAGATTGCCCAAGCTCATGTCAGTTGTCGTGCCGGCCTACAACGTCGAGGGATTCATCACCGCCGCGCTCGATTCGCTTCTTTCGCAACCGAGGGCGGCGGAGGTCGAACTCATCATCGTCGACGACGGCGCCACCGATTCGACCTTCGAGCGCATCGAGGAAGTCCGCGCCCGCCATGCCGACAAGGACATCAAGGTGATCCGGCAGAAGAACGGCGGGCTGAGCGTCGCGCGCAATGTCGGCATCGCGGCGGTGACGACGCCCTACATCGGCTATCTCGATGCCGACGACCTGCTGCACCCCGATTTCTGCAAGATCGTCCTGCCGCTGGTCGAGCAGCAGGCGGCCGACATCATCGAATTCGATGTTCGCGTGATGAATCTCGAAGGCGAACTCGTCGATCATCTCAAGCTGCTGCCGCCGGGGGCTTCGGGCTTCACGCCGGGCGGTACGGTCGCGCTGATGGAATTCGCCAGCGTCTGCCAGAACTTCGCGTTTGCGCGCGTGTATCGCCGCGAACTGTGGGACGGCGTGCCTTTTCCGCCCGGCCGCGTGTACGAGGATTTCGCGGTCATTCCCGGCATCTATACGAAGGCGCGCAGCCTGTATCGCGTGCCGGAAGAGCTTTATATCTACCGGCGCCGGCGCGACAGCATTACTTATCGGGCGAGCAGTTTCACCGTGCACTGCCTCGGCCTCTGCGCGGAAGAAGCGCTCGAACGCAGCGACGCAGACAAGCCGAACGAAGCCTACTGGCTGACGATCTTCGACAAGGCGTTTCGCTACATGTGCCTGGAGGCGTCGAAGACGCCTGGCAAGGATCAGCGGGAGGCGGAAGCGCGCGTGCGCAGCGTCGCGGACAAATATCGCGAGCATGCGGCGGGGCGGACGTTGCCGCCGGTCGTCAAGTATCGCCGCAAGCTGTTCCTGGACCGGCGCGTGTTTCAGGCGAAGCAGATCGTGAAGCGGTTCGTGCTGCGGGCGGCGTGAAGGCGCATCGCGCATAACGATTGTCTGAGGCAACGGGTATTCCTTGACTAGATTACTGCCGAGGCGAGTCGCTCGCCCGCCGCAACGATCGAACCGCCCGATCCCGACACCGGGCGTCGGCGGGCAAAGGAGTACACGATATGCGCGCATTCATCGTTCGCCCCTTCGGCACGAAGCGTGGAATGGACTTCGACCATGTCGGCGAGACGCTTATTGGTGCCGCGCTGACGCAATGCGGCATAGAAGGCCGGACGACCTCGGAAATCATGAGCCCCGGCAACATCCGCGAGTCGATGTTCGAGCTGCTGCTGACCGCCGACATCGTCATCGCGGACGTCACCCTGCACAACGCGAACGTCTACTACGAACTCGGCATCCGCCACGCGTTGCGCGACCGGATCACGGTGCTCTTGCGCGGCGTCGGCGGCGAGCTTGCCGAGCTGGCGCCCGACGCCGTGCCCTTCGACTTGCTGACCGATCGCTACGTGGCGTACCCGATCGGCAATCCGGCCGAGGCGCTCGGCAAACTCGTCGCGGCGATCAGTCAGGGCTCGGCCTCATCGGCGTCGGACAGCCCCGTCTTCAAGCTTCTGCCGAAACTTCGCGCGCCCTCGCCGGACGACTTCCTCGCGGTGCCGGTCGGCTTCAAGGAATGCGCCGATCGCGCCATCGATCGGGCGAGCAAGTACGCCGGAACCGATACCCGCGATCTCTACTGGGGCGACCTCGCGCTGCTGGCCCGCGAAGCGCGCTCGTTTCCGTGGGCGCGGGCGGGCTTGCGCCTGATCGGCCGCAAGCAGTTCGATCATAAACGGCACGTGGGCGCGCGGGCGACCTGGGAGGCGATCCTTCGCAACGACGAATCCGACCTCGAAGCGAACCTGAAGTTGAGCACGATCTATCAGAAGCTCGGCAACTACAACGCGTCGAACGATGCGGTCGAACGCATTCGGGCGCGCACCGATCTCGCGCCTAAACTGCGTGCCGAAGAGCAGGCGCTGCTCGGGAGCAACCTGAAGGTGCAATGGCTGGAATCGCTCAAGGCTTCGCCGCCGGAGAGCACGCTGGAGTCGGCGCTCTTCGCCGATTCGCTCAAGGCCTACGAGGAAGGCTTCAGGGCGGACCGCAACCATTACTATTCGGCGATCAACGCGCTTGCGCTCACGGTGATCCGGCGCGAACTCGCAGAGCGTTATCCGCAGCAGTGGGAACTCGGTCAACCCGACGACGACACCTTCGAACCGGGCGAGATGGCGTCGCGGGAACTCAATCGCGTGAAGGAGAGGATCGAGTGCCTGAAGGCCGGCGTCGCGCTCGCGCTCGAAAGCGCGGACGAGTTCGAAGCAGAGCAAAACGCCGTCTGGCGCGCCTTCACCGCCGCCGATCTGCGCTGCCTCGTCAGCAGCGATCCGCGAAAGGTCGGGCTGGGCTACCGGCAGGTCATCGAAAAGTACAGGGACGCTTTTCCGTTCGCGATCGATTCCGCGCGGGCGCAGCTCAACTTGTTGCAAACGGTCGGCGTGCTGAACGACAACGTCGCCGCGGGACTGGCCGCTTTTCCGCCCGTCGTGAAAGCTCAAGCCGGGGCGCCGGCCAGCGCACGCGGCCGGATCGTGCTCTTCGCGGGCCATTGCGTCGATTCATCCGGCCGGCAAAATCCGCGCTTTCCGCGCACGCCGGAGGCGAAGCAGGCGGCGGCGCAGGCCATCGATACGAGATTGCAGCGCGTGCGCGCGCGCCCGGGCGGCGTGGCACTCGGAATGGCAAGCGGGCGCAGCGGCGGCGACATCCTCTTTCACGAAGCCTGCAAGGCAAGCGGTATCGCGACATGGCTGTATCTCGCCCGGCCGTCGGCGTACTTCACGAATGTGGCGGTGAATCCCGCCGACGACGACTGGGCCAGCCGCTTCTACACGCTGCTCGACGAGCGCGGCGAGGCGTGCCGCGTGTTGCAGGACCTCGATCCGGACGCCGATCCGCAAGCGGGCCTGCCCAAATGGTTCGCACAACAGCCGCCCTACGACGTCTGGCACCGGAACAGCGCCTGGATGCTGTTCAACGCGCTCGCCTTCGGCCCGGACCGCGTGACGATGATCCTGCTGTGGGACAAGGACCCCGCGGGCGACGACTCCGGTGTCACCAAGCGGCTCGTCGATCTCGCGGAAGAGATCGGGGTCGAAGTCGACGTGATCGACAGCAAGACCGTGTTCGGACTCGCCTGAGGCCTGCGTCAGCGAGTGAGATAGCCGTGGGTCCGGAACCAGTCGAGCGCGTCGCGCAGGCCTTCGCGATACGGCCGCGCGCGATAGCCCAGATCGCGTTCGGCTTTCGCGGACGTGAAGTACATCTTGTTCTTCGACATGCGCAACGCGTCGATGGTCACGAGCGGCTCGCGTCCGGTGAACTTCGCGACCATCTCCGCGCCGACGGCGAGCGGATAGAGCGGGCCGCGCGGCAATCTGATGGTCGGCGGCTTGCGGCCCGCGATTGCGGCGATGTCGGCGAGCATCTGCTGCAACGGCAGGTTCTCGCCGCCGAGGATGTAGCGCTCGCCGATCACGCCGCGTTCGAGCGCGAGGAAATGGCCCGCCGCGACGTCGTCGACGTGCACGAGATTCAGGCCCGTGTCGACGAACGCGGGAATCTTGCCCGTCGCGGCCTCGACGATGATGCGCCCGGTCGGCGTCGGCTTGACGTCGCGCGGGCCGATCGGCGTCGACGGATTCACGATCACGGCCGGCAGCCGGTCGTTCGCGACCATCCGCTCCACCGCGCGCTCGGCCAGCACCTTGCTGCGCTTGTACGCGCCGATGGTCTGGCTCGGGTCGGCGGGCTTCGTCTCGTCGACTATCACGCCCGCGCTCGTCACCTTTAGCGTCGCGACGCTGCTCGTGTACACGATGCGCTCGACGCCCTCGGCCAGCGCCGCGCGCATCGTGGCTTCGGTGCCGGTGAGGTTCGTGCGCTCGATCTCGCGCGGGTCCGGCGCCCAGATGCGGTAGTCGGCTGCGACGTGAAACAGGAAGCGCACGCCCTTCAACGCGGCGCGCATCGACGCTTCGTCGCGCATGTCGCCGAGCACGACTTCGGCGTCGAGCGCCTCGATGTTCTGCCGCGAACTGGTCGTGCGCATCAGCACGCGCACGTCGAAACCGCGCTCGACGGCGATCCGCGCGACCGCCGATCCGACGAATCCGGACGCGCCGGTGACGAGCACGCGGCCCCATGAAAAATCGGTCATTCTTTCCTCTTCTGTGCCTTCCGCGAATGGTGCGCGGGTAACTTGTGCGGGCCTGCGGCGCCGGTTGAAACGCCCGCGGACCCACGTGTGACAACGACTTGCGGGACGTGCTATGGTCCGTGCCTGCCGCTTCCGGGCCATGCGCGCGGTCCCAAACAAAAAGCCAACAGCCTATGTCCAAAGACAGTCGAAACCTATCCGTCTGGCTCTACTTCGCCATTTCGATCCTGCTCGTCACGGTCTTCATGATCGACTGGCTCACGCCGATGCGCGTCGCGATCTGGGTGTTCTACGTCCTGCCGGTCGTGATGTGCATGTGGACCGATCGCCCGATCGTGCCGGTCGCGACCGCGAGCGCCGCTTCCGTGCTGATCGTCGCGGGCTATGTGCTCTCGAACAGCAGTGCCGCCGCCAACACCGACGTGCTGTCGATCAACCGCGCGATGGGCATCTTCGTGCTGATCGTGCTGGGCGCGGTGGCCTACCTCTATATCAAATCGCGGCTGAGCGTACAACGCATCGCGTGGCTCCAGCACGGCGTCGCGCAGATCGGTTTGCAGATGCGCGGCGAGCAGTCGCCTGCTTCGATCGGCGCGAGCATCCTGCGTTCCCTCGTGCCGTACGTCAATGCGAAAGTCGGCGTGATCTACGGGCTCGACGGCGACGAACTCACGCGCATCGCGTCGTGGGCGCTGCCAGGCGAAGACGCCGCACCGCGCACGATCAAGCGTGGCGTCGGACTCGCCGGCCAGATGATCGACGAGAAGCGCGCGCTCGAATTGCGCGACGCCTCGGGCCATTATCTCAGGGCGGGCTCGGCGCTCGGCTCGGCGAGCGCGTCGAAGGTCGTGATGGCGCCGCTCTTCGCGGATGGCGACCTGGCGGGCGTGATCGAAGTGGGCTTTTTCGGCGACGACAACCGTTTCGACGATACGCGCGAAGTGCTGGAGATGGCGTCGGAAAGTATGGGCATGGCGCTGCGCTCCGCGCGTTACCGCTCGCGGCTCGTCGAGCTGCTCGAAGAAACGCAGCGTCAGAGCGAGGAACTGCAGGTTCAGCAGGAAGAACTGCGCGTGTCGAACGAGGAACTGGAAGAGCGCGGGCGCGCGCTGCTCGATTCGCAGGCGCGGCTCGAAACGCAGGCCGCCGAGCTCGAACAGACCAACGTGCAGCTCGAAGAGCACACGCAGCATCTGGAGCGCCAGAAGGCGGAGCTGCTGCGGGCGCAGCAGGAACTGTCTGCGAACGCGCTCACGCTCGAACGCGCGAGCCAGTACAAGTCCGAGTTCCTCGCGAACATGTCGCACGAGTTGCGCACGCCGCTCAACAGTTCGCTGATTCTCGCGAAGCTTCTGCAGGACAACAAGCACGGCAACCTGACCGACGAGCAAGTGCGCTACGCCGCGACGATCCATTCGTCGAACAGCGATCTGCTCGCGCTCATCAACGACATCCTCGATCTTTCGAAGGTGGAGGCCGGGCAGATGGACGTGCAGTTCGCGCCCGTCGCCGTCGATTCGATCCTGCAGTCGCTCAGGCAGTCGTTCGCGCCGATCGCGCAGAACAAGGGCGTCGAGTTCGTGACCGGGCACGGCGCGGGCGTGCCGCAATATTTCGTCACCGACAATCAGCGCCTCCTGCAAGTGCTGCGCAATCTGCTGTCGAACGCGTTCAAGTTCACCGAGCGCGGCCAGGTGAGCGTGGCGGTCGAGATGGCGGGCGACAACGCCCTGCGCTTCGACGTGCGCGATACGGGCATCGGCATCGCGGCCGAGAAGCAGGAACTGATCTTCCAGGCATTCCAGCAAGCCGACGGCACCACGAGCCGCAAATACGGCGGCAGCGGCCTCGGCCTCTCGATCTCGCGCGAGTTCTCGCGGCTTTTGGGCGGTTCGGTGAAGGTGTCGAGCGAAGTCGGCAAGGGCAGCGTGTTTTCCGTGACGCTGCCGATCGAGGCGCGCTCAGGCACCGTGACCGCGAAGGTCGACACCATCGGCAATCCGATGCAGCCGGCGGCCGGCGTCATGCAGTCCGCGCCCGTCTCGGCGCTCGCGGCGATGGCGCCTGCGCCAGTGCAGGCCGCGCCGGTGCGTGAGGCGGCGGCGTGGACGGCGCCGCCGGCAAAGGCGCCCGCGCAGGCGACCCCCGCGCCGAGCCCGATCGCCGACGACCGCGCGAATCTCCAGCGTCCGGACCGCGTGATCCTCGTGATCGAAGACGATCTGCCGTTCGCCAACATCCTCTACGATCTGTCGCACGAGCTCGACTTCGACTGCGTGCACGCGACCACGGCGACGCAAGGCGTGGAACTCGCGCGCGATCTGCAGCCGAGCGGCATTCTGCTCGACGTCGGCCTGCCGGACCAGTCCGGCCTGACGGTGCTCGAATGGCTGAAGCACGATCCGCTCACGCGCCACATTCCGATCCACATCGTGTCCGCGACCGATCACGCCGACGTCGCGCTGCATCTCGGGGCGATCGGCTATACGCTCAAGCCGAGCGCGCGCGAGACGCTCGCGGGCGCGATCCGCAAGCTGGAGGCGCGTTCCGCGCAGGGCATGCGGCGCGTGCTGGTGGTCGAGGACGATCCGGTGCTGCGCGAGAGCGTTCATGCGCTGCTCGCGAGCGAGACGGTGGAGATTGTCGAAGCGGGCACGGTCGCGGGCGCGCTCGACGAGATGGCGCGCGCGACGTTCGATTGCGTCGTGATGGACCTCGCGCTGCCGGACGGCTCGGGTTACGAATTGCTGGAGCGCGTCTCGACGAGCGGCGAGCACGCGTCGCCGCCGGTGATCGTCTATACGGGGCGGGTGCTGTCGCAGGACGAGGAGCAGCGTCTGCGGCGATATTCGAAATCGATCATCATCAAGGGTGCGAAGTCGCCGGAGCGTTTGCTCGACGAGGTGACGCTCTTCCTGCACAGCGTCGAGAGCGCGCTGCCGCCGGAGCAGCAGCGGATGCTGCGCGCGGCGCGCCAGCGCGACGACGTCTTCGAGGGACG
This sequence comes from Caballeronia telluris, assembly GCF_001544495.1. Taxonomy (GTDB): domain Bacteria; phylum Pseudomonadota; class Gammaproteobacteria; order Burkholderiales; family Burkholderiaceae; genus Caballeronia; species Caballeronia telluris. Next base: position 283,499 of record NZ_FCNZ02000001.1, read on the forward strand.
CACGATTCTTCTCGCCGAAGACGACGTGCGCAATATTTTCGCGCTGTCGCATGTGATCGAACCGCTCGGCGCGAAGCTGGAAATCGCGCGCAACGGACGCGAGGCGCTCGAAGCGCTCGCGCGGCATCCGGCTATCGATCTGGTGCTGATGGATATCATGATGCCGGAGATGGACGGGCTGACTGCGATGACCGAAATCCGCAAGCAGCCGGAGCACGCACGTTTGCCCATCATTGCGCTGACCGCGAAGGCGATGCCTTCGGATCGGCAGAAGTGTCTGGAAGCCGGCGCCGATGACTATATTTCCAAACCGATCGACGTCGACAAGCTGGTCTCGCTGTGTCGGGTCTGGTTGCGCTGACGCTCGCGGGTGTTTGCCGGACAATCGACCTCAATCCCATCCCGAACGCCAGCGATCAATCCAGTGTCAGAAAACCATCCGTCCGAAGCAACGACGACCCCGTCCACATTCGACATCGAGCTGAAGCTCGTGCTGGAGGCGATCTACCTGCGCTATCAGCACGACTTCCGGCACTATTCGGTCAGTTCGGTGCGGCGGCGCCTCACGCAGGCGCTCGCGGACCTCGGCATTCCCACGCTTTCGCAATTGCAGGAGCGCATCCTGCGCGATCCCGCGCTTTTCGCGCGCCTGTTCCAGTACCTCACGGTGCAGGTGAGCGAAATGTTCCGCGACCCGCATTACTTCCGCGCCATCCGCGAACAGGTCGTGCCGATTCTGCAGACCTATCCGTCGATCAAGGTCTGGGTCGCCGGGTGCAGCAGCGGCGAGGAACTGTGGTCGCTCGCGGTGCTTTTCGCCGAAGAGAAGATCGCCGATCGCACCGTGTTCTACGCCACCGACATCAACGCCGATGCGCTACGTCAGGCCGAAAGCGGGATCTATCCGCTCGACCGGCTGGCGGGCTTCAGCCAGAATTATCTGGCCGCGGGCGGCAAGCGCTCGCTGTCGGACTACTACCACGCGGCATACGGCGCGGCGAAGTTCTCGCAGACGCTCAAGTCGCGCGTCGTGTTCGCGGACCACAGCCTTGCCACGGACAGCGTGTTCCTCGAAGCGCATCTCGTGTCGTGCCGCAACGTGCTGATCTATTTCGACCGCGCGCTGCAAGACCGCGCGCTCGGGCTCTTCAGCGAATCGCTCGTGCGGCGTGGGTTTCTCGGCCTCGGCAGCAAGGAGAGCCTGCGCTTTTCCACGCACGCCGCGAACTTCGCCGAGTTCAACGCCCGCGAACGCATTTACCAGAAGGTGTAGCGATGAGCCCGACATCCGAAGCGTCCGCTTTCGATCCCGCCTCGGTCGAGGCCGTGGTGATCGGTGCGTCGGCGGGCGGCATCGAGGCGCTCAACCGCCTGCTGCCCGATCTGCCGGCCGACTTCGGCGCGGCGATGTTCGTCGTCGTTCACATGCGCGCCGACGTGCCGAGCCTCCTGCCGGAACTCTTCGCCTCGCGTTGCAGGCTCGCCGTGGCGGAGCCGAACGACAAGGACGCGATCGAACCGGGCACCGTCTACGTGGCGCCGCCCGGCTATCACATGCTGGTCGAACCGGACCGGACGATCGCGCTCTCCATCGACCCGCCCGTGCGCTTTTCGCGGCCGTCGGTGGACGTGCTGTTCGAATCGGCCGCGTATGCCTACAAGAGCGCGCTGCTCGGCATCGTGCTGTCGGGCGCGAACGACGACGGCGCGCGCGGCGCGCTCGCCATCCGCGAAGCCGGCGGCCACTGCTGGGTGCAGGACCCCGCGACGGCGGGCGCGTCCGCGATGCCCCAGGCTGCGATCGCCAACGGCGCAGCCAACCAAATAATGACGCTCGACGACATGGCGGCGCTTCTTTCCGCCAGCGTCGGGCGCGCGCGACCTGGAGCCAACCGATGACGCAACCCATCCACGTCCTGATCGTCGACGACATCCGGAACAACATCACCGCGCTGGAGGCCTCGCTGGCGCGGCCGGACGTCTCGGTGCTGAAGGCGGAATCCGGGCCGGCCGCGCTCGAACTGCTGCTCAAGCACGAAGTCGCGCTCGCGATCCTCGACGTGAACATGCCCGGCATGGACGGCTTCGAACTGGCCGAACTGATGCGCGGCAGCCCGCGCACCGCGCGCGTGCCGATCATCTTCCTGACCGCGACCGCGCAGGACACGGGCCGCACGTTTCGCGGCTACGAAGCGGGCGCGGTGGACTTCCTCTATAAGCCCTTCGATTCGCGCATTCTCAATTCGAAGGTGGACGTGTTCATCCAGATCGAGCGCCAGAAGCAGCAGCTCGCGGCCCAGCTCTCGACCGTGCAGCAACTGCTCGACGCAAACGAGATGCTGATGGCCGTGCTCGGCCACGATCTGCGCACGCCGCTGTCGGCGGTGATCGCGTCGGCGGAATATCTGTCGCGCTTCGTGCAGGACGAGAACGTCGCGAACATCGGCACGCGCATCAAGTCGAGCGGCATGCGCATGGTGCGCATGGTCGACCAGTTGCTCAACCTCGCGCGCCTGCGCGGCGGCCGCGTGACGCTGCAACCGCGCCCAGTGGAACTGATGACGCTCGCGCGCAATATCGTCGACGAATACGAGGCGCGCGTGGGCAAGGGGCGCATCTTCATCTTCCGCGACGGCGATACGCTTCTGCAAGGCGACGGCGATCTGCTCTCGCAAGTGTTCTCGAACCTGATCGGCAACGCGTTGCAGCACGGCCGCGACGGCTCGGCAATTCAAGTGCGGCTCGACGGCAGCGCGGCCGACGAACTCGTGATCTGCGTGCAGAACGCGGGCGAAATCCCCGCCGACGTGCTGCCGACGATCTTCGCGCCGTTTCGCTCGGGACGTTCGCAGCAGGAATCGGGCGGGCTCGGGCTCGGTCTGTACATCACGCACGAGATCGCGCTGATGCACGGCGGCAGCGTGAAGGCGCGCTCGACCAACGACGCCGGCACGACCTTCGAAGTCACGCTGCCGCGCGCGCCGCGTCCGCGCGTGGGACGCACGGAGCCGGCGCAGCCGTTCAGGCTTAGTTGAGCCCGGCGGCGGGGCCGGTTGCACGCGGATCGCGCGCCTTGTCTAAAATGCCGCGTTGAAACGCGACTACGCGACTACGCGGCAACGACTCTGGAGAATGCATCATGCCCGGCCCCGATCTCGACACGAAAATCGAAACCTACTACGTGCATGTGCGAGGCATCGTGCAGGGCGTCGGTTTCCGGCACCACACCGTGCGGCGCGCGCACGCGCTCGGCGTGCGCGGCTGGGTTGCGAATCTCGATGACGGCTCGGTCGAAGTGATGGTGCAGGGCGCCGCCAACCAGGTCGACCTGATGCTCGAATGGCTGCGCCGCGGGCCGCCGCATGCCCGCGTCACCGAATTCGTCAGCGAAGAGCGCTTCATCGACAAGCGCTTCGAGCGTTTCGAGCAGCACTGACCCCGGCCGACGGGCCGACGTTCAGGACCGCGCCACCAGCAGGCTTTCCGCGAATCCCCAGGCGTCGTCGCGCCATTGATGCGCGCAATCGAAGCCCGCGTCGGCGGCAAACGGCGCGACTTCTTCAGCCGCGTACTTGTGGCTGCTCTCGGTCCAGATCGTCTCGCCTTCCCTGAAATCCACGCGCAAGTCCGACGCCCGCACGTGCGCCGTGAGCGCTCGCTTCGCGCGCAAATGCATCTCGATGCTGCGCGCATCCGGATTGAAGCGCGCGACGTGCTCGAATGCATCGAGCGGGAAGTCACCGTCGAGTTCGCGGTTGATTCGCGCGAGCAGGTTCAGGTTGAACGCGGCGGTCACGCCGACCGGATCGTCGTAGGCGGAGATCAACGTCGGCAGCGGCTTCATCAGGTCGGTGCCGAGCAAGAGCGCGTCGCCGGGCTTGAGCATGCCGCGAATCGAGCACAGGAAGCGCGTTGCCGCGAGCCGCGAGAAGTTGCCGATCGTGCTGCCGAGAAACAGCACGAGCAGCGCTTCGCCGTCGCGCCGCTTCGCGCTCACTTCCGCGAGGCCGGCCAGATAATCGCGTTCGTAGCCGACGATCGAAATGCGTTCGATGTCGCCGAGTTCGCGATGGCACAACTGCAACGCGGTGCGCGAAATTTCAATCGGGTAGTAATGCGTGGGCTGCTTTTTACAAAGCGCCTCCAGAATGCGACGCGTCTTGCGCCCGCTGCCGCTGCCGAGTTCCGCGACCTTCACATGCTGCGGCAAGGCCGCGACGATGTCGGCGGCATGGTCCTTCAGCACGCGTTCCTCGGCGCGCGTCACGCCGTATTCGGGCAGCGACGTGATGACCTCGAAGAGTCCGGAACCGACTTCGTCATACAGATACATCGACGGCAGTTCTTTCTGCGGATGGTGCGTGAGTCCGTCGTGGACGGCTTCGGCAAAGGCGCTCGGGAATTGCGGGGATCGTGCGGGCTGGATCATGACGTCTCCGTGATGCTGCGTTTTTCTCCGGCCGGCGGGGCGAATCGTGACGATTTGCCCGGCGCACGGCGCGGCGCGGCTTGGGTGTTCAGACGTGAGCGGTGGCCCGTGGGCGCCGGCTCCCGGAACGCGGAAGCGGTGAGACTGCCGCGCAAAACTGAAGATTTCCGCTCGCGATGCCGACGCGGCGAGCGGCCAAAGTCATCCGTTGAAGCAAGAAGCGGGCACGACCTGGCGACGGCTGTCCGGGCGGGCGCGAGCCCGTCTGAAGAGAGCGTTTAAAATGGCGGACCTTCGCCCCTTCCACTTCCTTCCCGCGAGCCACGCGCAATGAATCAACCAGTCCTCGGGCGCGGCATCGCGCTGTCGGTGGCCGCGTCCGCGCTTTTCGCGCTGATGTCCGGCTATTCGACGTGGCTCGCGCCGCTCGACGGCCTCGACATCTTCGCCTGGCGCATCGTGGGAACGCTGCCCGGCGCGCTCGCCCTGGTCGCGTTGACGAAGCGCTGGCCGACACTATGCGCGCTTCTCGCCAAGCTTGCCCGATCGCCGCTTTCGCTTGCCGGATTCGGCGCGGCGGCGGCGCTCCTCGGCGTGCAACTGTGGATTTTCCTGTGGGCGCCGCTTCACGGACGCGCGCTCGAAGTCTCGCTCGGCTACTTCCTGCTGCCGCTCGTGATGGTGCTGGTCGGGCGCTTCCACTATCGCGAGCCGCTCGACGGTTTCCAGTGGGCGGGCGTCGCTTTCGCTACTGTCGGCGTCGCGCATGAACTCGTGATGACGCACGCGTTCTCCTGGCCGACGCTCGTCGTCGCGCTCGGCTATCCGCCGTATTTCATGCTGCGGCGCAAGCTCCACGCGGACCCGCTCGTGTCGTTCGCCATCGAAATGATGCTGCTCGCGCCGTTCGCGTTCGCGATGCTCGTCGTGCGCGATTCGCTGGCCGTCGTCGAGGCACGGCCGATCCTATGGCTGCTTCTGCCCGGACTTGGCGTGCTGAGCACCGTCGCGCTCGGGTCCTATCTGCGCGCGAGCCGCTATCTGCCGATCGCGCTGTTCGGCGTGCTCGGCTACGTCGAGCCGGTGTTGCTGGTGGGCGTCGCGGTGCTGTTGCTCGGTGAACCGTTTTCGATGCAGCACATCGGCACCTATGTGCCGATCTGGATCTCGGTGGCGCTGACCGCCGTGCACAGCGCGCGTCTCGTGCGACGCGAACGCGCGCGGCGGCGCGAACTGCCTGTCGCGGAACAGCATTCGAGCGCGGAACACGAAAGCGGCGCCGTGCTTTAACCGGTGGAGTGAAAGGCGAAGCCGTTAGTCGGAGACGCGCGTCCCGCGTGCGAGCCGCGCCTCGATCGCGTCGTGCAACGGGCGCCGCATGCCGAAGCCGAACAGCGCTTCGGCCAGCACGAAGAGCGGGCCGATCAGAAGGCCGACGATATCGTCGACGAAAGCGGGCTTGCGATGCTCGTAGCGGATATGTCCGACGAACTGGAACACCCAACCCACTACGAAAAGCCCGATGCCGATGGCGAGCCAGAGCGGTGTCGGCTGCGCCGCCGTCCATTGTCCGAACGCCGCGCAGCACGCGGCAAACACGCCCATGCCGATGCCGAGCGGCACGTCGAGCGCGAGGTAGTAGAGCGTGGCTGCGGCAAAGAGAAGCCACGCCGGCGTGAGGGCGAACGCGCCGGCAAGCGGCCAAGACGGCCGCGAGAGCAGCGCGGCCAGCGCGAGCACGATCATCGGAATGCCGACGAAATGCGTCGCGACATTGCGCCGGTCGCGGTGATACGCGGCGTATTGCGCGAGTTGGTCGGTGAGCGTTCGCATGAAGTCTGTCTCCTGATTGTGATTGTTTGCTCGGATCATAAGGCCGGCGCGCGCTGCAAATGTCGCTTTACCGGCGCGTTTTTACATGGTCTTTCCCGCTTTTCCCTCCCAACCGCTCCGTGCACCGCTTCGCGCCGTTAATCGCGCGCGGCGCGACAGTTTTCGTAATGCTGGCGCACTGCTTGCTTAGACAACCGGTTACTCCCTGCGGCGCACGGTCGGAACGACTGCGCGCCGTCAGCCGCCACACCCTGATTCGACCGTTTGAATGACTGATTCGTCCCATTCCGACCCCGTGACGGCGCGTCTCGACGCGGACCCGCTCACCTTTTCGCCGACCCAGGCTCCGGACGAAGCCGCTTTCGTCGTTCTCGAACCGTCTGCCCATCCCGCCGCGCGACCGGCTCCGCCTGCGCCCGCGGACCCGGCATTCGACGCATTCTTTCGCAGCATGCTCAACGGCAGCAGCGACTGCATCGAGATCGTGCGGCGCGATGGCACGCTGGATTCGATCAACCCTCGCGGTCTGCATCTGAAGGAAATCGACGATTTCGCGGCGCTGCGTGGCAAGCCGTGGGTCTCGCAATGGCCCGACGAGGCGCGCGAACGAGCGCAGGACGCCGCCGATGCCGCGCTTGCCGGCCGTCATTCGCGCTTCGAGGCGGTGTGTCCGACCGCGCGAGGCAATCTGAAGCACTGGGAAGTGACGGTGTCGCCGGTGCCCGATGCGAACGGCGACGTTCAATGGCTCGTGTCGGTCGCGCGCGACGCGACGCCGCGCGTGCTCGCCCAGCGTTCGCTCGACGCGGCGATGCGCGAGCGCGACGCGCACGCGGGGACGCGCGACGTCCACACGGGACTCGCGCAATCCGAGAAGATGGAAGCGATCGGCAAGCTCACGGGCGGCGTCGCGCACGACTTCAACAACGTGCTGCAAGTGATCGGCGGCAACCTGCAACTCGCGACGCAGCACGCCCGCGACGACGCGACGCTCCTGCGTCGCCTTGAAAGCGCGCACGAAGCTGTCGAGCGCGGCGCGATGATCTCCTCGCAACTGCTCGCGTTCGCGCGGCGCCAGCCGCTGGAGCCGGTCGCCATCGACGTCGGACGGCTGCTGCATACGTGCTCCGATGCGTTGCGGCGCACGCTCGGCGAATCCATCGAACTGGACATCGAGATTGCGGACGGGCTTTGCAACACGCTCGCCGACCGCAATCATCTGCAAAACGTGATCGTGAATCTCGCCGTCAACGCGCGCGATGCGATCGACGGCACCGGCAAGCTCGCGATCGTCGCGTCCAACGCGCATTTCGATGCGGACCGCGCGCTCGGCGACGAACTCGTGCCGGCCGGCGACTACGTAATGCTCACCGTGTCGGACAATGGCTCCGGCATGACGCCCGCCGTGCTCGAACGCGCATTCGAGCCATTCTTCACGACCAAGTCGGATGGACGCGGCACCGGCCTCGGCCTCAGCATGGCCTACGGCTTCCTGCGGCAGACGGGCGGCGCGATCCATCTGGAAAGCGCGATCGAGCGCGGCACGACGGTCACGCTCTATTTGCCGTGCACGCCGGAAGAAGAGACGCTTGCGCCCGATACGGCGAACGATCCGGTCACGGGCGGCACGGAGACAATCCTCGTCGTCGAGGACGATCCCGACGTGCGCGCGACCGCCGTCGACATGCTCGCGCAGCTCGGCTATCGCGTGCAGCAGGCGTCCGATGCGCAGAGCGCGCTGACGATGCTCGAAGCCGCCGACGGGCAAATCGACTTGCTCTTTTCGGATGTCGTCATGCCGGGGCCGCTAACGAGCGTCGAACTCGCGCGGCGCGCGAAGGAGACGATTCCGTCGATCTCTGTGCTCTTCACGTCGGGCTATACGGAGAACGTGATCGTGCATAAGGGGCGGCTCGATCCGGGCGTCGCGCTCATCAGCAAGCCGTATCGTCGCGATGCGCTCGCGCACAAAGTTCGCGCGATGTTCCGCGACAGCCACGCGCCGCGCAACGAAACGCCTGAACCGCTGCGCGTGTTGATCGTCGAAGACGATGTCAACACGCGCGATGCCACGCGCGAACTGCTGCAACTGCTCGGCGCGCAGGTATCGGCGGCGGATGACGCAGAGGCGGCGCTCGCGCTCTTCGACGCGCAGTCGTTCGACGTGCTGCTCACCGACGTGCGCATGCCCGGCATGTCGGGCATCGAGCTCGCGCGTGCGGCGAAGCGCGTGCAGCCCGGGCTGCGCGTGGTGTTCGCGTCGGGCTACGGCGCGGGCATCGCAGCCGAACTCGACGACGACATGAGCGGCGCCACGCTGCTGCCCAAACCGTTCGATCTCGACGCGCTTGAAAAGGCCGTCTTCGCTCGCGCCGACGCGTGAAAAGGGGCGAGTCGCAAGACTCGCCCCGAGACGCACATCATGAGCCGCTGCGCGACGCGTGCGATAGCGGCCCGATGTGCGCGATGCGCGTGACGCTTGCCCCGTTACTTCTTCGCAGCGTCGACCTTCGCATCGGCGGCCGTCTTGTTAGCGTCGCTTTGAGCCTCGACTTTTTCCTTGTCGGCCTTTGCTTGCGCCACATCGGCGTCCTTGGCGGCTTCGTGCTTCTTCTTGTCGGCCTTGGCCTGAGCATCGTGCTTCTTCTTGTTCGCCTTGGTTTGCGCCTTCGCGGCATCGCCCCGAGCGTCGGAGGCTTCCGACGGGGTGGTCGCCTTCGCTACCTTTGCGGCTTTCTTGTCGGCGTCGGCCTGTGCCGATGCCTTGTCTTCATTCGCCGACGCCTGCGCTTTCGCGGCGTCGCCCTGCGCTTCGGCCTTCTTCTTGTTGGCCGTTGCCTGTGCTTCACTCATTTCACTGTTGGCCTTCGCCTGAGCCTTGCCGGTCTCCGTTGCCGGCGCGGCCGTTTGCGCGAATACCGTGGTAACCAGCATGGCGGATGCGAGAGCAGCGACAATCTTCTTCATGGTTTTAGACTCCTTTGAAATGTGCACTGCTTGTGTCAGTGCTGTCCGTATCAACGTCGAAGGCGTGACGAGCGTTGACGGTCTTCTGGTGACAAAGGGTAACGAGTCGCGACCAATTGCAACGCGCGTCCGGTAAGAACATCCTGCAGCTGTCAACGTATGGCACGTGCTTACCGATCGCCTGTTTTCGACGATTCCGAAATGATACGGAATCCGAAGCTATTCCCTTAAGCAACGACGTCCAAGGCGCGGACGACAGGACGCTTGGAGAAGGCGATTCGTTGACGCGCAATTGTTTCCGCTGAAATGTACCGTTACCAACTGCTGCAGATATTTCTTCGCGGTCCGCTTAAGATCCGCTCCATATCCCGACGACCGGGACCTGGAGAACCTCATGAAACGCGCAGCAGTTGCTTTGGTGATGATCGGCAGTTTGTCGGTGGCGGGGCAAGCGTCCGCGCACGGCCACGGAGGCGGCGACGGTGGCGCGATCGTCGGCGCGCTGATCGGCGGCGCGGTGCTGGGTGCAATCGTCGGATCGGCGGCGAATGCGGCGCCGGTGTACCAGGCGCCCGTCTACGCCCAGCCGGTGTACACGCAACCCGTCTACGCGGAACCGGCGTATGCGCAGCCCGCGCCGCCGCCGCCCGGATACTGCTTCGATAACTATCGGCGCGCCTACGTGCCGTGCGGCCCCGCCTACGCGCCGGGCTATTGACGGGCGTGGTCTTTCGTCGCTGGAGCCTTTGTCGAAGCCCGGACGCGGCACGCGGTTTGCAAAGAAGTGCATACGGGCGCTGTGACGACTTCGTTGCCGCGCCTGACGCGCACACACTATGGAGGCTGCAATGAAAGCGACGAAGACGATTTTGATTTCCGCACTCGTGCTGGGTCTGTCGGGCGGCGCCTATGCGCAAGGGGCCGGCGGTGGCGGCGGCACAGGCACGGGCGCAGCGGGCGGCGCGAATACAGGCGGCACGGCGGGTAGCACCGGCGCTCCGGCAGCAGGGATGAACGGCGGCGCCGGGATGAACGGCAACGGCATGGGCGGCTCGACCGACGGCACGAGCGGCACCGGAGCGTCGAAGAGCGGCATGGGCAACGGCATGGGCAACGATACGTCGTCGGGGACCATGCAAAGGAAGGCGCCTAATTCGAGCGGCGGGATGAACTCGAACGGCACGAGCGGCACGTCCGGCGGCATGCAGAAGGGCTACTAAGACCTTAGCGCCTTAGCACTTGTAGAAACGCTTGTAGAAACGTAAGAACGCGCGCGCCTTTGACTGTCCATCGCCGGCTTCATGCGGCATCGACGTGGATCGGGCGCGCCGTGCGCTATCGAATGAGACGTTAGTTGGAAGGCATGCCGTCCGCCGATGCATCGACGGAAGGGGCGACGGGCTCAAAGCTCTTCGCGCGCAAGCTGACCTTCTCCGCGTACGCCTTCGATCCGCCATAGCTTTTCAAAGCAGAATCCACATCGCCTTGCGCGGACCTCAGGTAGCCGTTCAGTATTGCCGAGCCCACCTCGATATTTGCTTCCGGTTCCATCAGATCGACATTGCGCACGAGCCGCTTGTGCGCCGCCGGGACGACCTGCATCAGACCCGTCGCGCCGTTTGCGCCTTTAGCCTTCTCCTTGAAACGCGATTCGATGGAGATGATCGCGAGAAGAAGCGCCGGAGGAAGCGAATATTTCGACGCCGACGACATCACCGCCACCGAAATCTGCTGAGCCTTTTCCCGTGCCACGCCGAATTTTTGCGAAATGACACGCGAAATGCGTTCGCTCGCTTGTTGTCCGGCGGGATCGGCTTGCGCGTTCTCCTGCGCAGCGACGCCTTGCGTCAGGCTGAGCGAAACGAGCGAAATAAGGAGAAGACGGCGCATGAGGTTAGGCGGGAAAAGCAAAAACGGCATTATACAGACAATAAAATTCCTTGCAAATCATGGAGTTGGTGAAATTCCGTCGCCGCTTCGCGCCGCCGGCGCGCCCGCGCTATCGCGTTTCCGTGTGACTCGCGGCCTTGCGACCCGGCGTCGAAATGCCGGCGCCCGCTTCCGGCGAGAGTCGCGCGAACATCGGCAGTGAGCCGAGCACGATGGCCGCCGTGACCAGGAATCCGCACGCAAGCTGCCAGCGCTCGGCATGCGCGCTGCCGGACATCAGCATCGTGACCTGGATCGTGCCCGCCGCCACGGTCACGCCGACCGCCTTCATCAACTGCTGCGCGGTTCCCTGAAACGAGGTCGCCGCGGCCAGTTTCGGGCGCGGCACGTCGGCGAAGGCGAGCGCGCCCATCGTCGCGAACGAGAGCGAACGGCTCAGGCCGCCGAGCAACAGCAGCACGAAGATCGCGGCGGCGGGCCACGCCTGCGACATCGTCGAGCAGATGGCGAGCACGATCGCGAACGAGACGCTCCCCGCGCACAACACGGTTCGCACGGAAAAGCGGCGCAGCGCGAGCGCGGTCATCGGCCGCATGCAGAACGAGCCGAGCGCGCTCGCGAACGTAATGAGGCCGCTCGCCGATGCGCTGTAGCCGAAGCCGGTCTGCAGTGTCAGCGGCACGAGAAACGGCAGCGCGCCGGCGCCCGCGCGAAAGAGACTGCCCGCGATCGTCGCGGCGTGGAAGGTCGGAATCGCAAGCAACGAAAAGTCGACGGCCGGGTCCGGCACGCGTTTGCAATGCCGCACGCCGAGCCAGAAGAGCAGCGCGCCGCACGCGGCGAGCAGCCACGGCAAGCCGTGGGGCAGGAAGCCGCGCCCGGCGCTTTCGATGCCGATCATGAAGAGCGAGAGCGACGCGCCGATCATCACCATTCCGCGCACGTCGGGCGGCCGCTTGTGTTCGGGATGCGAAGGCGGCAGGAGTCGCCATGTCAGCAGCAATCCCGCGATCCCGACCGGCACGTTGACCCAGAAGATGCTGCGCCACGACAGCGTATCGGTGAGAAAGCCGCCGAGCGGCGGTCCGAGCAACGGGCCGATCAGCGCGGGCATCGTGAGCCAGGTCGTCGCTTGCAGCAGTTCTTCGCGCTTCACGCCGCGAAAGAGAATGAGCCTTCCGACCGGCACCATCATCGCACCGCCGAGCCCCTGCACGATGCGCGCGGCGATGAGCGTCGCGAGACTCGTCGACGCCGCGCACGCGATCGACGCCAGCGTGAAGGTGGCGATGGCCCACATGAAGACGCGCCGCGCGCCGAAGCGGTCCGCGACCCAGCCGCTCGCCGGAATGAACACCGTGAGCGCGACGAGGTACGCGGTGATCGCGCTGGAGAGATGCACGGGATCGACGTTCAGATCGCGCGCCATCGAAGGAATGGCGGTCGCGACGATCGTGCCGTCCATGTTCTGCATGAAGAGCGCACTCGCGACGACGGCCGCGGTGAGGCGAAAGTTTCCTGGCTTGTTCACGGGCTTGTAGGTGCGTCGAGTCCATCGACGAATGACGGGCGAAGGCCAGTCTACTTGAACGCGCGCGAGCAGGTGTCGGCGCTTAGCGTGCGGTATCCGGTGTATGCGGGCCTGTAGCGTGGAACGGTCTTAACGGTCGGCAAGTGCTCGCGATACCATAGGCGACCAATCCGCCACCACAAGAACCGATGACCGACGACACCGGCAGCACCGCACGACGACACGAAGCGACATGGACAGCGTCGGACCGTGCGGCGCGCTCGCGCAAAGAGACGCTGGCGCTCGCGGCGTGCCTGTCGCTCGGCAGCGCGATCGCGCTCGGGCTCACGCGCTTTTCCTACGCGCTCTTGCTGCCTTCGATGAAGGCGGACCTCGGCTGGACCTTCGCGCAGGCTGGCGCGATGAACACGGCCAACGCGCTCGGCTATTTGCTGGGCGCACTCGTCTTTCCACTTTGCTCGCGACGCTGGACGGCGGGCATGTCGTTCGTCGCGGGCTGTGTCGTGACGGCGATCGTGATGGCGATAAGCGGCGTGCTCGCCGATACCGCTGCGCTGCTCGCACAGCGGGTCGCGACGGGCATCAGCAGCGCGTTCATCTTCATCGGCGGGGGCGTGCTGGCGGCGCGGCTCGCGTCGTCGCATCCGCGCGACGCGGGGCTCGTGCTCGGCCTGTACTACGGCGGCGCCGGATGGGGCATCGTGGTCTCCGCGCTGCTCGTGCCGTCGAGCATACGAAGCGGCGCGCATGGCTGGCAGCTCGCGTGGTTCGCGCTGGCGCTCGCGTGCGCGGTGTTGTCGGTATTCGCGGTCGGCGCGGCGCGGCGCATCGAGTCCGGCGATCTGACGCAAGCCGGCGGGCAGGGCGCCGGCCAGACACTCGCCGACGCGCCTCGCTGGCCGAGCTTCGCTCGCATGCTCGTCGGCTATTTTTTCTTTGGCGTCGGCTATATCGGCTACATGACGTTCATCATCGCGATGTTGCGCAACGGCGGCATGAGCGCTTCTGCCGTCACTGCGTTCTATGTGCTGCTCGGGCTGGCGACGGTGGCGTCCGCGCGGCTGTGGTCCCGGCTGCTGGACCGAATGCGCGGCGGGCAGGCGCTTGCAACGCTCAACGGTTTGCTCGCGCTGGCTACCATCATGCCCGTGGTGTTTGGATCGACTGTCGTCGCGTTCTTGTCTGGCATGCTCTTCGGGGCGACGTTCCTGTCGGCCGTCGCGTCGACGACGGCTTTCGTTCGGCACAACCTGCCGGCCGCGCGCTGGGCTCAAGGGATCAGCGCTTTTACCATCGTGTTCGCGTTCGGGCAGATCGTCGGGCCGATGGTCATCGGGCTGATCTCCGATGGCGCCGGGCTCGCGCGAGGGCTCGTTTATTCGGCAGCGTTGCTCGCTGTGGGGGCGGGGTTCGCTGCGACGCAGAGAGCGTTGTTGGTTCAGCGTTGAAGGTGTTCCGGCTTACACAAATAGTCGATAACAAAGGCCCGCCAGCATTCGCCGGTCGGTCTTTTCACGCATGATGTCGCCTGCACCTGCCTGACCGTCGCGCTGACGCTGAAGTAGCGCCTGCTGCGCCGCAACGGCGCACGAGTTGTGCCCGGACTAAACCGCCACGCGATGGTTGCGAAGCCCATCGCCCTCATGCGATCCTTCGGCGGCGAACATCGAGAGCGCCTCCAAGGCGTCGGGCGCCGCGCGTCATTCCTCTGCGGCCACGTGAGCGAGACCAAGTCCGGTTCGTAATCCCTTGCGAGGAGGAGACATGGTCGTGACGTCGATACACCATCACACTGGCTTTGAGACGATGCGCAGACAAGCCGCGGCCCGCGTGCTAAGCGCATTGATCCTGTTCGGAGCCGTAGCGTACGAGGCGCAAGCCGATACGCAAACCGGCCCGACGCTGCCGCCGCCGCCGAGCGTGCTCTACGGCGATCTGTTCGTCGCGGTGCAGACGGCGCAGGTCTATCCCGACCAGAAGACGTTCGTCGACGCGACTCCTAAAGCCGACCCGGCCACCATCGTCGCGTACTACGAGCAGCAGAAGAACAACCCGGGCTTCTCGCTCTCCGCGTTCGTCGCGCAATACTTCACGCCGCCGACCGATCAGGTCATCACGCCGCCGCCGAACCAGACGTTGCGCGAGCACATCGACTGGCTCTGGCCCAGGCTCACGCGTGTGACGACGTCGGCGACGGTGCCCGCCAACAGTTCGCTGATCCCGATGCCGAAGCCCTATGTCGTGCCGGGCGGGCGCTTTCGCGAGGGCTACTACTGGGACACCTATTTCACGATGCTCGGCTTGCAGGAAGCGGGCCGCGAGGATCTCGTCGACGACATGCTCGACAACTTCGCGTATCTGATCGACACCATCGGTCATATTCCGAACGGCAACCGTACGTACTACGTGAGCCGCTCGCAGCCGCCGTTCTTCTCGTACATGGTGGAGCTCGCCGCGCAGAAAGAAGGCGGGCGCGTCTATCAGAAGTACCTGCCGCAAATGCGCCGCGAATACGCCTACTGGATGCAGGGCGCAGGCGCGCTCAAGCCAGGCGACGCCGCGCGCAACGTCGTGATGCTGCCGGACCATACGGTGCTCAACCGCTACTGGGATGCTTCCGACACGCCGCGCGACGAGTCGTATCTGGAAGACGTGACGACGGCCAAACAGGTGCCGGGGCGCGCGCCAAACGAGGTGTATCGCGACCTGCGCGCGGCGGCCGAGAGCGGCTGGGACTTCAGCTCGCGCTGGTTCGGCGACAACATGACGCTCGCCACCATCCGCACGACGTCGATCGTTCCCGTCGATCTGAACAGCCTCATGTTCCACCTCGAAACGACGATCGCGCGCGGCTGCGGCGAGGCGCGCGACTTCGGCTGCGTCGCGCAGTTCATCGGGCACGCGGCAAAGCGCGCGCTTGGCATCAACAAGTATCTGTGGAACGACAAAGGCTATTACGGCGACTACGACTGGCGGCTCGCGAAGCCGCGCGACAATGTGTCGGCGGCGGCGCTCTATCCGCTCTTTGCCGGCGCGGCGTGGCCGGAGCGCGCGCACCGCACGGCGCGCGCGGTCGAGGCGCAACTGCTCAAGCCCGGCGGCCTCGCGACCACGACCTACACGACCAGCCAGCAATGGGACGCGCCCAACGGCTGGGCGCCGCTGCACTGGATCGCCATCGAAGGGCTGAAGCGCTATGGACGCAGCGAGCTCTCGCAGCCGATCGGCATGCGCTTTCTCGCCGACGTGAAGAACGTCTATGCGAAACAGCAGAAGCTCGTCGAGAAATATGTCGTCGAGGGTGCGGGCACGGGCGGCGGCGGCGGCGGCGAGTATCCGTTGCAGGACGGCTTCGGCTGGACCAACGGCGTGACCCTCAAGCTGCTCGATCTCTATGGCGGCTAGCGGTTCGCTTCGACCGGCTTCACGATGCTGTCGGCGATCGCGAGGAAGTGCGCGAGCGTGGGTGTCGAACGCGATGCGTCTTTCGCGAGATCGTCCCAGCGTCGCAGGAACATCGCGTCTTCGGCGAAGGGCTTCGCGAGGAACGCCTGCGCCTCGTCTTCGCTAAAGACGCCGCCTTGCAGGCGCAGACTGCGCACCGAGTCCGCGGACAGTTTCGCGCGATACGCGGGATCGATCGCGCACAGGCAGCGCTTTGCGTCGACGTGAAGGCGGATCGGTTCGAGCACCGCGTCCGCGAAGAGCGCGCGCAGAAAGGGCAGGGCGTAGTACTGATGCAGGTCGTCGATGCCGCGTTCGGTCGGCGTCTCGCCTTGCCGGTTCAGCAGATGCCCGAGGTCGTGCAGCAGCGACGCCGTCACGAGTTCCGCGCTCGCGCCGGAGTCTTGCGCGAGCGTCGCTGTCTGCAAGGCGTGCTGGCGTTGCGTGACGGGTTCGCCGCTGTAGGCGAGCGCGCCGTATGTATCGAAGAGATGTTGGATATCGGCGATCGAAAGTGCCATCGTGTGTCGCGAGAGTGGAGCGGGTCGTCGCGCAGCAGCATAACGCTGGCGTGTGTCGATCCCGTGTCGCCGGGCGGCATGGCCCACCGAAGCTGGAGAAATCCAATGCCCCTTGCATCCGATGGCAAGCACGCACCGCTCGCTGGCCTCGACCGCGCGTCGAAGCGCGCGGTGCGGCGCCTTGCATGGCATTTCGCGCAACGGCATTGGGGACTGCATCTGCCGGCCGTCGTGTGGATCGCGCTCGTCTTCGCGCACACGCGGTACGGCGTGCTGCCCGAGCGCCGCGAGTATCTCGTCGCGACCGTCGCGCTGTTCGCGGTGGCGGTGCTCAACATCAGGCTGCACATCCGCCGCCAACTTCCGGCGGCGCGCGCCGTCTTCGACCGGCTTGGCGCCGAGGGCGTGAGCCACATCACGGGACGCCGGATGCCGTGACGTGCGTCATGCTTCGCCCCGTCGCGAGCGTGCCTTTTTCGCATGTTACGAAGGTCCGCGACCCGAACACGAACCGAACGCACGATGGCAACGCTATACGAAACGCTGGGCGTCGATGAACACGCCACCGACGACGAAATCAAACGCGCCTACCGCAAGGCCGCGATGCGCTGTCACCCGGATCGCAACGTCGGTAGCGAGGACACCGCGCGCGCCGCGTTTCAGGAGATCAAGGAAGCCTACGCGATCCTCTCGGACCCGGCGCAGCGGCAGGTCTACGATTCGATCTTCGCGGAAGAGATGCGCCGCTGGGAAGCGCAGCGGCAGCAGGAAGAGGCCGAGGAAGCCGAACGCCGCGCGGCCGCGCAGGCGGCGGCCGAGGCCGAGTATGCGGAGCGCGTGGCGCTCGCAATGCACTTTGCCACGCAAGGCTACAACCGCGATGTAGTTTTCGGCGTGCTGCTCGGCCAGCGATGCGACGCGCAAGCCGCAGGTCAGATCGCTGACAGCGCCATCGCGCTGCATATCTCGCGGCAGCGGCAGACGGCAGGAGAACAAGAAGAAGCGCAGACGGTAACTGAGGATCAGGATAAGGAGAAGGAACCTGCGCAGGCCCATCATCTCGGCGCGCTGTGGTTCCAGTTTCTCAACGGCCTGAAGTTCTAGCCGCGACTCAGGGATTCACGCTGCGAGCCTTTCGACATGCATCTTCACGCGATCGCTGTCGGGCGGGAAGACGCACCAGAAGCCGTCGTCGTGGCGGAAGAAAAAGAGTGAACGTGTACCGGTTGGCTGCGAAGTCTCGACGCGCACATACCGCCTGTGGCCGACCCGCGTACGGCTGAATTCCATCACGTGGACCGGCGCAGAGCACCCGGGCGCAAGCCACTTTTCGACCTGATACCGCAGGGACCGCTCACTCGTGCTTTTCATTTCCACTCTCCATCTCACCGGTTGCTGCCGCCTTGCGCGGACTGCGCGCATCGCGTAACCGAGCCGGCTGCCGCGTCGCACCACACACTTGAGAAAGCACTTTAACTCTACGCTTCGAAAGCTTCGGTGTGCGGTTTTTGGCGAAATAGCAACAGCGCGATTCTTTCTTTCGATGCGTGCCTTCAGCGTGCGCGCGGGCGCAAAGCGGGTCTGTGCGCCATCGTTCATAGGATTCGAGAACGTCGCGGGAAAGACCCTTGACGGAGATGAAGCGAAACTCGTGCCGGGAAAATCCGCTATGAACCGAGCGGACGCGCGAAGCTGAGTTCGTGGCCGTCGGGGTCGCTGACGTGGAAGTAGCGCTCGTTCCACGGCGCGTCGCGTGGCGCGAAAGACGGCTTGATGCCCGCCGCCATCAGCTTGCGATAAAGCGCGTCCACGTCGGACACATAGATGATGACGCGTCCCCATCCGCTGACGGGCTCGTGCGCCTCCGCGATCAGGTTGAGGAACGCTCCGCCGATCGCGAACGACGTGAACGCTTCCTGCGGACCGCCGTACAGCAGGGTCATGCCGAGCGTCTGGTAGAAGCGCACCGCGCGCTGCATGTCGCGGGTCACGAGCGTGATGGCACTCAGGCTTTCGAAGCTCGGCTCGGTCAACAGGTTCATCGTCGGCGGTCGTCGGGTGGTCAGTGATGAGGATGCTGCGACACGAGCGGTAGCACGGAAAGATCCGGATGCGTGCCGTCGATGATGGTCTTGCCCACGTGCCGCGCGTCGTCGACGGCATCGTCGGCGGACTTGAACTCGTCGTTGCCGTCGGCGTGAAAATGAACGGCTTCCCCGGGCATAGTCGCGTTCGCGCCGTGCCGGCACACGTGGCCGATATACACGTAGCGTTCGATCGTGCGCGGCGGCGCGTGCTCCGGTGCCGTTTTCAGTTGCGGCAGCACATGGATTTCGAAGCCTTCGTATTCAAACACGTGCCATTGAGCAGGTTCGTCGGGCATGAGCGCCTCCTTGTTGGCGAATGTGCGGAGCGAACGTGCGTGTCGAACGCCTCGCGAAGCGAGCAGCGAAAAGAGCAACGAAGCGCCGGGCCGCTCCGGTCCAACGTTACTCCAGTTGACGGTTCGAATCCATCGAAGGGTGCGGCCGCGCGCGGTCTACCATTGTTCGATGCGAATCAGCCGCGCGTTGAGCCGCCGCGCGAGGGCATGACCGCCTTCGCGCATGATGACGTCGTGGTTCCAGCGAAAGAGCGGGCGCGCGAGCGGCGCGAGCAGGTTCATCCAGAAGCGTGTGGTGCGCACGTGCCAGTCGTAGCGGATCTGCGTTCCTTCGGCCAGCGCGCTAAAGCGCCAGCAGCCGGTGCCTTCAACCGTGCCGCTCGCTTCGCCTTCTAGCGCGCTCAGCGGCTCGACGCGGGTGACGCGCATGTCGAAGACCACGCGATACGGCAGCACGCCGCGCCATACATAGCGATGCAGCGCGCCGACGCCGTCGTGGTCGCCGCGCTTCAATTCGACGGTGCGCTCGACGTTCTTCCACCAGTCGGGCCAGCGCGCGGCATCGTGGATGACATCCCACACGCGCTCGATGTTCGCGTCGATGCACCAGACGGTCGAGAAGCGGTATTCGGTGAGTGGCATGTTCGTGGTTTTTACGTTGCCTTTTCGCCTGGGTCGCCAGTCGTCACGTCAGACGAATCGGACGACGCGCCTCGCGGCGTTGTCTCTTCAGTGTAGGTCGCGCAGTTCGCTCACGATATGCGCCTGCCTACGCGGAAAATTGACACGTCCGCGCGGCGCGGCGGATACTCGTCGGCGGATCGCGTGCCGCGCGCCGTTGCACGTTCAGCATCGCATCGCCGACACGCATCGGGAGAGCGCCGTGAAGCCAGCCACCGCAGGTTCCGGAAGCGATCCAGGCGACACACGCATCGCGCGCTTGTTCGGCGACCTCGCGGCAGGCACGCTCTCGACGCTCGTCATGCTGTGCTACGCGATGAGCCTCGGCACGATGATCTTCAGCGCCGACCTCGCGCGCTACGCCGAACTCGGCGTGCCGACTGCGCTCGTCAGTTGCGTCGTGACGGCGCTCGTCATCGCGCTCACGAGCTCGATGCGCATGAACATCGGCGGCCCCGACAGCAATGCCACCGCGTTTCTCGTCGGCGTGGCGGCGGGGGTTGCGAGCAGCGTGCGCGCGAACGGCGGATCGCCCGCCGCCATCCTGCTGACCGTGCTGATCTCGATCGCGCTGTGCTCGATCGTGACGGGCATCATTCTCTTCTCGATCGGGTCGTCGAAACGCAGCCGGTCGCTGCAATTCCTGCCTTATCCCGTGATGGGCGGCTTTCTTGCCGGCACCGGCTATCTGCTGCTCACTGGCGCGTTTCGCGTGCTGACGGGCCATGCGCCGAGCTGGCAGGCGGTGCCGCTGCTCGCGCATCTGCACTGGCTCGCGTGGGTGCCGGCGCTCGTCGTGGGCGCGCTCGCGACCGTGCTTTATCGCGTGTGGAAGCATGCGGCCGTGCTGCCGGCCACGCTCGCCTTCGGCATCGCGCTCTTCTATGTGCTGCTGCACGCGGCGGGCATTCCCATCGACGAGGCGCGCGACATGGGCCTCTTGCTTCAGCACGTGCCGATGCATGCGCTGCAGCTTCCCGAGCTGCACTTGCCGCGCTCGCTCGCGCAGGGCAACGTCGACTGGCACGCGATCGGCGCGCATCTTCCGGAGACGCTCGTGGTGACGTCGGTGTCGGCGATCACGATCCTGATGAACTCGACGGCGATCGGCGCCGCGACCGGCCAGGACGTCGACCTGAACCGCGAGATGCGCGTGGCCGGACTCGCGAACATCGCGAGCGGGATGCTGGGCGGCATGGTCGGCTACCAGTCCTACAACCGCACGATGCTCAACGCGCGCGCCGGCGCGACGAGCCGCGTCGCGGGCGTGTTCGCCGCGCTCGCGTGCCTCCTGGTGCTCGCGGTGTCGCCGGATCTGGTCGCGCTCTTTCCGGTGCCGGTGCTCGTCGGCCTGCAGATCTTCATGGGCCTGCGCCTCCTGATGGACTGGCTCGTCGGCGCGTGGGGCAAGCTCGACTGGAACGAGTACCTGCTCGTGCCGCTGATCCTCGGCGTGATCGCGGTCTATGGCGTGGTGGCGGGCGTCGTCGCGGGCGTGCTCGCCGCATGCGTGACGTTCGCGCTGCTCTACGGGCGCGTGAGCTGCGTGCGCATGGAGTTCGACGGCAGCACGCGGACCTCGAACGTCGAGCGCACCATCGAACAGGCCGAACGCCTCAAGGAGCATGGCTCGCAGGTGTGCGGCACCTGCCTGCAAGGCTTTCTCTTCTTCGGCACCGCCAACTCGATCCTGCATCGCGTGCGCGAACGGCTTGGGCGCAGCGGACCGATGCCGGTGCGCTACGTCGTGCTCGACTTCGGCGCGACGAACGGCGTGGATGCTTCCGTGTCGGTCAGCTTCATGAAGCTCAAGCAGGTGTGCGAGGCGCGGGGCGCCGCGCTCGTGCTGACCGGCTTGCCCGCGCGCTCGCGGCAACTGCTTGCGCGAACGGGCACGCTGAGTCTGGGCATCCACGAATTCGACACGCTCGATGCGGGGCTCGAATGGATCGAGGAGCGTCAGCTCGACACCGGCGCCGGCCAGCATCACACCGACGAAGCCGATTTTCACGCGAGCCTCGCGCATCACTTCACGCCGCCCGCGCTCGAACGCCTGATGGCGTGCCTGGAGATGCGCGAGATCGGCGCGGGCGAGTTGCTGTTCCGGCACGGCGAGCCGGGCGACGCGATCTTCATCGTCGAGCAAGGGCACGTGAGGGTTTCGCTCACGCTCGCGGACGGGCGCGCGGTGCGGCTGCGCTCGTTCGGGCCGGGGACGATCGTCGGCGAGATGGCGGTGTATTCGCAGCGTCCGCGCAGCGCGGACGTGATCGCCGACGAACCCGCGCGGCTATGGCGGCTTTCGCTCGCAGCGTTGCAGCAGCTTGAGCGCGACGAACCGCTGACCGCGCAACAGTGGCACCGGTTTGTCGTGAAGGTGATGGCGTCGCGGCTCGCGATCGCGGACGACGCGTTGCGCGTGGCGTTGTGAGCGATGCGGTGGCGCGTCGAAGGGTCACCGCACGCCGCGCAGGCTTCAGATATACGTTCCCTTGATGCGGCCTTCGAAGATGGCGGTGTTGATCTCCCAGTCGTCGACCGTGCCGACACCGTTGTTGTCGACGCGCACCTGAACGGCCCGGCCGCCGATAAGCTGCTTCATTTGATCGCGGTTCAGGGTGGCTTCTTCTTCGGAGAAGGGAAGGTCTTTGATGATGAGGGCGCGTTCCATGATGGGCTCCTTGAGGTCGGACGCAAGCACGGCGTGTGCTCGTCCGATGGTTTGCAAGGCCTGTGCCAATCGTGCGAAGCGGGGTCGTTGCCTGCGCGAAGCGAAGCGGGATAAGGCTCGCGGCCTTCATGCGCGATGCGTGTGATGCCGCTCGTGTTGGCTTCGGTCGAACAGGCAGCGCGCCGCAGTTGGTCCGCATGCGACGCATGCGCGTTGAATTCCTGGCCGCGTTGATTTAACTTCGATCCGTTGCTAGTCGTCTGGAAAAGGAGAACCCATGAACCGGCAGACCATCGCTTGCACCCTTGTCGCGTGCTTTTGCATGCTCGCTTCGCAGGCGCACGCCGCGCCCCGCTCGATCGCGCTCGTCAACTGCGCGCTAATCGACGACAACGCCGCCTACAACGACGCCGAACTCACGCGCGTCCAGAACGCGCGGCTCGGCATGATCAGCGACGAACTGCGCGATCAGTTGCGCTCGCGCGAACTCTTCCACGTCGCCGACAACGCGCCGGCCGGGAAACTCATCGCGAGTCTCCAGGCATCGCAGGATCTCAACGCGTGCAACGGCTGCGAACTGGAAGTGGGACGCGCGCTCGGCGTCGATCGCGTGGGCGTCTGCTGGGTGCAGAAGATCAGCAACCTGATCCTCAACATCAACCTGCGCGTCGAGGATGTCGCGACGGGCAAGGCGGTGTTCCAGCGCTCCGTCGATATTCGCGGCAATACCGACCTGTCCTGGCGGCGCGGCGTGAAATCGCTCGTCGATCTGCTCGCCGCCGACGCCGGCGCGACACGTTGACCCGTCCGCGCGCGGCCGAATTCGGGAAAATCTCCCGGCGTCTGCCATTGTCAAGCGAACGCCTGATGGGCTAACTTGGCTAACGGGGCTCGCGCATCGTGGCGGCATCGCCTGTGCGCGGCAAAGAACAATACGCCGGAGACGAACATGCAAGACAGATACAAGGCGGCGCGCCTCGCGCTGCTTTCCGCGACGACGCTTGCCGCAAGCGCCTTCAACGTCGCCCACGCCGCCGCGCCGGTCGCCTACGTGACGAGCGAGACGGCGGGCGTCGGCGTGATCGACCTCGACCAGATGACGCTCACGAAAATCATCTCGCTCGGCAAGGATGGTCCGCGCGGACTGAGCCTGAATGCGGACGGCACGCGCCTCTACGTCGCGAACAAGGCGACGGGCGATCTCTCGGAGATTGATACGTCGACGGGGCAGATCGTGCGCCGCGCGAAGATCGGCCAGAACCCGGAGTTCGTGCGCGTGTTCAAGGGCTACGCCTACGTGACCTACGAGCCGGGCGAGAGCGGTCCGCCGGGACAGCCGCCGCAGGAAGAGAAGGAAGACGAGAACTCGCCGCCGGCGGAGGTTGCCATCGTCGATCTGAAAAGCTTGAAGGTCGTGCATTCGGTGAAGAGCGGGCGCGAGACGGAAGGCGTCGAGTTTTCGCCTGACGGCAAGGAAGTTCTCGTGACCAACGAGGGCGACGATACGGTGTCGGTATATCGCGTGGGGACGGGCAAGCCCTTGCGCACCGTGAAGCTCGCAAAGGGATCGCGGCCGCGCGGGATCAAGGCGTCGCCTGACGGCAAGCAGTATGTCGTCACGCTGGAGAACGCCAACAAGTTCGTCGTGCTCGATGGGCGCAGCCTGAAGACGCTGAAGACCGTCGATACGAAGACGGGGCCGTATGGGATCGCGTTCGGGCCGGACGGCAAGCGGCTTTTCGTGGCGGCATCGCGGGACAAGACCTTGCAGGTGTTCGATGGCAAGACTTATGAACACGTGAGCGATGTTCCCGTGGGGCAGCGGTGCTGGCACTTCAGCTTCACGCCGGACGGGGCGAAGCTGCTGCTTGCGTGCGGGAGGTCGAATGCGGTCTACGTGCTCGATGCCGCGAACTATCAGACCATCAAGCAGATCGGCGAGTTGCCATTGGCCTGGGGGATCGTTACTTTTCCGCCTTCGGCGGGGTCGATCGGGCGGTGAGGTTTTGCTGGCGCTTGTTTCAAGCAAGCGCCAGCAGCCATTCACTTCCATGCATACCGCATTCCCACCCAGGCGCCTCTGGGCGCACCGAGCCCAAGAAACTGCTCATTGACGGTGTCCGCTCCGTTGAACGTATGGTTCGGCCCGTTGAAGAAGTTCTCGCCGAGAATCCCGAACGTCGAGTACTTCTTGTTGAGCAGATTCTTGACCGTGGCAAACACCTGCAACTGCTTCGTGACGTTGTACGTCGTATCGAGGTCGATCAGGAAATACCCTGGGATCTTGCCGTTCGTGTCCTGATTGTTCTCGTCGCCGCGCGCAAAGATACTGCCGCGATACGACAGGTTCGTACCGATGTTCCACTTCGGCGTCGCCGCATAGTCGAGCCTCACCTTCACCGTGTTCGCCGGAATGCCCGGGATGCGGTCGCCCGAATGCACCGTGATGTTGCCGTCGTCATCCGCGCTGGAATTGCTCCCGGCGCTCTCCGTCCACGTCGACCGATACGTGGCGTTCACATAGCTGTAGCTCGCCGCAATGCCGACCGGTCCGTACTGCGTGCGTCCCGCGAGTTCCAGCCCCTGCCGGCGCGTCTTGCCGACGTTCTGGAAATAGCCCAGCGTGCTCGCCGCGCCCTGGCTGCTCACGAACTGGATGTCGTCGGTGAGATTCGTGCTGTAGATGGCCGCGCTCCACGTCGTCGCGTTGCCGAGGCGCCCGCGCGCACCCACTTCGAACGTCTTGGAGATCACGGGCTTTAGCGGCGGGTCCGCGATGAAGTCGTTCGGCAAGGAACAGGGCGCGGCCGGGTCCGCGCACGCAAGCTCGATCGCCGTCGGCGAACGCATGCCTTCGTTGTAGGTCGCGTAGGCCGTGAACGCGGGCGTCGGGTTCCAGTTGAATCCGATCGCCGGATTGAAGCGCGAGAACGTATGGTTCCCGTCGAGCAGCGGCTGCACGCCGCTCTCGTCGGCGATCACGGCCTTCGACCAGTTGTAGCGCCCCGCGAGCGTCATCGACCACTGTTCGTTGAACGAAAACGTATTCTCGAAGTAGATGCCCCAGTTCTGGTTGCGCGTCTTCGCATCGGTCTGCGGATTGAAGCCGCCGATGCCCACGGTCGCGCGCGAGTCGGTGAAGAACGCATCCTGCGATGCCTGCGTGAAGTGAGAGTTCGCGAAGTCTCCGGCGGCACCGAGCACCAGCTGGTTGTCGCGCCCGAAGAGCTTGTTGAGCAGCGTGAGCTGCAAGCTGCCGCCATAGCTGTCGGTCACGATCACCGACTGGTCGTTCGTCGCCTGGATGTCGTCGATGTCGCCGTTGTCCTCGACCGTGCCGAACTCGTCGTTGACGTTGCTGCTCGTGTTCTTGTTGCGGTAATGGCGGTAGTACAGGTTGCCGGAAAGCTGGACGTTCGGGTTGAAGTAGTGATCGCCGGAAAGCGTCAGGTAGCCGACCTGATTTTCGTTCGTGTCGGGATACGTGTACGCCTGCTTGCGATTGTCGAGGAACGATGTCGGGATCGTCTGGCTGCCGTCGAGCGTGTTGTCGGCGGCGCCCATCGAAAGGGAAATCGTGGTGTCGGCGTCGGTGTAGCGCAGCTTGCCGAACGCCTGGCGCAGCTTGCTCGCGTTGTGTTCCGCCCAGCCATTGTCGTTCGTGACGTTGGCGGTGAAGTAGTAGTCGAGGTTGCTGCCGATCACCCCGCCTTGTTCGATCTGCGCGGTCTTGCGCCCGAACGAGCCGAAGCTCGCTTCGACATTCCCGCCCGGATTGGAGCGGCCGTTCTTGGTCGTCACGACGACGGCGCCGCCGAGCGTGTTCAGGCCGAAGGTCGGATTCGAGCCCGGCACGATCTGGATCATGTTGATCGCGGCCTGCGGAATCAGGTCCCAATTGACGACGTCGCCAAACGGTTCGTTGACGCGCACGCCATCCAGAAACACCGAAAGCCCTTGCGGCGTGCCGAGCAGCGGCGACGCCGTGAAGCCGCGATAGTTGATGTCGGCCTGCGAGCCGTTACCCTGCGCGTCGTTGATGTCGACGCTGACGACGTTGGCCGCGAAGTAATCGGAGATCGTCTGCGGATGCTGGGCGTCGATGTCGCGTCCGCGGATCGTCTGCACGTTCGCGGGCACTTTTTCGAGCGGCGTGCCGACGCCGAGCAAAGGCGTCGTGCCGACCACGACGATCGAGGGCAGCGCCTCCGCCTGCACGGGTGCGGGCGCGGCCTCCGATGCCGCGACGGGCGCAGAAGCCGCGGACGCCGCCGACGGCGCTTCGGCCTGTGCCCACGCGCTGACGGTGATGCTCGCGAGTGCGCCGCCGAAGCAGAGCCGCAACGCGGATCGGGGTTTGAACGGATGCGCTTGCCCTATCTTGCGCGTCATGCTCTTCATCGTCGTCTCCACACGCTTGTTTTATGTGCTTGAGCCTTTGATGTAAGCGTCGCATAAGATTTCGCCAGCGCCCCGGGAAGTTCTCCCGATCGCGCTGGGAAACGTTCCCAAACGAATCCGCACGTACCCGCGCGAGGCGAGGCCCATGCGTACAATGCCTTCCGTGATGCCACCCGACTCCCTGCCATTGCCCGCGAAACGTGCCATGCCTCGCTCGACGGTGCGGCGCGATCTCGCGTTCGTCTTCGCGCTTACCGCGCTTGCCGGTGCGCTCTTTTCCGTCTTCGATTTCAGCGAGCTGGCGTATCACTGGACCCGCAGCGCCGAGCGCTTTCAACTCGACGAACTGCCCGGCACGCTCGTCGTGCTCGCAAGCGGGAGCGCGTGGTTTGCGTGGCGGCGCTATCGCGAGTCCCAGCAGGAACTGGGACGCCGCCGTGCGCTGGAGGAACAAGCCGAGCGGCTGCTCGCCGACAACCGGCGCCTCGCGATGCAGGGGCTCGATGCGCAAGAGACCGAGCGGCGGCATCTGGCGCGCGAACTGCACGACGAACTCGGTCAGTATCTGAATGCGATCTCGCTCGATGCCGGGCGCATCCGCGATTTGTCGGCAGAACGCGAGCCGGAGATTCACCGGCTCTCGCTCGCGCTGATGCAAAGTGCAAACCACGTGTACCGCGAGATCGGTGGAATGATCCGGCGTCTTCGGCCAATCGGCCTCGACGAATTCGGCCTGCCGACCGCCATCGAGCATTGCGTCGAAAGCTGGCGCGAGCGTCTGCCGCACGCGAGCTTTGCGCTTGCCGTCGACGGCGATTTTTCCGGCCTTTCCGATGCGCTCAATATCACGCTCTATCGGCTGGTGCAGGAGGGATTGACCAACGTGTCGAAGTTCGCGCGCGATTCGCGCGTCGAGATTTACCTCGTGCGCGCACCGGGCGGCGACGCGACTTCGGATGCGGGCGAGATCGTCGTCACGATGGCCGACGACGGGCCCGGCATGGACCTCGCCAAGCCGCGCCGCGGGCTGGGTCTGATCGGCATGCGCGAGCGCGTGGAAGCGCTCGGCGGCGAGTTCCACATCGCGAGCCAGCCCGGCGACGGCTTTCTCTTTTGCGCGCGCGTCTCAGCTCACGCAGGCGTGCCGGAGCCGAGCGGACCGAGCGAGCCGAACGAGGGCGTGCCGCCCGCGAAATCGGAAAAATGAAGTCCGAGGCGGTTCGCCATCTGCGCGAGCTGCACACCGTTGTCGGCGCCGAATTTCTGACGGATCGTCGACTGATGGTTCGCTACCGTCTTCTGGCTCAGTCCGAGCTTCTCCGCGATGCTCGGTAACGTGTAGCCCTGCACCAAAAGACGCAGCACTTCGAATTCGCGCGCCGAAAGTTGCCGTCCGGGCGGCCCTTCCTGGAACGTCGTGCGCAAGGCGAGCGCCTGCGAGACATCCGCGCTCAGGTAGCACACGCGCCTCGCCACTGCGCGCACCCCTTCGACGAGCACATCGGGCGCGCTTGCCTTCGTCACATAGCCGCGCGCGCCGGCATCGAGTGCGCGGCGCACGAAGATCGCTTCCTCGTGGACGCTGAAGATGAGCACGTGCGCATCCGGCTCGCGCGCGAGCATGCGCCGCATCGCTTCGATACCGCTCGCGCCCGGCAGCGCTAGATCCATCACGACGACATCCGGACGCAGCGCGCAAAATCGTTGATACGCTTCGGACGCGTTGGCGGCCTCGCCCGCGACGCGCACGTCGGGGCTCAGTTCGAGCAGACGCCGGTAGCCCTCGCGCACGACCGCGTGATCGTCGACGAGCAGGACCGAGATGTCGGCGGTGATCATGTTCGCGCTCCCTTGGGCGGATCGTCGGACGCGGCGGGCTTCGACGTGAAGCGCCGCGAATTGGCATCGTTGCGAAAGACGACGGGATGCTCGTTCGGCTCGCGCGCGGCGGCGGCACGCACGACCTTGACGACGCTCTCGTGATGCGGTGACTTGTCGCAAACCGGATCGGCATTCGCGGGGTCTTGCGTGAGCAGATACGCCTGGCAGCGGCAGCCGCCCAGATCGATGGTCTTCTCTTCGCAACTGCGGCACGGTTCCTTCATCCAGTCGAAGCCGCGAAAGCGGTTGAACGCATCGCTCTCGTACCAGATTTCGCGCAGCGGCACGTCCTTCACGTTCGGGAAGGTGAGGCCCGGCAGCGAGCGCGCGGTGTGGCAGGGCAAGGCGGCGCCATCGGGCGCGACGCCGAGGAACACCGAGCCCCAGCCGTTCATGCAGCGCTTGGGACGCCGCTCGAAGTAATCGGGCACGACGAAGAAGATCTTGCACCGGTCGCCGATCTCGCGGCGATAGCGCTCGACTACCGCTTCCGCTTCCTTTAGCTGCTCGGCGGTCGGCATCAGTTGCGAGCGGTTCGTGTGCGCCCAGCCGTAGTACTGCGTGTTCGCCAGTTCGAGATACTCGGCGCCCATCGCGAGCGCCATGTCGATGATCTTGTCGACGTGCGGCAGGTTGTAGCGATGCAGCACGCAGTTGAGGACCATCGGGAAGTCGTGCGCCTTGATCGCCTGCGCGACGCGGTTCTTCAGGTCGAACGTGCGCGTGCTGGAGAGGAAGTCGTTGAGTTCCTGCGTCGAGTCCTGAAACGACAACTGGATGTGATCGAGACCCGCGTCCTTGAGCGCGTCGAGCCGCTTGTCGGTCAGGCCGACGCCCGACGTGATGAGATTCGTATAGAACCCGAGCTTGCGCGCCTCGCCGACGAGTTCTTCCAGATCGTCGCGCAGGAGCGGCTCGCCGCCGGAAAAGCCGAGCTGCGCCGCGCCGAGCGCGCGCGCTTCGCGCAGCACGTCGATCCATTGTTGCGTCGTGAGTTCGCTGCTGTGGTCCGCGTAGTTCACGGGGTTGTAGCAGAACACGCAATGCAGCGGACAGCGGTACGTCAGTTCGGCGAGCAGCCACAGCGGCGGCGCGATTGTCGCCGGCCTGGCTTCGGTCATCGGTTGCGAGAGATCGGTCATGCTCTTACTCCAGCCAGCCGCGCGATTGCGCGCCGGCGACGAACGCGCGCACGTCGGCATCGAGCCCGGTTGCGTTGAACGCCTGTTCGAGATCGGCGACGAGCGCGGGCAGATCGCGCGTGCCGTCGCAACGCAGAAGAATCTGCGCGGCGCTCTGGTTCAGCTTCACCATGCCTTCCGGATACAGCAGGACGTGCGCGTCCTGCGCCGGTTCCCACTGCAGGCGGAACAGCTTCTTGAGCTTCGGGCGATGGGCTTCGTCGTTCATTGCGGGAACGCCTTTTCGATGGAATCGAGCATGGTCCAGAGGATGTCGAGCTTGAACTGCAGGATTTCCAGCGCGCGTTCCTGCTGCTCGCGGCGCGTGAAATGATCGAGCGTCACTTCGAGTCCATGTTCGACGTCGCGCTGCGCGAGCGAGATGCGCGAGCGAAAGTAGGCAAGGCCGACCGGTTCGATCCACGGATAGTGCTCGGGCCATGTTGCGAGCCGGTCCTTGTGGATTTGCGGCGCGAACATCTCCGTAAGCGACGAGCACACCGCTTCCTGCCACGGCGCACGGCGCGCGAAGTTCACATAGGCATCGACGGCGAAGCGCACGCCGGGCGTCACGTGTTCGAGCGACCAGAGTTCGTCGCGCGTGAGGCCGACTGCATCGCCGAGCCGTGCCCATGCTTCGATGCCGCCTTCGTTGTCGCCATAGCCGTCGTGATCGAGAATGCGCAGCACCCAGCGGCGGCGCGTTTCGCGGTCGGGGCAGTTCGAAATGACGGCGCCATCCTTTAGCGGAATGTTGATCTGATAGTAGAAGCGGTTCGCGACCCAGCCGCGGATTTGTTCGCGCGAACAGCCGCCGCTATTCATCTTCACGTTGAACGGATGATGGATGTGGTACGCCGTGCCCTTCGCGCGCAACTGCGCTTCGAATTCGTCGCGGGTCCAGGCGGCTTGTGTCTCTTTCTGCATCGATGATTCTCCATGCCTCTTCATAATTCGAACGACATGCCGTCGCTCGCGACCTCGATGCCGTGTTCAGCGAGGATGCGCCGTTCGGGGCCGTCCTCGACGAGTATCGGGTTCGTGTTGTTGATGTGGATCAGCACCTTGCGCGCGCCCGGCCGGTCGATCGAATCGAGCACTTCGATCATGCCGCCCGCGCCCGATTGCGCGAGGTGTCCCATGTCGGCGCCGGTCTTCTTCGAGAGACCGAGGCGGATCATTTCGTCGTCGGTCCAGAGCGTGCCGTCGACGAGGATCAGGTCCGCGTTCGACATTGCCTCGTACACGTGCGGCTCGATGGCGCCGAGGCCGGGCGCGTAGAACACGCGCCGGTCAGAGACCGTATCGGTGAAGACGAGGCCGATGTTGTCGCCGCGTTCGGGCGCTTCGCGATGCGGCGAATAGGGCGGCGCCTTGCTCGTGAGCGGCAGCGCGTCGATGCGCACGTTCGGCAGCGCCGGTACCGAGAGCGCTTGTCCGTCGAGCGCGATGCGATGGCGTTCGACGCCGCAGTAGTGCGCGAGGATCGACGTGACCGGAAAGCCGGTCGAGAGGTCTTGCCACACGGGATCGGTCACGTAGAGCGGCAGCGGCGTGTCGCGTTCGCGCAGCATCAGGAGACCGGTGACGTGATCGATTTGCGCGTCGATGGTGAGCACGGCGGCGATGCCCGAATCGCGCGGGCGGCGCGCGGGTTGCAGCTCAGGGTTCGCGGCGATCTGCGCGAGGATGTCGGGAGACGCGTTCACGAGCAGCCAGTCGCGGCCGGTTTCGCTGATCGCGATGGAGGATTGGGTGCGCGGAATCGCCTTCAGCGTGCGTTTGCGAACGCCGTCGCAGTTGCGGCAGTTGCAGTTCCACTGCGGGAAACCGCCGCCAGCCGATGAGCCGAGCACTTTGATCTTCATTCAGACATGTCCTTCGTTGGGATGGGTTTAACACGACAACAAGTGCAACCAAAACATCACGTCCACATGCGCCGCAAGAGCCCATCGCGATCGATAAAGTGATGCTTCATCGCCCCGGCAAAATGCAAAAGAATCAGCGCGATCAAGACCCAGGCAATCACGCCATGCGCGGTAAAGAACGCTTCTCGCAACTGCGGATCGTCGCGTCCCCACTGCGGCAGCGGCAACCCCCAGAACTTGGTCCCGTACTTGTTGAACGACGAACCCAGATACCCGGTCAACGGCATCGCCACCATGCCGACATATAAAAGAGCCTGCGTGGTGCTCGCGGCGGCGCGTTGCCACGCTCCCATCGGCGGCAGAGGCGGTCGACCGTAAGCCATGCGTACCATGATGCGGATCAGCACCAGCAGGAAAACCGTCATGCCCAGCGACTTGTGGAAGTTGATCACCGTCGACTTGAACGGCAGTCCCTTCGGCAAGCCCACCATATACAGTCCGACGCCAAGCATCGCGATGATGCACAGCGCGATCAACCAGTGCAGCACGACAAGCGGACGGGCGAAGCGCTGCGTGTCAGCGCTCGTCCGTTCGTCGGGTTCGCGCGTCGCACCGGGCGATTGCGCAGTGTTCATGTCGAGGCTCCTCGTCGAATGCCGCTGGTTTCGCCAGCGCTCGCGCGCTCGCTCGCGTCTTTATCTGACGCTCGTTCCATTCTTATCGCGTGAGAACGATTACGCGATCAGCAATTCCCCTCGTCCGTCCACCGCGAGGTCGCCGGCATGGCGCCGCGGCGGCACGCGTGGATCGAGCGCGGAGAACGGCGCGATCTGCGCCCCAAGCGATCGCACGAACAGCGACCAGAACACCTCGAAGCCGTGGCCGCCTTCGGTGAAGGTCGGCGGGAGGCGCCCGGGGTCGCGCATCAACAGCAGCGTGCCGCGCCGCATGCCATAGCCATAGTGTGCGCCGACGCGCCCCGCGATGCAGACCGTCCCCGCGACCAGGCGCGACGCCGCGAAATCGCCCGCGTCGCCGCCCACCAGCACGAGCCCGCGACGCATCCGGTCCGCAAGACGCGCGCCAGCGTCGCCGAGGATCGTGAGCGTGCCGCCCGTCATGCCTTCCATGTCGCCCGGCAGCGCGCCGGCGGCGAAGTCGCCCGCGCAGCCGCTGACGGTCAGCCGCCCGCCGCTCATCTCGCAGCCCGCGAAGCGGCCCGCGTCGCCCGCGATCCGCAACTCGCCGCCCGTCATGCGCAAACCCGCGTAGTCGCCCGCCGCGCCGTTCACGGAGAGCCGCCCTTCGCCCATGTTCGCGCCGAGCCGGTCGATCAGGCGCGCATCGCCTTCGATGACGAGCGCCGGCACCTCGCTTTCCTCGCGAGCTATATCGAACAAATCGCCGAGCACGCGCGTCTCATTGCCCGCACGAAGCGCGATGCGCCCAATTTCGTCGACGGAAAGCGCGGCCAGCGCGGCAGGCAGTAAATTCGACCCGTCGATGCGCCTGTCCAGTGTAGTTTTTACGGCAAGCGTGATCGTGCTCATGCGCGCGCTCCACCGATGCCCGCCGCGAGTTCGCGCAGACGAAAGTGATAAGGCCCGAGCTTGCCGCCGTAGTTGCCCGCCGAGATGCGCAGCATGCCGTTGGCGCGTCCGAGTTCGCACGCCGCCGCGATGCCCGCCGTCATCGCGGCGCCGACGTCGGCGTCGGTCAAACCGTCGATCACGATTTCCAGCACGCACGCGACGTCCGGCGTGAGTTCGCTCTTGCGCGACAGGCCGATCAGCGTCGGGCAGAACGCGTCGTTGGTCGAGGCGGTCGCGCCTGCGTACTTCGAGCCGATCTTCGATCCCGAGCGCACGACGCCGCCCGGAAACGGCGTGATGACGTTCGGCAGCCGGTGCATCGCGGTCACGGCTGCTTCGGCGGCGGCGAGCGCCGAGTCGATGTCGCGCGCGAGAAAAAGCAGGTTGCCGCCGCCGACCGCCTTCACCGTGACCGTGCTTTCCTCGCAGACGAACTCGCCGTCCATCACCGGCACGCGCCAGTAACGTGTTCCGTCGAGCATCTTGGAGATCTGCCAGCCGTCGCCGAAAAAACGCAGGCCGCTGCCGAGCGGCGCGTTGTCGGAGAGCGGCGCGCGGCTGGTCGCCGGGTCGATGCCGCTGTAGACGGCCGTCGTCGGGCAGGTGAGCACGCACTGGCCGACGCGCCGTCCGATCTGCTTCGCCAGTTCCTTCGACGACACCGCGAACATCAGCACCGAAATCCCCGGCCGGCCGTCGGGCGTCTCGCTCGCGGCGAGGTCGCGTTCGATACCCGCCTCGCAGCCGCAGTCGATCACCGAGGTCGCGAAGCCCGTCAGCGAGAGCGCCGCGTTGCGCGCCCACGCGCTCGTATGCGCCGTGATGATGAGGCGCGTCGCCTTCATCGGGAAGGCTTCCGCGAAGGTGTCGTCGATGAGCGTGTCGTTGATCTGCATGGCGCTCACGCGGGGTCGAAGCACGCGACCGGCAACAGGCGCCCGCCGCGGCAGCAGGCGCAGATTTCGTCGTCGCTGATGGCGGCGTGCGCGAAGTTGCCCGCGAGATTCGCTTCGCTGAACGCGCGTAGCGTCTTTTCGATGCCGCGGTCGAACTCGGGCGACACGAAGTGGATGCCGCCCGTCGGCGCGGCCACCAGCGAGCCGTTCTCCGCGACGAGTTGCCCGTCCTTGAACACGTAAGCCGGCGACGTGAACATGCGCTCGCGATCCGGCTCGTCGCGATAGACAGCGATATCGGCCGCCGCGCCCGCGCCGAGATGCCCGCGATCTTTCAACCCGAGCAAACGCGCCGGACCCGCGCGCGTGATGATCGCGATCTCGTACAGCGAGAACTCGCGCTTGAGTTCTGCAAGCGCGCTCGCGACCTTCGCTTCAGGATGCAAGCGGTCGAGCTGTTCATCGCGGAAGGTCTTGTCCATCAGCAACCGGATCAGATGCGGATAGCTCGTGAACGGGCCGCCGTTCGGATGATCGGTGGTCATCGAGACGCGCCACGGGTCGTCGATGAGCAGGAAAATCTCCAGCCCGATGATCCATTGCAGCGCATTCACGTAGCTCTGTTCGCGATAGCGGAACGGCACGATGCCGCAGCCCGCGTCGCATTCGATATCGCCGACGATCCACTTGCGCGGGTTCGCGAGCGGCGCGTTCCTGAACTGCATCATCGTGTCGCCGGAAGCTGTGACGGTCTGTCCGAAGATGATCTGGCCGACGTCGATCGAGACGTTCGGCCGCGCGTTCACCGCGTCCGCAATCGCCCGCGCGCCCGACGAAAACTTGCGCGGACCTTCGGTGCCGTAGCTGTGGAACTGGATGTGCGTGAGGTGGATCGGCAGGCCGTCGGCGGCGTCCATCGTCGCGATCGTCGAGTCGATGTTGCCGGGCACGCCGAGGTTGCTCGCGTGGACGTGCAGCGGATGCGGCACGCGCAGTTCGGTCAGCGCGCGCGTGAGCGTGGCGAGGACTTCGCGCGGCGTGATGCCGTAGTGGACATGCGCCTCGTCCACGTTCAGTGAGCGCTGGTTGAACTTGAACGCCGAGATGCCGCCCGGATTCACCACCTTCACGCCGAGCGCCTTGCTCGCGTGGATCGTCCAGCCGATGTAGTCGCGCAGACGCTCGAAGTCGTCGCGCGCGGCGAGCATCTGCAGGAACAGTTCGTCGTTGCCCATCATCACGTAGGCGCCGTGATCGATGATCGGCGTGTCGCCCATTTCGAGGTGCGTGTGACGCGCGTTCGACGGCATCATCGCCGGCTCGAAGGCTGCGGTGTAGCCCATCTCGGCATAGCGGTAGCCAGTCGCGAGCGTGCCCGGCGTGCAGACGCCGCACGACGGCAGCCGCAGGTACTTGCCGTTGGCATCCGGCGCGGCATCGGCGCGATGGTCTTCGGGCAGCAACAGGCGCGAGAGGTTCGTCTTGCCGCCGCCGATGTGCGAATGGAGATCGATGCCGCCCGCCATCACGACCATGCCGGACGCATCGTAATCGTGATCGACGCTCGCGTTCGCCGCGGCATCGACGATCCGTCCGTCGCGGAAGTACACGTCGCGGCGCTCGCCGTTCACGCCGTTCGCGGGATCGTAGACGATGCCGCCCCTAAGCCGCGCGAGGCTCATGGCCGGCTCCTTTGCGCGAGCTGCTGCGCGATGGCGGCGACGGTCGGCAGCGCGGCACGGCGCGCGGGCTGAAGCGGCGCGACCACCGTCGCGTCGATGCGAAAGAGATGCCCGCTGCTGTCGATGCCGGGCGTTGCCACGGGAATGAACACCGTCGGCGCGCTGCGCTTGCCGAGCATTCCCGCGAGCGCCGGGTGGCCGAGCACGACGGCGGGCACGTCGTCCGCGAGCGACGCGGGCAGCGGCTCCGGCCCGAAGCTCGCGATCCATAGAAGCGCGTCGGCTTCGCCGTCGGCGAGCAGCGTTTGTGTGCGATAGCGATACGGATCGTGATCGAGCGGCGCGGTCATCGAGACGTGCGTGCGCAGCGGAAAGCCCGAGAGCCACGTGATCGCCTGATTGACGGTGAGGGCGCCGTCGTCGCCGCCGAGCGCGAGGCCGCCGGCGCGCGTCGTGCGATTCACGGCCTTGACGATGCGATTGAGCGCCTCGATCAGCAGCGCCGCGTGCGGCTGCGGCAACGCGGCGGGCTCATAGACGAACACCGTGTAGCGCGCGGCCGCGACCCGGTCGGCGAGCGCGGACAACTCGCGTTCCGCGATGCCGCGTCCTTCGATCAGCGCCGACCATTGCGCGAGCAGATCGAACGGATCGGCATCGGCGAGGATCGAGTCGGTGCTGACGTGAGGCAGCGCGGCTGCGGCCGGATCGACGGGACACGCGACGAAACACGCCGTCACGTCGCGCTCGACACCGCCGAACGCGCGCTCGTAGAAGCGCGGATAGCGTAGCGCGGGCTCGCAGGCGAACACGACCATGAGATCGGCGCGCGATCTCACTTCGGAAAGCGTCGTGAAGAACGCGCCGCGATCCTGCAGCGCGAGCGTCGATGCGGCGAGCGCGTCGCCGTGCAGATGGTCGAGCACCGCGCCCGCGCGGGCCGCGAGTTCATACAGTGCGCGGGCGCCGGCTACGTCGGTCGCGAGGCCGCCGAACAGCGGCCGGCGCGCGCGCGACAGGATCTCCCCGGCACGCGCGAGCGCCGACGCGGGATCGGTGGACGCGCCGTCGATCGTCGGCGTGCACGCGGCATCGGCGGCGCCGAAGCGCGCAATCGAGCGCGCAAGACGCGGGCAGTCGGTGTTCGATGCGGCGAGACTGCCGTCGCCGTGCAGGTCTAACGAGATGTCGTCGCATAGCAGCGGGCAAAACGGGCAGGTCCAGTCGCCTTGGGCCGCGCGTGTGGTCGCGCTTTTAGCCGCGCTTGTAACCGGCTCGGACTGCGCAGGCGACGATAAAGGCGACGGCGCAGGCGCGACAGCGGCGCCCGGTTGGCCGGCACTCGAAGTAGGGGGAGACGGTTCGTGCATGGCGCCCCTTTGAGCAAGGTCCATGCCGGTTTTTGCACGGCGCGCTCGCGCGCTGCGTGCGTCCGCTCGGGGCTTCGACGCCCGGCATCGACGCATGCCCGGCACATCGACGGGTGCGCGCGCGGACGAATCGCCTTGGCCGAACATAATGTGCGTCCTTCTGGAACACAGTGTCACCCGCTGGACACTCGTTGCAACAGCGCCTTGCAGATGGATGACAGCCCGCCGACGCCTATGACGCGCCGCACCACATGGCACGGATATTGTGTGAGCCGTCCACAATCGACAACCGGCATCACCTGCGATGAGGTCTCTCGTTTTGACCAGAATCTTCGTTTTCGAATATCTCACCGGCGGCGGCATCGACCCGCAAGTCGCGGGCGCGGGCAGCCTCGCGGACCTGAGTGCGCTGATCGTCGAGGGCCGCGTGATGCGCGATGCGCTCGTCGCCGATCTGCGCGAGCTGGACGGCGTGCAGGTTTCCTACGCGAGTTCGCACTTCGAATCGGCCGGCGCGGACACGGACACCGTGCGCCACGTCGCCGAACCCGGCGAGCCGATGACGCGCTTCGTCGCGCGCATCGCCCGCGAGCACGACTACGCGTGGATCGTCGCGCCGGAATGCGACGGCCTGTTGCTGCGGCTCTACGATGCGGTCGGCGCGTCGCGCTGGCTCGGCTGCTCGAAGGAGTCGATCCGCGTGACATCGAGCAAGAGCGCGACGGCGGCGTGCCTGGCCGCGCGCGGCATCGTCACGACGCCCGCGCTCGAACCGGTTGCGGCAACCGCTGTCGACGGCGGCAAGTGGGTCGTCAAGCCCGACGACGGCGCCGGCGGCCTCGACACCTACGTCTTCGACGATCTCGGCCACGCTGTCGCGGAATACGAGGCGCGCGCGGAAGCGGGCCGCAATCCGGTGCTCCAGCAATGGATCGACGGCGAGCCGCTGAGCCTGTCGCTCCTGTGCGGCGAGCGCGGCGCGACGCTTCTCTCGATCAACCGCCAGCGCATCGGCTTGCCCGACAGCGCCGCTGCGGGCCGCAACGAACGCGTCGTCGAGTTCAGCGGCGTGGATATCGACCGCATCGACCGGCGCGGCGTGCAGGGGCGCACGCTCGATGCGCTCGCGCAACGCGTCGTCGCGGCGCTGCCGGGTTTGCGCGGCTTCGCGGGCATTGATCTGGTGTGGCATCGCGAGCGCGGACCGGTCGTGATCGAAGTGAATCCGCGCCTGACGGTCGCGTATGCGGGGCAGTCGCGGGTCCAGAAGCACAATCTCGCGCGCGACCTGCTCGCCGTGCACGGCGTCACGGGCTTCGAACCCGACGCGCAACCGCGCTTTCGCGCGTTCGGAGGACTCTCGTGAGCGCCTCGGACGCACCGGTCTTCGGCTGGGACGTCGGCGGCGCGCACGTCAAGGTGTCGATGGCGAGCCGCGCGGGCATCGTCGCCGACGTCGCGCAATGGGCGTGTCCGCTGTGGCAGGGGCTCGCGCATCTCGAGCGCGCGATCGACGCCGTGTTCGAACGCTGGCCCGCCGCGGGCGACGCCACCGCGCGCCACGCGGTCACGATGACGGGCGAAATGGTCGATCTCTTCGCGAGCCGCGCCGAAGGCGTGCGCGTGCTCGCGAGCACGCTCGCCCAGCGGCTCGGGCCGCGCACGCTGTTCTACGCGGGCGCGGCGGGCTGGCTCGCGCGTTCCGCCTGCGCGGACGGCTGGCGCAAGGTGGCGTCGGCGAACTGGCACGCGAGCGCGCAGTGGGTCTCGACGCGCGTTCCTCACGCGCTTTTCATCGACATCGGCAGCACGACGACGGACATCGTGCCGATCGTCGGCGGTCAGGTCGCGGCGCGCGGCTCGAACGATGCCGAGCGGCTCGTCACGGGCGAACTCGTCTATCAGGGCGTGGTGCGCACGCCGCTGTGCGGCATCGCGCATCGCATCGCGTTTCGCGGCGAGGCGACGAGCGTGATGAACGAATGGTTCGCGACGAGCGCGGATGTCTATCGTCTGACGGACGAGTTGTGGCCGCCGCACGACCAGCATCCGAGCGCCGACAACGGCCCGAAGACGAAGCCCGCGAGCCGTGCGCGCATGGCCCGCATGATCGGCCGCGATGCCGCCGATGCGAGCGACGCCGACTGGCGCCGTTTCGCCGGCGAGTGGCGCCGCGAGCAGTTGCGCGCGATCGAGGCGAGCCTCGCGCGTGTGTGCGCGGCGCATCCGGAGTTGGCGGCGGCGCCGATCGTCGGGGCGGGATGCGGACGCTTTCTGGCGGCGGCGCTCGCGCGCCAGGACGCGCGCAGCTACGTCGATTTCGCGATGCTGGCGGGCGCGGCACGTGGTGCCGCAGGGCAAGCCGCCGACCTCGGCGAGTGGGCCTCGACCTGCGCGCCGAGTGTGGCCGTCGGATTGCTGGCAGCTTCAGCGACCTCGACGGATCAGCCGCGCGCGGGCGGCGAGGGAGAATCGATGGCGGCGTGAAAACGGGAACGCTTCCCCGCGCGAATGGCCGTGCGCGCAGCGCAAAAGGCGTGCGCGAAGGCAGCGGGGAAACGACAATCGAATGGCACGACACGCGGTGCGCGGCATCGAAGCAGTCACGACAATGCGAGGACACACGTCATGTGGGTGGTGAAAATCGGCGGAAGCCTGAGCCACGACCCGGCGCTGCGCGAATGGCTCACGCAGCTTTGGGAAATAGGAGGCGGGCGCGTCGTGATCGTGCCGGGCGGCGCCGATTTCGCGGACGCCGTTCGCCAGTACCAGCTCGACTGGCGGGTCGACGATCTGGTCGCGCACAACATGTGTTTGCTCGCGATGGCGCAGTACGCGATCCTGATGCAAGGCATCCTGCCGGAACTCGTGCTGGCGTCGAGCGAAGAGCGGATCCGCAGCGCATTGCGCGACGGTCATGTGGCGGTGTGGGTGCCGACCGGCCTGATGCGCATCACGCCGGATACGACCACCAACTGGGACACGACCTCCGACAGCCTCGCGGCGATCCTCTCGAACTCGCTCAACGCCGAGCGCCTGATGGTCGTGAAGTCATGTCCCGTCGACGCGGGCGCGCCGCTGGAGACGCTCGCGGCGAGCGGCGTCGTGGACGCGCGTTTCGTCGGTCATGTGAAGGACGCGAACTACGTCGTCGAGATGTTCAACAAGGGCGACCTCGCGGTGATGCGCGACAGGCTGTTGAACGTGCCGGTGGTTTGAAGCCGCCTTACGCCACGCTGGCCGCCTGCACCGGATGATGCAACGCATCGGCCAGGCGCGCGACGCGCTTCGGGTCGAGCCTTCCCGCGCGTCCTTCCGTTTCGTCGCAGAGCGCCGTCCGGAAGCCCGCGATGTCCGGCCCGAGCGCGCGAATCTGCGCGAGCTGCGCCCAGCCGAGCGACCCCGCCACGCACGTCATCGAACCGCGCGCACCGGCCGCGCACAGGCAGCGCGAGAGCGTCGGCGCATCGACGCAATCGAAGAGCGTGCGGCCGTCCTTGCTCGCCGTATCGAAGACGATGCCCGCGAAGCCGAGGCCTCCCGCGAACGCCGCGAGTGCCTCGTCCGCGCCGTCGTCCGAGAGCAGCACCGGCACGACCGATGCGGGCAAGCTCGCGAGCAGCGTGAGACAGCGCGCCGCATCCGGTCCCGGCGTCACGCCGACCTTCACGTAGTCCACGCCCGCGTTGCTCACGTCGATCACGCGCGCGGCGATTTCGTCGAAGGCGTCGGTCGGCAGGTCGCCGATGGTCGCGCTGATCGGCTTCACGGGATAGTGCGAGCGCAGTTCGCGCACGATGCGCGCGATCTCGCCAACGGCCACGCCGCCAAGCGCGCCCGCGCCCGGTTCCTTCAGATCGATCAGCGCGGCGCCGGCATGCGCGGCATCCAACGCTTCAGCGGACGAGCGCACGCTCGCGAGCAAGGCGGTCATGGGGGTCTCCGTTACTGCGGGTTCGAGCTGCGATGCCGCGCGACCGCTTCCTTCAGCCAGTTCCACGCGATGCGTTCGGCCTCGCCGGCGGTCTTGTCGATGGCGATCTGAAGATAGGCCATCTCGCTGTCCACCTTGTCGGCGGGCAGCATGAAAAGCCGGCTCACGAGGATCGCGCCTTCCACGACGGCGTTCTGCGCGCGATTGAAGCCGGCAAACGGCGCGTGCGTCTCGCGATGCACGCACTTCATTCTCAGCACGGGACGCTGGTCGTCGTCGCTCACTTCGTCGAGGCGCAATTCCATGTGCGCGAGCGAGCCGAGAAGCCGCACGCTTTCGACGCGGCTCGCGGGCAGCGTCGGCCAGTCGCGCTGCGTGCCCGTTACGCAGCCCGCGAAGACGCGCACGTCGGTCGTGAGATTGATCACGGCGGCGCGCGTGGCGAGGATGTTGTCGAGCGTCGTCGAGGGACGAAAGGGCGCAAGGATCGCGAGGTCGTCCTCGAAGCGCACGCCCATCGGCGCGATGTGAGGCCGGCCATCGCGCGCCGCGGTCGTGACGATCGTTTCGAAAATCATGGCGGGGAACGCTGGTCGTAGCGGCAGGCTTTGAGCCGGCAGGTTGGACTACGGATCAAACGATCCCGCACGAGAGCCGCTCATCGCGGCCAGTGCGGGATTAACGGGTGGCGATATACATCGTGATTTCAAAACCAAAACGCATATCGGTGAAGCTCGGGGTAGTCCATTGCATACACGTTCCTCCTCGTTGATGGTTCAACCGATGCCCTTGCGCTTCAGCGATCGCTCGCCGCAACGCGCAGGCGCCGATCATTACGCAAGCCTCATGCCAATGCGACCGCGAGCGATGGCGAATGGAACGGGCGCACGTTTTCGAGGACGACTGTCGCGGAAACGCAGCAAAGTGTTCCATTCGCATCATAGGCAATAACCCGCGATAAAAGGATCGTTTAGGGCCGCACAAGAAATTCGTGAATTCCCTTCGAGAGAGGGCGCGCCTACGCTGCAGTCTCAGCAGGCAGACAGGGACAACCACTCTCGAGGAACCGCAATGAACGACTTCAGCAAAGCCGCCGTCGAGGCGGTCCGCAATCCGCAGGACCCGCGTTCACGTTATGCGGCAGGCGTCATGAAGTATCGCGAGATGGGCTACTGGCAGCCCGACTACACGCCGAAGGACACTGACGTCATCGCGCTCTTTCGCATCACGCCGCAGCCGGGCGTCGAGCCGGAGGAAGCGGCGGCAGCGGTGGCGGGCGAATCGTCGACGGCGACCTGGACCGTCGTCTGGACCGACCGGCTCACTGCCTGCGACATGTATCGCGCAAAGGCGTATCGCGTGGAGCCGGTGCCCGCGTCCGCGACGGGCGAGCCGCAGTTCTTCGCGTACATCGCCTATGAACTCGATCTCTTCGAGGAAGGCTCGGTTGCCAACCTGACGGCGTCAATCATCGGCAACGTGTTCGGTTTCA
The DNA here is from genome assembly GCF_001544495.1 of Caballeronia telluris. Taxonomy (GTDB): domain Bacteria; phylum Pseudomonadota; class Gammaproteobacteria; order Burkholderiales; family Burkholderiaceae; genus Caballeronia; species Caballeronia telluris. The sequence goes on from NZ_FCNZ02000001.1 coordinate 326,146, forward strand.
AGCCGTTGAAGGCATTGCGGCTCGAGGACATGCGCATACCGGTCGCTTATCTGAAGACGTTTCAAGGGCCGCCGACGGGCATCGTGGTCGAGCGCGAGCGTCTCGACAAGTACGGACGGCCGCTGCTCGGTGCGACGGTCAAGCCGAAGCTCGGGCTGTCGGGCAAGAACTATGGGCGCGTGGTGTATGAAGGATTGAAGGGCGGTCTCGACTTCCTGAAGGACGACGAGAACATCAACTCGCAGGCGTTCATGCACTGGCGCGACCGCTATCTCTTTTCGATGGAGGCGGTGAACCGCGCGCAGGCCGAGACGGGCGAAGTGAAGGGTCACTATCTGAACGTGACGGCCGGCACGATGGAGGACATGTACGAACGCGCCGAGTTCGCCAAGGAACTGGGTTCGTGCATCGTGATGATCGACCTCGTGATCGGCTGGACGGCGATCCAGTCGATGTCGAAGTGGGCGCGCAGGAACGACATGATCCTGCATCTGCATCGCGCGGGGCATGGCACTTACACGCGGCAACGCAATCATGGCATTTCGTTTCGCGTGATCGCGAAGTGGCTGCGCATGGCGGGCGTCGATCATGCGCATGCGGGGACAGCCGTCGGCAAGCTGGAAGGCGATCCGCTTTCGGTGCAGGGCTATTACAACGTGTGCCGCGAGGCGCGCAACGATGTCGATCTGTCGCGGGGCCTTTTCTTCGACCAGCCGTGGGCCGGGCTGCGCAAGGTGATGCCGGTTGCGTCGGGCGGCATTCATGCGGGGCAGATGCATCAGTTGATCGATCTCTTCGGCGACGACTGCATCCTGCAGTTCGGCGGCGGGACGATCGGGCATCCGGGGGGGATTCAGGCCGGCGCGGTCGCGAATCGCGTGGCACTCGAAGCCATCGTCAAGGCGCGTAACGAAGGACGCGATATCGCTCGCGAAGGGCCCGAGTTGCTCGAGGCCGCCGCGCGGTGGTGCTCGCCGCTCAAGCAGGCGCTCGATACGTGGCGCGACGTCACGTTCAACTATGCGTCGACCGATACGCCGGACTTTGCTGTCACGCCGACTGCGGTGTAAGGCCGGTTCTGAATCCCTAACTCAAGGACGCCAGTCATGCACATCACTCAAGGAACGTTTTCCTTCCTTCCGCCCCTGACGAACGAAGAAATCAGCAAGCAGATCGAATACGCGCTGAGTCAGGGCTGGGCCTGCTCGGTCGAGTTCACCGACGATCCGCATCCGCGCAACACGTACTGGGAAATGTGGGGCCTGCCCATGTTCGACCTCCACGATGCCGCCGGCGTGCTGCAGGAGGTCAACGCCTGCCGCACGACTTATCCGCAGCACTACGTCAAGGTGAACGCCTTCGATTCGGTGCGCGGCTTCGAGACCATGCGTCTCTCGTTCATCGTCAACCGACCCGCCGTCGAACCCGGATTCAGGCTCGAACGTCAGGAAGGCCGCGGCCGCGCGCAGCACTACGCGATGCGAACCTACGCCACCGATCGCCCCGCTGGCGAACGCTACACGGAGCGATGAACGATGTCCGCCGAAGCCATCCTCGACAGGTCGGAAGAGACAGCCGCAACAGCGCCGCACGTCGATCTCGTCGCGCTCTTTCGCGACTCCGGCATCGGCGACGTCCTCGCGGAACTCGACCGCGATCTCGTCGGCCTCGTGCCCGTGAAGACGCGCATCCGCGAGATCGCCGCGCATCTGCTCGTGGAGCGCGCGCGCGACACGCTCGGCCTCGCGAGCGGCGCGCCCACGCTGCACATGTGCTTCTCAGGCAACCCCGGCACCGGCAAGACGACCGTCGCGCTGCGCATGGCCGAAGTGCTGCACCGGCTCGGCTATATCCGGCGCAATCATCTGGTCTCGGTGACGCGCGACGATCTCGTCGGCCAGTACATCGGTCATACCGCGCCGAAAACGCGCGACGTGCTCAAGCGCGCGATGGGCGGCGTGCTCTTCATCGACGAAGCGTACTACCTGTATCGCCCGGAGAACGAGCGCGACTACGGGCAGGAAGCCATCGAGATCCTGCTCCAGACAATGGAGAACCAGCGCGAGGATCTCGTCGTGATCCTCGCTGGTTACGAAGACCGCATGGATACGTTCTTCAGGAGCAATCCCGGCTTTCGCTCGCGCATCGCGCATCACATCACGTTCCCCGATTACGACGCCGCCGAGCTGCTGCAAATCGCAGAACGCATGCTTGGCGCCATGCACTACCGGCTCGACGACAGTTCGCGCGGCGCGTTCGAAGACTACCTCGCGCATCGTATCGCGCTGCCCAACTTCGCGAACGCGCGATCGGTGCGCAATGCGCTCGACCGCGCGCGGCTGCGTCAGGCGAACCGCCTCTTCGCGGATGCGCTGCAAGGCGGCAAGCCGACCGGCAGCGACGCGCTGACACTCATCGCCGCGAGCGACATCCTCGCAAGCCGCGTGTTCGATACGCCGCCGCCCGACCCGATTCGATAGACCTCCAAGGAGAGTGCCATGCAGGACGGACGAACGACCCTTTCGAAATTCCTCATCGACACGCTCGACCGCAAGCCCGGGCCGCAATCGCAGATCGGGTTATCGGCGCTCCTGATCGACGTAGCCGCGTCGATCAAGACCATCTCGGCCGCGCTCACTAAAGGCGCGCTCGCCGGCAACTACGGATCGGCGCAAAGCGTCAACGCGCACGGCGACGAGCAGAAGAAGCTCGACCTCGCGACCAACGACATTTTCCTTCAGCACTGCGAGTGGGACGGCCTACTCGCGGGCATGGTGTCCGAGGAAATGGAGGGCGTCTATGAGATTCCTGAAGCCTATCCGCGCGGCGAGTATCTGCTCGCTTTCGATCCGCTCGACGGGTCGTCGAATATCGACATCAACGGCGTCGTCGGTTCGATCTTCTCGGTGCTGCGTGTGAACGGCGAGTCTGGCGAAGCTGGCTTCTTGCGCCCAGGCCGTGAACAAGTGGCCGCGGGCTATGCGATCTACGGCCCCTCGACGATGCTCGTCCTCTCCGTCGGCAACGGCACGCACGGGTTCACGCTGGAGCGTGATGTCGGCAACTTCGTACTCACGCATTCCGATATCCGCATCCCCGAGGACTCGTGCGAGTTCGCGATCAACGCATCGAACGAGCGGTTCTGGGAGCCGCCCGTGCGTCGCTACGTGCAGGAGTGCAAGGACGGCAGGAGCGGCTGCCGCGAGCGCGACTTCAACATGCGATGGATCGCTTCGATGGTGGCCGAAGTGCATCGCATCCTGATGCGCGGCGGCGTGTTCATGTATCCGCGCGACTTCAAGACTCCCGCGATGCAGGGACGCCTGCGCATGCTTTACGAGGCGAGCCCGATGAGCTTTCTCGTCGAGCAGGCGGGCGGCATGTCGATCACCGGGCGCGAACGCATCTTGGATGTGAAGCCGCGCGCGCTGCATGAACGCGTGCCGGTGATTCTCGGATCGAAGAACGAAGTGGCGCGCATCGGCCGCTATCACGGCGAATACGATCGCGGGGAGGACAAGCCCTATACGTCGCCGCTCTTTAACGAGCGGTCGCTGTTTCTGCCCGATCCGGTGTGAGCTTGCAAACGCGCAGATGGACCACTAGACAAGGGAGACAAGCGCATGTCAGTCAAGCATCCGATCATCGCAGTGACCGGTTCGAGCGGCGCCGGCACGACCACGGTCATGAAAAGCTTCACGCACATCTTCAGGCGCGAGCGCATCAACGCGCAGATCGTCGAAGGCGACGCGTTCCATCGCTACGACCGCCTCGGCATGCGCGAGGCGATGAAGCAGAGCGAGCGCGATGGCCTCGTCAACTTCAGCCATTTCGGCCCGGAAGCGAACCTGCTCGAAGAACTGGAGCAACTGTTTGCGAGCTACGGCGAAAGCGGCACCGGCAAGCTTCGCCGCTATATCCACGACGACGCCGAAGCCGCCCATTTCAGGCAGGACGCGGGCACCTTCACGCCGTGGGAAGACATCGCGCAGGGCACCGACCTGATGTTCTACGAGGGCCTGCACGGCGCGGCCGTCACGGAAAAGGTCGATGTCGCGCGTCACGCCGATCTGCTCGTCGGCGTCGTGCCGATCATCAACCTCGAATGGATTCAGAAGCTGCATCGGGACCAGACGATGCGCGGCTATTCGCATGAGGCGGTCGTCGATACGATCCTGCGCCGCATGCCCGACTACGTGAATTACATCTGTCCGCAGTTCTCGCGCACGCATGTGAACTTCCAGCGCGTGCCGACCGTGGACACCTCCAACCCGTTCACCGCCCGCGAGATTCCGCAGCCGGACGAGAGCTTCGTCGTGATTCGCTTTACGCGGCCGAAGGGCATCGACTTCCCGTATCTCCTCACCATGCTGCACGACTCGTTCATGTCGCGGCCGAACGTGATCGTCGTGCCGGGCGGCAAGATGGGACTCGCGATGCAGCTCATCTTCACGCCGATGATCCTGCAGTTGCGCGACCGCTGCGCACGCGCCTGAACCGATTTCTTCGACTCGTAGACAAGGAGGCATCCATGAATGCCGTGGCTGAAACACTCGACCGGCCAGCGACGCGCGCCGACACGCGGTCGATGGCGAATGCGCTGCGCATGCTCGCCGTCGATGCGGTCCAGCAGGCGAACTCCGGGCATCCCGGCATGCCGATGGGCATGGCCGAGATCGCGGTCGCGCTGTGGGACCGGCACCTGAAGCACAATCCGCGCAATCCCGATTGGCCCGACCGAGATCGCTTCGTGTTGTCGAACGGACATGGGTCGATGCTGCTCTACGGCCTGTTGCATCTGACGGGGTATGACCTCTCCATCGACGAACTGAAGCGCTTTCGCCAGTTGCACAGCAAGACGCCGGGACATCCGGAAGTGGGCGTGACGCCGGGCGTCGAGACGACGACCGGACCGCTCGGACAAGGCTTTGCAAATGCGGTCGGCATGGCACTCGCCGAGGCGCTCTTCGCACGCGAGTTCAACCGGCCCGGTCATGAGATCGTCGATCACCGGACTTATGCGTTCGTCGGCGACGGCTGTCTGATGGAAGGGATTTCGCACGAAGCAGCGTCGCTCGCGGGCACCTTTGGACTCGGCAAGCTCGTCGTGCTTTACGACGACAACGGCATCTCGATCGACGGCTACGTCGCGCAATGGTTCGCCGACGACACGCCCGCGCGCTTCGCGGCGTACGGGTGGAACGTGCTGCGCGACGTCGACGGTCACGATGTCGACGCCGTCGATCGCGCGTTGCGTGAAGCGCGCACCTCGCAGCAGCCGACGCTCATTTGCTGCAAGACGGTGATCGGTAAGGGCGCGCCGTCGATGGCGGGAACGCACGACGTGCACGGCGCGCCGCTCGGCGCGAAGGAGGCCGCCGCAACGCGCGAAGCGCTGGACTGGCCGCATGCGCCGTTCGAGATCCCTTCGTCGATACGGCATGCGTGGGATGCGCGCGAGACAGGCGCGGCAGCCGAATCCGATTGGACACAGCGCTTCGAAGCGTACCGTGCACACTATCCCGACCAGGCCGCCGAGTTCGAACGGCGCGCGCGCGGCGCGTTGCCCGCCGGATGGCGCCAGGCGGCGCGTGCGCTGGTCGGCGACGCGAACCGCGAGGCGCAATCCATCGCGACACGCAAGGCATCGCAGAACGCGATCGAAGGACTCGCGCGCGCGTTGCCCGAGTTGCTCGGCGGATCGGCGGATCTGACGGGCTCGAACCTCACCCGCTGGAAAGATGCCATCGACCTGCAGCCGGTTGAAAGTAGTTCGCCATGCAACTATATCCACTTCGGCGTGCGGGAGTTCGGCATGAGCGCGGTGCTCAACGGAGTCGCGCTGCATCGCGGTTATCTGCCGTTCGGCGGCACGTTCCTCACCTTCTCCGACTATTCACGCAACGCGCTGCGCATGGCGGCGCTGATGAAGACGCGCACCGCCTTCGTCTTCACGCACGATTCGATCGGCCTTGGCGAGGACGGTCCGACGCATCAGTCCGTCGAGCATGCGGCTTCGTTAAGACTCATCCCCGGTCTCGACGTATGGCGTCCGTGCGACACGGTCGAGACCGCGCAGGCGTGGGTCAGCGCGGTGGATCGCGACCGGCCGTCGTGCTTGTTGCTCAGTCGCCAGAACCTGCCGTTCGTCGCGCGCAGCGAACAGCAGGTCGATGCGATCGAACGCGGCGGCTATGTGTTGCGCGACTGGCCGGACGCATCGGGTCCGAATGACAAATGCGTCGTGCTGATCGCGACCGGCTCCGAAGTCGCGCTCGCGCTCGGCGCCATCGAACCGCTGCGCGAAGCGGGCATCCTCGCGCGCGTGGTGTCCATGCCATCGACCAATGTCTTCGACCGGCAGTCGTTCGCATGGCGCGAACGCGTGCTGCCGCCGGGCGTGCCGCGCGTCGCGGTCGAAGCGGGGGTCACTGCGTTCTGGCGGCAATACGTGGGGCTGGAAGGCGGCGTCGTCGGCATCGATACCTTCGGCGAGTCCGCGCCCGCCTCCGCGCTCTTCGAGCATTTCGGGCTCACCATCGGCGCCGTCGTCGATGAAGTGCAACGTGTCGTGACGTCCTCAAGGAGCCTGTGATGGCCTTCATCGCCCTGCGTCAATTGCTGGATCATGCGGCCGAGCACGGCTACGGCGTGCCCGCGTTCAACGTCAACAACATGGAGCAGGTGCAGGCCATCATGCAGGCTGCTCAAGCCACGAAGAGCCCGGTCATCCTGCAGGCGTCGGCGGGCGCGCGCAAGTACGCGGGCGAGCCGTATCTGCGGCATCTGGTGCTCGCGGCCATCGAGGCGCATCCGGATTTGCCCGTCGTGCTGCATCAGGATCATGGCGCGAGTCCTTCGGTGTGCCAGCAGGCGATCCGCTCGGGCTTCACGTCGGTGATGATGGACGGCTCGCTCATGCCCGACCAAAAGACGCCCGCCGCCTACGACTACAACGTCGACGTAAGCCGCCGCGTCGTCGAGGCGGCGCATTCGGTGGGCGTGTCGGTGGAGGGCGAACTCGGCTGTCTCGGCTCGCTCGAAACGGGCGCGGCGGGCGAGGAGGACGGCGTGGGCGCGCAAGGCACGCTCTCTCGCGACGAACTGCTCACTGATCCCGAACAGGCGCAGGCCTTCGTCGAAGCAACGGGCGTCGATGCGCTCGCGATCGCCATCGGCACATCGCATGGCGCGTACAAGTTCAGCCGCCAGCCGACTGGCGACATCCTCGCGATCGACCGCATCGTCGAAATTCACGAGCGCATTCCGAACACGCATCTCGTGATGCACGGGTCGTCGTCGGTGCCGCAGGAATGGCTCGCGACGATCCGCGAATTCGGCGGCGAGCTTTCGGAGACATACGGCGTGCCGGTCGAGGAGATCCAGCGCGGAATCCGGCACGGCGTGCGCAAGGTGAACATCGACACCGACATCCGGCTCGCCATGAATGGCGCGATGCGGCGCGCGCTGGCGTCGGCGCGCTCGGAGTTCGATCCGCGGCACGCGCTCAAGGCGGCGACGGCGGCGGCGCGCGATCTATGCAAGGCGCGCTTCGAGGCGTTCGGTTGCGCGGGCCAGGCCGAGCGCATCAAGCCGATGCCGCTGGAGGCGATGGCGCAGCGGTATCACTGAGGAAGCGGACGTGGCCGGATGCGTCGCCATCTATCCTTAGATGTTTGGGAGTGCAGACGCATCGCGACGCTAACCTGTCGTTTTGAGGTGTAGCGTTTTGTCGCATCGTGTAATGAAAAGCGAAGTTCGCATCGCGGGGTCCGTCGCTGGATGCCCGATGGTGCGCCGACGCACCGGATGCTCAGATTTACATAGGAGGATGCCTAATTTAAATGCCCGATTGATTGAGATGTGTCCTATTCGTGGCTTGAGACAAGCGCGCTGAAATACGCGCCGAGCTTCAAGGGAAATTTTCCGGTGAAAAGGCCGGTTATCGCCCCGCTCGAAGTTGTACTCAACCCGACACGACCGATGCTTGATTTTTGAAGCGCGCCAAGGTGGCCGCCCAACGAAATTGCCACGCTGACCGGTCAGTCAAGATGCCAGGAATTTGGACTGTGAACAGAATCTACAAAACGGTATGGAACCAGGTCACGCGCACATGGACGGCGACCTCCGAGCTTGCGAAGGGCCACACGAAGTAGACGAGCGGACGCAAGGCGGTGTCGGCGGTCATGTCCGTGACCGCGCTCATGGCGACCATTGCCGGCGCAGGTTCGATGTTCGTTTCCCACGGCGCGTATGCCGCGAGTCAGGCGCTCTTCAACGATGGCACGTCGAACGCGTGCACCTCGATCAACGCGGATGGCACGACATCGGCGGTAACTGGCACCGCAGCGTGTGCGACCGCACTCGGCGCGGGTACGGCTGCTGCGGCCGGCCTCGGTAGCGGTCTGAATTTCATCTCGGACGCGCATGGCGCGTTCGTGAACGGCGGCCTCGAAGTATTCGGCACGGGCGTGACGGCGGGCAGCCCGGCTGCGTATATTCACGGCGGCCTGAGTCTCTTCAGCGGCCCCGGAACGACGGGCGCGGCGAACAAGATCGTCGGCGTGGCGGCGGGAACCCTTGGTGTGGGCAGCACCGATGCGGTGAACGGCGACCAGTTGAACACCACCAATACGAACGTCGCGGGTTTGACGACGACGCTGAACGGCATCACGAGCGGTGGCGGAATCAAGTACTTCCGCACGAACTCGTCGTTGGCGGATGCGTCTGCCACGGGGACGGATGCAGTGGCGATCGGCGGCGGCGCGCAAGCGAGCACGGCCGATGCGCTCGCGATGGGGAATTCGGCCGTTGCGAACGGAACGAACGCCATCGCGCTCGGTGGCCGGAGCACGAGCACCGCGGGCGCTTCCATTGCGATTGGCGAGCAGGCTTCGGCACTCGGCAGTGGTGCGGGCGCTATTGCCATAGGCAGTGCGGGCGGTAGCTATGCCGCAGCCACGGCAGTTGGCAATTCGTCGATAGCGATCGGCTCCGGTGCAGCGACCGTCGGCAATTCCTCAGCCTACCAAAACGTTGCGATCGGACCCGGTGCCATCGCGGGCAACCCGATTACGAACGGGTATAACAATACCGCGCTTGGTGCGAATGCCAATGCGGTATGGGCGGGCACGACGGCAATCGGGAACGGCGCAACAGCCTCATCCTGGTATACAACGGCATTGGGCGGCGGGGCGACTGCCACTGCGTATGGCTCGATCGCTGTGAGCGGGAGCTGGCCCGGTAGCAACCCGACGGTTGCGTCCGGCTCCAACAGCGTCGCCATCGGCAACAACGCCAATTCTTCCGCCTCTACATCCGTCGCGCTGGGATATTACGCCACTTCGTCGGGCAGTAGCGCTGCGGCCATCGGCCCCTATGCCACGGCATCTGCGGGCAACAGCGTCGCACTCGGCAACAAGTCGACGACCACCGCCGACCTGACCCAGGCAGGCTACAACCCGGGATCGACGGCGTTGTCTGGCGTCGCATCGACGGCGAATGGCGAAGTGTCGGTAGGTTTGGCGAACAAGGAACGCCGCATCACGAACGTGGCGCCCGGCTACGCGGCAACCGATGCCGTGAACGTGAGCCAATTGAAGTCGGAAGATGCAAAGGTCAACCAGGAAGGTGCGACCACGGCATCGGCGCTGGGCGGCGGCGCGAGCTATAACGCGACCACCGGCGCTATCTCGAACCCCAGCTACGCGGTGGGCAGCAACACGTACAACAACGTGGGTTCGGCGCTGGCGGATCTGGCGGGCCAGGCGGCGAGCGCGGTGAAGTACGACAGTGCATCGAAGGACACGATCACGCTAGCAGGCACGTCGGGCACGACGCTGACGAACCTGAAGGCGGGCTCGATCGCCGCGGGAAGCACCGATGCGGTGACCGGTGATCAGTTGAACACGACGAATGCGAACGTGGGGGCGAATACGACGGCGATCGCGGGTCTGGACACGCGTGTGACCCAAAATACGACTGACATCGACAGCCTGAACACGACCGTCGCGTCGAACACGGCTGATCTGACGAGCGCGCAGTCGCAGTTGAGCGCACTCGATGCCGCAGCCGTGAAGTACGACGGCGCGTCGAAGGACACGATCACGTTGGCAGGCACGTCGGGCACGACGCTGACGAACCTGAAGGCCGGTTCGATCGCCGCAGGCAGTACCGACGCAGTGACGGGCGATCAGTTGAACACGACCAACACGAACGTGACGGCGAACACGACTGCAATCGCGGGTCTGGACACGCGCGTGACGACCAACACGACGGACATCACAAGCGCGCAGTCGCAATTGAGCGCACTTGATGCCGCCGCCGTGAAGTACGACAGCGCGTCGAAGGACACGATCACGCTGGCTGGTACATCCGGCACGACGATCACGAACCTGAAGGCCGGTTCGATCGCCGCAGGCAGCACGGATGCGGTGACGGGCGATCAGTTGAACACGACCAACACGAACGTAACGGCGAATACGACGGCGATCGCGGGTCTCGACACGCGCGTGACCCAAAATACGACTGACATCGACAGCCTGAACACGACGGTAGCGTCGAACACGGCTGATCTGACGAGCGCGCAGTCGCAGTTGAGCGCACTCGATGCCGCAGCCGTGAAGTACGACAGCGCGTCGAAGGACACGATCACGTTGGCAGGCACGGCAGGCACGACGATCACGAACCTGAAGGCCGGTTCGATCGCAGCAGGCAGTACCGACGCAGTGACGGGCGATCAGTTGAACACGACGAACTCGAACGTGACGGCGAACACGACTGCAATCGCAGGTCTGGACACGCGTGTGAGCGCACTCGATGCCGCAGCCGTGAAGTACGACAGCGCGTCGAAGGACACGATCACGCTCGCAGGCACGTCAGGCACGACGCTGACGAATCTGAAGGCGGGTTCGATCGCCGCAGGCAGCACGGACGCGGTGACCGGTGATCAGTTAAACACGACGAATGCGAACGTAACGTCGAACACGACGGCGATCGCAGGTCTGGACACGCGCGTGACGACCAACACGACCGACATCGCCAGCGCCCAGTCGCAACTGAGCGCACTCGATGCCGCAGCCGTGAAGTACGACAGCGCATCGAAGGACACAATCACGCTGGCGGGCACGGCAGGCACGATCATCTCGAACGTGAAAGCGGGCGTCGCGGACACCGATGCAGCCAACGTCGGTCAGTTGAAGGCTTCGGGCCTCGTCGATGCGAATGGTAATCCGCTGTCGGGTGTGACATACGACACGAGCGCGAAGGACACGATCACGCCGGCAGGCACGGCAGGCACGACGCTGACGAACCTGAAGGCGGGTTCCATCGCCGCAGGCAGCACCGATGCGGTAACGGGCGATCAGTTGAACACGACCAACACGAACGTGACGGCGAACACGACGGACATCGCGGGTCTGGACACGCGTGTGACGACCAACACGACGGACATCGCAAGCGCGCAGTCGCAGTTGAGCGCACTCGATGCCGCAGCGGTGAAATACGACAGTGCCTCGAAGGACACGATCACGTTGGCGGGTACATCCGGCACGACGCTGACGAACCTGAAGGCGGGTTTGATCGCCGCAGGCAGCACCGATGCAGTGACCGGCGATCAGTTGAACACGACCAACACGAACGTGACGGCGAACACGACGGCGATCGCAGGTCTGGACACGCGTGTAACAACCAACACGACCGACATCGCCAGCGCCCAATCCCAACTGAGCGCACTCGATGCCGCGGCCGTGAAGTACGACAACGCATCGAAGAGCACGATCACGCTCGCAGGCACGTCAGGCACGATCATCTCGAACGTGAAAGCGGGCGTCGCGGACACCGATGCAGCCAACGTCGGTCAGTTGAAGGCATCAGGCCTCGTCGATGCGAGCGGCAATGCATTGCCCGTCGTGACCTATGACGCAAGCTCGAATCATTCGACCGTGACCTTCGCAGGTGCAACCGGCACGCAGCTCAAGAACATCGCTGCTGGCACGGACAACACGGACGCAGTGAACCTCGCCCAGTTGAAAGCCACCGGCGTCGTCGATGCGAACGGCAATGCACTCGATGCCCTGACATACGACGCCGGCTCCAGCAAGGACGCCATCACGCTGAAAGGCACGAACGGTACGCTCATCACCAACGTGAAGGCCGGTCGTCTGGCGGCCGACAGCACCGATGCCGTCAATGGCGCGCAACTCTACGCGCTCGCTGGCAACACGAGCGACGCGTATGTGGCGAACAACGGAAGCGGCGTGACCTACTCGCGGACCAACGACAGTGGCCTTCCTCCCGACGATGCACATGCTCAAGGCATCGGATCGACGGCTGTCGGTTACTCGGCGACGGCTTCCGCGAATGACGCACTCGCGCTCGGACGCGGCGCGCAGGCGAACTTTGCGAACAGCGTCGCGCTGGGCGCGGGTTCTGCAACGACCGTCGGCGCGCAGGTGAATTACGCGGCATTCGGTCTTGCTGCACCGCAATCGTCGGCGGGCGAGGTGAACGTCGGCAACCGCCAGATCACCGGCGTGGCCGCAGGCTCGGCCGATCAGGACGCGGTGAACGTCGCGCAGTTGAAGAGCGTCTCCTCGAAGGTCGACGGCCTGAGCGCCACGGTTGCTCAAGCCGACAACAACGCGATCAAGTACGACGACGCGTCGCAAGGCAAGGTCACGCTCGGCGGCACCGACGCGTCGCACGCACCGGTGACGATCGCCAACGTCGGCGACGGAACGATCTCAGCCGACAGCACGGAAGCCGTCAACGGTTCGCAGCTCTACAATCTGCAAAGCCAGATCGAGAGCACCGTGGCGAATGCAGCGCAGGCCGGTGACATTGTCGCGGCGGCCGGCGCTACGGCGGGCGAAGCGGCGCAGGCCTCCGGCACGCATGCGGTCGCTGTCGGCGCGAACGCGTCGGCGTCAGGCGACAACAGCGTGGCGCTCGGTGCGCACGCGACGGCCAGTGCAAGCAACAGCACGGCCATCGGCTCGGGCGCAACGGCGAGCCACGACAACGCGGTCGCGATCGGTGCCAATTCGACGACGGACCGGCCGAATTCGGTCTCGGTCGGCGCGGTCGGCAACGAACGTCAGATCACGAACGTCGCCGCGGGCACGCAACCCACCGACGCGGTCAACTTTGCGCAGATGCAGGGCGCGGTGGCGGGCGGCGTCGCGACAGCGGACGCCTACACGGATTCGCGCATCAACGCTGTGCAGCGTGACAGCTACGCCGGCACGGCAGCGGCGATGGCGATCGCAGGCTTGCCGCAGGCGACGCTGCCGGGTCGCGGCATGATGGCGGTGGCGGGCAGCTCGTACCACGGGCAATCCGCGGTCGCACTGGGTGTGTCGGCGCTGTCGGAGAGCGGCCGGGTCGCCATCAAGGTAACCGGTTCGACCACCGCTCACGGTGATTACGGCGTGTCGGCGGGCGCAGGCTACCACTGGTAATCGCACGGCAGTCGTGCCGCGGAGCGCAAGCTTCGCGGTGCCGAAAGCAGACAGCCCCTTGTGGACGAAAGTCCGCAAGGGGCTTTTTCATGTCGATCGATCAACCTTTCTTTTTCGTCGCCCCGGGCGCATGCCACGCCATCAGATCCTCTTCGACGCGGTCCACTTCGCATCCCCAGTCGAGCGGCTGATCCTGATCGAAGCGCTTGCCCAGCTGCCACGCGATCTCCGCGCGCGCGAGTTGCACGCCGAGATAGAACGCATGCCCGCCGTCGTTCCCTACATTCAGCGATGGGTAAAGCTCGAACGGATCATTCGCCGTCTGATGACCGTCGCGGTTATAGACATGGATGCCATCGTTAGCCACTTGCACGCGGAAATTCGGATCGCGGACCGCAGCCGCTAACTCGTCGATTTCCGCCGCGCTATAAGGAAACGGCCGCTTCGCATGCAGCGCAGACAGATCGCCCGAGATGCCTTTCGGCAGCACCTGCGCCTCGCGCGCCGCATGCATGACGCGGCGGGCGACGTCGGCTTCGCGTACCGCACGCCGCGCGTGCAGGCTCACCGACGTCGTCAACACCGCCGCGACGCGCAACTCCGCCGCCATCCCGAGCAGCACCGCGTTGATGCCGCTCGTGTCCGCCTCGGTCAGCTCGGTGACGTTGCCGATGCCCATCATGATCGCGACATCGGGATAACGCTCGCGCAGCGCGACATAGCGTGCGATCGACGCCGCGAGGCCGAACGGAACGGGATCTAGGATCGGGTCGGCGAGAAAGGCGCGCGAGCGCTTCGTCATGGCGTCGATGGCCGCATCGAGCGAAGCCGGATCGCCCGGTTCGCGCGCGACGAGTATCGGCGTCGATGCCACTTCGTCCGCGACCCACAACGTATCGACGTTCAGGCTCATCAGATAATCCGCGCCCGCGCGGCCGCCGCGCACGAGTTCGTCGGTAAGCATCGAATCGACGCTCACGCGATAACCCTGTTCCTTCAGCATGCGCACCGCGTCTTCGAGATGCGCAAAGGGCGTCTCCGGAAGACAGCCGATGTCGATCACGTCCGCGCCTTGCCGCGCATACTCGCGCGCGCGCGCGGCGATGCCATCGAGATCGAGACGCGGCGCATCGACGATCTCCGCGAAAATCTCGGTCTCGTAGCGCGACAGGTCGAAGTGCTTCGCTTCGCGGCCGAAGAACTGCGGCAGGTCCTTCACTTCTTCGGGTCCGCGTTCGACGCTCACGCCATAGTGCTGCGCGAGCGCATCGAGATCGCCGCGGCATCGGCCGGGCACGATGATGCGGTTCGCCTCGACAGGCGCGGCGACGCGTCGCCGGATCATGTCGGCCGTCATGAGCCCCGCGACCTGCAAACCGATCTCGCGCACTTCCCACGAGAACGGCGTCGGCTGCATGCCTTCGAGCACCTGATACAGACTTTTTTCGGCGAGACGGCCAGTCAGGAAGACGATGTGTTCCATGCGAGCCCGAGGTTCGAGAGCCGTTGATCGAGCGCCGCCTTCAGGTCGTCGAGTGAGCGCGCGACGGTCGTGTGCTCGATCCGGGCGAGCCGCTCGACGTTCTCGAATTCGATCGCGCGCGGCCGCACCTCGACCCACTCGTGCGGACTCTGCGTGATGACGCTCGGCGCGGTATCGCATGCGAAAACGATGCCCGGCACGCATTGCTTGCCGGCTTGCGCATAGAGGTTGGTCGGCAGCGTATCGGAGATGCCGAGCGCGCACTTCGCGACCGTGTTGCTCGTCGCGGGTGCGATCACGACCGTGTGATAGTCGCCCTGATACAGCATGCCGACGGGCACGCTGCTCGCGCTGTTGTCGCGGAACACGCGGAAATGCTCGCGCAACTTCGGCACGGGCCAGCCGTAGAGCGGCAGCACTTCCTCGCCCGCCGACGACAAGAAGAGATCGACGCCCGGCAGTTTCAGCGCGAGGTCGATGGACTCCTCGATCATGTGACCGGACCCGGTCACGCACCATGCGAAGCGCGCGTCGGGCTTGAACTCGTCGAGCCTTCGGGCGGGCGTGTGTTCGCTCATGCGTCGGACGCGGTCGATGGTCCGTCGTGCGACAGCCGGATATGCAGCCTGTGCATCTTCCGGTACAGCGTGTTGCGGCTGATGCCGAGCACCTTCGCGACGTTGCTCACGTTCCAGCGATGCTCGTCGAGCAGCGAGAGCACCGTCTCGCGCTCACGCACCTGGATCGCGTTCAGCGCCGAGGTGTCGGCGTCGTCGGCGAGATGCGGCGCCGATTGCGGCGGGACGGGAGCCGCCGGCATGCGCTGCGGCGCGTTGCCGTTCACGATATCGGCAGGCAGGTGCATGCACCTGATCTCGGGCCCGTCGCACAGCGCAATCGCCATCTGCAACACATGGCGCAACTGGCGGATGTTGCCCGGCCACGCGTAATTGAGCAGCACGTGCCGCGCTTCGGCACTGAGCGTCGGCGGGTCTTCGGTTTCGCTTTCGAGGATGTGATTGATGAGCGCGAGCGCATCGGCGCGTTCGCGCAGCGGCGGCAGATTGATTTCGATGCCGTTCAGCCGGTAGTACAAGTCCTCGCGGAACACGCCGGTCTGCACCAGTTCGAGCAGGTTGCGGTGGCTCGCGCTGATGAGCTGGAAATCCACCTTGACCGTGGTTTCCGCGCCGAGCGGCGTGACCTCGTGCTCTTCCAGCACGCGCAAGAGGCGCGCTTGCAGCGCCATCGGCATGTCGCCGATTTCATCGAGGAACAGTGTGCCGTTGTTCGCCTGCACGATCTTGCCGCGCCTTCCTTCGCGTTGCGCGCCGGTGAAGGCGCCCGCGCGATAGCCGAACAGTTCGCTTTCGATCAGGTTCTCCGGCAGCGACGCGCAATTCACCGCGACGAACGTTCCGCCGCTGTTCGGGCTGATGCTGTGCAGCGCGTTGGCGAACACTTCCTTGCCGGTGCCGGTCTGGCCGCGCAGGATGATCGGAATCTTGCGCTGGATCACGCGCGCCGCGAGCTGGATCTGCGAGGCCATGCGCGGATCGCCGAATTCGAGGTGTGAGAGCTTGTCTAGACGTCCGGTCGTCTCGCGCGCGTCCTTCTTGACCGCCTTCGCGCGCGACGCAGCGGAAACCGGATCGCTGAGCAGGATGCGCGTCGAGCTCTTGGCGGCGTCGCGCGGCGTCTGCGCGGTCAGGAAGAAGCGACTGTTCGCCTTCGCGCTGTACACCGTCACCGGGTGGAACGAGCCACGAATGCTGCGCGCGATCATGTCTTCGAGCGACGCGTTGAACGCTTCCTCGATGCGCTTGCCGCACAACTCGGCGGGCGAACGGAAGTCGAGCTGGAAGAGCGCGCTGCGGCTCGCGGCGAGCACGACGCCGTCGTCGCTGACGGCGAGCTTGCCCGCGTGCAGCGTGCCGACGAACTCGGGCCGGCTGTGAAAGTGGATCATGTTCGCGTGACGGTAGCGCGCGTCGATCAGGCGGTTTTCGATCATCTGCCGCGACATGCCGACGAGCACGAGCGAATGCTGCTGCAAGAGCTTCGAGCGGCTCGTGACGTCGAGCACGCCGACGATCGTGCCGCGATCGTCGAAGATCGGCGCGGCCGAGCAGGTGAGCGACGTGTAGCGCGGATAGAAATGTTCGTGCTGGCACACCGCGATGCAGTCGCGTTCCATGAGGCAGGTGCCCATGCCGTTGGTGCCGGCTTCGCGCTCGCTCCAGAGCGCGCCGACGCGCAGCCCGTCGGCCGCGACCGCCTCGCCGAACGGCACCGACGACACCTGATGCACGATCACGCCGTCCGCATCGACGAGGACGACCGCGAGTTCCGGGTCCGCGAGTTGCTGGTACAGCGTGGTCATTTCGAGCCTGGAGCACGCGATCAAATCGCTCGCGGCTTCGCGGCGGTCGACGAGTTCCGGCTGCGTCAGCACGGGTGGCATCACGAAGCGCGCGGGGTCGAGTCTGAACTCGTTCAGGCAGCGGATCCACGATTGCGCAACGGAGTCGCTCGCGGCACGCGCGGCGAGCGGGTTGTTGACGATGTTCAGTACTTCTCGGACATGTGTATCGATGTCAGCGAGCGACGACATGGGGGCCTGTCTCCCTGGCGTCCGAAGCGTGCCGCATGGTCCGCGGATTTCATTCGGCGCCTAGTATGTTGTGATTCCCCTTGCGCTGCGTTTCTATCACGACTAATGAAGAGCTGAACGCATGCACACCGCGCGGCGCGGGCTGACAATGCCGCCAGCCGGACCGGCCACCGCGAAACTATCGCAAAACTGTACATCCGATGGCGCGCTTGTTCAATAAGTAGTCGCGCAGACCAACGTGATCTTGCCCGCTTTTTGCTTGCGCTTCACCGGACTTGCACCGGAACCTCGGGCAAACACCAACCCTTCGAGCCGCGCGCGCGGCGGAGCATATCGACATGGACCGTTTCGACGCGATTGCCCATTCCCGTTTCCCCGATGCGCCGGCCTTCGATGCCGCGACGCAACATGATCGCGAGCACACGCCGATGGACATCGTCTATATCGAGGGGCTGACGGGAAGCACGGTGATCGGCATCGACAGCAGCGAGCTGCACGAACCGCAGCCGGTGCGGCTGAGTCTTGCTATCGGCGTGCCGGCGATCCGCGCATGCAGGACGGATCGCATCGAGGACACGATCAACTACGCCGCCGTGCGCGAGGCGCTGCACGCGCTCTTTGCTTCGCACGGCGTGCGTCTGCTGGAGGCGCTCGCGGAACGGATCGCGCAGTTGCTGATCGCGGATTTCGGTGCGCACTGGGTGCGCGTGTCGCTGGCGAAGCCCGCCAAGTTCGACGACGTCGATGCCGTCGGTGTGCTGATCGAGCGGCGCCGTCCGCGCGGAGCGGCGACTTACGCATCGCTCGGCGAGGGGCTGATTCCGAACTAGACGCGCACGGTCACTTCAACGCAGCGGCCTGTCCGATACCGCAAGCCCGATACGCTTCAGCTTGCAGCGCGCGGAACTTCTTGGTCTGCGCCTTCGCGCGGTCGACGCGAAACTCCGCGCCGCCTTCGCCGCCAAGCGTCGCGTACTTCGAAAACGTCGACTGCTCGACGAAATCGTCATAAGGAAGCTTGGCCGCGATGCGGTCGATCGCGCACGAGCATTTGTAGACGTTCACGAAGTCGTGACCGTTGTCGTCCATGCAGCCGAGCACGTACTCCACGCGACCCTGTGTCGGGTAATCGTGGCTCTGCGCCGTGGTCGTCGCCGCGGTTTTATCCGCCGCGAACGCGACCGGCGAAACGAGCGAGAGGCAGGCGAGAGCCAGCAGCGCGCGACGTCGTAATGTCATGCGAAAAACCTCGGATCGTTGATCGTCGGAATCGCGCGGCCAGGAACGCGCCCGGCCGCGCGGATCACCGCCAGCAGTCAGTTCGGCGCGAACGGGTGGGCCGCGCTGCCTTTCTTAGCGACGACGTCCTTCGCGCTCGGCTCGCCGGCCACGGCGCGCTGCAGCGCTTCGCGCGTCGCCTTATAGTTGTACTCCTGAATCTTCTTATCGTCTTCCGCCTGCCAGTGGATGAAAACGCCGACGCAGATGAACAGGTCGTCCGCTTCGTCCGCCGGGATCGTGCCGTCCTCGACGCTGTCCGCCACCGCGAGCGCCACCGCATGCTGCGCCGGGCCGAACATCTGCACCGCCTGCTTCGCGCCCTTGATCGTCACCTTGTTGAAGAGGATCGTGTTCGGCTTCGTGAGCAGATTCGGCGCGACGACGGCGAGCAGCGACGTGAAGCCGTCCTTGTTGTTGGTGAGCGCGTTGCAGAACGCGGTCTCGGCAGCGGAACCTCGCGGTCCGATAATCAAGTCGATGTGGGCGACCTCGTTGCCGTCGCCGATGAGCGACTCTCCTACCATGACACGATTGATCTTGGCCATGCTGTTCCTCCAGTGAATAGGTCTCGGATATTCGATTTGCAGACAACTCGCGACGCCCGTGTTCCGGCCGCGCAAGACTCAAGGTGGGCAGAACGTGGTGTACCTATCATGATCCGTGCCAATCGCATCCGCGCGCCGCGCCGACGCCGGTGCGCGCCGGGTCGAGGCATCCCGCGACGAAGAGCGTCGCGACCGTCAGATCGGCGCTCGTGCCCGGATTGATGCCGCGCGCCTTGAGCTGTGCGTCCCACGACGCAAGCTCGCGCGCGTCCGCCGCCGTGCGCCATCGCGCACGATGACGCTCCGCTTCTCCCGTGACACTTTGCGCCACCGTCACACCCTGCTTGCGCACAATGTGCGAATCCGGCCAGCCGGCAAGAAAGCTCAGGAACACGTCCAGCGTGATCGCTTGCGGGGAATTGGCCGGCGCAGTCGCGACCGCCACGAGCCCCGTCTCGAAGACGTCGCGAAAGCCGTTCGCATACTGACGCGCGATGCTGTCGCGACCGGCGGCGAGCGCCATCGCCGCGCGCAGATCGACGCTCGGTTCGGCGTGGACCGACTGTTCGGGCGCATCGCCGAGGCCGCCCGGGTTCGCCAGCGCAATCGCGCGATAGGCGGCGCGGGCGTCGTCTAGGGTGAGGCGCGCGAGCACGCGTTCCGTCGCGTCTTGCCATGCGCGCTCGGATAGCGGCGGCGCGAGGTCGTCGAGCGCGGCCGCGAGCGGCGCGACGAGCAGCACGATGCCGAGATTCGTGTTGCAGCCGGCGACGTCCAGCGTGCGCGTCATGGCGTCGAGAATGCGCGTGCCGACGCGCGCGCCGGGCACGAACAGCGCGCCGGCCGCCGCCTGCGCGCTCGCGATGAACTGCGCGGCGCTCATGCCGTGTCCCGCGCTCGCGATGCTCACGTTGCCGGGCTTCGGCGTCTCGACGTCCAGTTCGCACGCGCGCAAGAACGCATCGCGCGCGGCGGTTTCAGCGGGGCGCATCGCCACTCGCGAGCGCGACGGGCGCGCGCGAATCCGCGAGCTTGCGATCCAGCAGGTCGTCGACGAGCGCGGCGGCGATGTCGAGTTTCGTCACCGATTGCAGCCCGCGCCATGCCGCGACGCCGTTCACTTCGAGCACCAGCGGGCTCGCCGGATCGTCGTGCGCGGGAATCAGGTCGACGCCCGCGTAGTCGAGGCCGAGCGCTTCGGTCGCGCGGATGGCGGTCGCGGCGAGCGCGTCGGTCAGGAGCGCCGGCTCGCACGCGGCGCCCTGCGCGAAGTTGTGAATCCAGCCTTGGCCGCCGACCCGCCGCATCGCCGCGACCGCCCGTCCGCCGACGACCAGCACGCGCCAGTCGAAGCCGGGCTGGCCGCCTTCGACATAGCGCTGCAAGTACGCGACTTCGCTGAATGCCCGCAGCGACGGCAACGGCGCGAGCCGGCCGCGCGCGTTCGCGCCGAGCCGCCGCAAGCCCTTGCCCTGCGAACCGAAGAGCGGTTTCATCACGACCTTGCGTCCGGCCGCCGCCTCGCGCATCAGCACGCGCTGCGCGAACGCGGCCGATTCGCCGGCCCACGTGGCGGGCGTCGGCACGCCGTGGCGATGGAGGAGAAGGCTCGTCATCGACTTGTCGACGCTGCGCTCGATCGCGCGCGCGTCGTTGTAGACCGGCACGCCGCATTCGCGCAGCGCGTGCAGGATGCCGAGCCGCATCGTCACCTGCTCGAACGTGCCGCCCGCGATGCCGCGCACGAACACCGCGTCGGGCAGCGCGTGGCCGAAGCCGGGGATCGCGAGGCCGTGCGGCGCCCAGGTCGTGTCGATGCGGCAGTCGGCCAGATCGACGCAGCGCGCCTCGGCGCCGCGCGCGCGAAACGCTTTCTTCAGGCGCGACGTGTGCCAGCCGGTTTCGTCGGTCATGATCGCGATGCGCAAAGCCCCGCTCATGGTTTTCCCCACTGCGCGCGCAGGAGCGCTTCGTCGATGCGTCCGCCGTGCCACGTCGCGCCGCTTTCGAGGCTGCTCACCCACACTTCGGCGGGCGCGAAGAGCGCGGCGTCGATCTGATAGAAGTCGTAGTTGAACGACGTGAAGATGTCCGCGAACGGCCGTCCGTAGTCGCGCGCATTCTTCGACGGCAGCTCGGCGGCGAGCCGCTCGGCCACCGCGTCGTGCTTCACGGTCAGATGCACGCGGCCGCCGTAGAGGATCGCGTCGTTGGTGCGGCCCATCGCCTGAATGCCGTCGGGCGAGGGCGGCGGCAGCGGCGCGGTCCCGCTCCCTTCGACGACTTCCGCGAGATCGACGCCGAGCACGTGCGTCTTGTGCAGCGCAACCTCGACGACGCGCGCCACGACCTGCACCGTGCCCGCGACAGAGTGTGTCGGCGTGACCACGATCGTCAGGTTTTCCGGCGCGAGCGCGCAGTCGCGCAGCACTTTGTCAATCACGATCTGCGGCGGCAGGCGGTCCACTTCCATGACCAGCGCGCCGCGGTCGTGGCGGTCGCGGTAGCCGAGTTCGTCGAAGAGCGGTTCCTTCACGGCGAGCGCGCGCGCCGGCCCCGAGCCGAGCGAGAAGAACTTCTTGCCGCCCGTCTCCTCCTTGCTCGCGGAAAGGCTCCAGCCCGCGTACTGGCTACCGAGGCAGGCGAGCACCGGCGTCGAGGTATGGACTTCGACGAGGCTCGGCCAGAACGGCTCGGCGTCGTCGCTCATGCGCCGCTCGACGCGTCCCAGCCCGCCCATGCAGATGCGCGCGATCAGGAGGCCCGCTTCGACGCCGCCGGGCGCATCGACGCCCGCATCGACGATCGTCGAGCCGCCTTCGGTACGCGTGACCGTCACGCCGAAGCGCGCGGCTTCATCGACGAGACGCGCGACGAGGCGCTCGGCGAGCGCGTTCACGCTCAAGGGCCGCGCGGGATCAATGGGTTGGCATGACGTCATGGGGAAACTCGTGGCAGGTTTCGATGCGTTGCAGGAGAAGCGCGTGCTGGCGTTCGATGTCGCGGCGCACGGCATCGACGGAGGGCGCCGTCACGACGAGCGTGCAGACCGGCTGCCCCGCTTCGATGCGCGTGCCGGCGTGCGGCACGTCGTGGCAGGCGGGATCGCCGAGACAGGCGTCGCTGAAAGCCGGCGACACGACGAAGCCGCGCGGCGCGAAGACCACGCGCTGGCCCGCCCGGCGCGGCGGCGCGGGCGGTTCGGCGGGCAAGAGGCCGTCGAGGCACGCGTCGATGTGGCAGCCGATCAGGCCGCGCGGCCAGACGGTGGGCCATGCGGCGTCGTAGAGCGTCATCGTCGACGAGGGGCGCGCGTTGATTTCGAGCACGCGGATCGCGTCGCCGTCGAGCAGGAAGTCGATGCTGTTCAGCCCCGCGAGGCAGGTGCGCCAGACGATGGCGCGGATCGCTTCTTCCAGCCTGTGCGCCGTTTCGCGCGGCAGGTCGACGGGACCGAGCGAACCGGCATGCACGAACGGCAGCGCGCCCGCCTCGACGCTCAGTTGCTCCGCGAAGCCGATCAGCGTCGCCTCGCGGCGCGCGCCGACGAACAGCGCGGACATCGACCGGCCGGGCGCGAGGCGCTGGAAATATCCATCGCCGGCGCTCGAAGTCGCGGCTTCGATATGCACGCCGCCGCAGCCATCGGCATGCTTCACGATCCAGCCTTCTGGATTCGCGGGCCGCGAAAAAGCAACCTCTGGATGCGCGATTCCCAACTCGTCCAGCAGCGCGAAAAACCGTCGCGGATCGCGCACGGCCGCCGTCGCTTCGGCGCCATTACCGATCAATCTCGGCAAGCGCGCGCCATGCCGCAAGAGCGCGTCCAGATGCGGCTCGATGCCGCTCGTCACGATGAAGCCGAGCATGCGCGGCAGGCGCGTCGCGCGTTCGAGCGCTTCGAGCAGGCGCGCGCGGTCGATCGAAAGCCCCTCGCCGCCGATGTCGAACCACGCGCTCGCGTGCTCGCGCGTGTCGCGGTCGCCGAACAGATCGAGCGCGACCGGGTTCAGCCCCGCGCGCGCCGCCGCCTGCGCGAGCATCCGCGCCGACAGCCCCGCGACCGCGACGCACGGCGCGCGCGAGAAAGGCGTGCTCGCGTGCATCAGCCGAGGCCGGCGGCGATCGCGCGGGCTTCGTCGAACGCTTCGGGGAAGCCGAGATACACCGGCTTGTTGCTCGTGCGCATCCGCACAAAGAGCCGGTGCTCCACCTGATACTTGACGTTGCCGATCGCGAGCGCGCCGATGCCGATCGCGTCGGAACGCGCCGCGCCCGCGAGCGGCTTGCCGTCGTCCATCACGTTCACGCCGGCGATGCCTTCGGGCGGCACCGCGTTGACGTCGGCGGCGACCAGCAGGTTTTTCGCGAACGCGAGATCGGCGGCGCTCATCACCTGGACGCCCGCCACGGCCGTCGCGAACACGACTTCCGCGCGCGCCAGTTCGCGGTGCAGTTGCTCGGGGTTGCCGGTCGCGACGCCCGAGGTCGCGATGTCGAAGCGGCGGTTGATCTCGTCGCTGACCTGCGTCGCGCGCGACTGGCTCGAATGACTCGCGATCGCGACGTCCGCGCCGAGCGAGGCCGCCATCGCCGCCGCCACGCGCCCGACCGCGCCCGTGCCGCCGAGGATCAGCACGCGCCGGCCGCCCAGTTCGACGTTGTGCTCCGCCTTCAGATGCCGCTCGACCAGCGCGACGAGCGCCGCCGCCGTGGTGTACGAGCCGCTCGGGTCGGCGAACACGGAGACTTCAAACGGCGGCACCATCGCCTGGCGCGCGCGGTCGAGCATGTCGGCGGCGAGCATCACGTCGCGCCCGCCGATGAAGATGCCCGTGCGCGAGACGCCTTTCGGCCCGCGCGAGAAGATCGCGTCCTGCGTCAACTGCACGACGCTGTCCTCGTCGACGTTGCAGTACGGAACGACGATCTGATAACCGGCGTCGGCGGCCATGTTGACGTCGAACGGGCTCATCTGCGGCGTGGCCGTGAACATGTGCAGGATGAAGGGCCTTGGAATGCTTTCGTTGGCTTCGGGCATGGAGTCAGCTCGCTTGGGTTTTTGCGGCGGCAGGACGGGCAGCGCGGCACGCCCGGGCACGCCCTCTCACGTCACGCGGCGTCGATGCCGCATTTCTCTTGATTGGCCGCCCGCCAGTTCGCGCCGCGATTGCGGCCGGTGGCGATCGAGCACGCAATGGACGGCAGCGCGCGGCTCGCCTCGCGCGCGACGGCGAGCGCGCGCTCGGCCTGGCGTTCGCCGTGCAGGAAGGCGAAGCCGGTCGGTCCCCACGAGGTCTGTCCGATGCCCGCTGTTTCGACCGCGGCAACCGCGCCGAGCACGCTTTCGACGGCGGGACTGGAGAACACGCCGCCCTGCACGGGCGCGAAGTACGCGCCGATCGTCTGCTGCAATTCGCCGATGCCTTTCGCGAAGGCGTCGAAGTCGCTCTCGGCGATGCCCGGCAGGATGCGCATCAGCACGAGATGGCTCAGATGCGCCGCGAGCGCGCGCGGAAAGGCGCCGAGGGCGGCAAGGCCGCGCCGCTCTTCGTCGCCGTGCAGGCCTTCGCGGGACGTGTCGTCGACGAGCAGCACGCGCCAGGCGTCGGGAAACGGCTGGCGAAACAGGAGCGGTGGCACGCGCGCGCTGCCTGCCGCGAAGTTCGCGTCGTGTCCGCCATCGACCATCAGCCCGCCGTGGTCGAAGCCGTGAATGCCGATGCCCGAGCGCGCGCCGCGTTCGAGCAGGCGCGCGATCTGCGCGGTAGTCGCGCCGCGACCCGCGAGCCGCACGTAGGCCGTGCCGACCGCCAGCGCGAGCTGCGTGCCGGAGCCGAGACCCGTATGCGCGCGCGGCGCTTCGTTCACTTCCACCGCCACCGGCGAGCCGCCAAACGCCGAGCGCAGTTGCTCCAGATACCGTTCGATGCGCGCGCGCTGCGCTTCGCTCGCGGCGCCTTCGACGCGCATCGTGTCCGCATGCCGTGCGGTGATGCGCGTGCCGTGGGTGTCGATCGTGAGGCCGATGCTGCCGAACGCGCGTCCGAGCGAGGCGTTCGGATCGATGAAGCCGAGATGCAGGCGCGCGGCGGCATCGACCGTCACGGCCGATGGCGGCGAAAGGCGACCGGAAGGCATCTGCATCGCGAGTGTCCCAAGTTGAGGTCGGCGTTCCAGACGGCGCTGGCTGGGCGCGTCGCGCATGGCAGCCGCGCGGGCCGAGCATCTGAGGCAAGAGCCGTACCAGCCGGAGCCGGGCAGGCCTGGGCGCCCGCGCGCGCAGGGACGGCGCGCACTGTGTCACGCCTGCGCCATACTGTTCAACCGGACTTCAGCAAAGTGCTCAGGACTTCGCCGCGTCGTACTTGATATAGCGAAAGCGCTGGTCGTCGGCGGGAGTGCCTTCGAGCGGACCGTCTTCCTTGCCCGGCTGCCACTGAACGACATCCTCGATTTTCGTGGCGAGGGCGAGGTCCTTGTCCGTGATGCCCTTCGCCGTGTGTGTGATCAGCTTCACGATGACGAACGCATACGAGACCGTCAGGTCCGGGTGATGCCACGCCGCTTCCGCGAGATGGCCCACGGTGTTGACCACCATCAGCGTGCCCTTCCAGCCCTCCGTCTTGTACTTGCGCCTGAGCCAGCCGTCTTCCAGATACCAGTGCTGCAACGCGCCGGTGAGCCGCTCCTTGATTTCTGCTTCGGTGTAGACCTTCTCGGCTTGAGTCATGGCGATGGCCTCCAGAGGCGATGTCGATGAACACGAAGTGCGTGCATCCAGTATGCGCCATCGAGGAAAAGGCGCTTGGGTGCTGCATCGCGTCATGTGCGGACGGCGCCTGAAGTGTGGCGTGCGGCGCGCTTCGTATCGCGAATTTGACACAGTATGTGTCGCAAGCCCCGTCGCGGCGATGCCCGGCGCTCGCGGCCCACCCGCGCGCAGGCCACGTGCAGCCCGCGTGCGGCAGCACTGGAGCGGGCAGCGCGCTTTCCGGCATGGAATATGCAATTGCCCCCGATACGCAATCAGCCCGGCAATGAACCGGGCTTGGGCGTTGCTCGTTACCTGCATTCGAGAAGGCGCGCGGGAATGCAAGCGGTAGCGTGGTCATCCCTGGTCGGACGGCATCACCATTCTGGAGGAGACATGAACTTACGCACCCTGGTTCTTGGACTGGCGGTGGTCGCGACGACGAGTCTGAATTCATATGTCGCTCAAGCAGACTCGCAGCTCGACACACTGATCAAGAACCCATCGAACTGGGCGGCACAGGCGGGCGATTATTCGAATCACCGCTACAGCCCGCTCAAGCAGGTCAATGAGCAGAATGTCGGCAAGCTACAAGTGGCCTGGACCATGTCGACCGGCGTGTTGCGCGGTCACGAAGGTTCGCCGCTCGTCATCGGCGACACGATGTACATCCATTCGCCGTTTCCCAACAAGGTCATCGCGATCAACCTGAAAGACCAGACCTTCATCTGGCAATACGAACCGAAGCAGGACACGCAGGTCATCTCGGTGATGTGCTGCGACACGGTCAACCGTGGCCTCGCCTATGGCGACGGCATGATCTTCTTGCAGCAGGCCGACACGAAACTCGTCGCGCTCGACGCGAAGACGGGCGAAGTGAAGTGGACCGCGCAGAACGGCGATCCGAAAGCGGGTGAAACCAACACCAACGCGCCGCACGTCTTCGGCGACAAGGTGCTCACCGGCATCTCGGGCGGCGAGTTCGGCGTGCGCGGCCGGCTGATCGCATACGACATGAAGACCGGCAAGGAAGTCTGGAAGGCCTACAGCACGGGCCCCGACAGCGAAATGCTGCTCGACCCGCAGCAGACGATGACCTGGGTCGACGGCAAGATGACGCCGGTCGGTGCGGATTCGTCGCTCAAGAGCTGGAAGGGCGACCAGTGGAAGACCGGGGGCGGCACGACCTGGGGCTGGTATGCATGGGACCCCAAGCTCAACCTTGTGTACTACGGCACGGGCAATCCGGGCACATGGAACCCCACGCAGCGTCCCGGCGACAACAAATGGTCGATGTCCATCTTCGCCCGCGACCTGAACACGGGTAAAGCGAAGTGGGTCTACCAGATGACGCCGCACGACGAATGGGACTATGACGGCGTGAACGAGATGATCCTCGCGGACCTGCCGATGGGCGGCAAGAAGGTTCCGGCGATCGTCCACTTCGACCGCAACGGCTTCGGCTACACGCTGAACCGCGAGACGGGCGAACTGCTCGTCGCGCAGAAGTACGACCCGGCGGTGAACTGGGCCGACAGCGTCGACGTGAAGAGCGGCCTGCCGGTGCGCAACGTGAAGTACTCGACGCAGGCAGCCGGTCCCGACAAGAACGTGAAGGGCATCTGCCCGGCGGCGCTCGGCTCGAAGGACCAGCAGCCCGCATCGTTCGACCCGAACTCGGGGCTCTTCCTCGTGCCGACGAATCACGTCTGCATGGACTATGAGCCGTTCGAAGTCGAGTACGTGTCGGGCCAGCCGTTCGTCGGCGCGACGCTCTCGATGTTCCCGGGCCCGAACGAGAAGGGCGCGATGGGCAACTTCATCGCGTGGGATGCGAGCAAGGGCAAGATCGCGTGGTCCAAGCCGGAGAAGTTCTCGGTGTGGTCGGGCGCGCTCACGACGGCCGGCGGCATCGCCTTCTACGGCACGCTCGAAGGCTATATCAAGGCAGTGCGCATCAAGGACGGCAAGGAGCTGTGGAAGTTCAAGACCCCGTCGGGGATCATCGGCAACGTGTTCACCTATCAGTTCAACGGAAAGCAGTACGTCGGCGTGTATTCGGGTATTGGCGGCTGGGCGGGCATCGGCATGGCAGCCGGCTTGCAGAAGTCGACCGAAGGCCTGGGCGCGGTCGGCGGCTATCGCGAACTGGCGAAGTACACGGCGCTCGGCGGCACGCTCTTCGTGTTCGCCATCCCGGGCGGCTGATTCGTTCCTGCCCGATCTCTGAGTCACATCAAGCGTCAAACGCACGTCACGCCCCGCCTCGAAACATGAGGCGGCGGCTGGCGGCGTCCCGAAAGCAGCAGAAGTTCGTGTTTCACCCCGGCGCGAATGCCGGAAGAACCGCAACCCTTGCATGCGGTCCGGGTCAGGCGCCAAGGCGCCGGCTTCGGCCGACAGGAGACAGACAGATGAAAGGCCGAGCACTCTTGCCGCTGGCGATAGCACTCTTTGCGTTGCCCCCTTCCTATGCCCAGACCGATGCCGGGCAAATGAAGCCGGTGGCGTACAAGGTCGTCGACGGCAACAAGGTCGACAGCAACACCCTGCAAGGCTGGAAGACGTGGCGGGCGCTCGCGTGCGAACGCTGTCACGGGGCGAAGCAGGAAGGCATGGTCGGCCCGTCGCTGATCGAGGCATTCAAGACGCTCGACACGAAGGAGTTTCACCGCACGGTATTCGGCGGTCGGATCGACAAGGGCATGCCCGACTTCAGTTCGAGCCAGATGATGCAGAAGAACTGGGAAAACCTGTACGCGTATCTGAAGGGGCGCTCCGACGGCAAGATCAACCCGGGCGACTTGCAGGCCATCGATGCCAAATGACGTGCTTGCGTGCTACGTTGTGTCAAACGTGTGCCCGAAGTCATAACCGGAGGTGTCGATGTCTGATTGCAAGGTAAGGCGTGTGTTCGTTGCGGCGCTGCTCTCGGCGTGCGCCGCGCAAGGCGCATTCGCCCAGGATGCCGCGTTGCCCAACAACGACGGCGCCGATGGCGTGCTGCGTGTCTGTGCCGACCCGAACAACATGCCGCTGTCGAACAACAAGGGCGAGGGTTACGAGAACAAGATCGCGGACCAGATAGCGAGCGACTTCGGCTACAAGATCGAGTACACGTATTTTCCGCAGCGCATGGGCTTCATCCGCAATACGCTGCGCGCCAAGGTGCCCGACACCGAGCGCTTCAAGTGCGATCTCGTGATCGGCTTGCCGAAGGGCTACGACCTCGCGGCCACGACGCGCCCCTACCTGCATTCCACCTACGCGATGGTGTTCCCGAACCGGCCCGAGTTCGCGAGCATCCAGACGCCTTCCGACCTGCTGAAGCTGCCGCCCGATCAACTGAAGAAGCTGCGGCTCGGCATCTTCTCGCAGACGCCCGCCGTCGACTGGCTGCTCGGCAATAACCTGATCGAACAGGCCGTGTCGTACAAAGTGCAAAGCGGCGACCCGCAGGCATTCCCGGGCGAAATGATCGAGCACGACCTGACGAAGGGCACGGTCGACGTCGTGTTCCTGTGGGGACCGATTGCCGGCTACTTCACGAAACGCGCAGGCGATTCGGTGCGGCTCGTGCCGTTCCCGCCGACGCCCGGCATCCGCTTCGACTACGAGATCTCGATGGGCGTGCGCTACGGCGAGAAGGCATGGAAGGACAAGATCGACAACTGGATCGCCGCGAATCAGCCGAAGATCGACCAGATCCTGACGGGCTACCAAGTGCCGCTCCTGCCGTTGCAACCGGTATCCGCGCAATGAGGGGCTTGCCTGTGATGAAGGTCGCAGCAGGCCTCTTTGCAGCCGCGCTCGCAATGCAGGCGAACGCCGCCGACAAGCCCGGCGACGCCATCGCGCCGGCCGAACAGCTGCTCTTCATGTCGCCGCACATGAAGAGCATCGGTGCCGAGACCGAGCTGGACTATGTGATGGAGATGTCGGGCCCGCCCGCGAAGGTCAACGATACGGTGCGCGTGCTCGTCGTGAGCGCGGGCAACGCGAACGGCGATGCGCGCGTGTCCGATCGCACGGGGCCGGTGGACGTGCCGGGCAACCTGCCGTGCAATCCGGTGATCCTGTACTTTCTCGAACACGACATCGCCGAGATGGAGCAGATGACGGGCGGCAAGCGGCGTTATTTCCAGCAGCGCGTGCGGCTTGCGCTCGCGGCCGGGCCGCCGATCACGCAGATCGTGAGCGACGCGGGCGGCAAGAAGGTGAAGGCGCAGAAGATCGTGATCCAGCCGTATCTCGACGACCCGAACGCCTCGCGCTTTCCGCAGTACACGGGCAAGCGCTACACATTCATCGTCGCCGACGACGTGCCGGGCCACGTGATGACGATCCGCACCGAAGTGCCCGGCCAGAACAACGATTTCGATCATCCGCTGCAAACGGAGACGCTGAATTTCCAGAGCGCGCAGCATGCGCTCGTGCCGGCGAAGCCCGGCAACCCCGTTCCCCAGAAGCCGGCGAACGCACCGCGCGCGAGCCGTTGATTGTGGTTGGAGCCGGGCGCGTCGTCCGGCTTTTCTCGACGCATGGCCGCCCATCGTGAACTTCATCCGCTCGCTGACGTTGCGCCAGTTGCAGATCTTCGTGATTGCGTGCCGCTGCCCGAGCTTCGCGCGCGCGGCCGAGGAACTGCATCTCACGCAGCCCGCGGTGTCGATGCAGATCCGGCA
The DNA here is from genome assembly GCF_001544495.1 of Caballeronia telluris. Classification (GTDB taxonomy): domain Bacteria; phylum Pseudomonadota; class Gammaproteobacteria; order Burkholderiales; family Burkholderiaceae; genus Caballeronia; species Caballeronia telluris. Next base: position 356,968 of record NZ_FCNZ02000001.1, read on the forward strand.
GCTCGAAGAGGCGATCGGACTGCCGCTCTTCGAGCGCGTCGCGCGCCGGCTTTCGCTGACCGAGGCGGGCGAGCGGCTCTCGCATCACGCGAGCCGCATCCTCGGCGAGATCAAGGACGCTGAGGACGCGATGATGTCGCTCACGCAGGCCGACAGCGGTTCCATCGCGGTGAGCATCGTGAGTTCCGCGACTTACTTCGCGCCCAAGCTCCTCGCGCTTTACTCGCAGCAGTATCCGAAGGTCGACGTGCGGTTTTCGGTCGGCAATCGCGAGACGCTGTTGCGCTGGCTCGCCGATAACGCGACCGACCTCGCGATCATGGGCCGCCCGCCGCCCGAACTCGGCACGACGGCCGAGCCGCTCGCGTATCACCCGCATGTGATCGTCGCGCCGCTGACGCATCGCTTGCGGCATGCGGAGCGGTTCGATCTGCAGGAGCTTGCGGGAGATACGTTCCTGTTGCGCGAACCGGGTTCCGGCACGCGCGCGGTCGCCGAGCACATGTTTCGTCAGCATCTGTTCGTGCCCGCGCGCAGCGTGACGCTCGGCAGCAACGAAACCATTAAGCAAGCCGTGATGGCGGGCATGGGCGTGAGTCTGATCTCGCTGCACACGCTCGCGCTCGAATTGCGCACCGGCGAGATTGCCGTGCTCGATGTGAATGGCATGCCCATTGAGCGCACTTGGCAGCTGGTGCATTCGCGTTCGAAACAGTTGTCGCCGACGTGTCTCGCGTTTCGGCGCTTTCTGCTCGAACATGCCGAGCCGTTTCTCGAAGCGGAATATGCCCCGTTCGGGGTGCGGCGCGGGAAGCGGCCGCAGGGGGAGTTGATTGGGGGGGCTGCCTCGGCGGCGGGGGTGGGTGGGGTGAACACCGTCTGATGTTTCTGCGCTTCTATGGAACTTGCTTTCTTTGTGGTCTATTAGCTCTGCCCCTGTCCGGGGCGGGACTTACTTTCTTTGCTGCTGCAAAGAAAGTAAGCAAAGAAAGCAGCTTTTTTAGGCAGCAGTTCTTGAAGCGGCAACGCCCTTGAAGTACTGAGTGGACATACCGCCTAAGTGTCGCCCTCAAAGGTCCTTAGCGGCTTGGTGCGATTAACCATTGTGTCATCGCGCAGCGAACGAATTGGTACAGCCGTCATCCATCCGTCCTCGCTTCGCTCAGACGTCAGGTGTATTGGTTGCGCGGTTGATGTTTGCGGTTGCGGTTGCCGTTGCGGACCCATGGTTTTCGGTTATGCCTGTCGTCCGCGAAGCGCGGACGGGTGGATGACTGCCTTACCAAGTAGTTTGCTGTGCGATGACACGGTGGTTAATCGCACCAAGCCGGGTTAGTCCTTAGAGGGCGACCTTTAGGCGGTATGTCCACTCTGTATTGTGCGGGCGTTGCACTCATGAGACTGATGCCAGAAAAGCTGCTTTCTTTGCTTACTTTCTTTGCAGCAGCAAAGAAAGTAAGTCCCGCCCCGGACAGGGGCAGAGCTAATAGACCACAAAGAAAGCAAGTTCCACGAAAGCGCTATGGGCACCACCTGACCCTCACACTCCTGCTGTGCACGAGCGCAGCAGCCCAGTCCGCAAAGCCACTCGCGGTGATGCAATTCGCTCCGGGCCTCTACGTGCATCGCGGCCACGACGACGTCGCGACACGCGAGAACAAGGGTGATATCGCGAACATCGGCTTTATCGTCGGCAAGCGCTGCGTCGCGGTGATCGACACCGGCGGTACGGCCGAAGAAGGCCGCGAACTGCGCGCGGCGATCCGCGCCGTGACGCCGCTTCCCGTGTGCTACGTCATCAACACGCACATGCATCCGGATCACATCTTCGGCAACGCCGCCTTCCGCGACGACCGCCCGACGTTCGTCGGCAGCGCCACGCTTGGCGAGGCGGAGGCATCGCATGCCGAGAGCTACCAGCGCGTGCTGCGGCGCGAACTCGGCTCGCTCGCCGATGGCAGCGAAATCGTCTTGCCGACGCTCGTCGTCGAGTCGACGAAGACGCTCGATCTCGGCGATCGCAAGCTCGTGTTGCGCGCATGGAAAACAGCCCATACGAACAACGACCTGACGGTATACGATGAGAAGACCGGCACGCTCTGGCTCGCGGATCTGCTCTTCGTAAAGTGCATCCCCGTGATCGACGGCAGCGTGACGGGCTGGCTCGCCGACATCGCGCTGATTCGCCAGATGAATCCGCGGCGGGTGGTGCCCGGGCACGGTCCCATCGACACACCGTGGCCCGCCGCGCTCGATGCCGAAGAAGCCTATCTCGCGAACCTGGCGCGCGATGTGCGTGCGGCAATCGGGCGGGGCGAGACGATGCAGCAGGCCATCGATACGATCGGCGTGAACGAGCACAACAATTGGCTCCTCTTCGACCTCTACCATCGCCGCAACGTGACGGCCGCGTATGCCGAACTCGAGTGGGAAAAGTAAGACCGCGGTAGTGCCGCGCGACGCATTCCGTCGCGCAAGCAGAATGAACGGAGGGACATCATGGTCATCTCAAGGCGCAACTCGCTGATCGCCTTATTCGCGACGCTCGCACTGAACGGCGCCTACGCCGCGCAGCCCGACGACGATCCGGGCAAGGAAGCGCACTGGCTCGACTTCAAGGAAGGCATGTTCAAGGGCCGCCCGGTCGATGCGCATGGCGACGCGGTCATCAAGCTCGAAGCGCCCGCGCGCGCCGCCGATGCCGCCGTCGTCCCGATCTCGATCACCGCGCAGTTTCCGCAGACGCCCGCGCATTTCATCAGGAAGATCTATCTCTTCATCGACGAGAATCCCGAGCCGTATGCGGGCTTCTTCGAATTCACGCCGGAATCCGGGCTCGCGAACATCGAGACGCGCGTGCGGGTGGAGGACTACACGTTCATGCGGGCCATCGCGGAGACCAATGACGGGCATCTGTATAGCGCGGTGCGCTTCATAAAGGCATCGGGCGGATGCTCGGCGCCCGCAGGCAAGGACGACGCCGCCGCCGAGGCAAGCGCGGGCCAGGTCCGGATCACGGCTGAAGGCAAGACGGTCGTTGGACAACCGCAACTCGCGCAGGTGATGGTGCGCCATCCGAACCGCACCGGCATGGCGATGAACCAGGTCACGCGCAATTATTCGAGCGCGTATTTCATCCGCAAGGTCGCGGTGACTTACGACGGCAAGCCGGTCATGACGGCCAACGTCAATTTCTCGATCAGCGAGAACCCGAATTTCCGCTTCTACTTCGTGCCGCAAGGCAGCGGCGAACTAAAGGCGCAGGCCGAGGACACGAAGAACAAGCAGTTCCAGGGCGCCGTCGCGGTGAACGCGCAAGGCGGCGTGCAACGCACTTCATCGAACGGGCTCTGATGCGCGCCTTGCAGCGGCTCCTTCTCTTGACGATGTTGCTCGCCTGCGCGGCGCTGGCGCGCGCGGCGGCGGGCGACGTGCCCGTGCCGCAGCAGATCGCGCCGGGCGTGTACGCGATGTTGGGCGACGCCGATGCGGTCGCGCCGGCCAACCGCGGCATCGTCGCGAACAACGGATTCATCGTCGGCAAGAGCGGCGTGACGGTGGTCGATACCGGTTCGTCGTACCGCTACGGGCGCGCGATGATCGAAGCGATCCGCGCGGTCACGCCGCTGCCCGTCGAACTCGTCGTCATCACGCATCAGGCGCCGGAGTTCGTGTTCGGGGCGTCGGCGTTCCGGGACCGTGGCGTGCCGATCCTCGCGCATCGCCGCGCGGCGGAACTGATCCGCGAGCGCTGCGCGATCTGTTTGAAGAACCTGCAACGCACGCTCGGCGACGAGGAGATGAGCGGCTCGCGCGTGACCGTGCCCGATCGCACGGTGGATGCGAGCACGCGCATCGAAAGCGGCGGACGCGAACTGCAGTTGCTGCACTTCGGTCCGGCAAGCACGCCCGGCGACCTCGCCGTGCTCGATACCGCGACCGGCGCCGTATTCGCGGGCGGCCTCGTGAACGTCGGACGGATTCCCGAGCTTCGCAACGAACAGATTCCCGGCTGGCTCGCGGCGCTCGACCAACTGCGCGCGATGGAGCCGCGTGTCGTGGTGCCGGGCTTCGGACCGCTCGTGAAAGACGGCGACGGATTCAGGCAGACCGCGACGTATCTTCGCGAACTCGACACTGCCGTGCGCCGCGCCTACGCCAACGGCACCGGCCTCACCGACGCGATGCATACCGTGCAACTGAAGGATTTTCGCCACTACCAGCTGTATGCAATCGCGCAGCCGCAGAACGTGCAGCGGCTTTATCTGCAACTCGAAAAGCAGTGACCCGGCATTCAAACGTCCAACTCAGATCCACACAGGAGACACCCTATGGCTACACTTTTGGCGCTCTACAAGACCCCGGCGAACCCGGCCGCCTTCGATGCGCACTACACGTCCACGCATGCGCCGCTCGCGAAGACGCTGCCGGGACTCAAAAGTTACAGAATGAGCAAGGGGCCCGTGAACGTCGCGGCGGGTGAGTCGCCGTATTACCTCGTCGCGATCCTCGAATTCGAATCGCTCGCGGCGATCCAGACGGCACTCGGCACGCCCGAAGGAAAGGCGACCGCCGGCGATCTCGCGAACTTCGCGCAGGCCGGCGTCGAGTTGTTGATGTTCGACACGCAAGAAGCCTGAACGCGGATTCGGTGTCACGACGCGGCGGCGCTTAGCGTTCGTCGCGTGCCTGTTCTTGCTGCTCTTCTTGCTCGGCGGCGTCGGGCATGTCGAGATCCGGGCGGCGATGATTGATCGCGATGAACACGCCCATCAGCGTGAGAAACGCGAGCACGAGGAGCGTCGCGTTAGCGAGGACGTGCGGATAGCCAAGCTCGCCGACATCGATGAACGGATACGGATAGAAATCCGACACGCTGCCGCGCAAGAGCGTCACGCACAGATAAGCGAGCGGATAGACGAGCCAGAGCAGGCATTGCCGCACAGTCAGGTGAAAGCGCGGCACGAAGAACACCCAGAAGAGCGCAGCGAGCACCGGCACGAACGTGTGCAGACACTCGTTGACGAGCGCGCGATAGCCTGACGGCGTCCACAGATAGCGCAGCAGCACGTTGTACGCGATGCCGACGAACACCATGTAGACGACGATGGCCGTCACGACAGTCGGCTGCCGGAAGAAGCGCGCGACGGGCGAACGCGCGCGCGTCGCGACGAAGGTAAAGCAGATCGCGCTCAGGAACACGGTGAGGTTCGTGAGGTAGCTGCTCATGCGCTCGATGCCGTCGAAGACGGTGTAGCCGCGCGATACCCAGCGGTCGATCGTGATGTCGGTCTGCGCGGCGAGCGCGAGCCACGCGATGAGCGCGATGGCCGCCGCCATCGAAAGCGATGCGACGCTCGGCGTGTGCAGCGGGAGTTCCGGTTCCTGGCCGCCGGCTGGGGGATTCGAAGTAGCCATGCCGCTGATTCTATCGGCGACGCCCGGTCCGTGCAGAGCGTGCGGCGATGGCAAGCAAACGCCTAGCGCACGCCCAGCCTGTAACTCGTCGTCTGCCGGTAGCACTCGCCGGGCCGCAGCACGACCTTGGCCGCCTCACGGTCCATATTGACCTGATTCGGGAACGCGCCCGTTTCGAGGCAAAGACCCGCATGCTTGCGATACACCCGGCCCCCGCGCCCCACGACGCCAGCGAGGAAATTCCCCGTATAAAACTGCATGCCCGGCATGTCCGTGGCAACGGTCAGTTCGCGCCCGCTCGCGGGATCGTAGAGAACGGCAGCGGTGCGCAACCGATCGTCTTTCGCACGCAGCACATAGCAATGATCGAATCCCCCGGCGCGCGCGAGCTGCACATCGGGCCAGTCGAGCCGCGCACCGATCGGCGCGCCCGCGCGAAAGTCGAAGGCGTTGCCCGCGACGTCGGCGCGTGCCACCGGAATCATCGTGTCGTCCACTTCGAAGAACGCATCCGCTTCGATCGCGATGACGTGGCCGCGCACGTCGGGCGCATCTCCCGACAGATTGAAGTAAGCATGATTCGTCAGGTTGACGGGCGTCGGCGCATCCGAATGCGCCTCGTAGTCGATCGTGAGCGTGCCGTCGTCGTCGAGCGAAAAGCGCACTGCGACCTTCAGCGCGCCGGGAAAGCCCGCGTCGCCCTCGGGCGATTCATGCGTCATGACGAGCGCGCCATCCACTTCGCGCGCGCTCCACATTGCACGATGAAAACCGGTCGCGCCGCCATGCAGATGATTCGGCCCGTCATTGCGATCGAGCGAATACGTCACGCCGTCGAGCGCGAAGCGCGCGCCCGCGATGCGGTTCGCCCAGCGCCCGATCGTGCCGCCCATGAACGCGCTCGCGGCGAGATAGTCCGCGGGTGTGTCGTGGCCGAGCAGCACGTCGGCGATGCGGCCCGAGCGATCCGGCGCGTGCCACGACACCAGCGTCGCGCCCAGGTCGCTGATCGCCACGCGCATGTCGTGCGCGTTGCGCAGCGTGAAGAGCCGTGCCGCGTCGCCGCCGGGCACGAGCCCCCAGCGCTCGACGCCGATGCGTGCGTGAGTGGTGCGGCCGGTGCTGCCGGTGTCGGCGAGATTCATGAGGACGAGTGGGATGCGTGGCGTCAGCCGGGTTGCGGCGCCTGCGATTTTTGCAGACGCTCCTGAAACTCGCGCGGCGTGCAGTCGAGTTCGCGACGAAAAACAGCGTACATGTACTGCACCGATGTGAAGCCGCAGCGAATCGCCACTTCGGCGCTCGACATGTCGTGACGTGCGAGCAATTGCTTCGCGACATCGAGCTTGTGATTGAGGATTTCCTGATGCACGGTGTAGCCGAGTTCGCGCCTGAAGTGATCTTCGAGCGACGAGCGCGACACGCCCACGTAATCGGCGACCTGTTCGGTCTTGATGCCCTGACATCCATATTGCCTGACGTAATGCCGCGCGCGCATCACATGCGGGCTCGACACGGGCTGATGGCGCGTCGATTCGAGCACGTTGATCCCGACCGGCGGCACGAGAATGCGGCGTCCGGCGAAGCGCGCGCCGCCCAGCATCTGGTGCAGCAAGTGCGCGGCGGTGCGGCCCATTTCCTCGGTGCCCTGGATCACGGATGAAAGCGGTATGCGCGTGAGCGAGCGCGTAAGCGGGTCGTTGTCGATGCCGATGATCGCAACTTCCTCGGGCACCGCGATGCCCGAAATCAGACATGCCTGCAACAGATGCCGCGCACGCGCATCGGTCACGGCGATCACGCCGACGGGCTTCGGCAGGCTTTGCAGCCACGACGTAAGTTGCGCGCTCGCCTGGTTCCAGACGGGCGCGCTCGTCGGCAGGCCGCGATGGATGTCGGCTTCGAGTCCGTCGGCGTCGAGCAGCGCGCGGAATGCGAGTTCGCGCTCCTGCGCCCAGCGGTTCTCGAGCGACTCCGGCAAGCTGTAGAGTGCGAAGCGCTGCAAGCCCGCGCCAATCAAATGCGTGTACGCGAGCGATACGAGCTTCGCGTTGTCGGTGGCGATGTACGGCAGATTCGCGGGATAGCACGCTGCATCCTCATACGACGAACCCACCGCGACCACCGGCAGCGGACAATCGGCGAGCGCATCGCAGACGGCGGGATCGTCGAAGTCTGCGATGATGCCGTCGCCTTCGAAGCGCTCGATGCCGGTCAGGCGCGCGCGGAAGTCTTCCTCCAGAAAGAGGTCCCATGCGACGCGCGTCGACAGCAGATAGTTGCCAATGCCGGTGATGATCTCGCGGTCGTACACCTTGTTCGCATTGAAGAGCAGCGCGATGCGGTGCGTGCGTGGAGCGGCCTGATGTCTTGTCATCGACTGTGCTTGAACGAAGCGGTCGCTTCGTCGTCTCCTTATGCGGCTTGCGCCTTGTTTTAAGCGTTCAGCTTATTCTAGGCCGCAGTGCGAGCGGCCCGCCAGCGCATTATCGCCGACAACAAGAATCGACATCGGCGCTGGCGGATTTCGCAATTGCCGCGATCCCCGGCATGCTGGCAGCATGGCGTCACTTCATCGCCGTTGCGCTTCGTGCGGTGCGGCATACAACATTCATGGAGACGCGCATGTCCTACTTCGAGCACCTGCCCGCCGTTCGCTTCGAGGGCCGCGAAACGACGAATCCATTTGCCTATCGCCACTATGACCGCGACAAGCTCGTGCTAGGCAAGCGCATGGAAGATCATCTGCGCCTTGCGGTCTGCTACTGGCATACCTTCGTCTGGCCGGGCGCCGACATGTTCGGCGCGGGCACGTTCAAGCGTCCTTGGCAGCAAGCGGGCGATGCGCTCGAAATGGCGCAGCTCAAGGCGAACGCCGCGTTCGATCTGTTCGGCAAGCTCGGCACGCCGTTCTACACCTTCCACGATACCGACGTCGCGCCCGAAGGCGACGGCATTCGCCACTATGTGAGCAACTTCAGGAAGATGAGCGACTACCTCGCGCGCAAGCAGTCCGACACGGGCGTGAGGCTTCTCTGGGGCACGGCGAACCTCTTCTCGCATCCGCGCTACGCGGCGGGCGCGGCAACGAATCCGAATCCCGATGTGTTCGCGTTCGCGGCGACGCAAGTGTTGCAGGCGCTCGAAGCGACGCAGCGTCTTGGCGGCGAGAACTACGTGCTGTGGGGCGGCCGCGAAGGCTACGAGACGCTGCTCAATACGGACCTGAAGCGCGAGCGCGAGCAGCTTGCGCGTTTCCTGTCGATGGTGGTCGAGCACAAGCACAAGATCGGTTTCAAGGGCGCACTGCTGATCGAGCCGAAGCCCCAGGAGCCGACCAAGCACCAGTACGACTACGACGTGGCGACCGTTCATGGCTTTCTCGCGCAGTTCGGCTTGCAGGACGAGATCCGCGTGAACATCGAGGCCAATCACGCGACGCTCGCGGGTCATTCCTTTCATCACGAGATTGCGACAGCGATTGCGCTCGGCGTGTTCGGCAGCATCGACGCCAATCGCGGCGATCCGCAAAACGGCTGGGACACTGATCAGTTTCCGAACAGCGTCGAGGAACTGACGCTCGCGTTCTATGAAATCCTGCGTCACGGCGGCTTTACGACGGGCGGCATGAATTTCGATGCCAAGGTGCGCCGCCAGAGCGTCGATGCCGAGGATCTGGTTCACGGTCACATCGGCGCGATCGACGTGATTGCGGTAGCGCTTGAACGTGCCGCCGCGCTCATCGAAGACGATCAGCTTGCAAGGCTCAAGGAAGCGCGCTATGCGAATTGGGACAGCGACTTCGGCCGCAAGGTGCTGGCGGGCGGCTATTCGCTCGACTCGCTCGCGGCCGACGCGCTCGCTCGCGAGATTGCACCGAAGCACGTCAGCGGGCAGCAAGAGCGGCTCGAAAACATCGTCAACCGGGCGATATATGGTTAGCTTTGCAACCGGTTTGATACACCACGCATAACGACGACCGCGAACCACGATTCGCGGCGCATCAGCAGGTTCCGCCGGCGTTCCCTCTCTCTCGCATGCGGGGAACGGACCGGCCGCCAACCATATAGGAGTGAGACATGAAATCAGCCATGCGCCGCAAGGCGTTGAGTACGCTCGTCTGTACCGCGATGTTCGCCAGCCTGTCGATGGTTTCGTCGCTGGCTCATGCAAGCAAGGACAAACCCGAAATCGGCTTTTGCATCGACGACCTGCGCGTCGAGCGCTGGTCGCGCGACCGCGATTACTTCGTGGCCGCCGCCACGAAGCTCGGCGCGAAGGTGTCGGTGCAATCGGCGGATGCAAGCGAAGCGCGTCAGATCTCGCAGATCGAGAACCTGATCTCGCGCGGCGTCGATGTGATCGTGATCGTGCCGTTCAATTCGAAAACGCTCGGCAACGTGGTGGCCGAGGCGCACAAGGCGGGCATCAAGATCGTGTCGTATGACCGCCTGATCCTCGACGCCGATGTCGACGCCTACATCTCCTTCGACAACGAGAAGGTCGGCGAGATGCAGGCGCAGGGCGTATTCGGCGCGCAGCCGAAGGGCAACTATTTCCTGCTCGGCGGCGCGCCCACCGACAACAACGCGAAGATGCTGCGCGAAGGGCAGATGAAGATCCTGAAGCCCGCGATCGATCGTGGCGACGTGAAGATCGTCGGGCAGCAGTGGGTGCCGGAGTGGAGCGCGGCGACGGCGCTGCGCATCACCGAGGACGCACTCACCGCGAACAACAACAAGATCGACGCCATCGTTGCGTCGAACGACGGTACGGCCGGCGGCGCGATCCAGGCGCTCGCCGCGCAGAAGATGGCGGGCAAGGTGCCGGTGTCGGGACAGGACGCGGACCTCGCGGCGGTGAAGCGGCTGGTGGCCGGCACGCAGACGATGACCGTCTACAAGCCGCTCAAGCTGATCGCGGGCGAGGCGGCGCAGCTTGCAGTCGATCTCGCCAAAGGCCAGACGCCGAAGTACAACGCGAAGTACGACAACGGCAAGAAGCAGGTCGATACCGTGCTGCTGCAACCGACGCTCCTCACGAAGGGCAACGTCGACGTCGTCATCAAGGACGGCTTCTATACGCAGGCTCAACTGGCTGGCAACTAGGCGGCGAGCGCGGGCGCACCGAGTGTGCGCCCGCGTGTCTCTCAATCAGCCAGGAATCCGAGCATGGCACAAGCGCTTCTGGAGATGCACGGCATCGTCAAGTCGTTTGGCGGCGTGAAGGCGCTCGACGGCATCGATCTCGTCGTCGCGCCCGGCGAATGCGTGGGGCTCTGCGGCGAGAACGGCGCGGGCAAATCGACGCTGATGAAGGTGCTCTCGGGCGTGTATCCGCACGGCACCTGGGACGGCGACATCCGCTGGGAAGGCGAACCGTTGCGCGCGACGAGCATCCGCGACACCGAGCGCGCGGGCATCGTCATCATCCATCAGGAACTGATGCTCGTGCCGCAGTTGTCGGTGGCGGAGAACATCTTTCTCGGCAACGAGATCACGCTGCCCGGCGGCCGCATGAACTACGCGGCGATGTACCGGCGCGCGGCCGAGTTGCTGCGCGAACTGAACATAGAGGGCATTAACGTTGCGCAGCCGGTGATGAACTACGGCGGCGGCCATCAGCAACTGATCGAGATCGCGAAGGCGCTCAACAAGCGCGCGAAGCTCCTGATCCTCGACGAGCCTTCGTCATCGCTGACCGCAGCCGAGACGCGCATCCTGCTCGATATCGTGCGCGACCTGAAGCGGCGCGGCGTGGCATGCGTCTACATCTCGCACAAGCTCGATGAAGTCGAAGCCGTCTGCGACACCATCACCGTGATCCGCGACGGCAGGCACGTTGCGACGCAGCCGATGAAGGAACTGCGCACCGACCGCATCATCGCGATGATGGTCGGACGCGAGATCACGAACCTCTTTCCGCGCGAGCCGCATGACATTGGCAAAGTGATCTTCGAGGCGCGCAACGTGACCTGTCTCGACGTGACGAACGCGAACCGCAAGCGGGTCGACAACGTGTCGTTCACGTTGCGGCGCGGCGAGATTCTCGGCGTGGCGGGGCTCGTCGGCGCGGGGCGCACGGAACTGATGCAGGCCATCTTCGGCGCGTATCCAGGAGTGAGCGAGGCCGAAGTCTGGATGAACGGCAAGCGCGTGAAAATTGCGTCGCCCTCGGATGCCATTAGCGCGGGCATCGCGATGGTGCCGGAAGACCGCAAGCGTCATGGCATCGTGCCGCAACTGGGCGTCGGGCAGAACATCACGCTCGCGGTGCTGGCGCGCTTCGCAAAGGGTGGCCGCATCGACGCCGCCGCCGAACTCGACACGATCCACACCGAGATGAAGCGCCTGTCGGTGCGCGCGGCGCATCCGATGCTGTCGATCGCGAGTCTTTCCGGCGGCAATCAGCAGAAGGCGGTGCTCACGCGCATGCTGCTCACCGATCCAGCCGTGCTGATTCTCGACGAGCCCACGCGCGGTGTCGATGTCGGCGCCAAGTTCGAAATCTACAAGCTCATGTTCGCGCTAGCGAAGCGCGGCGTGTCGATCATCATGGTCTCGTCGGAACTGGCAGAAGTGCTGGGCGTGAGCGATCGCGTGCTCGTGATCGGCGAGGGCGAACTGCGCGGCGACTTCGTCAACGATGGACTTACGCAGGAACACATACTGTCGGCGGCGATCGGCGCCGGCGGCAACGAAGCGATAACCGAGCGACAACCTCAGCGAGTGCAGCATGACGCCTGATCTGACTACTTCGAGCAAGAGCGCAAAGAGCGGCCCTTCCCGTTCACCGGGACAGCGCTTCAAGCAACTGTTTGCGCGCTACAAGCTGCTTGCGCTGCTGCTCGCCGTCGCGGTCATCTGGATCTTCTTCTCGTTCCTGACTGAAGGCGCGTTCGTCACACCGCGCAACCTGTCGAACCTGCTGCGGCAGATGTCGATCACCGGCATGCTCGCGTGCGGCATGGTGTTCGTGATCATCGCGGGGGAGATCGATCTGTCGGTCGGCTCGCTGCTCGGTCTGCTCGGCGGCGTGGCCGCGATCCTCGACGTCACGTACCACTGGCCGCTCGCGCTCACGTTGCCGGCGGTCATGCTGCTCGGCATCGCGATCGGCTTCTTCAACGGCTGGTGGTCCACGTACTTGCGCGTGCCTTCGTTCATCGTCGGACTGGGCGGCATGCTTGCGTATCGCGGCGTGCTGCTCGGCATCACGGGCGGTTCGACCATCGCGCCGGTCTCGGACAACCTCGTCTTCATCGGGCAAGGCTATCTGCCGCGCATCGCGGGCAATGCGCTTGCTGTGGTGCTGTTCGTGCTGCTCGCGGTGCTGACCGTGCGCCAGCGGACCAATCGTCAGCGCTATAGCCTGCCCGTCGTGCCGATGTGGCAGGACGGCGTGAAGATCGTCGCGGCGGGCGTGATCCTCCTCGCGTTCGTCGCGACGCTCAACCGTTACGGCGGCATTCCGGTGCCCGTGTTGCTGCTGCTCGCGCTGCTTGGCGTGTTCACGTACATCGCCACGCAAACCGTGTTCGGGCGCCGCATCTACGCAGTCGGATCGAACCTCGAAGCGACGCGTCTTTCCGGCGTCAACACCAATCGCGTGAAGCTCGCGATCTTCGCGCTGATGGGTCTCATGTGCGCGTTTGGCGGCCTGGTCAACACGGCGCGGCTCGCGGCGGGCTCGCCGTCGGCAGGGTCGATGGGCGAACTCGATGCCATCGCCGCGTGCTTCATCGGCGGGACGTCGATGCGCGGCGGGTCGGGCACGGTCTACGGCGCATTGATCGGCGCGCTCGTGATGGCGAGCCTCGACAACGGCATGTCGATGCTCGATGTCGATTCGTACTGGCAGATGATCGTGAAGGGCGGCATCCTCGTGCTAGCCGTGTGGATCGATGTGGTGTCGGGCTCGAACCAGCGGTGAGGCGCGTGATTAATTTGCGAGCTTCTCGATACAGAACGCGGCGGTTTCGTAGGGAACGGTGACTTTGCGCTTGCCCGCAAGCGACGGCTCGCTGGCGATCAACGCGCGCAGTTCCTCATCGATCTTGACGCGCTCATCGGCCGGCAGCGCGGCGATGAAACTCGTCGACCGCACGCGGTTGACGATCACGTCGTCGGGCGTGCCGGTGTGGCCGTGCGCAAGATGTGTCTCTTGCAACGGTCCGAAACCATCGAACGGAAACACGGCGCGCCACTCGCCGGTGTAGTAGCGCGGCGTATCGCCTTCATGACGGTTCACGATCGCATCGAGTCGCCCGATCCAGTCGATGCGCGCATCGCGCAGGTTCCAGACCAGCCCGAGCTTGCCGCCGGGCTTGAGCACGCGCAGGATGTCGGCGAGCGCTTCGCGAGTTGCGAACCAGTGGAACGACTGCGCGCAAACGACCGCATCGACCGACGCATCGGGCAGCGGGATCGAATCGGCGGTGCCGGCGAGCGCTTCGATGTGCGGCAACGTCGCCGAGAGTTTTTCGCGCATCGCCGCAACCGGCTCGACGGCGATCACACGTGCGCCCGTTGCGATCAGGCGCGGCGTGAACTTGCCGGTGCCCGCGCCCAGATCGATCACGGTCTGGCCTTCAGCGAGACGGAGTTGGTCGCGCAACCACTCGGCGAGCGCCGCCGGGTAGTCGGGACGGCCGCGCACGTAGGTGTCGGCGGTGTGCGTGGTGTAGCCGTCGGCGGCGGCGTGGTGGACTGTGCCGGATGCCTGGGTCATGCTGACTCTCCCGATGAACGAAGCCGCGCTTGCGGCGCGGTATCGGGAGTGTAGCGGTGGGTGCTTTCAATCATGAACCGCGCGTTGGCTCGCGGAAAGGCAGCGCGGCGACGAACGCATCGATCGCGCTATAGAGTGAGGCACGCGAGGCGCCATCGTGTGCCTGAACGGAGATGCCGCACAGCACGGTGACGCACAGCGCGGCGAGCGCTTCGGTATCGACCGAACGAGCCAGCTGGCCGTCTTCCACGGCTTTCAAAAGCCGCTTTCTGATCATCGAGATCAGCCCCTGGCGGCCCTTGCGCAACATGGCGCGCAGCGCCTCGTGCTCGCCGCCGACCTGGATCGTGCCGAGTATCAGCATGCAGCCGCGCGGCCTGCCGGGCCGCGTGAACAGTTCGATGTTGCGTCTGAACATGGCGGCGATCGCTTCACGGCCGCCCGCGTTTTCTTCGAGCGCCCTGCGCACGATCGCCCCCTCCGCGGTCCCGTAAAGCCCCAGCGCCTCGCGAAAGAGATCTTCCTTGCCACCGAACGCCGCGTAAAGGCTTGGCGAATTGATGCCCATCGCGTCGGCGAGATCGTTCACCGACGTGCGGTCGAAACCCTTCTCCCAGAACACCTCCATCGCGCGCCGCAAGGCGGCGTCGCGGTCGAAGGCGCGCGGCCGGCCGCGTGGCCGCCTTGCCGATTCCTCATTTACCGATGACATCTGCGCTCCTGTTCGACGGACGCCGGTTCCCGGTGTCTTCATTATTTATGTATCGAGCATAACAAAAATGCTGGACACACACCAGCCGGTTCGACTAATATCTGTATCAATCGTTACATAAAACAGATGGGCGGCATTCGCCGCCATCGTTCCGTTTGAAGGAGTGTCGTCATGAAAGCACTGATCCGCGCGGCTGTCGCCGCAATCATCATCGCCGGTCCCGCCGTTTCGTTCGCGCAGGCAACGGCCGTCGCTGTATCCACCGATTCGGCAAAGACCTTCGACGTCTTCGTCGACCAGCCCACTGGCTTCACGTTCGTGAAAATGCCCGGGGGGTGGAAGTTCGTCGGCGCGGTGAACAACGAGGAAGCGAGGCACCTGCCGGCTACTGTTTTGACGTCGGTGCTGCCGGCGCAAACGTCCCAGCAGGCGAGCGCGACAGTCCGCCAATAACCCGTTTGATCCGATCGAGCATGTTCCTGAGTCTCACCGGCATTCACGAGAAACACGGCGCCCGTTAAATTACGTCCCATTGACGGGCTCGCCATGAAACGGGCCGTCGCGAATCCTTCAGGAGATAGAGCGATGAACAAGAATCGTGGACCGATGCCGGTGGCGTTCTTCGGCATTGCGGTGGGCGCGCTGGCGATGGCGAATGCGTGGCGGGTCGCGGAGAGAATCTGGCCCGTGCCGGCCGCAGTCGAACACTTGCTGACGCTCGCGGCGCTTGCTGTATGGGTCGCGGTGCTGGCCGGCTATGCGCACAAGTGGCTCGTGCATCGCGATGCAGCCATCGTCGAGATGCAGCATCCGGTGCAGTCTTCGTTTGCGGCGCTCGGGCCCGTGTCGAGCCTGCTCGCCGCGCAGGCGCTTATCCACTATTCTCGGCCGCTGGCCTTCGCGGTCTTCGTCGTCGCGGCGGCGAGCGCGCTCGCAATCGGCGTCTACCTGCATGGACGTTTCTGGCAGGGCGGACGCAAGGCGGAACTGACCACGCCCGCCATCTACCTGCCGTCGGTCGGCACGAGCTTCGTTGCCGGGACGACGGCGGCCGCGTTCGGCTGGACCCAGCTCGGCGCGCTGTTCTTCGGCGCGGGCGTGCTGTCGTGGCTCGCGCTCGAATCGATGATCCTGCATCGCGCGGCGGTACACGAGCCGCTGCCCGACGCGCTGCGGCCGACGCTCGGCATCCAGCTTGCGCCTCCGGTCGTGGGCGGCGTCACGTACATGAGCATCACGAGCGGCACGCCCGACGTGTTCGCGATGATCCTGCTCGGCTACGGTCTCTATCAGGCGCTCCTGCTGCTGCGCCTGTTGCCGTGGATTCGCAAGCAAGCCTTCACGCCGTCGTACTGGGCGTTCAGCTTCGGCGTCGCGGCGCTGCCGACGCTCGCCATGCGCATGGTCGAGCGCGGCAGCACCGGACTCGTCGCGTGGCTTGCTCCGTCGCTCTTCATCGCGGCGAACGTGGTGATCGGCATGCTGGTCGTGAAGACGGTCGCGCTGATATTGCGCGGCGAATTGCTGCCCGCAGTGGCCGCGCAAACCGAGCCGTCGAGCCTGCGCGAAGCCGCCGATCAGCGGATGAACGTGCCGACCCCGTCCTCGTCGTAATACTCGAGCGTCACGCGGTCGCTCAGGAACGACGCCTTCGAGATCGTGCCCGGCGCCGCGTTCTCGTTGACGAGCGTGAAGGTGAAGACATCGCCGTCCCAATGCGTGAGCGGCAGCAGCATCGGGCGCGGTCCGATCGAGAGCACGAGCGAGCCGCCCTGATCGACCACCTGGATCGGCCCGTAGTAGTCGTTGCGATAGGTTCCCGCGTAAGTGGAAAGCGCGCGGGCCGGCAGCGGCGAAGCGGGCGGCGTCATGCCGACGAGCGAACCCTCCGGCTTGCTGAGCGACGCAAACGCATCGGCGTAGAGTTTTGCCCAGTCGCGCTGAATAGAGCCGAACTGCACGAGATCGAAGAACTGGGCGGTCAGCGTCTCGGGCACGCCAATCGGATAGCCGTTGGTGAGCGCGATGATCGCGACGCCCGTCGACGGCACGACGAGGAAGTTGGTCGCGGCGCCCACGCCGAACGCGCCGGAGTGGCTGTAGCTTGGCCGGTTCGCCGCCGTCGTGCCGACATTGAAGCCATAGCCGTAAAAGCTCGCGGGATGGCCGTCGCCCGGCGGCGCGGACTGCACCTGCGCGCTGGTGGCCGCGGCGAGCGCCTTCTCCTCGACGATGCGACGGCCGTTGAACACGCCGTTGCCGAGCATCATCGCGAGCCACTTCGCCATGTCGTTCACCGACGAACTGACGCCGCCCGCCGGCGATTGCGCATCGGGCATCGTCCCCAGGCCCTGTACCCACTTGCCATTCACCTTCACATGCCCGAGCGCGCGGTTGCTGCGCGCGGCGAAGTCGGCGTAGCGCGAACTCGTGCTGCTCATGCCGAGCGGCTGATACAGCACCTGCTCCGAAAGCGTCGCCCAGTCGATGCCCGCAGCAATCGCCACGGACTCCGCCGCCGCCGTCAGCCCGAAATTCGTATAGAAGTACGAGCCCCTGAACGGATGCAGCGGCAGAAAGCGCAGGCGCTGAAGGATTTCCGTCTGTCCGTAGCCCATGTCTTCCAGACGATCGCCCGCATGATCCGGCAGGCCCGACCGGTGCGAGTACAGGTCGGCGATCTGCACGACCTCGCTGACCTCTGCATCGGAGAGCGTGAACCACGGCAGATGCGCACGCACGGGCGTGTTCCACGTGACGCTGCCGCTCCCGACCTGATGCGCGACCACGCTCGATCCGACCGACTTCGATACCGACGCGAGCTGGAACACCGTATCGGCATCGACGGGCTGGCCCGAGCCGACGAGCCGCGTGCCGAAGCCTTTCGTGTAGACCGTCTGGCCGTTGCGCACGACGGCCACCGCCATGCCCGGGACGCCAGGGCTCGACATCAGGTCGGCGGCGAGCTTGTCGAGCTGTCCGATGGCGTCGTTGATCTGCTTGTCGGGGACGGGCGCGGGCCGAGACTCGTCGCCGTTCGAGTCGCTGCCGCCGCACGCCGCGAGCGTGCCGCACAGCGCGGCGCCGAGAAAGCGGCGGCGTCCCTGCAAAGGTGTCGATCCCATCGAGGCTCTCCCCGGCGATGCCGATGCGGTGGCGCACGTGCGGCGCGATTCGGCTTGGAAGCTTCGGGCGGCACGCGCGAAATCGTCTGTGCGAAGCCGCTCATTCGGCGAGGAATTTGGCGCGGTCGAGTCGACGCATGTAATCGATTATCGCGCGACGATTCACGCGCACTGGGCCCAAAAAGCGCGACTATGTGATGCGCAGGCGAACGACGCGAAACGGACGTTCGCGCGGCCGCGCTTCTCCCATCCGAGGCGATCCATGTGCGATCCAACGTGTTCTCTCGCGCGGCGTCACTGGCTGCTGGCCGGTGTGGCGTCGGCGGCATTCGCGGGCTTGCGGCTCGCCGATGCGCGGGCGGCGGCGCCGCCCGATGGCCCCGCGCCGAATTCGATCCACCCCGACGAGGCGCTCGCGCGCTTGATGCAGGGCAACGCGCGCTACGCGGCCAATCAGCCGGCCAACCGCGATTTTTCCGCCGGACGGGTCGCGCGGGTGGCGGCGCAGTATCCGATCGCGGCGATCGTCGGTTGCGCGGATTCGCGGGTCGCGCCGGAACTGGCGTTCGACCAGGGTCCCGGCGACATTTTCGTCGTGCGCGTCGCGGGCAACTTCATCAACGACGACATCCTTGCCAGCCTCGAATACGGCGTCGAGTATCTCGGCGTGCCGCTGATCGTGGTCCTCGGACACAGCCACTGCGGCGCGGTCGAAGCGACGGTCAAGGCGGTGAAAGAAGGTGTCCGGTTGCCCGGCCACCTGCCCGAACTCGTGCGGGCGATCGAGCCGGCGTTGCGCATCGCCCGCGCGCAGGGCGGCGATCTCATCGAGCAGACCACGATCGAGAACGTGCGGCTCAACACGAACCGGCTGATGGTCGCGCGGCCGCTGGTCGAACGCTATGTGAAGAGCGGGCGCGTGAAGGTGGTCGGCGGGATCTACGATCTTGCGACGGGCAACGTGCGGCTGATCTGACGCGCAACGCGCTGCCGTCGCGTTGCGCCGTGTTCCGACTGTCTTAGCCTTTGACTCGGCTCGTCGACATCCAGCCCTGTGCGACGCCGACTTGCGCGATCTGCTTCGCGATGGAATCGCCGAGATGCTTCGCGTCGGCCGACACGCTGTCGCGCTTCGCTTCCGACGCGCCGTGCAGGCCCGCGCCCGCCGCAGCGGACACCGCCGCATGGCCCGCGACCGCGCCGACGCCCGCCGTTTCCGCGACGCCGGGCATCTTGCCGCTGTCGGCGCTCGCGTCGAAACTCTGCACGAGCTGCGCGGCGCCGCCCGCCGGCTTGTAGAGAAGCTGCACCGACGTGCTCACCTCGCTCTTGCCCGCGCCCAGCCCGACGAGCGTGCGGCGGCGGCGGCTGCCGGCATCGATGTCGTCGAAATGGCCGGTCACGAGCAGCACGTTCTCGGCGGCCGGCGCGGGCACGTCGGCGCGGACTGCGTGCAGGCCCATCGACTGCAACTGCTTCACGATCTCGTTTGCGACGTCCTCGCGGACTTCGGCGGCGTCGGCGGATTGCTCGTCGGCCGCCGATTTGCCTTCCACCCGCGCCTTCATCTTCTGCATCATGCCGCTGTCGAGCTTGACTTCGCCGGCCGCGCTGTCGAACGCGTACACGTAGATGGTGTCCGGCCGCGCCGCTGGTGCCGCCGAATATTGCGCGGCGCTCGCGCCGGTGCTCGCGCATCCCGCCAGCATCACCGAACTGAAGGCGATCGCCGCCGAAGCCATCCGCAGACCCTTGCGACTTGCACTACCGAAAGAACCGATCGAAGCAAACATGTTCACCCTCTCAAACGACACAGCCGTGTCTCTATCTTGATCGACGTATCGCCGGACAATCCGGACATCGCGAGGGCGATGTCGTCGTTGCGCGATACTCCTCGGCTGGCGCGCTTTCTTTCGTGCTCCAGCGACAGAGGCGAGTATGGGTGAGCGGCTTCGCGAACTCCATTCGACAATTATTTCGCGGTATGTCACGTGGCGCGGGGCCTTATGCGGCGGTCTTTTGCGCCGGATCGACTAGCGTTGCCCGCACGCCGGCGAGTACCTCAGCGGAGCGATTTTCGAGAGCATCCGCGCGTATTCTTCGCCCGCAATCTGGCGCAACTTCATCTGCACGAGTCCGAGCGGAATGTCCTTGTCGCGGCCGACCGACCGCGATGGATCTCGCCGAGCAGCCGCACCGACCAGAAGCGCCGCAGATACGCGAAGCGAGCGAACCAGCCGCGCGTCAGAAAGCCGATGAAGGGCGCGGCGCAGAGCATCGAGGCGATCGCCGCCAGCAGGATCGCGACGGCGAAATCGTCGGGCGACATGAGTCCGCGCAACGCGTCGCCGTGCGCGGGCGAGCGGCCGACCATGCCCCACAGCCACGAACGCACGCTTTCGGCGATGCCGCACGGCTCGTCCTGCCCGCAGGTGCCGGGCGGCATCAGCAGCCACAGGAAGACGCCGCCCGCGAGGTTCACGAGCAGCACGAAGGCCCAGAGCAGCCACGAGCGGCCGACCGGCCCGGCGAGCTTGCCCGGGGCGCGCGCGGCGTGGCGCGCGCGGGCGCGTGTGGGGTTCGCGTAGCCGCGCGTCGGCGGCTGCATTACGTTGTCTAAGGGCATGTCGTCTCCTGTCGGCCAGAGTTAGCGCTTCAGCGCTTACTCTGGCCCCATGCAACATCGTTGCTATCGCTCGGGATTCGCGTCTTCCGACGCGCGGCGTGTTTTGCGCTTTATCCCACGACGACTGCCTTCACACATCCCCGCTTACGGATGCCTACTTGCGGACGCCCTCGGTCATGCTCGCTCCATTCACTCGTCGACAATCACCTGAAAGCCGCCGTAGATCATGCGGCGGCCGTCGAACGGCATCGGGTTCGTGTCGGGCTGGAGACGCGGGTCGGCCATCACGGCTTTCATGCCGGCGTCGCGCGTCTCGCGCGATGGCCAGACGATCCACGCGAACACCACGACCTCGTCGTCCTTGCGCTTGACCGCCATCGGGAAGGACGTCAGTTCGCCCTCCGGGACGTCGTCGCCCCAGCATTCGACGAGCTTCAGCGCGCCGTTTTCCTTGAACACGGCCGCCGCCAGCCGGGAATGCTTCACATAAGCCTCGCGATTGGCGACGGGCACCGCCGCGACGAATCCATCGACGTAATTCATGTACCACCTCCATTTCCGATGAGGGAACGGGCGCGCAACGTGCGCCTCCCTTCGATACGACGAACGGCGCGCGCCGAAATCGACCGCGTGTGCATCTCGATTGCGCTCCGCCAGAGGCCGGAGCCGCCGCGCCAACAGGGCTAGAATCGGTCCAAAGAACACGGAGCTGCCGATGGAGCATGCCTATTTCAAGTTGCTGCATCTGCTGTCGGGGCATCCCGGATGCGCGCTCGCCGTGGTCGCGCTGGCGGCGCTGCTGGAGTCGGTCGCATTCATCGGAACGTTCATTCCCGGCAGCACGGCGATGTTCGTCGCGGGCGCGCTGGTCGGCACGGGCACGCTCAATCTCGGCTGGGTATTCGTCTGCGCGATAGCGGGCGCCATTGCCGGCGACGCCGCAAGCTACTGGGTCGGCGCGCGCTATCAGGAGTCGCTGCGGCAGATCTGGCCGTTTCGCACGCATCCCGCCGTGCTCGCGGCGGGCGAAAAGTATTTCCTGATGCACGGAGCGAAGAGCGTCGTGACGGCGCGCTTCCTGCCGCCGCTCAGGGCGATCGTGCCGGTGGTCGCGGGCATGCTCGGCATGGCGCCCGCGCGCTTTTTCGCGGTCAACGTGCTCTCGGCGCTTCTGTGGGCGCCCGTGCACATCCTGCCGGGCGTGGTGTTCGGCGCGTCGATCGAACTGGCGGGCGCGGTGTCGTTCCGGCTCGTGGTGGTCGTCGCGATCGTCGCGGTGGCGGCCTGGCTCATCTACAACCTGATCCGCATCGCGGTTTCGCACGCGCGCTCGTGGACCAGCAGTTCGCGGCAGCGCCTGATCGCGTGGGCCGAGCGGCATCCGGGCCGCTCCCGGCGCCTCGTGATGCGCGCGCTCAGCCCGGAAAGCCCGGCGGCCGGCCTGATCGCGACGATCTCGGTGTTCCTGCTCGTGTCGGCGGCGGTGTTCTTCTCGACGCTCGAAGACATCGCCCACGGCGACCCCATCGTGCAGGTCGACATGTCGGCGTACCGGTTCCTGCAGTCGTTCCGCTCGACCTGGGCCGACGACATGCTCGCGGTCCTCTCGACGCTCGGCAGCCTGCCGACGCTCACGGCGCTCGTGGTGCTGGTGATCGCGTGGATGGCGTTCGAACGGCGCTGGCGCACCATCGCGTACTGGCTCGCGGCCGTCGCGTTCTCGCAGGTGCTGATCCTCGCGATCCAGATCGCGACGCGGCATCTGCCGCTCGGCGCGCTCGCGTCGAACGCGCGCGCCTTCCCGAGCAACCACGTCGCGGCGACCGTCATCATCTACGGCTTTCTCGCGTTTCTCATCGAGCGGCGCGTGGGCACCGTGGCGCGCGTGCTGGTCGCGGTGGCGACGGTCGCGGTGGTCTCGGCCGTCACGCTCGCGGGGCTCTACTTCGACCGCTTCACGCTCTCCGACGCGCTCGGCGGCGCGGCGCTCGCGGCGATCTGGGTGTTTCTCGTCGCGCTGACGGCGGTCTGGCGGCATCCCGAGAAGCCGCGCGCGCGGCCGCTCTTGCCCGTCGCCGTGCTGGCGGTTGTCAGCGTGGCGGTCGCGCTGCAACTCGCGACGGGAAGCGCCTTTCCGACGGCCGAGGGCGGAGAGCGTCCGGAAGTCGTCGTCGTGACGCCGGCGCAATGGACCGACAAGATCTGGCGCACGTTCTCGTGCTATCGCTCGAACATGGAGGGCGACAGGCGCGAGCCGATCACCGTGCAATGGGCCGCGACCGCCGAGCAGATGAAGGCGCAGCTCAAAAGCCGCGGCTGGACCGAAGGCACGCGGCTGTCGGCGCGCAGTCTGTTGTCGCTGGTGTCGCCGAACGTCACGGCGACGGCGTTGCCGGTACTGCCGCGCCTGAACAACGGCGAGCCGTCGAAGCTCGAATTCGTGCGCTCGCACGAGGGCGACGATCAGCGCGACGTGCTGCGCTTTTGGCCGACGCGCTATGCGGTCGAACGCCACGACGGCACGCCCGCCGCGCCGATCTGGCTCGGCTCACTGGTCCATGAGCGCCTGCGCCGGCCGTCGTGGCCGTTCAACGTGCTGCGTCCGACCCGACAGGTCGAGCCGATGATCGCCGAGCATGGCGAAGGGTCGCCGTGGCACGACATCGAAGTGGCGCGCAGCATGGGCTGCGAGGGCGTGCGGGTGACGCTGATCGCGTCTCGCGCGCCTTGACGCGTCGGGCCGCCCCGGCCCATGCAACAATGAAAACGCATCGGGAACCGATCGAGGAGGGCGGCAATTGATACACGTCACGCCAGCAGCGGTCACGGCATGGGGCAGCGAGGCCGTGTTCGTCAACGTGCTCTGCACGCGTCTCGGCGTGCCGGTGCCGGCGGTGCCGGTGCTCGTCTTCGCGGGCTCGGCGGTGGCGCACGGCACGCTCTCGTTCACGCACGTCCTGTTCGCGGCGGTGCTGGCCGCGCTCATCGGCGACGGCGTCTGGTTTTCGGCGGGCCGCGTCTACGGACGGCCGCTCATCAACCGGCTCGCGCGTTTTTCGCTGTCCATCGACTCCAGCGTGCAGACGACGCGCGCGCTCTTCGAGCGCTTCGGCGTGCCGATCGTGTCCGTCTGCAAGTTCGTGCCGGGCCTCGCGCTCATCACGCCGCCGCTGATGGGCACGACGCGCATCGCGACCCGCGCGTTCGTGACGTGGGACGCCATCGGCGCGCTCGCGTGGGCGGGCTTCTGGCTGCTCGGCGGCGCGCTCTTCAGCCGGCAACTCGCGATGCTGCTGCGCACCGTGGAGCAGCATGGCGCGACCGTCGTCGACGTGCTGCTGGCGCTGGCGCTCTTGTACCTCGGCTACCGGTATCTGCGGCGCTGGCGTCTGCGCAAATGGTTGCAGGACCTGACCATCTCGGCCGAACAGCTCGACGCGATGATGCATTCCGCCGCGCCGCCCGTCGTGCTCGACGCGCGGCTCGCCACCGCCGTCAGCCAGGAGCCGTACCGCATTCCCGGCGCGCTGCTCTTCGATCCGGAAGCGCCGCGCGCGCTAAGCTCGGCGTTAGCGCAACGCGAGGTCGTCGTGTATTGCGTGTGTCCGAACGATGTCACCGCGAAGCGGGTTTGCGGACGCTTGCGCGGCGAAGGTGTCGAGCATGCGCATACGCTCGCGGGCGGGCTCGATGCGTGGGTCGCGCGCGGTTATCCGGTCGAGCCCGTGCCGGCGCGGCCGGAGCCGTTCGGGCGGACGTTCGCGCGGCAGTGAAGGCGGGCAACACGTCGCGCCAGCTTCGCCGCGCACGCGAGCGCGGCGAAGCCGACGAAGCGGCTGGCGACGACGCTCAGGCAGCGAGCCCGAGCGTCGTCAGGATGAAGCGAAGGCCGAAAAAGCACACCGACGAGCACAGCGGCAAGCCCATGAACGCCGAGCCATACCGAAGGCCGACCACGCACGCCGAAGGCCACAGACGCAGCCCGGATGCGAGGGACGCGGCGACGCTCCGTCCGAGTCCGTTCATTTTCGTTCCACCACGACTTCGAGATACTCGCTCGGCAGCACGAGCGTCGCGTCGCCCGACCGGTTGCGGCTTTCGATCAGCGCCATCAGGTCGCCGAGGAACGCGGCCTGCCGCTCGCCTTCGAGCGCGGCGAACGCCTTGTTCATCGGCCCGTAGTAGGTGCGGAACACTTCGATGAAGTGCGCCGGCGACCGGTAGCGGAACGTGAAGTCGCGGCTCGTCGCGACGATGTTCCGCGCGCTGTCGCCGAAAAGCTCGTCCAGCCGCGCCTTCGTGCCCCAGAGCGCAGGCGACTTGACTCCGGCGGGCGGCGCGATGTACTTGCCGATCGTCTTGAAGACCTGCCCGATGAAGCTTTCCGGCGTCCAGTTCGCCAGGCCGATCTTCCCGCCCGGCTTGCAGACGCGCGCGAGTTCGCTCGCCGCCTTTTCCTGGTTCGGCGTGAACATCACGCCGAAGGTCGACATCACGACGTCGAACGAGGCGTCCGCGAAAGGCAGCGCTTCGGCGTCCGCTTCCTGGAACTGCACCGCGAGCCCTTCGGCCGCGGCGCGCGCGCGGCCCGCGTCGAGTAGCGAAGCGACGTAGTCGGTCGAGGTGACGTCGCACCAGCGGCGTGCGGCGGCGAGGGTCGCGTTGCCGTTGCCCGCGGCGACATCGAGCACGCGGCTGCCGGCGCGCAGGTCGAGCGCCTCGCCGAGATTTTCGCCGACGATCTGCAGCGTGGTACCGACGACGGCATAGTTGCCCGTCGACCAGGCGGCCTGTTGACGGACCTTGACGGCGGCGAGGTCGGCGGCGGGCGAGACGGCGGTATCGACTGCGGACATGGCGATGCTCCTGAGAGGCAAGATGGCAGCGATGCGGGAGTGCATCGTCGTGCTGCCTGTTCTGATGTCGCCGCGAGTTCGAACCGCTCGAATGCCCGCGCGGCGGGCGGGCAAGACAACCGCGCGTGACGGCTATTCGGCGACGCTCACGCCGGAACCGCCCATTTCCTTCGGCAGGTCCTTCAGTTTCGGCAGACCGTCCTTCATCGGCAGACGCGACTCGGGGTAATGGACGTGCACGCCGGCTTCATACGGAAAATCGGGGATGATGGCCGCGTAGACATCCGTGAGACCGAGCCCCGGATGCTCGGTGAAGAGATGTCCGCCGCACGTCGTGCACCATTTGCGGTAGCTGTGCTCGGTCTTGTTGTAAGTGCCGATATGGTCCGCGCCGCGCGTGACGCGCACCGCCTCGGGCCGCCAGAGCGTGAACGCGTTGACGGGTCCCGCCGACCACGTCCGGCACGAATCGCAATGGCAATAACCCATGCCCGCGGGTTCGCCGCTCACCGTGAACTGCACGGCGCCGCAAAAGCATTGGCCCTGATAGGCATCTGCGTGACTCATGTCGGTCTCCTTCGATGATGTGGATGGCAGGTTCTGCCGCGCGCGCCCGACGTTCGTTGTTGCGCAATCGCGTGAGTGCTAGTATCAGCGCGCGGGCGGTATCGATGAATGACCAGGCGTCCAGATGTTTTGCGCAGGACGCCGAAACTGACGGGCTTGTCATGGATGCTTTATCCGACGTCCTTCGCGTGGTTCGTCTCGGCGGCGCGGTTTATCTAAACGGCGACTTCACCGCGCCCTGGTGCCTGTACGGCCAGGCGGACGCAGCGTTGTGCGCCGCGTATCTGCCGCGCGCCGAACGCGTCGTCTCCTATCACCTCATCACCGAGGGCGGCTGCTGGGCGAGCCTTGCAGGCGACCCCGCGTCCGCGATCCGCGTCGAGGCGGGCGAACTGCTGGTCGTGCCGCAAGGCGAATCGCATCTGATGGGCAGCTCGCTCGAACTGGCGCCCGCGCCCACGGGCGATCTGCTGTCGAGCCAACTCGAAGCGACGCCCGGCCAGGTGATGAAGTTGAGCTATGGCGGCGGCGGCGACCGCACGCGGCTCGTCTGCGGCTTTCTCGCCTGCGACGACACATTGAGCAATCCGGTGCTGTCGTCGCTGCCGCGCATCTTCAAGATCGACATGCGCAACGATCCACAATCGGCGTGGCTCGAATCGTCGCTCAAGTTCGCGGCGGCGGAGGCGGCCGAGTGGCGCGTCGGCAGCGCGATCGTGCTTGCGCGGCTCTCGGAACTGCTCTTCGTGGAAGCGGTGCGCCGCTGCATCGATGCGCTGCCCGCCGATCGCAAGGGCTGGCTCGCGGGCGTCGGCGACCGTTTCGTCGGGCGGGCGCTCGCGTTGCTGCACGCGCAACCGGCGCACGGCTGGACCGTCGACGAACTCGCGCGCAAGGCGGGACTCTCGCGCTCGGCGCTTGCGCAGCGCTTCACGCAACTGCTCGGCCAGCCGCCGATGCAGTATCTCGCGCGCTGGCGTCTGCAGATCGCGGCGCAGGAACTGCGTGCGGGCACGAAGTCCGTCGCGGTGGTGGCGGAGCAAGTGGGGTACGAATCGGAAGCGGCGTTCAATCGCGCGTTCAAACGCGAATTCGGTATGCCGCCCGCCGGCTGGCGGCGCAATCACGGCAAGACGGATAACGCCGATTCGCTGTCCGAAGCGGACGAGGCCGGGGGCTTGTCGATCGCCGATCTGGCGCCGGTCGCGGGCGGCGTGTCTGAAACACCCGCCGTTCCCGGGGCCGCCGCGCCGCTGGTCTAACCCGCGCGGCGGCCGTCGGCGGCGCGTGAAATCCCGCGACATAAGTTTGCGGCAGACCGCGCCGCTGCATTCTTCTATAGTCCTTTCCGTCGCCACGCCGCACTGCACTGAGCTGCACTGCACGAAGTGGCCCGAACCGCGAAGGACATCCCCGTGAACAACTCATCGTCTGTCGTCCCGAATGGAAGCATCGGTCTCCGTAAGTTCGTTGTCGCGGCGGCCGCCGCCGTGTTCGCCTTCGCGAGCGCACCGGCTTTCGCAGGATGGGCGCAGCACGGCACGATGTCGACGTCGCGCGGTGTGTACAACGGCGCGCACGCCGGTTCGTGCGGCGGCGGAAGCTGCTCGCACGCGGGCGGCGTCGCGGGGCCCTACGGCGGCCTCGCCACCAACACCGGCACGGTCACGCGCAACGCACCCGGACAGTTCTCCAACTCGGGCACCGCGACCGGCCGCTACGGCAACTCCGTCCAGCACGCGGGCGACACCAACTGCGCGGGCGGCACCTGTTCGCACTCCGGCAACCTGACCGGCCCCGACGGCAAGACCGCCACCACCGGCGGCTCCGTCACGCGCACGGCGCCCGGCCAGTATTCGTCGTCGGGGACCGTCAACGGTGCGAACGGCAATACGGTCGGCCATTCGGCATCGACGAACTGCGCGGGCTCGACCTGCGCGCGTTCGGGCACGGTGACGGGTAACGACGGCGGCACCGTCGAGCACGCCGGCAGCGCGACGCGCGTCGCACCGGGCGTCGTGACGACGACCGGCAGCGTGACCGGCGTGCACGGCGGCACGGTCGCGTCGAGCGGCACGGTCATGAGATCGTCGACCGTCACGACCGGCAGCGTCACGACGACCGGCAGCACGGTGGCGGTCGTCGGCATGGCGCCGGTTGTCGTCGCGACGCCGCCTTCGACGGTCGTGGTCGTGCCGCCGCCTTCGACCGTGGTGGTTGCTGCGCCGCCGCCCGCAGTCGTCGTGGCAGCGCCGCCGCCGCATGCGGTGTACGTCGCGCCGGCGCCGCGTCCTGTCGTATGGGTGCCCGCGCACTGGGTGGGACGCGTGTTCGTCCCGGCGCACTGGGCGTGAGCCGCGTCGCCGATCGTCGATTATTCGGCTGAAACGACATGTTTGTTTGCTGCACCGGCGTTTTTCTCCGGCGGGCGATGACGTAGCATCAAACGGCGGATCGCCCGCTCGGGCGGTTCAATGTCATGTCAGGAGCCGAATCGAATGCAGACGCAAACCAGAGCGAAGCGAACCCCGGGGCCCAATCATCCGATCGACATCGCGCCGACATCCTCGCGGGTCGTGGTCAAGGTGGCGGGCCGCGTGATCGCCGATACGCGCGACGCGCTCACGCTGCGCGAGGCGGCGTATCCGGCGGTGCAGTACATTCCGCGCAAGGACGTCGACCTGTCGCTGTTGGCGCGCACCGATCACCAGAGCTATTGCCCGTACAAGGGCGAGGCGGCGTACTACAGCGTGAGCGTGGCGGGCGAGCGCGGCGTCAATGCTGTCTGGACCTACGAAGCGCCGTATGAGGCGGTGGCACAGATCCGGGAGCATCTGGCGTTCTATCCCGATCGCGTCGATTCGATCGAGGTACTGGACGACTGACGTCACAGCGACGCGCGAAGCCTTCGGCCATCGAAAGTAAAATGATGCGACCGCACAGGCTTTCGAAGGCATCGGCTTGACTCAGGCATCGCAGGAACGGCAGGCACAACAGGGTTTTCTTCTGACCCGTCACTGGCGCGACACGTCGGCCGGGACGGAGGTCGAGTTCTGGCTCGCCACCGACCATGGCCCGCGACGCATCCGCCTCGCGCCGCAGCCATCGGTCGCGTTCGTTCCGGCCGTGCAGCGCGAGCGCGCGGAAGGGATTATCGGCGGCGCGCGCGGCGTCGAGTTGCGGCCGCTGCCGCTCGTCGACTTCCAGCATCGCCCGGTGCTCGGGCTCTATTGCCAGCAGTACCGGCAACTGTCCGCGCTCGACAAGGCGCTCAGGGACGGCGGCGTGCAGGTCTACGAGGCGGATATCCGGCCGCCCGAACGCTATCTGATGGAGCGCTTCATTACCGCGCCGGTGTGGTTCAGCGGCGAGCCCAACGGCGACGGCCCGCTTCTCGCGAGCGAACTGCGGCCCGCGCCGGACTATCGTCCGCGGCTGAAGGTCGTCTCGCTCGACATCGAAACGAGCGAACACGGCGACCTCTATTCGATCGCGCTCGAAGGCTGCGGCGCGCGGCAGGTGTACATGCTCGGCCCGGCGAACGGCGTCGACGGACCGCGCGATTTCGATCTCGACTACTGCGAGAGCCGCGCGCAACTGCTCGAACGCTTCATCGAATGGATGAAGCGACATGATCCCGATGCGATCATCGGCTGGAACGTCGTGCAGTTCGACCTGCGCGTGCTGCAGAAGGAAGCGGACCGTCACGGCGTCGCGCTGCGGCTTGGGCGCGACGGCAGTCTTATCGAGTGGCGCGAGCATGGGCTGAAGCAGAATCACTATTTCACGTCGATTGCCGGAAGGCTCGTCATCGACGGCATCGAGGCGCTCAAAACCGCGACGTGGACCTTTCCGTCGTTCAGCCTCGAATTCGTCGCGCAGGCGCTCTTGGGCGAGGGCAAGTCGATCGAGAGCCCGTACCAGCGCATGGACGAGATCAACCGCCGTTTCGCCGAGGACAAGCCCGCGCTCGCGCGCTACAACCTGAACGACTGCGAACTCGTCACGAAGGTCTTCGCGAAGACCGAGCTGCTCACCTTCCTGCTCGAACGCGCGACGGTCACGGGGCTCGCGGCGGATCGCAGCGGCGGATCGGTCGCCGCGTTCACGCACCTTTACATGCCGCGCATGCATCGCGTGGGCTTCGTCGCGCCGAATCTCGGCGACGTGCAACTCGAATCGAGTCCCGGCGGCTTCGTGATGGATTCGAAGCCCGGCCTCTACGATTCCGTGCTCGTGCTCGATTACAAGAGCCTTTATCCGTCGATCATCCGCACGTTCCTGATCGATCCTGTCGGGCTCGTAGAAGGCCTGCGCCATCCCGACGACCGCGATTCGGTGCCCGGCTTTCTCGGCGCGCGTTTTTCGCGCAGCAAGCACAGCCTGCCGGCGATCGTCGGACAGGTGTGGGAAGGCCGCGATACGGCGAAGCGCCAGCAGAACAAGCCGCTGTCGCAGGCGCTCAAGATCATCATGAATTCGTTCTACGGCGTGCTGGGTTCGAGCGGCTGCCGCTTCTTCGATCCGCGGCTCGCTTCGTCGATCACGATGCGCGGGCACGAGATCATGCACCGCACGCGCGAGATGATCGAAGACGCGGGCTTCCAGGTCATCTATGGCGACACCGATTCCACCTTCGTGTGGCTCAAGCACGCGCGCACCGAGGACGAGGCGCAACGCATCGGCGGCGAACTCGTCGAGCGGGTGAACGGCTGGTGGCGCGCGCATCTGCGCGAGGCGTTCGGGCTGGAAAGCGCGCTGGAACTCGAAGTCGACACGCATTACCGGCGCTTTTTGATGCCGACGATCCGCGGCGCCGAGCAGGGCAGCAAGAAGCGTTACGCGGGCCTGACCGTCGATGCGCGCGGTGCCGACGAAATGGTTTTCAAGGGCCTCGAATCGGTTCGCACCGACTGGACGCCGCTCGCGCAACAGTTCCAGCAGCAGCTTTATCTGCGCATCTTCAAGGGCGAGCCGTATCAGGAATTCGTGCGCGATTACGTCGAGCGCACTTTGTCCGGCGAACTCGATGCGCTGCTCGTCTATCGCAAGCAGCTTCGACGGCGGCTGTCCGACTATCAGCGCAACGTGCCGCCCCACGTGCGCGCAGCGCGTATCGCCGACGAATTCAACCGCCGGCAGAACCGCCCGCTGCAATATCAGGACGGCGGCTGGGTCAGCTACGTGATGACGGTGGCGGGACCGGAGCCGGTGGAAACGCAACGCGCGCCGATCGACTACGACCATTATCTGACGCGCCAGCTTCAGCCCGTCGCCGATGCGATCCTGCCGTTCCTGCGCGACGATTTCGGCTCGCTGATGACGGGGCAGAAGGAGTTGTTTTAGGCGTGCACGGCGGCTTTGGTTTGCAACCTGGGCACGCTGACGGCCAATAATCGCCTCGGCTCACTCCGCATGCCGCACGCCGGGCGTCACATCGGCGGCCGCCAGTTCGAACTGGAACGTCGTGCCCCGGCCGGCCCGGTCGACGAGCCGGATCTGACTCTCATGCAACTGCAACATGCGCTGCACGATCAGAAGTCCGAGCCCGCCGCCGCGCTGCGCGCCGCCCGAGCTGAACGGCCGCTGGAAAAGCGCTTCGCGCAACGCAGCGGGAATGCCGGGACCGGTATCGCTGACCGTCACCGAAACCTTGCCGTCGACGCTCGCGAGCGCCACCTCGATCTCGCCTCCGGACGGCGTATGACGAATGGCGTTGTCGAGCAGATTGGTGAGCACGCGTTCGATCATCGCGACATCGGCGACGACGGGCGGCAGGCGCGGCGGAATGCTCGCCCGCAGTTCGACCCCACGCGACTCGGCGGCGAGTTCGAACTTCTCGAAGACGTCCTGCAACAGGTCGGCGAGCGCGAACGCCTCGCGCTCGGGCGCGACCATGCCGTGCTCCAGCCGCGCGAGTTCGAAGAGCGCCTGCGCGAGCCGGCCGACCTTCGCGCTCTGCGCGAGCGCGATTGCAAGATAGCGGCGGCGGTCTGTGTCGCCGAGCGCGTCGGCCTTGAGCGAAAGCGTCTCCAGATAGCCGTGCAGCGACGACAGCGGCGTGCGCAGATCATGCGAAATGTTCGCGACGAGTTCGCGCCGCTCGCGATCCTGCCGCGTCAGCGCGCGCCACTGTTCGCCGATGCGCCGCGCCATCTGCTCGAACGCCGTCTCCAGCACGACGATCTCGTCGTCCTTGCTCGCGTAGGGCGAGCGCGGCACGCCCGGCTGATCGTCGGGGGCGCCGTTCGCGTCGAAACGGCGCATCGCGTCGGTCAGGCGACGCAGCGGGCGCGTGATGAGGCCGAACGCGACCAGCCCGGCGACGAGCGCAAGCAGCGTGACGAGCGCCATCGACGCGAGCGTCGTGCGCAGCACGCCGCTCGCCGACACGCGCGCCGCCAGTTCGTCGTGTTCCTCGCCGAGCAGCACGACGTAGATGTAACCCGCCGGCTCGCGCCCGGCCGACACGAGCGGCGCCGCGCTGAACACCTTGTGACTCTCCGTGCCGCGCGGATCGTCGCCGAGAATCGGCAGCGCGTCGCCCGCGATGAAGCGCTGCACGGGCGCGAGGTCGACGTGGCCGCGCCTCAGGTGTCCCGGCGGCGCGTCGTGCGCCTTGATGTTTCCGTCCTTGTCGAGCAGATACACCTCGACGCTCGGATTCACCACCATCAGTTGCATGAACAGCTTGCGCACGGCGTCGGGCTTGAGGCCGTTCGCGTCCATCAGCGCGGCGTCGCGCGCGATATGCCCCGCGAGCCCGCGCGAAATGCTCTGGACGACTTCCTTCTCGCGCAGATCGCTCGCGCGGATCTGCAACCACGCGGACGCCCCGCAGCACGCGAGCAGCAACACGCAGAAGACGGCCGCGAGCCGCTGCGTCAGCGTGAGATTCGGAATGAGGAATCTCACGGCGTCTCTCCGGCGGCTGCATCGGCTGCGAGCTTGTAGCCGTGGCCCCAGACCGTGAGAATGCGGCGCGGCTCGGACGCGTCCGCCTCGACCTTCGCGCGCAGCCGGTTGATATGTGTATTGACGGTATGTTCGTAGCCCTCGTGGCTGTAGCCCCACACCGCGTTGAGCAGGTCCATGCGCGAGAACACCTTGCCCGGATGCTGCGTGAAGTGATACAGCAGGTCGAACTCGCGCGGCGTCAGTTCGATGCGCTGCCCGTCCACCGACGCCTCGCGCGCGATCGGATCGATGGAGATGCCCGCGACGTCGAGCCGCCCCGCATCGAGCCGGCGATCCTTCGCGACGGCGTCGACGCGACGCAAGAGCGCCTTGACCCGCGCGACCAGTTCGAGCACGGAAAACGGTTTCGCCAGATAGTCGTCGGCGCCGAGTTCGAGGCCGAGAATGCGGTGCACCTCGCTCGAACGCGCGCTCGTGATGATGATCGGCGTATAGCGCGTCATGGCGCGGGCGCGGCGGCAGATTTCGAGGCCGTCGACACCCGGCAGCATCAGGTCGAGGATCAGCGCGTCCCAGCCGCCCTGTTCGAGCAGACGCAGGCCCTCGGCGCCGTCGGCGGAGTGCACGACTTCGTAGCGCTCGTCGCGCAGGTGCAGGCTGAGGACATCGGCGATGTGGACGTCGTCCTCGACGATCAGGATGCGCTTCGGTTGTTCCATGCGATGCCGGTTTCCCTTCGGTTCGAAAGCGGCCGCGGTGCGGACGGGCACCGCAGCGGCCCCGTCATTGTGCAAAAAAACCGCGTCGCCAGGTATCACGATTAATTTAACTTTTCGTGAGGACTTCGACACCGGGCGCGGCCCATGATGCGTCTACACGAAATCCGATCGAGGAGCACATCATGCACACACGAAGGCGCTTTCTGCTCACCGCCGGCGCGGCGGCCGCGGCGCTCGCCGCGGCGGTGGCGCGCGGGACGGAGGCGGCCTCGCCGCGCGAGGCCTTCGGCGTCGTCCACACCGACGACGAATGGCGCCGGCTCCTGAGCGCCGCCCAGTACGGCGTGCTGCGTCAGGAAGGCACCGAACGCCCGTACACGAGCCCGCTCAACGACGAGCATCGCGCGGGGCGCTTCTCCTGCGCCGGCTGCCGGCTCGACCTGTTTTCGTCGCGCACGAAATTCGACAGCCATACCGGCTGGCCGAGCTTCTGGGCGCCGCTCGACAAGGCCGTCGCGACGCGCTCGGACTTTTCGTTCGGCAGCGTGCGCACCGAAGTGCATTGCAGCCGTTGCGGCGGTCATCTCGGGCACGTTTTCGACGACGGCCCGAAGCCGACCGGCCTGCGCTACTGCATGAACGGCGTCGCGATGAACTTCACGCCCGGCGCCGCCTGACGCGCCGCCTTTCCTCAGACCGAACCTTCACACGATCATGTTACTCATCATCCTCGCTTATCTGGGCGGCGCACTCACGATTCTCAGCCCGTGCATCCTGCCGGTGTTGCCGTTCGTGTTCGCACGCGCCGACAAGCCTTTTGTCCGCAATGGCCTGCCGCTGCTCGCGGGCATGTCGCTGACGTTCGCGCTCGTCGCGACGCTCGCCGCCGTCGGCGGCGGCTGGGTCACGCAGGCGAACCAGTACGGGCGCTGGATCGCCATCGCGCTGCTCGCCGTGTTCGGCCTGACGCTCCTGCTGCCGGATTTCGCCGAGCGCCTGATGCGCCCGCTCGTGAACGCGGGCAACCGGCTGTCGAATCTCGCGCAGCGCGACGGCGGGACGGCGGGCGGCGAGTCGTCGTTTGCGTCGTCGTTCGGGTCCTCGTTTTTGCTCGGCATCGCGACGGGGCTGCTCTGGGCGCCTTGCGCCGGCCCGATCCTCGGCCTCGTACTCACCGGCGCCGCGCTGCGCGGCGCGAGCGCGGGCACGACGCTCCTGCTCGTCGCCTACGCGGCGGGCGCGGCGACTTCGCTCGCGATCGCGCTCCTGATCGGCGGCCGGGTGTTCACCGCGATGAAGCGCTCGCTCGGCGCGGGCGAATGGGTCCGAAAAGGCATCGGCGCGGCGATGCTCGCGGGCGTCGTCGCCATTGCGTTCGGCTTCGATACCGGCGTGCTCGCCCGCGTGTCGACCGTGGCGACGAGCGGTATCGAGCAGACTCTTGTCGATCGTTTCGGTGCCGGCGGGCGCATGAAGGCAGAGCAAGCCGCTGCGGCGCCGGTTGCCGCGCCCGGCATGATGCGCGCGAGCACCGCCGCGGAACCCGCGCTGCCGGTGGAAGGCAAGCTGCCGTCGCTGTCGGGCGCCGTGGAGTGGATCAACTCGCCGCCGCTCACGGCCGAAGCGCTGCGCGGCAAGGTCGTGCTCGTCGACGTGTGGACGTATTCCTGCATCAACTGCCTGCGCACGCTGCCGTATGTGAAGGCGTGGGCGCAGAAATATCGCGATCAGGGGCTCGTCGTGATCGGCGTGCATGCGCCGGAATTCGCGTTCGAGCGCAACATCGACAACGTGAAGAAAGCGACGCGCGATCTCGGCATCGACTTTCCGGT
Source organism: Caballeronia telluris (assembly GCF_001544495.1). Taxonomy (GTDB): domain Bacteria; phylum Pseudomonadota; class Gammaproteobacteria; order Burkholderiales; family Burkholderiaceae; genus Caballeronia; species Caballeronia telluris. The sequence continues at coordinate 392,471 of NZ_FCNZ02000001.1, forward strand.
TGCGATCGACAACAACTTCGCGATCTGGCGCGCGCTCGACAACCAGTACTGGCCAGCGCACTACTTCGTCGATGCGCAAGGGCGGATCCGCTATCACCACTTCGGCGAGGGGAACTACGCGGAATCGGAGAAGGTAATCCAGCGGCTGCTCGCCGAAGCGGGCCACGGCGGCGCCGCGAAAGCGTCCGCTGGTCTGACGAATGACGGCGCGCACAACGCGCAACACCCACAAAACGCACAAAACGCACAAAACGCGCAAGGCGTGCAGGCCGCCGCCGACATGGCCGACGTGCGCTCGCCAGAAACCTATCTCGGCTACGAGCGCGCGGAGCATTTCGCGTCGCCCGGCGGCGAGGCGCGCGACCGCATGCACGACTACGCCGCGCCCGCGCAACTCGCGGTCAACGACTGGGCGCTGGCCGGGGCGTGGCAAGTCGGCGGCGAGCGCGCGACGCTCGCGAGGAATGCGGGCCGCATCGACTATCGCTTCCATGCGCGCGACCTGCATCTGGTGCTCGGGCCGTCGGCGGACGGCAAGCCGGTGCGGTTTCGCGTGAGCATCGACGGCGCCGCCCCGGGCAAAGCACACGGCACCGACGTCACCGCCGACGGCAGCGGCACGGTCACCGAGGAACGCCTTTATCAGCTCGTGCGCCAGCCGGGCCCGATCGAGGATCATACTTTCAGCATCGAGTTTCTGGACGCGGGCGTCGCGGCATACGCCTTCACGTTCGGCTGATCCGCCTGACTCAGGCGAACCGGCACATCCGTCAATATCGAAGGAGTGGCAATGTCGACTCAAATTCAGGCTCGCAAAAAACCGTGGTTCAAGGCAGCGCGCGCAGCGATGCTCGTCGTCAGCGTGTTCGCGCTCCAGCGCGTCGCCCATTCGACCGAAGGCGCGACGAAGATCGCGCCGCCCGCGCAGGACGAACACGCCGGCGCAACTCACACGGCGACCGCGGTGTTCGCGGGCGGCTGCTTCTGGGGCGTGCAGGGCGTGTTTCAGCACGTGCGCGGCGTGAAGCAGGTGGTGTCCGGCTATTCGGGCGGCGCGGCGAACACGGCGCACTACGACGTCGTGAGCGAAGGCGATACGGGTCATGCCGAGTCCGTGCAGGTCACCTACGATCCCGCCCAGATCAGCTACGGCCGGCTGCTGCAGGTGTTCTTTTCGGTCGCGCACAATCCGACCGAGCTGAACTACCAGGGGCCCGATCACGGCACGCAATACCGCTCGGCGGTGTTTCCGCTCAACACGGAGCAGCGCACCGTCGCGAACGCGTACATCGCGCAACTCGATGCATCGCATGCGTTTCACGGCAAGATCGTCACGCGCGTCGAAGACTTCAAGGGCTTCTATCCCGCCGAGAACTATCACCAGAACTACCTGACGCTGCATCCGGACAGCGGCTACATCGCGATCAACGACCTGCCGAAGATCGACTATCTCAAGCAGATGTTCCCCGATCTGTATCGCGACAAGGCGGTGCTGGTCGCGAACGTGTCGAACTGATGGCGCGTTCATCCCGGCCTTTGCTCAAGCTTTCCGTCTCGCGGCCGTAAACGTCGGGGAGAACTCACAGCAAAGGCCGGCTCATGAACGACAACGCAGTCAGCGACGCCGTGCTCGGCGCCCAGTTCCTCCGTCACGACGAGGCGTTGAGCGCCCGCTCCGACATGGCGCACGAACCCGCCGTGTACCGGACGCTGCTCGAATCCACGCGCGCGATTCCGTGGAAGATCGACTGGCACACGATGCAGTTCGAGTACATCGGCCCGCAAATCGAGACGCTGCTCGGCTTTGCGCCTTCGAGCTGGAAGACCGTGCAGGACTGGGCCGAGCGCATGCATCCGGACGACCGCGCGCAAGTGGTCGACTTTTGCGTGTCGCAGTCGAAGGCGGGCGTGGACCACGAAGCCGACTATCGCGCGCTGACGAAGAGCGGCGACTACGTGTGGCTGCGCGACGTCGTGCACGTGGTACGCGACGAGCACGGCGCGGTACAGGCGCTCGTCGGCTTCATGTTCGACATCAGCGAGCGCAAGCGCACGGAGGAACAGGTCGCGCGGCTGCAACGCGAACTGGAAGAGCTGTCGTTCAAGGACGGCCTGACGGGCACCGGCAACCGCCGCATGTTCGACATCGTGCTCAAGCGCGAATGGGAGACGGCGCTGGCGGACGGCGCGGCGCTGTCGCTCGTCATGATCGACATCGATTTCTTCAAGTCGTACAACGACTACTACGGCCACGTGCAGGGCGACGAGTGCCTGAAGCGCGTCGGCGGGATTCTGGGCGAAGGTCTGCGGCGCGGCGACTTTCTCGCGCGCTTCGGCGGCGAGGAATTCGTGCTCGTGCTGCCGAACACGCCCGCCGACGCCGCGATGCGCGTCGCGGAACGCTGCCGTAATTTGATCGCGGAGGCGCGGATCGCGCACGAGCGCTCGCCGTACCGGCAGGTCGTGACCGCGAGCTTCGGCGTGGGCACGATCGTGCCGTCGCACGACATCGATCCGACCGGCTTCGTCAATCTCGTCGATGCGCAGCTTTACAACGCGAAGGACAACGGCCGCGACTGCATCGCGGCAATCGACCGCCCGGCGCTTCGGTCGCGCTAAGCCGTCAGCGCTTTGGCGCAGACGCGTTCGACGAAGCGCTTGCGCCGCCCAGCCGGATCGTCTGCCCGTGCCGCAGCACGGTGAACGCATCGGGCGCGAGACGCGCCTTTGCGACCGCTTCGGCGAGCAGGCGCGGCGGCTCGTCGAGCGGGTCGTCGGCGAGTTCGAACGTGCCCCAGTGAATGCCGATCGCGCGCTTCGCCCGCAGATCGCGAAAGACGCGCACCGCTTCGTCCGGGTCGACGTGCTGCGCGTGCATGAACCAGCGCGGCGCGTAGGCGCCGATCGGAATCAGCGCAAGATCGACGCCGCCGAATGCCTCGCCGATGTCGCTGAAGTCCTTCGAGTAGCCCGTATCCCCCACGAAGCAGAACGAAAACGGACGCGCGTCGCCCTGCGGCGTCTTCACGACCCAGCCGCCCCAGAGCGTTTCGGCGCGGTCGGTCAGGCTGCGCGCCGACCAGTGCTGGCTCGGCACGAACCACACGTCGAGGCCGGCGGCGCGCGTTTCGTCGCCCCAGTCGAGTTCCTCGACGTTCGTCATGCCCTTGTCCGCCATCCACGCCTTGATGCCGAGCGGCACGAGAAAGAGCGGCGGCCCGCCCGGCTGCGCGTTGAGCGCCTGCACGCTCGCGGTATCGAGGTGGTCGTAATGGTTGTGCGAGATCAGCACGACGTCGATATGCGGCAGCTCCGCAATCGAAAGCGCCGCCGGCACCTTGCGCTCGGGACCGGCGAACGACACCGGCGACGCACGGTGCGAGAACATCGGATCGGTCAGCACGTTCACGCCGTCGATCTGCACGAGTGCGCTCGCGTGGCCGATCCAGGTGAGCGTGTCGACGCTGCGGTTCGCCTTCAGCCACGCGACATCGGGACGGTCGACCGGAAACCGGTAGCCGTTCGCGGGCGGCTTCGGCCGGCCCTGCGTCCAGCGTTCCCACTGCCATTTCAGGAACGATGCGTGCGGCAGGTCGCCGTAGTTGTTCACGTAGCCCGACGCCGTATGCCGCGCGTGATGCAGCGGCGGGCGGGTATTGGCGAGGATCGGCGCCGGGCGCTGTGGCGTTGTCTGTGCCGGCGTGCCGACACAGGCCGAAAGCAGCGCGCCGAGCATCAGCGTGGAGAGTGAGAAGCGCATCGGACGAGTCGCCGGGAAAGTACGCATCGAATGCCTGCACTGTGCCCGAAACGCGCCGGATGCGTTTGCGCGAGTCCGGCGCGCGTTTCGTCTTACGTGCTCGTCGCGAGCGGTTGCGCCCGGACGGCGCGGCGCTGCACCGTCGCCGGGAAGACGACCGCCACGCGCAGTCCGGTCGCGCCCGAAGGCCACGGCGCGCTGCCGAGCGTCACGCTGGCGCCAAGCCGCGCGGCGATCGTCTGCACGATCGACAGCCCGAGCCCGGAGCCCGACTGGCCGCTGCCGAGCACGCGATAGAAGCGGTCGAACACGCGCTCGCGCTCGCTTTCCGGAATGCCGGGGCCGGTATCGTCGATGAAGATCGACGTCGCGCCGTGCTCGACCCGCACCGACAGGTCGACGCGGCCACCCGGCGGCGTGTAGCGGATGGCGTTGTCGACGAGGTTTTTCAGCATGGTTGCGAGGTCGGGTTCGCTCGTTTCCACGACGGCCACCGCGTCGCCGACCACGCCGATGTCGAGCCTGCGCGCCTGCGCGATCGGGACCAGATCTTCCAGGATCTGCCTGAACACGGCCCCGACGTGGACCGGCCCGACTGTCGCATCGGCGACATCCTGCACGCGCGCGAGTGTCAGCAACTGTTCGAGCAGCGCCCGCGTGCGCGCGATGGCCTGACGCAGCGTCGCGAGGCGCTCGCGCGCCGGGGCCGCCAATTCCACCGCGTCGAGCCGCTCGGCGTGCAGCGAGAGCGCCGTGAGCGGCGAGCGCAGTTCGTGCGCGGCATCGGCGACGAAGCGGCGCTGCACGTCGACCGCATGCGCGACGCGCGCGAGCAGCCGGTTGTTCGCCACGACGAACGGCGTGATTTCGGTCGGCAGGCGAACGCCCGCCGTGTCCGCGATGGGCGACATGTCGTTTGCGTTGCGGTTGTCGAGTTCGGCCGCGAGCCGCGCGAGCGGCCGGAACGTGCGCCGCACCAGCACCGCGACGATGGCGAGCAGCACCGGCACCAGCACGATGAACGGAATCAGCGTCGCGGCGGCGCTGCTGCGCGCGATTTCGTCGCGATCGCGCGTCTGCTGGCCGACCGCGATGCGCATGCCGGCGTCGAGCGTCTTCACGATCACGCGCCATTCGAGGCCGCCGATCGCCACCGTGTGCATGCCGTCGCCCAGCGACTGCGCGACCCTGAAATGCGTGCCTTGCAGGGCGTCGCGCCCGGGAATGCGCTCGACGACCACCTTCGCTTCCGGCTCCTGCATCGGCACGTAGCGGGCCGAGCCATGCGCCATTTCGTCGACGTTGCGGCTCGTCACGAGCGACGCCACTTCGTGCAACTGCGCGTCCTGGATCAGATTGGCTTCGTGAAATGCCGCCGCGAACGAAAACGATCCAGCGGCGAGCGCGCTCGCGAGGATCGCCACCGCGAGCCACAGCGAAAGCCTGAATTGCAGCGACTGCGTCATTTTTTCTTCGAAACCATCCATTCCACGCCTCTGACGTTTCGGGTTTTGCCGTATCGCAAGATCGTTGCCTTCGCGTGCGTCACATCTTAGCGGCATCGACACGGGAAAATGTCGCGCGCAGATGCGGTAGAGTTGCCCGGATTCAACCACGACCACGGAGAACACAGTCATGAAAACCAGCGCGCGCAATCATTTTTCAGGGGAAATCACCGGGATCAAGTCCGGTGCGGTCAACGACGAAATCACGCTGAAAGTGGACGGCACGACGCTCGTGGCCGTCGTCACGCAGGAAAGCACGAAGTCGCTCGGGCTCGCGGTCGGCGGGAAGGCGTCGGCGCTCATCAAGGCGTCGTCGGTGCTCGTCATGGTGGACAGCGATCCCGCCAAGATTTCGGCGCGCAACGTGCTCACCGGCACCGTCGCGAACGTCAAGCCGGGCGCGGTCAACACCGAGGTCACGATTTCGGCGGGCGGCCTGCAGATCGCGGCCATCATCACCAACGACAGCGCCACGCGCCTCGGTCTCGCCAACGGCACGCCGGCCAGCGCGGTCATCAAGGCGTCGAGCGTGATCATCGCGGTGGATTGAGCGGCCGAGCGAACCGCGTCGTTGGGAATCATGCGCCGACCAACATGACCGGCATGCAGCGAATATCCTGGCATTGAAGCGAACCGCGTCATATCCTCGGCTATATTACGGCATTCGCTTCAGCCCGATTCGAACGTTCCCAGCGAGCCTTGCATATGGACGAATCAACCCTGCTTCAACTGGCCGGACCGGTCGTGACGATCGACGGGAGCGTCGAGCGGCCGATGTCGCTCGATGTCGCCGCGCTGCGCGAATTCGAGAGCGTGGCGCTCGACCCTTTCGACCTGTTCTGCTTCACGAGCGGCCGCTTCATCCGCACGGTGGACAGCTATCGCGGCGTGCCGTTGCGCGTGCTGCTCGATGCGGCGGGCGTGCGTCGTCCGGGAAGCTCGGACTTCAAGCGGACCGTGTTTCTCGCGCACGGACACGACGGCTACGCTGTCACTTTTTCGTGGCACGAACTGTTCAATTCGCCGGTCGGGGATCGCGCGCTCGTCGCGTATGCGTGCGGGGAAAAAGCGCTGCAAATCGACGACGGCCTGCCCGTGCTCGTCTCCGGCGCGGATACCGTGCGTGCGCCGCGGCACGTCAAGCGCCTCACGCGCATCGAGGCGATCGTGCTCTCGCCCCGATCGTGAACGAAGCCGCTTCGCTCGCGGACGACGCGCTCGCGCTCATCGCGTGTGCGAACGACCCGGCTGCGGCCGACACCGTCGCGTTCGCGCGCCTGATCGGTGCGCGCATCGGCTCCGGTGAGCTTCTGCTGCTCGGCCTCGGGCGCTCCGAACTGGATGCGCTCATCGCACGTCATTTCCCGCACGCCGTGACGCGCGCCGGCTTGCCGCACGCGATGCTCTGGTCGCCGCACTGGTCTTTCGTGAGCGAACTGCGCGCGCTTTTGATCGCGCACGATGTCACCGCGGCCACTCATCCCGCCGACGCGCACTGTCTCGCGACCATCATCGCCGCTGCCTGCCTGCGTCCCGATCATCTGTGGCGCGACCTGGGCCTCTCCGGTCGCGACGACGTCACGGCGATCCTTGAGCGCCACTATCCCCGGCTGGTCGAGCGGAACGTGCACGGGCTGCGCTGGAAGAAGTTTCTCGCGCAGGAAGTGGCGCTCGCGCATGGCCGCGCGGTCACGGGCGCGCCCGGCTGCCCGGGTTGCGAGGACGTCGGGTTCTGCTATCCCGACAGCGCGCGCTGAAAAAGCTCACTGCGCGGACGTCACGCTCACCGGCGACTGACGCGCGCGATCCCTCGCGGCTTCGCTCAAACGGTCGCGCACGAATCCGACGTGCTCGCGCAGGACGTAGAACGCATCCGCATGCGCGAGCGGCATGCGCAACCTGTTGAGCGATTCCTCGATCTGGTCGAGTTCGGCGACGAGCGCCTTGCGTTCTTCGGCGGTCGAATGGTCGAAGGCGCGGCGTTCGATCGCGATCAGCGACCCGTAGTAGCGATAGATGCGCGAGCGCACGCGCCACTGGTAGAGCGCCGGAAGCAGCCGCAACGCCGGCACGAGCAGGACCGCGACGGGCAGCAGCAGGAACAGCAGCCGGTCGACCACGCTCGCGACCCAGAACGGCATCGTGCGGAACAGCAGGCTCTTGCCGGAACGGTAGTAGCGCTTGGCGTCGTCGCTGATCGCGTATTCGTGCGTGACCGGGCTCGGGAACTGTCCGGCCCGTTGCAGGAGCCCGGGCCTGCCGTGGATTTCCTGCGCGGCTTCGATGATGAGGTCCGAGATGGCCGGATGCAGATTCGGACGCGCGACGATCTCCACCGTCGGGCTGATCAGATGCACGGTCTCGGGCGGAATGCGGCGGGCGAGATCGAGCACGCCGGGCGCCAGGTCGATCTCGTCGAGATAGGGAAAGAGGCGCGTGTAGGCGGCGGCTTCCGTGAAATCCATCACCGAGATGCCGGGCACGCGCAACAGGCGCAGCATCAGCGCGCGCGTGGCGGAATCGCCGTTCAGGATCGCCGCATCGACTTCGCCCGCGACCAGTTGCTTCGCGGCGTCGAGGCCGTCGCTGGGCAGAAGCGTCGTGCCCGTGCCGGTCCCGTTGGCCGGGTCGATGCCGTTGGCGGCCAGCAGCTTGAGCGAGAGCATGCGCGTGCCGCTGCCTTCGCGGCCGATCGCGATCCGCTTGCCGTTGAGTTGCGAAAGCTGCGTCAGGCCGCGTCCGCGATAGAACACGACGACCGGCACATAGAAGACATTGCCGAGCGAGATGAGCGACGACGTATCGAACCCGTCCGACACGCCGCCCTGCACGAGCGCCAGATCGACGTGCTGCTTCGGGTCGAGCAGGCGCTGGAGATTCTGCACCGAGCCGTCGGAGAGCAGCACGTCGAGCTTGATGCCGTTGCGCGCGAGGATCTTGCGATATTCCTCGGCGGTGACGAAAAACGAACTGTCGCGCGGGCCGGCGCTCATCGTGATGGTGCGCGGCGGAGCCGGATTGATCAGCCAGACGACGAGCACCGCCACCACCACGAAGATCAGCGCGAAGGGCGCGAAGGCCACGGCCATGTCGCGCCAGGCCGCTCTCGCGTGCTCCTGCGGGAAATGCGGCCGCTGCGGACGACGATGCTTCATGAGAGCCTCATCCGGATGGTCTGAACCGGCACGTCACGAGTAACGGTCTTTGCGGGGCACGGTTCGCCGTGTTCTTGCCGCGCTTCGACAGGCCTATCTTAACCCCGCGCCCGCAGCGTTTCGAGCGTGACGCGGCGGCGCGCGCATCATTCGCCGGAGTCTCTCGGTCCCGGCCATTCGGGGCGCGCATCCGGCGTCACGACCGACATGCAGGCGCCCGGCGTCACGCGCACGGGGACCGCGGCAGGGTCGAAGCCGGCGAGGCAAAAAACGTTGACGCCGTAGTGGTCGGGCGCCGCGCGCTTGCGATGAAACGTGTAGATGCCGCAGCGTGAGCAGAAATGGTGACGGGCGCGCCCGGTGTTCCAACGATATGTCGAGAGATGCTGCGCGCCTTCGAGAATTTCCAACTGGCTCTCGTGGACCTTCGTCATCAGCGCGTTTTTCATGCGGCACAGCGAGCAGTCGCAAGTCGTCAGCTCATCGATGTCGGCATCGACGCGAAAGCGCACCGCGCCACAGTGGCAAGAACCGCGATAACTTGTCATGACATGAGGGATCGGCTGGCGCCGTGGTCTTCGTGTTCGTCTTCGTTCCCGCAGATCATCGAGCGTTCGCGCGCGCGTGTCAACGCGGTCTGGACGCCGCGCTAAGATGAGCGCTTCGCGACCAACGCCCGCTTGAACATGACCGACATCGACCCTTCATCCATGCAGCCGACCCTGACCGGCACGACGGTCGAACTGCGTCCGCTGAAGGCCGACGATGCGCCCGCGCTCCTTCAGGCAGCCGCCGACGGTCAGTTGTGGAACATGACGCTGACTGTCGTGCCCGGCCCGGAAACGGTCGAGCGGTACATCGCCACGGCGCTCGCGGGCCGCGAATCGTCAACCGTGATGCCCTTTGTGATCGCGATGCGCGAGACGGGTCGTATCGTCGGCAGCACGCGCTTCTGGAAGATCGACCGCACGAACCGCAAGATGGAGATCGGCCATACGTGGCTCGCCGCATCCGTGCAGCGCTCGGGCGTCAATACGGAGGCGAAGTACCTGCTGCTCTCCCACGCGTTCGAGGCCATGAAGGCGGTCCGCGTGCAGTTCACGACGGACGAACTCAACGAGAAGTCGCGCGCCGCGATCCTGCGGATCGGCGCGAAGCAGGAAGGCATCGTTCGCCACGAGCGGATCATGCCCGATGGCCGCGTGCGCAACTCGGTGCGCTTTAGCATCATCGATTCGGAGTGGCCCGGCGTGAAGGCGACGCTCGAGGCCCGAATGGCGCGCTAGCGTCTACGGCGCGGCCTTGCGCATGAGACGCGCGCGGGCCTCGGCAGTGGTTTCGAAGGCGCCGGCCGCGTCGTTGAACACGGACACTTTTCCGTGCCCGATGTCGTACACCCAGCCTTGCACTTGCAGCGTGCCGAGCGCGAGGCGTCCGGCCACCGCCGGATGCGTGCGCAAATGGTTCAGCTGCAGGCGGATGTTTTCTTCCACCATCGCCTGCACCATCTGCTCGTCGTGCAACTTGCGTGCGAGCGCGACGCTGCGCGCGGCTTCAGCGTTGCGCAGCCACGCGTGCACGGTAGGCATTTCTTCGGCGATGGTCGCGCCCGACGCGAGCCCCTTCATCGCGCCGCAGTCCGAGTGGCCGCAGATCACGATCTGCCGCACGTTCAGCCCGAGCACCGCAAATTCGACGACCGCCGACACGCCGCCGAGCATCTCGCCATACGCGGGCACGATGTTGCCGATGTTGCGGCACACGAAGAGCTCGCCGGGGCCGGTCTGCGTGATCATTTCGGGCGAGACGCGGGAATCGGCGCAGGTGATGAAAAGCGTGTGCGGCGCCTGATGCGCGGCGAGGCTGCGGAACAGGTCTTCGCTGTCCGGGAACACGTCGCGGCTGAACTTGTCCGCGCCCTTGAGCAGATACAGCAGGTCGTGCTCGCCGGAACCGTTGCGGTCTTCGCGGGGGGACGAATTGTCGGACATGGAGAGCGGTTCCTTCTCGGGGTCGTGTCTGGACGATGCAGGGATCATGATACGGCAAGCCGGTTTGCGCCATTTTACCGGCTGCGCGGCGGCGCCGTTTCGGCCGATCGACGGGCGATTCGCGCGATCACGTTCGTTCGCGCGCGTTGTCGCGGCAATGCGAGCGCAAGAAACGGAGCGTGCGCGAAGCTCCGATGCGCTAGCGTGAGCGTCTGGCGCGTGTGCGCGATTGTCCGTCGACGGAGTTCGGTCATGCCGCGATCATCGAAATTTCTTGCACTGTTCGTCCGCGCGGGAGCGATGGCGGTCGTCGTCGGGCTGTGGAGCTTGCCGGCGGCGGGCGCGAAGGCGACGGACATCACCGCGCAGCAGGCGCCGTCCGAGCCTCCGAAGACCCTCAAGGAACGTCTGGGCGACAAGGCGAGCGACGAGCAGCGCGTCGACAATTGCAAGGTGCCGGCGGCGCGCCGCGGCACGAAAGCGCGGCCGGATGCTTGCAAGCGCTAAAGTGCGGCGGCGATTGTCCTGTTTTGCCCCAAACCAACCGTATCTGTGACGAAAAGACGAATTCGCCGACAATCGCTTCACATACGGCAAAAAACAGGCACTCCCATGACCGGCAACACGATCACCACGGCGAACCTGCTGTTCGCCTACTCGGCGTATTTCGTCGGAACGGCCAGTCCAGGGCCGAGCAACCTCGCGATCATGTCCATCGCGACGACCAGCGGCCGCAAGGCCGCGTTCACATTCGCGGCGGGCGTCATCTCCGGGTCGTTCTTTTGGGCGACGCTCGCGACGCTCGGATTGTCGGCGACCTTGATGGCGTATTCGGGCTTTCTCGTCGCGGTGAAGGTGTTCGGCGGACTTTACCTGCTCTGGCTCGCGTTCAGGTCGGGCAGGTCGGCGTTGTCCGCGAAGCCGCGCGCGACGGCCTCGCCCGACGGCGACCGGCCGCTTCGCAGTCTCTATGTGCGCGGCGCGCTTCTGCACCTGACGAATCCGAAGGCCATCCTCGTGTGGATTTCCGTCGTGGCGCTCGCCTCGCCGGCCGGCGCGAGCGGGCAGCACATGGCGGCGGTGGTCGGCGGGTGCCTCGGCATCGGATTGTTCGTTTTCGGCAGTTATGCCGCCTTGTTCTCCACGTCATCGGCGCGCAAAACCTACGCCGCGCTGCGCCGATGGCTCGAAGGATGCCTCGCCGTCGTGTTCGGCATCGCGGGAATCAGGCTGCTGACAGCGCATTCGTGAGGCGCCGGGCAGCGGATCGAACGCGTCCGCGCGGGCGGTGGATGAGACGCGCGACGGCGCCGTCATGGGCCAGCGGCGCTCCCGCCGCACCTCGCTTCCCGGCATCTAAATCCGTCCGGGCGGAAAATCAGGCAAAATTCAGGGTTCGGCACCGGCCTCTGCCTCGCCGCAGCGCCCCTGCCGCCGGTTCCGACCGGCTTCCCAACCCGTTTCTCGAACTTGAGACAAGCGATGAGTACCCAGCAACCGACGATCATCTACACCCTCACCGACGAAGCACCGCTGCTCGCGACCAGTGCTTTCCTGCCCATCATCCGCACGTTCACCGCGCCGGCAGGGATCAACGTCGAGACGAGCGACATCTCGGTGGCGGGCCGCATCCTGGGCGAATTCCCGGAATTCCTGACCGAAGACCAGCGCGTTCCCGACAACCTCGCTGAACTCGGACGCCTCACGCTCCTGCCCGACACCAACATCATCAAGCTGCCGAACATCAGCGCATCGGTGCACCAGTTGATCGGCGCGATCAAGGAATTGCAGTCGAAGGGCTACAAGGTGCCGGATTTCCCGGAAGAGCCGAAGACCGACGCGGAAAACGCGATCCGCCAGCGCTATTCGAAGTGCCTCGGCAGCGCGGTGAACCCGGTGCTGCGCGAAGGCAACTCGGACCGCCGCGCGCCCGCCGCCGTGAAGAACTACGCGAAGAAGAATCCGCACAGCATGGGCGAGTGGAGCATGGCGTCGCGCACGCACGTCGCGCACATGAAGCACGGCGACTTCTATCACGGCGAAAAGTCGATGACGCTCGACCGCGCGCGCGAAGTCAAGATGGAGCTCGTAACGAAGAGCGGCAAGACCATCGTGCTGAAACCGAAGGTCAAGCTGCTGGAAGGCGAGATCATCGACAGCATGTTCATGAGCAAGAAGGCTCTCTGCGACTTCTACGAAGAGCAGATGGAAGACGCGCGCAAGACCGACGTCATGTTCTCGCTGCACGTCAAGGCGACGATGATGAAGGTCTCGCATCCGATCGTCTTCGGCCACGCGGTCAAGATCTTCTATAAGGAAGCGTTCGAGAAGCACGGCGAACTGTTCGACGAACTCGGCGTGAACGTGAACAACGGCCTCGTCAACCTGTACGACAAGCTGGAGTCGCTGACGAGCACGAAGCGCGAGGAAATCATCCGCGACCTGCACGCGTGCCACGAGCATCGCCCGGAACTGGCGATGGTGGATTCGGCGAAGGGCATCTCGAACCTGCACGCGCCGAACGACGTGATCGTCGATGCGTCGATGCCCGCGATGATCCGCATCGGCGGCAAGATGTGGGGCGCCGACGGCCGTCCGAAGGACACGAAGGCGGTCATTCCGGAGAGCACGTTCGCGCGCATCTATCAGGAGATCCTCAACTTCTGCAAGACCAACGGCGCCTTCGATCCGCGCACGATGGGCACTGTGCCGAACGTCGGCCTGATGGCGCAGAAGGCCGAAGAATACGGTTCGCACGACAAGACGTTCGAAGTTCCGGAAGCGGGCGAAGCGCGCATCGTCGACAACGAAACGGGCGACGTGCTGCTCGTGCAGAACGTCGAGGAAGGCGACATCTGGCGCATGTGCCAAGTGAAGGACGCGCCGATCCGCGACTGGGTGAAGCTCGCCGTCACGCGCGCGCGCAACTCGGGCATGCCGGCGGTGTTCTGGCTCGACCCGTATCGTCCGCACGAAGCCGAACTCATCAAGAAGGTCGAGACGTACCTGAAGGATCACGACACCGAAGGCCTCGACATCCAGATCATGTCGCAGGTTCGCGCGATGCGTTACACGCTCGAACGCGTGATCCGCGGGCTGGACACGATTTCGGTCACCGGCAACATTTTGCGCGACTACCTGACCGACCTGTTCCCGATCATGGAACTTGGCACGAGCGCCAAGATGCTGTCGATCGTTCCGCTGATGGCGGGCGGCGGCATGTACGAAACCGGTGCGGGCGGATCTGCGCCGAAGCACGTGAAGCAACTGGTCGAAGAGAACCATCTGCGCTGGGATTCGCTCGGCGAGTTCCTTGCGCTCGCGGTCTCGCTGGAAGATCTCGGCATCAAGACCGGCAACGCGAAGGCGAAGATCCTGGCGAGGACGCTCGACGCCGCGACGGGCAAGCTGCTCGACAACAACAAGAATCCGTCGCCGAAGACCGGTCAGCTCGACAACCGCGGCAGCCAGTTCTACCTCGCAATGTACTGGGCGCAGGAACTCGCGTCGCAGACGGAAGACGCGGGGCTGGCCGAGCAGTTCGCGCCGCTCGCCAAGCGTCTTGCCGAAAACGAGCAGGCGATCGTCGCGGAACTGACGGAAGTGCAGGGCCAGCCGGCGGATATCGGCGGCTACTACAAGCCCGATTTCGACAAGCTCGAGGCTGTGATGCGCCCGAGCAAGACGCTGAACGCGACGCTCGCTGCGACGCGCGGATAAGCCTTCAGGCTACCGAGTTTCAGATGCACGCTGGCCGCCCGCGAGGGCGGCCTTTTTGTTGCCCGCGCCGCCGATCCCTTCCTTCGCGGCCAGTCTTGATGCGGGTATCCTCGATCCGAGTCGCCGCGCACACTCGTGACACGCTTGAGCGCCCGGCGATTGTTCGCCGATCATTAAGAGTGATTTCGTTCTATCAGCATGGTAGTTCGATAGATGCGGCCTAAACTGAATCGTATCAACTGTCGCGAACGACGACCCATGTACGGGCGCGACGCTGCTCAACTCGCCGCCGTCATCGACGGCCATTCAGGGGATCGCCATGTTCGGGATTCTGGAAGCCGTGTCGTACCTCGCGGCGCTCTTGCTGTATCTCACGCCTGCCATCGTCGCGGACATGCGCTCGCGCGACGACGCGTTCGCCATCACGATCGTGAACGTGCTGCTCGGCTGGACGATCGTCGGATGGATTGCGGCGTTCGTGTGGGCGCGTCATCCGGTGAGCGAAAGGCGCCTGTCGCGCGCGGCGAAAAGTACGCGCAGGGCCATTGCAAAGATGACCATCGGCGCGCTGGTCGCACGTTCGCGTCGGCGACGGGTGGCGTGAACGCGCGTCACCGCTTGGTGTAGCGCAGCCAGACCGCGTCGTGCTCGGTCCTCTCGACCGATGCCAGTTTCAGATACGACGGCGCTTTCCACTGCTGCATCGCCACTTCGAACGACGACGGGTGTTCGTCGCGGCCATCGACGAGCGGCAGGATCAGCACGCTGACTTCATCGACGAGTCCCGCCTGAACGAACGCGCCGCTCACGTGCGAGCCGCCCTCGACGATCAGCTTCTTTACGCCCAGTTCGTGCGCGAGCGTCTCGACGACCGAAGCAAGGTCGATGTCCGACTTGCCGCCGAATACATACGATGCGCCGATCGATTGAAGGTAGGCGAGGAAGTCGTCCGGCACTGCTTCGCTCAGCACTTCGACCACGTGCGATTCGAGCGCCGTGTCGCTTTTCCACGCGACTCGCCCTTGCGGATCGATCGAGATCGCGTATTGCGAGGCGTCGCGTTTCACGAAATGGTTAGTGCGCGCAATCGGCGATTTCGCGAGACCCTTCGGATAGTCCTTGCCATGCGAAATTTCCTGCATGGTCACGCGCCCGCAGATCCATCCATCGGCCTCGAACGTCGCGGCGGTGCGCTCGTAGAGATCGCTCGCATAGTCGAGATGCCAGCCGTCGGTGAGACTGCGGCCATCCACCGACGACATCATGTGGGCAACGATATAAGGCTTCATCGGCGAACTCCTTGCAATGGACGGAAGATCCGTCTGCGCAGCAAGTGTCGTTCCGCGAGCCGCGTCCTTAGCACCAGACGACGCGGTCGTAGCCGACCGTGCGGCGGAAGACGTGGCGGTCGCCCCACGTGGTGTACTCCATGTACGCGCATTCGAGCACCACGATCCAGTTACGCAAATTCATCGACGTTCTCCGTTTGCTTGGCCCGTCGCCGTTTCGACATGATTCAAGTCTAGCGACGCCGCACGCGGACAATTGGGCGAACAGAGGCACCTGTCGGGCTTAGTTCGCCTCACGAGCGGAAGGGCGTCACGCGGATTGACCAGCCCGTGACGCGCGATGCAAGGCGGCGCAAAGCCATGGCCGCCCGCAGGAGAAAGATGGGCGCGCTCGGGCCAGACGACCGGCGAGAGCACGGACCCGTGTGGACCGCTATTTGAAGTCGCTGGTTTCCAGTTCCACCGACTGTCCGCCATTGTGATCGAGCACGCGCCGCGCGGCCTCTTCGATGCGCACGCGGCTGCCTTCGAAGGTGCTCAAGAGTGCATGAGAAGACGTGCCGGCATTGCCGAAGTGATCGTTAAGCGCATCGAGAGATACACTGCACCAGACCTCACGGCCGTCGACATTGGCTTCGAACGCGACACGCGAAGCAGCTACGATGTGACGCCGGCCGCTGAATTCAATATTCATGTCATCTCTCCGTGATTGATTCGCAAAGCCTCGTACAGCACGGCGTGTGCCAGCGGACAGGCGCCGGCCCGTAACGCCGGCCGCGCGCAAATCGTCGCGCGGCGCTTCCAATTATAGGAACACCCTACGGCTTTTCCCGGAGCATTTTGCAGACGCCTTGCAACGGGCCGCGATCAGGGCGCACGGCGCCGGCGCGCGCGCCGTTTCAGCGCCTGCGAAACGGCTTCGCGCACGCATTCGGCAACGAGTCCAGACGCCTGCGTAGGCACGGCGCTCGTCGCGCGCGCGATCACGAGCGGCTGGCGCACGGTCGCTTCGCGAATCGGCCGCTCGACGATGCCCGGCACTTGCGTATTCGTAGCGCTCTGCGTAATCAGCAGCGAAACGCCGAGCCCGTTCGCGACCATGCCCCTCACGAGTTCCATCGACGTCGCCCGGTAGCGGACCTCGGGCGCGAGCCCGAACTGCCAGAACGGCGCCATCAGGAAATCGCGGCTGTGTGGCAAGTCGATGAGGATGAACGGTTCTTTCGCGAGTTCGGCGAGCGCAATCGCGCCGCGCTTTCTGGCAAGGCGCGATTGCTCCGGCACGAGCGCGTACGGTTGCAGTTCGGCCAGGCATTCGCGCGCGATGTCGGAGGGCAATGCGACGTCGTAGGTCAGCGCGAGTTCGATGCGGCCGCTTTTTAGCCACGCTTCGATTTCAGCGAGATCGCCTTCGATGAAACGCACTGCGAGGTTCGGATAGCGCTCGCGCGCGATGCGCAGCACGAGCGGCAGATACACCGGCGCGATCGTGCTGAAGACGCCAATCTGCACTTCGCCGCACGCGGGGTCGCCGCCGTCGTCGGCCTCGAAGGCAGCGGCGGCCTTGAGGAGCCGCCGTGCTTCGTCGAGCTTGCGGGTACCGAAGCGCGTCAGCGTCATTTTCGTTCCGGGGCCGCGCGCGAAGAGGTCTTCGCCAAAGAGCGCCTCCAGTTCGCGGACCGCGACCGAGATGGACGGCTGCGACACGCTCAGTTCGTTGGCAGCGGCGGTCGTGCTGCCCGACTGCGCGGCGGCGACGAAATAGCGAAGCAGGCGCAACGAGACGGTCATTAGAAAATCCTATAAGACCTAATTCAATCCGATATTTTACTTGATAGGTTACAGCGAACAGAATCGGCCGATCGACGAATCTGAGAAGGAGATGGACGTGAGCGAAGACGCGCTGCCGCTGGCCGGCATCCATGTGATCGACTTTTCCCGCGTGCTCGCGGGCCCTTACTGCACCGCGCTGCTCGCCGACCTGGGCGCGGAAGTCATCAAGATCGAGCCGCCCGACGGCGACGATTACCGCGCGGTCGGCCCGTTCAGCGACGGCGAGAGCGGCCTCTTCGGCGCGCTGAACCGCAACAAGCAGAGCATCGTCATCGACCTGAAGACCGACGCCGGCCGCACGCTCGCGCAAACACTGTGCGCCTGGGCGGATGTCGTCGTGGAGAATTTCCGGCCGGGCGTCGCCGACAAGCTCGGCATCGGCCATGCGCAGTTGAGCGAAGTGAATCCGGCGCTCGTCTATGCAAGCGTGTCGGGGTTCGGGCAGACGGGACCGCATGCGCACCGGCCGGCCTACGACATCATCCTGCAAGCGATGTGCGGCCTGATGGACGCGACCGGTTCGCCCGACGGCCCGCCGACGCTCGTCGGCGAATCGGTGTCGGACGTGGTGAGCGGACTCTTCGCGTCGTGGGGCGTGCTGGCCGCGCTGCTGGCGCGCGAAAAGACCGGGCGCGGCACGCACGTCGACGTGTCGATGTTCGACGCGACGCTCGCGCTCTCGGCCACGCTCGTCGCGCGCTATGCGGCGACGGGCATCGCGCCCGTGCGCACGGGCAACCGGCATGCGTCGTCGGCGCCGTTCGGGGCATATCGTGCCGCCGATGGGTTCTTCGTCGTGGCGGTGCTGAACAACCGGCTCTTCGATGCGTTCGCCCAGGCGATCGACGCCCCGCAACTCGCGAGCGACCCGCGCTTCGCCGACGATCAGTCGCGCTGCGAGAACGAGGCGGCGCTGCGGGACGCGATCGAAAGCTGGTCGCGCGAGCGGTCGGTGGAAGAGGTCAACGCGATGCTCGAAGCCGCGCGCATTCCGGTCGCGCCGATCCGCAACGTCCAGCAGGCGCTCGAAAGCGAACACGCCGCCTTTCGCGGCTTGTTGAGCGAGACGCCGCATGCGAGTGGCCGCGCGCGGCGGCTGCCTTCGCAGCCGGTGAAGTTCTCGGGGTACGCGGGCAATCGCGTGACGCGCGCACCCGCGCTCGGCGAGCATACCGACGCGATCCTGCGCGACCAGCTCGGCATGAACGCGAGCCAGATCGAAGCGCTGCGCAGGCTGGGCGCCTTCGGAAACGCCTCGCAAAAGGAGCGCGATCATGCTTAAGCGACTCGGCATCGAAGACGGCGACATCGAAATCGCCGATGCGATCGCGCGCTTCGCGCAGAGCGAGCTTGCGCCGCAAGCGGCCATCGTGGACCGCGACGAGATCGCGACGACGCGCTACGTTGCTCAACTGGGCGAACTCGGTGTCATGGGCATGAACGTGCCTGAGCGCTGGGGCGGCAGCGGTGCAACGCCTGCGTCGATCGTCCTGGCGCTCGTCGAGATCGCGCGTGCGTGCGCGGCCACGTCGTCGATGATCGGCGCGCACTATCTCGCGACCGATTCGATCCTGATCGGCGGCGACGATGCACAGCGCGAGCGCTTTCTTCCCGACGCAGCGGCGGGACGCAAGCTCGGCGCGTTCGCGCTCACCGAGCCGCGCGCGGGCTCGAATCCCGCCGACATGGCGACGCGCGCCTTGCCCGAAGGCGAGGGCTACCGGCTCTGCGGCGTGAAGCACTTCATCTCGAACGCGCACGCGGCCGACTTCATCGTCGTCTACGCGAAGACGAACGTGGACGCGGGCGCGCGCGGGATCAGCGCGTTCGTGGTCGACCGGCACGCGACGGGTGTCGATGTCGGGCCGCCCGAGAAGCTGATGGGCATTCATGGGGCGCCCGCGCACGAAGTGTCGTTCGACTGCTTCGTGCCCGCTCTCAACCGGCTCGGCGCCGAGGGCAGCGGCTTTCGCACGGCGATGAAGGTGCTGGACAGCAGCCGACTCGACGTGGCGGCGACGGCGCTCGGCATCGCCGAAGCGGCGCTCGCGCACGCGGTCGGCTGGGTGAAGGAGCGCCGCGTGGGCGGCGAGCCGCTCGCGCACAAGCAGGGGCTGCAGTGGGTTCTCGCGGACATGAAGACGCGCCTCGAAGCCGCCTGGCTCCTCACGCTTCAGGCGGCGGCGCGGCGCGCGGCGGGCGGACCGTTCACCGACGCTGCATCGATGGCGAAGCTCTACGCCACAGAGATGGCCGGCTTCGTCACGGATGCCGCCTTGCAGATGCACGGCGGTTACGGCTACACGCGCGAGTTGCCGCTCGAGCGGCTCGTGCGCGATGCGCGCATCCTGCGCATCTACGAAGGATCGTCGGAAATCCAGCGCACGGTCATCGCGCGGGCGTTGCTGGCGTGAGCGACGTCATCACGACTTCGGAACGCGGCCCATCAAAAAGAACTCGTCGTTGGGCTGCATCGAAATCACGTTCGCCATCCGGTTCGAGAGCCCGAAAAACGCCGTGATAGCGGCGATGTCCCAGATGTCCTCGTCGGAGAAGCCGTGCTCGCGCAGCGCCGCGAAATCCGCTTCATCGACACTGCCCGACGCGCGGCACACCTTCAGCGCGAAGTCGAGCATCGTCTTTTGCCGGGGCGTGATGTCTGCCTTGCGATGATTGACCGCGACCTGATCGGCGACCAGCATATTTTTTTCATAGATGCGCAGGATCGCCCCATGCGCGACGACGCAATAAAGACACTCGTTCACCGCGCTCGTCGCGACCACGATCATTTCGCGCTCGCCTTTGGTGAGACCGCCTTCCTTGAGCATCAGCGCGTCGTGGTACGCGAAGAACGCGCGGAATTCGTCGGGGCGGTGCGCGAGCGTGAGGAACACGTTCGGCACGAAACCGGCCTTTTCCTGCACTGCGACGATGCGTGCTCGGATATCCTCGGGCCAGATAGCGGGATCGGGTACGGGGTAGCGGCTGATCGGCTTCGCGTTCGTCATGGGGGTCTCCGTGGTCGGGAATCTCGCGCCAGAGGGGCGTCGGCCGATTGTAGCGGCTCGTGGTTCGGGAACGCCGAAGGCGCGGCGTCGGCGTTTTCCCGTAGAAACGCGTCGAAGGTATGCCGGTTGCTAACAGAGTGCTTTCTTGGACAACCGACGCAAAAGGGCGCAACGACGGCGCATGGAACCCTACGAACGCACTCCGCGAGAAACGATCTGGCGCATTCCGCAAGCGGCATCGCCGATCGAGGAAAAGCGCGTCCTGATCGCCGACGACGACCTCAGCGCGACGCGCGCCACGATGCTCGCGCTGGAGGATGCGGGCTTCGTCGTGCGCGCGGCGCACACGGGGCTCGATGCGGTCGGCGTGGCGCGCAAATGGCGGCCGGCCACCGTGCTGCTCGACCTGACGATGCCGCTCGGCGACGGCTGGGAGGCGGCCGAAGTGATCCGCGCGTCGGACCCCGGCATGCTGCTGATGGCGCACACGAGTTCCACCGACTACGCGGACTGGCAGCGCTCGCGTCGCAGCGGCTTCGACGCGTACTTTGTCAAGCCGACCGAGCCGGCGCGGATCATCGAAGTGATCGAGCAGTATTTCCTTCAGCAGCCGGCTTCGGGCGCGTAGGTTGCGCGCGCGGCGACGCCTTGTGTTGTTGAAATCGGTGAAGAGCGGAGCCGGAAGAGCTTTAGATGCTCCGCGTTCGGATCGCGATGATAGTCGGCGGCGAGGTGCTTTTTCTCTTTGCGGAACGTGAAGACGTGTACGAACTCGCTGGTAACGCCTTCGTTTGATCGGCTATTCGTCGCGTGGGAGCGGTGCCTGGGTCGCGGTCATGTATTGGGCGAGGTGACGGTGCGAGAGCGCGAGCACATTCAGAAGCGGATGGCGGTTCGGCGCAGATGGTCGCATGATTTCAAGCACGCGGCGTACTCGTGTCCGCGCGCATTCGTTGCCAAAAAGAAGCTGACCCGTAAAAAGTAGGTTAGCTAACTAAAGATCGGCAGCATCAGACGGCGCGATACTGCGGTCATGCAAAGCCGACGCGATGAGCCACGCGTTCGCGCCGGCGGCTTCAGCCGCGCGCAAGTCGTCGATGTGACGCACGCCGCCCGCGCCTGCGATCGTACGATCGTTTCCCGCGCGGCGCCGGATTTCGGCGAGCGTCGCGAGATCGGGGCCGCTGTACGAGCCGACCCGGTCGAGCGACATCGCGATCACGCGCGCAGGCCAGCGCGATGCGTCGTGCCACAGTGCGGGATCGCCGAGCGGCGCATCGAGCCGGCGGTCGAGCGAGAGCACCGCATCGTGCGCGAACGCGTGAACCGGCTCGGCGCGCAAGGTTTCGCTGCCGAAGACCGGCGTGACGACCGCGCCTTCTTTCCGCAACGAGGCAATCGTGTCGAGCGCGGACGCGCCATCGGTGAAGCCCGCATCGAGCCACAATTCGACGCCCGGCAGCGCGCGGGCGAGACGCGCGAGCGCGGCCCGCTGCGGCGCGCCGCGCATGATGCCGTCGAGGTCCGCGACGTAGAGCACGGGCGCCGCGCAATAGTCGACGAGCGCGCGCGCGACGACGGCCGGATCGCTGCCGCTGCACAGTTGCGACTGCACCGGCCGATAGCGGCTGCGCTCGCCGCGCACCGCATGGACGGCGACGCCGTCCAGAAGATCGACGACGGGGATGATCCGCATCGCGGCGTCAGTGGCCGAGCACGGCGGTGCCACGGTCGGCGAATGCGCGCAGCAGGTGATGCGCGATCGCGAAGGGCTTCGGCGCCGTGAGGCCGTCCGGATGCGTGCCATCGAGCATCGACGCGACTTCGGCGCGCGAAAACCAGCGCGCGTCTTCGAGTTCGACCGTATCGACGACGATCTGCGTGTCGTCGGCGTGCGCGAAGCAGCCGATCATCAGCGAAGACGGAAACGGCCACGGCTGCGTGGCGAACTGCGTCACGCCGGAACAGCGCACGCCGGCTTCCTCCAGCACTTCGCGCACGACGGCGTCGGCGGCCGTCTCGCCCGGCTCGACGAAGCCCGCGAGCGCCGAATACATGCCCGGCGCGAACTGGCGCTGGCGGCCGAGCAGGCAGCGCTCGCCGTCGATGGCGAGCATGATCACCACCGGGTCGACGCGCGGAAAGTGCTGCGTGCCGCAGGCGTCGCAGTGACGGCGCCAGCCGGCCGCCGCCGCGCGGCTCGGCTGTCCGCAGTTTGCGCAGAAGCGGTGGCGACGGTGCCAGTCCAGCATCGACTTTGCCTGACCGAGCGCGCCGACGAGCGCAGGCGCAACGAGCCCCCGCATCGCGATCGAGCGCAGGTCGATCGGCTCGACGTCCGCAGGCGGCGCCGGTGCCTCGATCGCGTCCTTCTCGAACCCCAGCGCGAAGAGCGCGCGGCCCTCGTGCTCGCCGTCCGTTTCCTGGCCGAGAAAGACCGTCTGCACCGGCTCGCCGAAGCGGGCGGCTTCGTCGGCGGAAAAGAGCGCGTCGTGTCCGTTCGACGCTTTCAGCAGCGGAACATCCGTGCTGAAAACGACGAACCGCGTCGACGGATCGCGATAGAGGCGCTCGATGAACGCTTCGTCGTCGCGTTTTTCGGAATGCCGGTTGAGCGGGTTGAACGCAAAGCCAAGGGCGAGGAAGGGATCTGGAAGGGGCATGGAAAGATTTTTCGGTACGATCGCGCAGGTTGCAACTTACCATGACGCGTGGGATGCGGCAGGCGCGCGCATCGCACGGGACAAAGGAGCGAGACGATGAAGGTGTGCATTTACGGCGCGGGTGCGATCGGCGGATGGATCGGCGTCAGGCTGGCTCAGGCGGGGCACGACGTGAGCGTGGTCGCGCGCGGTGCGACGCTCGACGCGCTCGCCGCGCACGGCCTGCGCCTCGTGGAAGGCGGCGCGACCCACGCGGTCGGGGTGCGCGCGAGCGCCGATCCCGCTGACCTCGGTGCGCAGGACGTCGTCGTGGTGGCGGTGAAGGCGCCGGCGATGGCGTCGGTGGCGGCGCGCATCGCGCCGCTTCTCGGCGCCGGCACGGTCGTCCTCACGGCGATGAACGGCGTGCCGTGGTGGTTCTGCGACGGCCTGCGCGGCGATTTCGCGGGCAAGCGGCTCGCCTCGGTCGATCCGCACGGCGAAATCGCGGCGGCCATTCCCGGCGCGCGCACGCTCGGCTGCGTCGTGCACGCGGCCTGCGCGACGGATGCGCCCGGCGTGATCCGTCACGTTCAGGGAAACGGCCTGATCGTCGGCGAAGCGGCGGGGCGCCCGAGCGAACGGGTGGAAGCACTGTGCGCGCGGCTGAACGAAGCCGGTTTCGAGGCGAGCGCGTGCGACCAGATTCAGCGCGAAGTCTGGTTCAAGCTGTGGGGCAACATGACGATGAACCCGATCAGCGCGATCACCGGCGCCACGACCGACCGCATTCTCGGCGACGACCTCGTGCGCGGGTTCGTCACGAGCATCATGCTGGAGGCGAAGGAGATCGGCGCGCGCTTCGGCATTCCGATCGACCAGGCGCCCGCCGACCGGCACGCGGTCACGCTGCGGCTCGGCGCGATCAAGACGTCGATGCTGCAGGATGTCGAGGCGGCGCGGCCGGTCGAACTGGATGCGCTGGTGGCGGCGGTGTGCGAACTCGGCCGGATGACCGGCGTCGCGACGCCGTTCACCGATGCGCTCTTCGGACTTGCGCGGCTGAAGGCGCGCACGCTCGGGCTGTATCCGGCGAACTGACCGCACGCGCAACCAAAAGTAGGAACCTCGACATGAACGAACCGCAGGACCCGCCGCCCTCGCGTGGCGAATTCGACGAACTGCGCGCGCTTACGCGCGAGTTCGTCCGCGAGCGCGACTGGGCGCGCTTTCACACGCCGAAGAATCTGGCGACCGCGATCAGCGTCGAAGCGAGCGAGTTGCTCGAACCGTTCCAGTGGCTCGCCTCGGGCGAGCGCGACGAACTCGACGACGCCAAGCTCACCGCCATCCGCCATGAGATGGCCGATGTGCTCGCCTACCTCGTGATGCTGGCCGACCGGCTCGACGTCGATCTGTATCGCGCGGTGTTCGAGAAGATGGCGTTGAACCGGGCGAAATATCCGGCGCACAAGGTTCGCGGCGACGCGCGCAAGTATAGTGAGTACGAAGATTGAGGCTGCAAGCCGTCACGTCAAACGACAGGAACCGCCGATGGACTTCTCGCTTTCCCCCGAACTGACCGAGTTGCAGGCACGCGTGCGCGCCTTCATCGCCGACGAAATCGTGCCGTTCGAACGCGATCCGCGCTGCACGCCGCATGGACCGAACGAGTCGCTGCGCGCGGAACTGATCGCCAAGGGACGGCGCGCGGGACTGCTGTCGAGCCATGTGTCGCCGGAATTCGGCGGCCTCGGGCTCGGCCATGTCGCGAAAGCGATTCTTTTCGAGGAGGCCGGGTATTCGCCGCTCGGCCCGGTCGCGCTCAACATCGCCGCGCCCGACGAAGGCAACATGCATCTGCTCGAAGCGATCGCGACGCCCGAGCAGAAGGAACGCTGGCTGCGTCCGCTCGCGGCGGGCGAGATCCGCTCGTGCTTCTGCATGACCGAGCCGCCGCCCGGCGCGGGCGCGGACCCGTCGATGCTGCAGACCGTCGCGACCCGCGACGGCGACGATTACGTGATCGACGGCCGCAAATGGTTCATCACGGGCGCGGAGGGCGCGGCGGTCGCGATCGTGATGGCGAAGCTCTCGGACGGCCCCGCGACCATGTTTCTCGCCGACATGACGAGCCCGGGCATCGTGATCGAACGCGCGATGGATTCGCTCGACACGTGTTTTCCGGGCGGCCACGCCGTCGTGCGTTTCGAGGGCCTGCGGGTTCCGGCGGCGAACGTGCTGGGTGAAGCTGGCGAAGGCTTCCGCTACGCGCAGGTGCGGCTTTCGCCCGCGCGTCTCACGCACTGCATGCGCTGGCTCGGCGCGGCACGGCGCGCGCACGACGTCGCTTCGGCGTATGCGCGCGAGCGGCAGGCGTTCGGGCGCGCGCTCGGCGAACACGAGGGCGTCGGCTTCATGCTCGCCGACAACGAAATGGACCTGCACGTCACGCGCCTCGCGATCTGGCACTGCGCGTGGGTGCTCGACCAGGGCGTGCTCGGCAAGCACGAATCGAGCATCGCGAAGGTGGTGTCGTCGGAGGCGCTGTGGCGCGTGGTCGACCGCTCCGTGCAGGTGCTGGGCGGACAGGGCGTGACGCACGAGACCGTCGTCGCGCGGATCTTCGCGGACATGCGCGCGTTTCGCATCTACGACGGCCCGTCGGAAGTGCATCGCTGGAGCATCGCGCGACGCATCCTGCGCGGCGACAAGCGCGCGGGCCGGGAATGAGCGCGGTGGAACGCGTCGCGTGAGCGGGCCGCGTGCGTCAACGGGACGTCACTGCGGGCGCATCTGCGCGCCGCCCGCGCCCGCTTCCTGCGCACGCTGCGCCGCGACGATGCGTCCGGCGCGCTGCGCGTTGTCGGGATAGTCCCACCAGTTGTTCGGATCGTAGCCGGCGGCGAGCCAGGCGAGCGTGTCGGCCTTGACCTCGGCGCGGGTCTTGGGCGCGGACGGATCGGACTTCGACGGCGGTTGCGCATACGCCGAAGCGAAACACGACGCGCCGAACAGCGCGCCGGCCAGCAGGCAGGGAAGGTTTTTCATGGCGGGAGCCTCGCACCGTCGGAAGACGGTTTTTTCATTCTAGGCGAGGCTCGGCACAAGGCGAGGCGCGATTGAGGTCCGAAATGCTAGCCTCGGCCCGTCCGATGCAAACGGCTGTCCCGTCGTGCGCCGCGCTGTACGCAGTCATCCGGCCGCGCGAAAATCGGAGCACGCGGCGAGCGCCGGCCGCGCACGAGTCCATCGGAACAATCACACGACAGGGGCGTGACCATGAGCACGTTGCGGGTTGCCTCGGACAGCTTTGCGGAACTCGACGACCTCCGGTCGCTGCTCGATGCCGGCCGCGCCTGGTTCGTCGAACGCACGGTGACCGAAGTGCGGACCGGCCGCCACACGTTCCCGATCCTCATCGCGACCCTCGGCGCAACCGATCCCGCCGCGCCCGCGATCGGCTTCTTCGGCGGCGTGCACGGACTGGAGCGGATCGGCACGCAACTGATCCTCGACTACATGCGCGCGCTTTTGCGCCGCCTCGAATGGGACGATCTTTTATCCGAGCAATTGCGTTCGATCCGGCTCGTCTTCATGCCGATTGTGAACCCTGGTGGCATGTGGGCGCGCACGCGCTCGAACCCGAACGGCGTCGACCTGATGCGCAACGCGCCGCAAAGCGCCGAAGGCCGCGTGCCGTGGCTTGCGGGCGGACAGCGCATCGGGCCGTGGCTGCCGTGGTATCGCGGCAGTCGCGACGCATCGATGGAAGTGGAAAGCGCGGCGCTCCTTTCCGTCGTCGAGGAGGAACTGATGTCGCGGCCGCTCAGCTTCGCACTCGACTGCCATTCGGGTTTCGGCTGGGACGACAGCATCTGGTTTCCCTACGCGCGCACCGACCGGCAGATGCCGCATCTCGCCGAGATGTTCATGCTGAAGACGATGTTCGAGCAGTCGTGTCCGCATCACGGCTACGCGTTCGAGCCGCAGAGCCATCAGTATCTGCTGCACGGCGATCTCTGGGACTGCGCCTACGACCGCACGCGCGCGCCGAACATTTTCCTGCCGATGACGCTCGAACTCGGTTCCTGGCGCTGGATCAGGAAGAATCCGCCGCAGTTGTTCTCGCGCTTGGGCATCTATAACCCGATCAAGGCGCATCGGACGAGGCGCGTGCTGCGGCGGCATCCCAATTTCTTCGACTTTCTGACGCGCGCGGCATTTTCGTCGCATCGATGGCTGCCGCGCGGCGATTTCCGTGAGCAGGCGATGGCGCGCGCCGCCGAGCACTGGCGAAGCAAGGGCGCGCCATGAGCCAGTGGCTCCTGCTGCGCGGACTCACGCGCGAGGCGCGCCACTGGGGCTCCTTCGCCGACGATTTCCGCACGCGGATCGCGGCTGCCGGCGGCGTTCTGTCGATCGACCTGCCGGGCAACGGCACCGCGCGCGCGATGCGCGTGCCCGCGAACGTGGACGGCATCGCGGAGTCGGTCCGCTCGCGCGCGCAGGCAGCGGGAATCGCGGCGCCGTACCGGCTCCTGGCGATGTCGCTCGGCGCGATGGTCGCGACGCAGTGGGCGGCGCGTCATCCCGGGGAAATCGACCGGCTCGTGCTCATCAATACGAGCATGCGGCCGTTTGCGGGCGTCGGCGAGCGTTTGCGGCCGTCGGCGTGGCCCGCGCTGGTTCGCGTCGCGGCTTGCTGGACGCGCGGCGAAGAATGCGAGCGCATCATTCATGCGCTGACCTGCAACCGGCACGACACGCTCGACGCCGATCTCGCCGCGTGGACGCAGGTGCGCGACACGGC
This sequence comes from Caballeronia telluris, assembly GCF_001544495.1. GTDB lineage: Bacteria > Pseudomonadota > Gammaproteobacteria > Burkholderiales > Burkholderiaceae > Caballeronia > Caballeronia telluris. The sequence goes on from NZ_FCNZ02000001.1 coordinate 420,187, forward strand.
GCCCGTGAGCGCGGCGCGCGCGTTGCGCCAGCTTTCGGCGGCGGCGCGCTTTCGCGCGCCGCGCGAAGCGCCGCGTTGCCCGACGCTGCTGCTGTCCTCGACAGTCGACAAGCTCGTCGATCCGGTGTGTTCCGGGCGCATCGCCGCGCAGTGGGGCGCGACGCACGCGCGCCATCCGTGGGCGGGACACGATTTGCCGCACGACGACCCCGCCTGGACCTGCGACACAATCGCCGACTGGCTGCGTTTAGTCGATGAATCTAAACACGAAGCCAGCAGTCGTCGCGAGCCCGCCTGATCGCTTTCGACGCGCTTTTGTCCAATTGAGGACCGTACGATTTGCACCACGTCCGGGCGATCGGGATGTTGCAACGCAACAATGCGCCGCGTATCCTGTGTTGGCTGGGCAGGATCGCGTGGCCCTTGCATCGAGCGCCGTGATGGCGCCCCGGCGAGCCGGATCTCCGTCCAGACGATGCAAACGAGGCGCCGCGCAGTGGCTTGCCGCAAGGAGTCGAATCATGGACGCTCAGAAGTCGTCTGACCCTACGCTGCACATTTTCGAGCAGGATGGCGAGTGGCACTGGGCCATCACCATCCCCCGGCCGACAGGCAACGGGATGAAAGTCGTCTCGTATAGCTACGAGGGCTTCGCTTCCGAGGAAGACGCCCGCGAAGACGGCCAGCGCGCGGTCCGCGAGGGCGAATGGCGCGCGTCCGGAGCGCGCCAGGCCGAACCGAGCCATTCCGGCGTCTGAACCGCCGTCCGCGCGCCGTGTCGGCCGGCGTCGTCGGACCGATCGCCGTACTTCTTCTTTCCCCTTCCGCCTGTTTCCCCCGCTTGCCGTCGCGTGACGAATCGCGCGACACTCGGCGCATCTGCGCAACTCATCCGCGCAAACCCATCCGCCGAGGTGCACGGCATGAACGCGACCGCCCATCGTGACGCGGCCTACACGATCCGCCGAATGCGCGCCTACGAAATCGGACTCGCGCTGGATTGGGCCGCCGTCGAAGGCTGGAATCCGGGTCTGAACGACGCGCTCGCTTTCCGTGCCGCCGATCCGCACGGCTTTTTCATCGGCGAACTGGACGGCGAGCCGGTCGCCTGCCTGTCGGCCGTCGCTTACGGCGATACGCTCGGCTTCATCGGCCTCTACATCGTGGCGCCCGCCTTTCGCGGACGCGGATTCGGCCTGCGTCTCTGGAACGCCGGGATCGCCCGTCTCGGCGAGCGCACTATCGGGCTCGACGGCGTCGTGAGCCAGCAGGCGAATTATCGGCGCTCGGGTTTTCGGCTCGCGTACCGGAACGTCCGGTTCGAGGGACTCGCCCGCGACGGTGCGCCGACGCCTGCGGGCATCGTGGAGGCATCGGCGGTGCCGTTCGAATCAATCGCCGCCTACGACCGCCGGATGTTTAGCGCGCCGCGCGAAGCGTTCCTGCGCGCGTGGCTCGCCCAGCCCGAAGGCGCCGCGCTCGCCGCGCTGGAAGACGGCCGCGTGCGCGGTTACGGCGTGCTGCGCGCCTGCCGCAGCGGCTACAAGATCGGCCCGCTGTTCGCCGACGACGCGCGCATCGCCGACGATCTGTACGGCGCGCTCGTCGCCCGTGTGCCCGGCGCGGCGGTGTTTCTCGATGTGCCCGAGGCCAATCCCGAGGCGGTCGCGCTCGCCGTGCGTCACGGCATGTCGAGCGTCTTCGAGACCGCGCGGATGTACACGAAGGCGCCGCCCGCGGTGCCGCTCGATTGCGTGTTCGGGGTGACGTCGTTCGAACTCGGATGAGCGCATCCGGCGCGGTGCGGAGGGTGCGCTCGTTGAACGCGGTTACTTGCGGGGTGTATCGACGGGCGGCGTGCCGTCGTGGAAGAACGTCTTCAGTTGCGAACGCAGTTCCGGCGAATCCGTATGCTGATGCGCTGCGACCGCGTGCTGCACGGCTGCCTCGAGCAATTCGTCGTCGGAATCCGCGGAGAGTGCCACCGAGCAGTTGTTGTCGCTCGGCACTTCGCGGCAGTCGATGTACTTGCGCGTCATGATGTCTCCCTTCAACGGGTCATCGGCCCGCAGGCATCGCCGTGCGGGCCCGGAAAACGCGGTAAAAGCGATGCGATGCCGGAAGGCGTTCCGCTTGGAAACGCTTCTGAAAGTATAGATGTCGAAAGGCTGTGTTGCGGTGCGTTTGCGGAGGTCCGCGCGCTCCGGTAACGTATGGAAGTCTTCGCGCAACGGAGTTGCACCGATGAGCCACGACCACGAACATGATCACGCCGGCAGCGCGCTGCCGGAGATGGACCTGCGCGTGCGCGCGCTGGAGTCGCTTCTGGTCGAGAAAGGTTACGTGGACCCGAAGGCGCTCGACGTCCTCATCGACACCTACGAGCATCGGGTCGGGCCACGCAACGGCGCGCGCGTGGTCGCGAAGGCGTGGGCCGATCCGGCCTACCGCCAGTGGCTTCTCGACGACGCCAGCGCCGCCATTGCCTCGCTCGGCTTCACGGGGCGGCAGGGCGAGCACATGGTCGTGCTCGAAAACACGCCCGCGGTGCACAACCTCGTCGTCTGCACGCTGTGTTCGTGCTATCCGTGGCCGGTGCTCGGCCTCCCGCCCGTGTGGTACAAGTCGGCGCCGTATCGCTCGCGCGTGGTGATCGATCCGCGCGGCGTGCTGGCGGAATTCGGCGTCGAATTGCCGGCCGAGGTCGAACTGCGGGTGTGGGATTCGACCGCCGAGGTCCGCTATCTCGTGCTGCCGATGCGCCCGCCGGGCACGGAGAACATGGACGAAGCCGCGCTGGCCGAACTGGTCACGCGCGATTCGATGATCGGCACGGGCCTGCCGGCGACGCCCGGTTCGTCGGCCACCCGGACACAGCGGGAGCCAGCATGAACGGAGCGCAGGACATGGGCGGCATGCAGTCGTTCGGGCCGATCCGCCCGCGCGAGAACGACTTGCCGCTGCACGACGACTGGGAGCGCCGCGTGCTCGCCATGACGCTCGCGATGGGCGCGACCGGCGCATGGAACATCGACGCGTCGCGGGCCGCGCGCGAGAGTCTCCCGCCTGCGCAATACCTGTCGAGCAGCTATTTCGAAATCTGGTTCGAAGGTCTGAAGACGCTGCTGGTGAACGCGGGTCTCGCCACCGTCGAAGAAATCGAATCGGGCGAGTTGCGCAGCGCGGCGGCGCGCGTGCAACGCGTCCTTCACGCGGATCAGGTCCAGGCGGCGCTTCTGCGCGGCAGTCCCGTCGATCGCCCGGCGCGTGCGCCAGCGCGTTTCGCGGCCGGCGATCCGGTGCGCGCGCGTCAGATTAATCCGCCGACGCACACGCGCCTGCCGCGCTATTGCCGGGGCAGGCGCGGCGAGATAGTGGCGGTGCGGGGCGCGCACGTCTTTCCCGATACCCACGCGATCGGCGCGGGCGAAGAGCCGCACTGGCTCTACACCGTGCGCTTCGATGCGGCCGAGTTGTGGGGCGCACAGACGTCGGCGGCGTCGGTGTGCGTCGATTGCTGGGAGCCGTATCTGGAACCCTGTCCGGCATGAAATCTCACGATACCGAACCGAACCCGCCCGAATGGCGCGCCGCGTTGCCCGAACTGCCCGCCGACGCCGCCGGTCCCGTCTTCGATGCGCCGTGGCAGGCGCAGGCCTTCGCGATGACGCTCGCGCTGCACGAGCGCGGGCTCTTCACCTGGAGCGAATGGGCGCTCTACCTGAATCGCGCGATCGCCGACGCGCAGTCCGCGGGCGATGCCGATCGCGGCGATACCTATTACGCGCACTGGCTGACGGCGCTCGAGCGCATCAGCACGGCGAAGGGATTGGTGACGGGCGGCATGCTGTCGAGCCGCCGCGCCGACTGGGACGAGGCCGCGCGCGCGACGCCCCACGGCGAGCCGATCGAACTGCGCCGCCGCCCGGAGCGGACGTGAACGGCGAGACGCTCGCGGCTTACCGGGCGACGCGGTATCGCGTGTTCGCGCCCATCCCGATCGACATGCGTATCGGCGAAACGAGCGCTGCGATGGCCGCGCTGCTCGCGCAACATGGCGCCGGAACGGCGGTGTTCGTGACGGCGTTCAACCCGTTCAGCCGGCGCCTTTGCGACGACGACAACGCCGCGCGCCAGCGCAGACTGAAGGCACATCTCGCGCGTCTTGGCTTGGCCACGATCGAAGGCGCCGGCATCGACCCGACCGGGCAGTGGCCGTCCGAGGAAAGCGTGCTCGCGCTCGGCGCGGACCGCGCGGCCGCCGACGAACTGACGGTGAAGTTCGAGCAGAATGCGGTCGTGTTCGTCGAAGGCGATGGCGGCGCGCGCTTGCTGCTGCATCCGCGACTGCGCGATTCGACCGGCGAGACTTGAGCGCGCTCGTCACCGAACCCGGACGGTGTATGCTCGTCAACGCCTGAGCTTCTACAAAAATACGACGCTATGACCCAACCCGCTTCTTCCCCGAGTCCCGAGGACACTCCCGCCCTCGAGCCGCGCGAGGACGCCGACGTCCGCGATTCGCTCTACCGGACGCTCGTCCAGGAAATCGAGGACTACGCGATCTTCATGCTCGATCTCGACGGCCGCGTGCGCACCTGGAATGCCGGCGCGCAGAAGATCAAGGGCTATGCAGCGCGCGAGATCATCGGCCAGCACTTTTCGCGCTTTTATCCCGCGGAAGCGCTCGCACGCGACTGGCCCGCCTACGAATTGCGCGAGGCGCTCGCCGTCGGACGCTTCGAGGACGAAGGCTGGCGCGTGCGCAAGGACGGCTCGCTCTTCTGGGCGAACGTCGTGATCACGACGATGCGCGACCCGGACGGCACGCCGATCGGCTTCGCCAAGCTCACCCGCGACCTGACGCTGCGCCGCCAGGAAGAGGAGCGCCTGCGCCAGAGCGAGGAGCGCTTTCGCCTGCTGGTCGAATCGGTCGAGGATTACGCCATCTTCATGCTCGATCCGGACGGCCGCGTCGCGAGCTGGAATGCCGGCGCCATTGAGATCAAGGGCTATCGGCCCGAAGAAATCATCGGGCAGCACTTCTCGGTCTTTTACCGCCCCGAGGACAACGCCGCCGGCAAGCCCGCCGGCGAACTCGCGCGCGCGTCGCGCTTCGGTCGCGTCGAGGACGAAGGCTGGCGCGTGCGCAAGGACGGCTCGCTCTTCTGGGCCAACGTCATCATCACGGCGGTGTACGATTCATCCGGCACGCTGCGCGGCTTCGCGAAGGTCACGCGCGACCTGAGCGAGAGAAAGCGCCTGGAGGAACTGGAGCGGTCGAGCCAGCACGTCAGCGAATTCCTCGCGACGCTCGCGCACGAACTGCGCAATCCGCTCGCGCCGCTGCGCAACGCGGTCGGCGTGATGCAGCTCGAACCGCAGCTCTCGCCGACCATCGCCTCGTGCCGCGACATGATCGACCGTCAGACCATTCAACTGTCGCGGCTCGTCGACGACCTGCTCGACATGGGCCGCATCACCACCGGCAAGATCGATCTGCGCATGGCGAGCGTCGATATGGCCGAGGTCGTCGCGCATAGCGTCGAGGCGGTGCGCCCGCTCGCCGACCAGCGCCAGCAGGTGATCGACGTCCGGCTGCCGGCGGAAGGCGTCGTGGTGGAGGGCGACTTCGTGCGGCTCGTGCAGGTGCTGCAAAATCTGCTGAACAATGCATCGAAATTTTCGCCGACGGGCGGGCGCATCGCGATCGAGATTGTGAACGAAGCGCGCAACATCGTGCTGACGGTGAGCGATCAGGGACGCGGCATCTCGCCCGGCTCGCTCGACACCATCTTCACGCTCTTCGCGCAGGAAGACCGGCTGCTCGACCCGACGCACAACGGGCTCGGCATCGGCCTCACGCTGTCGCGCTCGCTCGTCGAACTGCACGGCGGCATGATCTCGGCGCAAAGCGAGGGACGCGGCATGGGCAGCGTCTTCACCGTGCGCCTGCCGCGCGCGCGGCGGCGCGCCGTCCGCTCCACGAACGCCGCCGGTCGACCGACGGCGGCCATGCCGGCGAACGCGATGCGCGTGCTCGTGATCGACGACAACCGCGATTCCGCCGACAGCCTCGCGATGCTGATCGGCATGAAGGGCCACGAGTCGCGCGCGGCCTACGACGGCGCGAGCGGCCTGACCGTCGCCCGGGAGTTCCTGCCGGATCTCGTGCTGGTCGACCTGGCGATGCCGGACATGGACGGCTTTACCGTGCTGCGGGCGCTGCGCGCAAACGCGGCGTTCGCGCGCACGGTGACTGCGGCGATGACGGGCTTCGGGCAGAATCAGGACCGCGAGCGTTCGATCGGGGAAGGCTTCGACGCGCATCTCGTCAAGCCGGTGGAGATGGTGCTGCTCGACGCGCTGCTCGCCGATGCGAAGCGCCGCTTCCTTGCCGCCGGCACGGGGCGGCCGCTCGCCTGATCGTCCGCATCGCCGATCGTTCATTGGCTTTTCGCCCGGGGAGGCGTCCGTGTCCGTGTATCTGATCGCGTTGCTGATGGGTATCGTCGCGGGTCTGCGGGCGATGACCGCGCCCGCCGCCGTGAGCTGGGCCGCGCATCTCGGCTGGCTGCCGCTCGCGGGCACGCCGCTCGCCTTCTTCGGCTACGCCGCGACACCGTGGATTTTCACGGCGCTCGCCATCGTCGAACTGGTCACCGACCAGTTGCCGCGCACCCCGAGCCGCAAGGTGCCGATGCAGTTCGGCGCGCGCATCGTGCTCGGCGCGTTGTGCGGCGCGGCGCTCGCCATGCCGGCGGGTGGGTGGATCGGCGGGCTGGTCGCGGGCGTCGCGGGGGCCATCGCGGGGACGCTCGGCGGCGCGAAGGCGCGCGCCGCGCTGGCGCGCTCGTTCGGACGTGATCTGCCGGCGGCGCTGATCGAGGATGTCGTCGCGGTCTGCGGTGCGGTGCTGCTGGTGCTCGCCATCCCGCGATAGCGCGTTGGCGTCTCAGGCCGCCTGGATGCGGCACAGGTCCCGATGCGTGAGATAGAGCCGCAGATCGAATTCGATCTGATGGTAGCCCGGCTGCATGAATTCGCAGAGCCGGTAGAACGCCTTGTTGTGATCGCCTTCCTTCAGATGCGCGAGTTCATGCACGACGATCATCTTCAGGAATTCGGGCGCGGTGTCCTTGAACAGCGACGCGATCCGGATCTCCTTCTTCGCCTTCAGCTTGCCGCCCTGCACGCGCGAAATGGCCGTGTGCAGGCCGAGCGCATGACGCAGCACGTCGAGCTTGCTGTCGTAGACGACCTTGTCGATGGCGGGCGCGACGCGCAGGAATTCCTGTTTCAGTTCGCAGCAATATGCGTAGAGCGCGCGGTCCGACTGCACGGCATGACGATGCGGATAGCGCGCTTCGAGATAGGTGCCGAGCCGACCCTCGGCGATCAGGCGGCGAACCTTTTCCTGCAGCGTGGCGGAATAGGCGCTCAGGTATTTCAGATGTTGCATGGCGGTCGGAAGGGGCAAAAGGGCGGCGAACAAGACTCGATTGTAACGAGCGCAGCCAAACGCGTAAGTTTGTGTACGGATCGTCGTCGAGAACACGTGCGGCGTGGCAAGATGCGCGACCTGATTTCATCATCGCAGCGCGGCATCGACATCATGGCTTCAAACAAGGCGCATCGCGCCACCGGCTGGGCGGCCGGCATTATCGCGGCGGCGCTCGTCAGCAAGACGGGCGGCGCGGGTCCTCACCAGCTTTGCAGCGTGCTCGCGCTCGCTGCGGGCGTGCTCGGCAGCACGGCGCCCGACTGGCTCGAAGTCGCGTGGTGGTCGCGCGCGAGGCGGCTCTGGATCACGCATCGCACGCTCACGCATTGGGGTGTCGGATGGATCGCGCTCTGCGTGATTTCGTATCGGCTGCTCGGCGTGCATCCGTTCGCGGCGGTCACGTTCGGCTTCGCGTGCGGCGGCCTCATGCATCTTTTCGCCGACTGGCCGAATCCGCTCGGCGTGCCGTGGATCGCCGCGCGCCATTCGCTGAACCTCTGGACGAGCGGGCGTTGCGATCTGCTCGTCGTCGGCGCTGCGTGGACCGGCGCCGGGCTCACGGCCGATCACATCTGGCTGCATGGTGCGTTGCTGCATGGCACAGAAAGCCTGCGCCTTTTTCACGCGATCAGGCTTTAGGGCGCGCCAGTACAATGGTCCGTTCAACTCAAACCGGTGACCCGTTCATGCAATCCGCTTTCGCCGTCCGTACGAGCCGACGCTTCGTCTTTGCGTGCCTCACGTTGTTCGCGGTGTGTTCGCTCGGCGGCTGCGCGGGCCTCTTCAATCGCGAGGAAATGCGCGTGAACGTGGTCGGACTCGAACCGCTCGAGGGGCAGGGGCTCGAAGCGCGTTTCAACGTGAAGCTGCGCGTGCAGAATCCCAACGACGCGCCGATCGAGTACAACGGCATCTCGCTCGATCTCGACCTGAACGGCCGGCCGTTCGCGAGCGGCGTGAGCGACCAGAAAGGCAGCGTGCCGCGCTTCGGCGAAGCCGTGCTCGCCGTGCCGGTGACCGTTTCCGCCTTCACGGCGGCGCGTCAGGCGCTCGGCTTCGCGAACGCCTCGCAGTTCGACAACATCCCGTACGCGTTGCGCGGACGGCTCGCAGGCGGCCCGTTCGGCGGCGCGACCTTCAACGACAAGGGCACCCTGAGCCTTCCGTCCGGCGGCGGGTTCTAAAGCTCGTCCGCCGGATCATAGGGATCGACGCGCTCCTGCTCGTTCGCGTCGTTGCGCGCCACGATCGCGCGGGCAGGTTCGGTCGCGCTCAGGTTGAACGCCTGATGCGGCACGCCCGGCGGGACGAACAGGAAATCGCCCGCCTCGTTGATCACCGATTCGCGCAGGCCCGGCCCATAGCGCGTCTCGACGCGCCCTTCCAGCACATAGATGCCCGTCTCGTAGCCGCGATGCACGTGCGGCTCGGCATGCCCGCCCGGCGGCACGACGACGATATGCATCGACAGCCCCCGCGCGCCCACCGACGCCGCCGAAATGCCGACGAAGTAGGGTAGCCGCTGACGCGTCGCAATCTCGCGGTCGGGCCGCACGGTGACGAGCGTGGGCGGTGCGGCATCGTGTTCATCGTTCTGCATGTCGTCTTCTCCGAAGCGTCGCGCGCTCGCGTTCCATTCCCATGCCGCGCGCGTGTCGCGCTAACCGGCGCATAATCGCAGAAAATGCGATGCGGGTGCAGTGCACGCCATCTCGGCGAGCCAGGAGGACACCATGCTGGTCAAGAACGAAGAGCGCGTCGAGCGCCTGCTCGACGATGTCGTCGAGTTCGCGCGGGGACGCTTGCCGCAAGAGACGTTCGCCGTCATCGAACCCTTCCTGCGCGGCTACTACGAACTGGTGGACGTCGAGGACATCCAGAGCCGCGACATCGCCGACCTGTACGGCGCCGCGATGGCGCACTGGCAGACGGCGCAGAAGTTCGTGACGGGCCGCGAAGTGCTGCGCGTCTACAACCCGAATCTGGAGCAGCACGGCTGGCATTCGGACCACACGGTGGTCGAGATCGTCAACGACGACATGCCGTTCCTCGTCGATTCGGTCACGATGGAAATCAACCGCCTCGGCCTCTCGCTGCATTCGGCGATCCATCCGGTGTTTCGCGTGTGGCGCGGCAAGTCCGGGGCAATCGAGAGGATCGGTCCCGGCCACGCCGATGCCAGCGACAAGGAGGCGTCGTCGCTCGCATCCTTCATACATTTCGAAGTGGACCGCTGCGGCGAAGCGTCGAAGCTCGACGAACTGCGCGTGAACATCGCGCGCGTACTCGGCGACGTGCGCGCGTCCGTGGAAGACTGGCCGAAGATCGTCGACGTGGCGCGCGCGACCATCGGCGAAATGAAGACGCGCGACACGAGCCCGGACGGCATCGAGGCGCGCGCATTCCTCGAATGGATGGTGGCGGATCACTTCACGTTCCTCGGCCATCGCGACTACGAACTCGTGACGCAGGACGGCGCGTTCGCGCTGCGCGGGTTGCCCGGCTCGGGCGCCGGCATTCTGCGCGAGTCGCTGCGCCCGCCCTCCGCGGACGACGTCACGGCCCTGCCGCCCGCAGCGGCGTCGATCGTCGAAGGCGCTTCGCCGATCTTTCTCACCAAGGCCAATTCGCGCGCGACGGTGCATCGTCCGGGTTATCTCGACTATGTCGGCGTGAAGCGCACCGGACCGGACGGGAAGGTGATCGGCGAGCGCCGCTTTCTCGGGCTCTATACCTCGACCGCGTATCTCGTGCCGACGTCCGAGATTCCGATCGTGCGCCGCAAGTGCGCGAACATCGTGCGACGCGCGGGCTTCCTCGCGAAGGGACATCTGCACAAGTCGCTTATCACGGTGCTCGAACAATATCCACGCGACGAACTTTTCCAAGCCGACGAAGACGTGCTCTTCGACATCGCGCTCGGCGTGCTGCGCCTTCAGGAGCATCAGCGCACACGGCTCTTCGTGCGGCGCGACCGCTTCGACCGCTTCGTGTCATGCCTCGTCTTCGTGCCGCGCGACAAGTTCAACACCGACCTGCGGCGGCGCATTTCGAAGGTGCTGATGGAAGCGTTCAACGGCAAGAGCATCGAATTCACGCCGCTCTTGTCGGAGTCGCCGCTGGCACGGATTCACATCGTCGTGCGCGCGGCCACGGGCGGCATGCCGGAAGTCGACACACGCGAACTCGAAGCGCGCGTCGTGCAGGTGGCGCGCCGCTGGCAGGACGATCTCGCCGATGCGCTGATCGACAGTCACGGCGAAGAAGCGGGCAACCGCCTGCTGCAACGTTACGCGGATTCGTTTCCGGCCGGCTATCGCGAGGACTATCCGGCGCGCACCGCCGTGCGCGACATCGAACTGATCGAAGAGACGCAGACGCGCGCTAGCGGCCTCGCGATGAGTCTGTATCGCCCGATCGAAGCGGGGCGGCGCGCGTTTCGCTTCAAGGTGTATCGCGTGGGCGAGCCGATCGCTTTGTCGCACAGCCTGCCGATGCTCGAACATCTCGGCGTGCGCGTCGACGAAGAGCGGCCTTATCGCATCGAGCCGACCGGCGCGCCGCATGCGTGGATTCACGACTTCGGCCTCGAACTCGCGGATGACGTGGAGTTCGACATCGACCTGGTGAAGGCGCTCTTCGAAAACGCGTTCGCGTGCGTGTGGACGGGCGAAGTGGAGAACGACGACTTCAACCGGCTCGTGCTGCGCGCGCAATTCGGCGCACGCGATGTCACGATCCTGCGCGCCTACGCGAAGTATCTGCGGCAAGTGGGCTCAACCTTCAGCGACGCTTATATCGAGCGCGCGCTCACGGGCAATCCGGGCATCGCGCGCATGCTGCTCGAACTGTTCCTCGCGCGATTCGATCCGGCACTCGCGGATGGCGGCGCGCGCGAGACGCTCGTCGAGCGCATGCTGAAGGCGATCGAGGCGGCGCTCGACAAGGTGCCCAATCTCGACGAAGACCGCATCCTGCGCCAGTTCCTCGGCGTCATCAATGCGACCGTGCGCACCAATCATTTCCGCAAGGGCGACGACGGCCGGCCGCGGCCTTATCTGTCGTTCAAGCTCGATCCGTCGAAGGTACCGGGGCTGCCCGAGCCCAAGCCGATGTTCGAGATCTGGGTCTATGCGCCGCGCGTCGAGGGCGTGCATCTGCGCGGCGGGCGCGTCGCGCGCGGCGGGCTGCGCTGGTCGGATCGCCGCGAGGACTTCCGCACGGAAGTGCTCGGTCTCATGAAGGCGCAGATGGTGAAGAACGCGGTGATCGTGCCGGTGGGATCAAAGGGCGGCTTCGTCGTGAAGAATCCTCCGCCCGCGAGCGATCGCGAGGCGTTCATGCAGGAAGGCATCGCGTGCTATCAGATGTTCCTGCGCGGCCTGCTCGATGTCACCGACAATCGCGTGGCAGGCGAGATCGAACCGCCGCCGGATGTCGTGCGCCACGATCCGGACGATCCCTATCTCGTCGTCGCCGCCGACAAGGGCACGGCCACGTTCTCCGACTACGCGAACGCGATCGCGCGCGAATACGGCTTCTGGCTCGACGATGCGTTCGCGTCGGGCGGCTCGGTCGGCTACGACCACAAGAAGATGGGCATCACCGCGCGCGGCGCGTGGGAATCGGTCAAGCGGCACTTCCGCGAAATGGGCGTCGATACGCAGACGACCGACTTCAGCGTGGTCGGCATCGGCGACATGTCGGGCGACGTGTTCGGCAACGGCATGCTGCTCTCGCGTCATATCCGGCTCGTTGCCGCGTTCGATCACCGGCACATCTTCCTCGATCCGCATCCGGACACCGAAACGAGTTTCAGGGAACGCGAGCGGCTCTTCGCGCTGCCGCGCTCTAGCTGGGCCGACTACGATGCCGCGCTGATCTCGGCGGGCGGCGGCGTGTATCCGCGCACCGCGAAAACCATCGGGATCACAGCCGAGGTGCAGGCGATGCTCGGCATCGCGGCGGCGACGCTCGCGCCGAACGAACTGATCCGCGCGATCCTGCTCGCGGATATCGATCTGCTTTACAACGGCGGCGTCGGCACCTATGTGAAGTCGGCGCGCGAGACGCATGCGCAGGTCGGCGACCGCGCGAACGAAGCGGTCCGCGTGAACGGTGCCGAGTTGCGCTGCAAGGTCGTGGGCGAAGGCGGCAATCTGGGCTTCACGCAACTCGGACGCATCGAGTTCGCGCAGCACGGCGGGCGCATCAATACGGACGCGATCGACAACTCGGCAGGTGTAGATTGTTCGGACCACGAAGTGAACATCAAGATCCTGCTCGGACTCGTGGTGGCCGACGGCGAGATGACCGAGAAGCAGCGCAACAAGCTGCTCGCCGAGATGACCGACGAAGTGGGCTTGCTGGTGCTGAAGGACAATTATTCGCAGACGCAGGCGCTCTCGATCGCGAAGCGTTACGTGACCGAGATGCTCGATGCCGAGGCGCGCCTGATGCGCTCGCTTGAACGCGCGGGGCGGCTCAAGCGCAAGATCGAATTCCTGCCTTCCGACGACGAGATCGCCGAGCGGCAGGCGGCGAAGCAGGGGCTGACGTCGCCGGAACGGGCGGTGCTGCTCGCCTACAGCAAGATGTGGCTGTACGACGAACTGCTCGACTCCGACGTGCCCGAAGATGCGCTCGTCGCCGACATGCTGCTCGACTATTTTCCGCAGGCGCTGCAGCAGCGCTATAGCGAACCGATGCAGCGTCATCCGCTCAGGCGCGAAATTCTCGCGACGCATCTGACCAATGCGTTCGTCAATCGCGTGGGATGCACCTTCGTGCAGCGTCTGATGGAAGAAACCGACGCGTGTCCGAGCGACATCGTGCGCGCGGCGCTGATGGTGCGCGATGTCTTCGATCTGAACGACCTGTGGAAACGCATCGACCTGCTCGACAACGTCGTCGCCGATGAAGTGCAGGCGCGCATGTTCGTCGAAGTGGTGCGGCTGCTCGAAGGCACGACGCTCTGGTTCCTGCGGCGTCTGAAGGAGCGCACGGGCGACGGCTCCGTGCTGCTCGCGCGCTGCCGCGAGGCGGCGGCGCGGCTTGCGCCGCAGTTGCCGGCGCTTTTGCCGGTGGCGGACCTGGAGTCGTGGTACGCGCGCAGGCGCGAGCTGGAAGACGCGGGCGTGGAAAGCGGGCTCGCGGCGCGGGTCGCGAGCGGCGACATCTCGACGGCGGTGCTGGACAGCGCCGAAGTCGCGGCAAACTGCGATCGTCCGCTGGAAGTCGTCGCGAGCGTGTACTTCGCGATCGGCACGCTGCTCGACTATGGCTGGATCGCCGAGCGGGCGATGGCGCTGCCCACAGCCACGCACTGGGACCTGCTTGCGCGCGCGGCCGCGCTGGAAGAACTCGCGCGGCTCAAGCGCGCGCTCACCGTGAGCGCGCTCGAAGCGTCGCGCGGAATCGATTCAGCCGATGTGATCGTCGATAGCTGGCGCGCAAAGCGTGCGGATGCGCTCGAACGCTATGCGCGGCTCCTCGCCGAACTGCGCGCGGCAGGCGGCGCGAGTCTTTCGATGCTGCTCGTCGTGGTGCGCGAGATGGCGGTGCTCGAACGCGCCTGAACGGCGCGTTCTGCGGCGCCGCGCTGGCTCATCGGCGCTTCTTTCTTGCCGGTTTGGGCGGCGTGAACGCGGCCGTCCAGAAATCGGCGATCTGCTTGTTTCCTCTTCTCACGGCCGTCGACGCCTGCCGCTTCGCGGCGGCGTTCGCATGTCCGCGCGCTGAACCGGCCACGGCATTCGCGCCGCTCAGCCACATGCTCATCAACGGGTTCTTCTTTGTCCACGGATTCTTCATGACGGTGCTCGCAGGTTGGCAACGCCTGTGACGACGCTGGAATGGAAGTGAAAGGGACGAGGTGCGCGGCTTGCTTCCTTGTGGCTGCCGCGCATTCGATCAGACACCTTCCGCACGGGCCGTGCCTGCGCCTTGGTTGCGCAGCCGGCTTACGCAAGGTTGCAGCGGGAACTTCAACCGCGCGGCAATCCGTACAAGACAGCCATCCCTACACTCGAACAAAAGCAGGAGACAGTCGTGACTGATCAATCTTCCAGACAGCCGGATCTCATGCGCCGCCAAATCCTCGCCGCGCTGGCGAGTTCCGTCGCGCTGTCCGCATGCGGCGGCGGCGACTCGGAATCGGGCGGTTCGGGCGGCACGCCGCCTGCCGTGGGCACGATTCCGCCCGACCGCGCCGGCTTGCCGCGTCCCGCGTTGCCCGATCCGGCGACGTCCGGCATCGACCATATCGTGCTCGTGACGATGGAGAACCGCTCCTTCGATCATCTGTTCGGCTGGGTGCCGAATGCGGAAGGGCTGCCCGCGAATCGGCAGTTCCGGGATGCGTTCGGCACGACGCAGACGCCCTTCGCGCTCGCGGCGAACGCGAGCTTCGGCTTTCAGGCCTGCAATTACGCCGATCCGAATCACGCCTACGATGCCGGCCGCGTGCATCTCGCGAACGGCGCGATGAACGGCTTCCTGCTGACGACAGGCACGAGCCTCACGCGCGGCGACCTGCTGCCGGTCGGCTACTTCCGCCCCGAGGACATGGACTTCTATCGCGGCGCGGTGAGCCAGTACACGGTCTGCGATTACTACATGAGCGGCATCCTCGCGGATACCTTTCCGAACCGTCTCTACCTGCACAGCGGCGCGACGGACCGCATCAGCGATACGCTCGATTCGTCGTCGCTGCCGACGATCTGGGATCGGCTCGACGCGAAGAACGTATCGTCGGCATATTACTTTCACGACGTGCCGTTCACGTCGCTCTACGGCACGCGCTATGTGGGCCGCTCGAAGCTCTTCGCGAACTTTCTCGCCGACGCCGCGGCAGGCACGCTGCCGTCGTTCTGCATGGTCGATCCGCGCTTCGGCGGCGAAGCGGTTGGCACGTCGAACGATGACCATCCGCACGCCGATATCCGCAACGGACAGGTGTTGCTCGGCCAGATCTACGAAGCGCTGCGCACGAGCCCGACCTGGAGCCGCACGCTGATGATCATCGTCTACGACGAGTGGGGCGGCTTCATGGAGCACGTCGCGCCGCCCGTGAAGCCGGTATCGGCGGCGGAACAGGCGGTGGGCAACGACGGACGTCTCGGTTTTCGCGTGCCGTGCATGCTGCTCGGACCGCGCGTGCGGCAAAGCTACGTATCGCGCTATCCGTTCGATCCCAGCTCGATTCATCAATTGATCGCATGGCGCTTCGGCCTCGATCCGCTCGGCGTGCGTGCCAGCGACCCGTCGACGTTCAACATGGCCTACGCGCTCGATCTGCAGAGCGCGGCGCGTACCGACGCGCCGGCCATCGCGGTGACGCAAGGCGTCTTCGGAGCGGCCTGCCCGCTCATCTCGACCGGCTCGATCACGAGCGGCATCGGGCAACTGGATCACCGGCAGCCTGCATCGCCGAGCGACGGCTCCATGGCGACGAGCGATGCAGGCGGCCGCTTCGCGGACCTGCACGCGAAGGCGGCCGCACTGGGCTTTCCGGTCGCGCCTTGAGTCTCCGAGGCGTCGCGTGCAACGAACGCGCGCTTGATTGCGTCGAGCGAAACGTCCGGTACATGCAAGCGTCATGCTCGCATGGACCGGGCCGCTCCGACCGAAAGGCACGGTTTACAAAGCCTTATGCGCCGCCTACCATTCGTTGACCCCCTCACGTTTCATCGCTCACTGTGGCGCTTTGCGAATACCGCTGCACGGGAAAACAACGCATGTAAGCGCGGTGCATGACGACGCAGTCGTTCCAGCGATACCCTGAACGTCGACTTGCCTTGCTTCCGGTTGTCCCTTGAGTCTTCCAGTACCGGCTCGCGCGATGCGAGTTCAACGACAGGAGCGCGGGGCCATGACCATCGTTCACGCCGCTGCATTCAGCGAGGCCATGCTGATCGCCGCGTTGATCGTGCAGCGCGTCCTGCGCGGGCGCACCGCGCACGCGGCGCCGCCGGCTGCGTCGGCCGTCGTCCACGCGGGCGAACGAGCCGCGTTGTCCGGCCGGCCGCGCGCATCGCAGACGGCGCTGTTTCAGGAACTCTTGCGCGACCGGTGGCAGCCGGTGCGCCGGCGCATCGCCATGTTGCCCGTCGGCCGCATGCGCAGGACGCCCAGACACGTGAGTCCGGAGCCGCTCGACGCGCATTGTCGCGAGTCGCTCGAACGCCTGCCGCTGGCAGCGCTCATCGTGGACGAAGAGGGCCGGATCGAACTCGTCAATGCGGTGGCGGAAAAGCTCTTCGGCTATGCGCGCGCCGAGATGATCGGCGCGGCGGCGGAGTGGCTCGTGCCCGGCTTTCTCAACGACGCTCACGCGAGCGTGCCTGCGCGCGACGACGCGCCCCTCATGCAGCACCACTTCGCGCGACGCAAGGACGGCACGCAGTTTCTCGTCGAGGTTGCGCGCAATCCGGTTCCGTCGATGGACACGCGCTTCACCTGCGCGCTCGTGATCGACCGCACCGATCGATACGAGCTTCAGCGCAACCGGCAGGAACTCGCGCATCTTACGCGCGTGTGCGCACTCGGCGAACTCACGGCGTCGCTCGCGCACGAACTGAATCAGCCGCTTACCGCGATCCTGAGCAACGCGCAGGCGGCACAGCGTTTCATGACGCGCGAACCCATCGACCTCGACGAAGTGCGCGAGATCCTGAGCGATCTCGTCGAGGACAACAATCGTGCGAGCGGCATTCTGCGCCGCATTCGCGCGCTCGTGAAAAAGGGCGAAGTCGAACTCGCGCCGCTCAATCTCGCGAGCGTGATCGGCGACGTGGCGTTGCTCGTCCACAGTGATGCGATCGTGCGGTCGATGCGCGTGACGCTCGACGTCGATGCGTCCCTGCCACCCGTGCGCGGCGACAAGGTGCAGTTGCAGCAGGTCGTGCTCAACCTGCTGCTCAACGCATTCGATGCCATGGCCCATTGCGCGCCGAGCGAGCGTGAAGTGGTCGTGTCGGCGGTTCCGGACGGCACGGACCGCGTGCACGTCGCGGTGCGGGATCGCGGAGCGGGCTTGTCCGCCGACGACCGCGACCGCATCTTCAAGCCGTTCTATACGTCCAAGCGCGATGGCCTCGGTCTCGGACTGTCGATCAGCCGGTCCATCCTCGACATGCACGGCGGCCGCATCTGGGCCGAGAACAACGAAGTGCGCGGCGCGACCATTCATTTCACGTTGCCGGCAGCAGTCGAGCCGCGCGACGCATCCTGGCGGCCCGCATCATGATCGACCTGGAGCCCGTCGTATTCGTCGTCGACGATGATGACGCCGTGCGCCGGGCGCTCTGCCGCCTGATCGGCTCGGCGGGCTATGGCGTGCAGGGCTTCGCATGCGCAAGCGAGTTTCTCGCGTTCGAGCTCGCGTCGGGCCGGCCGGCATGTCTTGTCCTCGACGTGCGACTGCCGGATTTCAGCGGCCTCGAATTGCAGCAAAGGCTCAACCGCGCGGGCGCGGCGTTGCCCATCGTGTTCATCACGGGTCACGGCGACATTCCGATGACCGTCACCGCGATGAAGGCCGGTGCCGCCGACTTCCTGGAAAAGCCGGTGAGCGAGCACGACCTGCTTCGGGCGATCGACGTGGCCTTAGCGCGCTCGCGGGAAGCGCTAAGCGATAGCGTCGAGATCGACGCGATCCGGCTGCGTCTGACGAAACTCACGCCGCGCGAGCGAGAAGTGTTCGCGCTGGTGGTAAAGGGGCGCCTCAATAAACAGGTGGCGTCCGAACTCGGCACGGTCGAAAAGACCATCAAGGTGCATCGCGCACGCGTGATGGAGAAAATGGGCGCGCACTCGCTTGCCGAACTCGTGCGCATTTCCGACAAGGTGGGCGACCTGTCCATTCGCTCGATGCAAGGTTCGTCGGACTAAACGCGATAAAGCTGGATGCAGCATCGCATTGAAGCACTTAATTGGCGATCCTTAATGCGCTATCGCTCATAGCAGGGGCGAATGTCCGATCGATGCTAGATGTGATGCGCGCTCGCGCTTGCCCGAGTCTTTACATCCGCGCGGCGCAATCCTTAAATGAGCTTGGGCAAACGATTGCCCGTCTTCGGCTCATAACGCTCCAGTCTCTTCCAACCATCCACAACATGAGACAGGTGATCCGCACCGGCGGTGCTTGCGGCTGTGCGCACGTCCGTCATCGCGCCATTCTTGAAGTATGCAGTGAGGTAAAGCCATGGTCAGTCTGACAAGCGAAGCAATCGACACTCTCAAATCCCAACTGCGCGGCGCCGTGCTGACGCCGTCCGATCCCGGCTACGACGCAGCGCGCACGGTCTGGAACGCGACCATCGACCGGCGTCCGGCGATCATCGTGCGTTGCGCGGGCTCGGCCGACGTGATCGCCGCCGTCGGGTTCGCACGCGACAACGGCCTCGTGCTCTCGATCCGCGGCGGCGCGCATAACATCGCGGGCAGCGCTGTCTGCGACGATGGCGTGATGCTCGATCTCTCGGCGATGAAGTCGGTGCGCGTGGACCCCGAAGCGAAGCGCGCATATGTGGAACCCGGCGCGACGCTCGGCGACCTGGACGGCGAAGCGCAAGCGTTCGGTCTCGCCACGCCGCTCGGCATCAACTCGACGACGGGCGTCGCAGGGCTCACGCTCGGCGGCGGCTTCGGCTGGATCAGCCGCAAGTTCGGAACGGCGGTCGACAATCTCGTCGCTGCGGAGATGGTGACGGCGGACGGCAAGTGGCGTCGCGTGACGGCCGAGCAGGATGCCGATCTCTTCTGGGCGATTCGCGGCGGCGGTGGCAACTTTGGCGTGGTCACGCTGTTCGAGTATCGCCTGCATCCGGTCGGTCCGCAGATCTATGGCGGGCTCGTCGTGTATCCGCTCGAAGAGGCGAACAAAGTGCTGCCGAAGTATCGCGACTTCGTCGCCGCGATGCCCGACGAACTGACCGTATGGGCCGTGATGCGCCTCGCGCCGCCGCTGCCTTTCCTGCCCGAAGACGTGCACGGCAAGCCGATCATCGTGCTGGCTTCGTGTTATGTCGGTCCGCTCGAAAACGGCGCGGAGGCCGTCGAACCGCTGCGTCACTTCGGCACGCCGTACGGCGAACATCTTGGCGCGATGCCGTTCACCGCGTGGCAAAAGGGCTTCGATCCATTGATGACATCCGGCGCGCGCAACTACTGGAAGTCGCACAACTTCGCGGCGATGGACGACGACGTGCTCGCGTCGCTTGCGAAATATACGAGCGAGCTGCCGTCGCCGCATTGCGAGATCTTCATCGGCGCGATGGGTGGCGAGACGAATCGCGTGCCGGTGGATGCGACGGCCTATGCGAACCGCGATTCGCTCTACACGGTGAACATCCACTCGCGCTGGACCGAACCTGCCGAGGACGAGACCTGCATCGGCTGGGCACGCAAGGTGTTCGACGCCCTCACGCCGCATGCGATCGGCAGTGTCTACGTGAACTTCCTGACGGGCGACGAAGGCGATCGCGTGAAGGCGGCATACGGACCGAACTACGCGCGGCTTACGGAGGTAAAGAGCCGCTACGATCCGCATAACCTGTTCTGCACCAACCAGAACATCAAGCCGGCGGCCTGAAGCGCGCTTGCGTCAATGTGAAAACGGGCCAGCGTAGAAGCTGGCCCGTTTCGTTTGCAGCGTTGCCATTCCAGGGCATCAAGGCCGTCCCAGATGCCGCTCGATGCCTCGCGAGTCGAGCTTGGAAATGTCGTGGTTGACTTCCTCGTAGACGAGCTTGCGCGTTTCGCTGCTCAGATGTTCGCGCAAGAGGCCAAGAAACCTGGGTTCCACGGCAAGGCGCAAACGATCGAATCGATGCTGCAAGCGCGCCTGTTCCAGATGACTCGCGACATTCCTCGCGAACTTCTCGCGATCCTTGTCGCTGAGTTCGGTCGAGCGCGCAACGGGGTTCGTGAGGTCTTCAATTTCCTGAAGGTCGAGCTTGAGTCCATGCGTCTCGAAGATCCGGGCGCGGCAGCCGTCGGCGGCAAGAACCCAGGTGATTGTGGTCATGTGCTCCTCCTGTTGCCCTTTAGCGAAAGCGCAGGCAACCGCCATTCTCGCTCAAATTGACATACGGATGCTTTGTCGATGAACTATATTCGTCATCCGAATTAAATGGCTAAAGAATTAGCAGCCGAATGCGCGCACACATGCAATCAATGACGGATTTTTCCGGCAAAAAAAGCTTGCATTTCTCGCGGAAAAAACTACCTTGATTAAACAAAAGCGATGAAGCGCGGCGGAGGAGACCATGCCGGCGACACGGATGATGATTGCGCGGCGAGCCGGCGTCAGTGTGGCGACGGTCGATCGTGTGCTGCGCGACGATCAGGCCGTGCGGCCCGAGACGGCCGAGCGCGTGCACGTGGCGCTCGCCAATCTTCGCGACGAACGCGCGAGCCGTGGACGTCCTCCTAAGCCGAGCACGTTTCGCGTGGCCTTCGTGCTGCCCCAGATCAACTCGCGCTTCCTCGATCACGTTGAGCGCGACATCGCGTTGTCCGCCAGCTTCTTCCGCGAGCATCGCGTGACGCCTTCGTTCTACCGGTGCGACTTCGCGAGCCAGCGCGAGACCGTCGCGTTCGCCGAAAAGGCACGCGACTACGACGCGCTCGTGCTCGCGCCGCTCGATTACCCGTGGGTCGAGCGCCTGATCGAAGAACTCGCCGAGGCCGACGTGCCCGTGGTCACCGTCTTTTCCGATCTTCCCGGGAGCAGTCGCGCCGCGTATGTGGGCGTGGACAACCGCATCGCGGGACGCACCGCGGGCCTTCTGATGGGCCGCTTTCTTGGCAGCCGCATCGGCACGGTTGCCGTGGTGTCGGGATCGTCGCGGCTTCATGATCAACTCGAACGGCGCACCGGCTTTTCGCAGGTGCTCGAAGAGGACTTCCGCAACCTGCGCTGGATCGCGGAGCCCGACTTCGCCGAAGACAGCGACGGCGCGGCCCTCGCGACCGCCGGGCTCCTCGCGCGGCATGAAGACCTCGCGGGCGTCTATGCGACGGGCGGCGGCATCTCGGGCATCGCGTCGGCGTTGCAGGAGGCGGGCGACAAGGCGCGCGTCGTCGTGATCGGCCACGGCCTCTCGCCCGAGACGCGCGCGCGGCTTGCCGAGCGTGCGATCGACGTGATCCTCGATCAGGACGTGCGCGGCATCGTGCATTGGGCGGGCATCGCGGCCGTCAACTTTCTGAACGACGTGCGGGGCGCGCTTGCGATCCCGACGCCGGATACCCGGATTTATCTTCGTGAGAATGCGCATGCCTAACGATCGCGAAACGGATCGCGAGACGGATCGCGACACGCGGACCGGCGGCTGACCCCGCAAGTGCCGAAGCACGGCGCCCGGCGCATGGGCGTCGACCGTCATCAGGATGGAGACCGCAAGCAAGAAGGAGAAGACACATGTTACGGCTTACACCACGAAGGATGGCCGCTGCTCTCGCGTTGTCGCTAGGGCTTTGCATGGCGGGCGGCGTGCAGGCGCAGGGCAAGCAGCTGACGCTCTGCTGGGCGGCATGGGACCCGGCGAACGCACTCGTCGAATTATCGAAGGACTTCACGGCGAAGAGCGGCATACAGATGAAATTCGAGTTCGTTCCCTGGACGAGCTACGCGGACCGCTTCCTCAACGAACTGAATTCGAAGGGCAAGCTGTGCGATCTCATCATCGGCGACAGTCAGTGGATCGGCGGGGCGGCGGTCAATGGGCACTACGTCAAGCTCAACGACTTCTTCGCAAAGAACAAGATCTCGATGGACGACTTCATGCCGGCGACGGTCGTCGGTTACGCGGAGTGGCCGAAGAACACGCCGAACTACTGGGCGTTGCCCGCCATGGCCGACGCGGTCGGCTGGACCTATCGCAAGGACTGGTTCGCACGGCCCGAGCTGCGCGCCGAGTTCAAGCAGAAGTACAAGCGCGAACTCGAACCGCCGCAGACCTGGGACGAGCTCAAGCAAACCGCCGAGTTCTTCCAGGGTCGCAAGATCGACGGCAAGACGGTGTATGGCGCGTATATCTTCACCGAGCGCGGTTCGGAAGGCATCACGATGGGCGTGACCAACGCGCTCTACAGCTTCGGCTTCGAGTATCAGGACCCGAAGAAGCCCTATCACCTCGAAGGTTTCGTAAATTCGCCGGATGCGGTGAAGGGACTGGAGTTCTATAAATCGCTCTACAAGTGCTGCACGGCGCCCGGCATGACGAACGCGTACATGCAGGAAGGGCTCGATGCGTTCAAGTCGGGTCAGGTGGCGATGCAGATGAACTGGTTCGCGTTCTTTCCCGGCCTGTACAAGGACCCGAACGTCGGCGGCGACAAGATCGGCTTCTTCGTCAATCCGCGCGAGAAGAAGCAGTTCACGCAACTCGGCGGACAGGGCATCTCGGTCGTGTCGTACTCGGATCACAAGGACGACGCGCTCGAATACATCAAGTGGTTCGCCCAGGCCGACGTGCAGAAGAAGTGGTGGCAACTGGGCGGCTATTCGGCGGCGAAGTCGGTCGTGCAGGACCCGAGCTTTCCGGGCAGCGCACCGTTCGCGCCGGCCTTCCTGAAGTCGATGGAGATCGTCAAGGACTTCTGGGCCGATCCGACGTATGCGGAGCTTCTGCTCGACATGCAAAAGCGCGTGCACGACTACGTGGTCGCGGACAAGGGCACGGCGAAGGAAGCGCTGGATCTGCTCGTCAAGGACTGGAACAAGGTGTTCAAGCAGGCGGGCAAGAACTAAGGCTCGGCAGCATGACGGCGGCTCGCCGGAGCCGCCGCTCGATAAGAAGGAGACACGCATGCAGGCAGACAGGCCTTTCGTCACGCAGGACGTCGACGCGACACAGTCGCGCCGCGCGCTCAGCAAGCTGCGCGGGCTGTCGGACCGCACGATTGCGTGGCTCTTCATTCTTCCGACGATCCTGCTGCTTCTGGCGGTCAACATCTTCCCGCTGATCTGGGCGCTCCGGCTGTCGTTCACAAACTTCAAGTCAAACATGCCGAGCGTGGCGCCGCGCTTCGTCGGCATCGACAACTACGTGGACATCCTGACCGACGAAGACATCTGGTACGCGATGCAGGTCACCGCGCGCTTCGTGTTCTGGTCGGTGGGGCTTGAAGTGCTGCTGGGCTTCGGTCTCGCGCTTCTGATCAACCGGCAGTTTCGCGGTCACAGCTTTTGGACCACGCTGATCCTCTTGCCGATGATGCTGTCGCCCGCGGTCGTCGGCAACTTCTGGACCTTTCTGTTGCAGCCGCAGACGGGTCTCTTCAACGACATCGTGAGCTTTCTCACCGGCATCCCGCCCGGTTCGTTCCAGATGATCGGCGACGTGCCGCTTGCGCCGTGGACCATCGTCATGGTCGATGCATGGATGTGGACGCCCTACGTGATGCTGATCTGCCTGGCGGGACTGCGCTCGATTCCCGACTATATCTACGAGGCGGCGGAAGTGGATCGCGCGAGCCCGTGGCGCCAGTTCTGGTCGATCACGCTGCCGATGACGATGCCGTTCCTGATGCTCGCGGTGCTCTTTCGCGGCATCGAAAACTTCAAGATGTTCGACATGGTGAACCTGCTGACATCGGGCGGCCCGGGCTCGGTGACGGAAACCGTATCGATCACGCTCAAGCGCGCCGCGTTCGAGAAATGGCAAACGGGTTATTCGTCGGCGCTCGCGATCATCCTCTTCGTGACGGTGTTCGGCGCGGCGAACATCTATATCAAGGCTCTCAACCGGATCAAACAGCGATGAGACCGTCTGGCAACGCCTATTCCGTGGTGGCCGCATCGGCGGGCGGCAAGCGCTTCGCGGCGATCGTCGTGATCGCCTATGCGCTCGTGACGACGCTGCCGATCGCGTGGATCTTCATGACGAGCTTCAAGACGCAGGAGGATGCGATCGCGTATCCGCCGGTGTTCGTGTTTCATCCGTCGCTTGAAGGCTATGTGAATCTCTTCACGATCCGCTCGCGGCAGACGCCCGAGTTCATCGCGAGCCTGCCGCCCGCGACGACCTGGTACGAACGCGACGTGAGAAAGCGCAACATGGTGATCGCGGGACCGTCGAAGGTCTTGCCGCGTTTCATGAACTCGCTCGTGATCGGTTTCGGCTCGACGTTTCTCGCCGTGTTTCTCGGCACGCTCGCGGCGTATGCGTTCTCGCGCTTCAAGGTGCCGCTCGCGGACGATCTGCTGTTCTTCATCCTTTCGACACGCATGATGCCGCCGATTGCCGTGGCGATTCCGATCTACCTGATGTATCGCGCGCTCGGCCTGAGCGACAGCTATGTCGGCATGATCGTGCTCTACACGGCGGTGAACGTCTCGCTCGCGGTCTGGCTGCTCAAGGGTTTCATGGACGAGATTCCGCGCGAGTACGAAGAGGCCGCGCTCGTCGACGGCTATACGCGGCTGCATGCATTCGTGAAAGTGGTGTTGCCGCAGGCGATCACGGGCATCGCGGCGACCGCGATCTTCTGCCTGATCTTCGCGTGGAACGAGTACGCGTTCGCCTCGTTGCTCACGAGCGGCGATGCGCAGACGATGCCGCCGTTCATCCCGTTCATCATCGGTGAGGGCGGTCAGGACTGGCCCGCGGTCGCGGCGGCGACGACGCTCTTCGTGCTGCCGATCCTCTTCTTCACCGTCGTGCTGCGCAAGCACCTGCTGCGCGGCATCACCTTCGGAGCGGTGCGCAAATGAAACGCGACCTGACACTGCCGCGCGTCAACCTGCTGAGGCGCGGACCGGGCGAAGCGCTTTCGACCATTCTGATCGGCGCGGGCGTCGCGATGCTCGTGCAGCCGTTCTCGCTTGCGCTCTTCACGTGGTCGTTTCCCGTGATCCTCGTTGGCGCGTTAGCGTTTCTCGTCACCAGCCATTTCCCGGACTGACTCATGTCGCAGATCGTTCTCGTCAACCTGCACAAGCGCTTCGGCGATTTCACCGCCGTGCGCGGCACCGATCTCACGGTCGGCGCGGGGCGCTTCGTCGTGCTGCTCGGACCGTCGGGTTGCGGCAAGACGACGACGCTGCGCATGATCGCCGGGCTGGAGTTGCCGACCTCGGGCCAGATCCTGATCGACGGCGAGGACGTCACCGCGTTGCGCGCGCGGCAACGCGACATCGCGTTCGTGTTCCAGATGTTCGCGCTCTATCCGCACATGACGGTGCGCGAGAACATTGCGTTTCCGCTAAAGAACGAGCATGTGCCGCGCCGCGATATCGCGACGCGCGTGGATGCCGCTGCGCGCATGCTGCGCATCGAGCAGCTGATGGATCGCAAGACGGGCGGCCTGTCGGGCGGCGACCGGCAGCGCGTCGCGCTTGGCCGCGCGATCGTGCGCCAGCCGAAGGCGTTCCTGATGGACGAGCCGCTCGGCACGCTCGACGCCGACTTCCGCGAACTGATGTGCCTCGAATTGCGCAAGCTGCACAACGCGCTCTCGGCGACGACCGTCTACGTGACGCACGACCAGAGCGAAGCGATGGCAATGGCCGACGATCTCGTCGTGATGAATCAGGGCGAGGTGTTGCAGGCGGGGCCGCCACACGAGATCTATCACTATCCGGCGACGGTGTTCGTTGGCAACTTCATCGGCAGTCCGCCGATGAATTTCTTGCCGGTCGATGGCGCCGTGCAGGCCGGCGACGAAACCGTGCGCCTGCACGATGCGCCGGTTGCCGTGCCGCGTTGCGCAGCTACGGCCGAGCGCGTGTTGCTCGGCATCCGGCCGGAGCATGTGATGATCGACGACACGGGGCCGCTGCGCGGCAAGGTGATCGCCGATGAATATCTCGGTTCGCATCAGGTGCTGGTCATCGAGACCGCGGCGGGCGTCGTGCGTGCACGCACGAGCAAGGACGCGAGGCTCGCGGCGGGCTCGGCTGTCGGGTTGTCGATGCGCCGCGACCGCACGCTGCTCTATGACGCGGCGAGCGGCCGGTTGCTTCCGGGAGCCGCTCATGGCTGAGATCCAGTTGCGCAACGTCTCGAAGCGTTTCGGCGCGATCGTCGCGGTCGACGATCTCTCGCTCGATGTGAAGGATGGCGAATTCGTCGTGATCCTCGGTCCGAGCGGCGCGGGCAAGACGACTACACTGCGCCTCATCGCGGGTCTCGAAGGCCCCGATGCAGGCGACGTGCTGATCGACGGCGAGATCGCGACCGACGTGCATCCGTCCGAGCGCGATGTCGCGTTCATCTTCCAGCAGTATTCGCTGTATCCGCATCTGAGCGTGTTCGACAACCTCGCGTTTCCGCTACGCTCGCCGCGCCGCCGCACGAGCGAGAGCGAGGTGCGCGCGTGCGTGCAGAAGGTCGCCGCGATGCTGCACATGGAGACGAAGCTCGCCAACATGGCGACGCATCTGTCGGGCGGCGAGATGCAGCGCGTCGCGATCGGGCGCGCGCTCGTGCGCGAGCCGCGCGCGTTCCTGATGGACGAGCCGCTCTCGTCGCTCGATGCCAAGCTGCGCGAGGAACTGCGCATCGAACTCAAGCGGCTGCACCGGCAGATCGGCGCGACCATCGTCTATGTGACGCACGATCAGGTTGAAGCGACAACGCTCGCGGACCGCATCGGCATTCTCGAACACGGGCGTCTGGTGCAGATCGGCACGCCGCGCGAAGTCTATGGCGATCCCGAATGCCTGTCCGCCGCGCGGCGTCTCGGCTCGCCGCCGATCAACCTGCTGCCGCCCGCTTTCTTCGAAGCGTCCTCGTTGCCGGACGATGCGTCCGTCGTCGCGATTCGTCCGGAGGACATCGTGCTCGAAGCGGCCGACAGACCGAGCGCGCTCGAACTGAAGGTGCTCGAATATTCGCCGCTGCGGCATCTGCTGATTCTCGATCGCAACGGCACGCCGGTCGTCGCGACGACCTCGATGGAGCGCAACTTCAGCCCGGGACAGACGGTAGGCATCTCGCTGCCCGCGCGAAGCCTTTTATATTTTCGCGCCGACGGCAGGAGGATCCGGACATGAACGGCGAGACGGTCATGACATGCATCGACGCCGCGCACGCAGCGCTCGTGGCGAACACCGACGAGATCGCGCAACTCGACCAGCAGATCGGCGACGGCGATCACATTTTCAACCTGCTGCGCGGCATGGAAGCGCTCGTCACGGCGCGCGTGCAGATCGAAGCCGCCGCGTTTGGACCTGCGCTCGACCTGGCCGCGATGAAGATCCTCTCGACGGTAGGCGGCTCGTCGGGTCCTTTGTTCTTTTCGTTGCTGAACGGCATGGGAAAGGCGTCCGCGAACGAAACGCTCGACATCGGTGCCTTGGCGCGCATCTTCGCAGCCGGCGTCGATGCGGTCGGTCAGCGCGGCAAGACGGGCGAGGGCAGCAAGACGATGATGGACGTGCTGATCCCGGTTGCCCGGCGTTTCGAGGAACTGGCTGCGGCGGGCGCGTCCGCCGGCGATGTGCTCGCCGCGTTGCCGCGAACCGCCGAAACGTCGATGCTCGCCACGCGCGACATGCTGGCGACGAAGGGGCGCGCGTCGTTTCTCGGCGAACGCTCGCGCGGCCATATCGATCCCGGCGCGCGGTCCAGCCAGCTCATGATCGCGGCGGTGTGCGCGCGGCTCGCCCAATCCAGTTGAAAAGGAGTGGAAACATGAAGAAGTTCATCAACCACGTCGACGACTTTCTCACGGAAAGCCTCGCCGGCTTCGCGGCCGCCCATGCCGATCTGGTCGTGCTCAACGAAGATCCCGTGTTCGTGCGGCGCCGCGAACCGAAGCCCGGCAAGGTCGCGCTGATCTCCGGCGGCGGCTCGGGACACGAGCCGCTGCATAGCGGCTTCGTCGGCTACGGGATGCTCGACGCGGCGTGTCCGGGTCAGGTCTTCACCTCGCCGACGCCCGACCAGATGATGGCTGCCGCGAAGGCGGTCGATATGGGCGCAGGCGTGCTGTTCATCGTGAAGAACTATTCCGGCGACGTGATGAACTTCGAAATGGCGTCGGAGATGTGCGAGGTCGAGAACACGATGGTGCTCATCAACGACGATGTGGCCGTGGAGAATTCGAGCTATACGACGGGGCGTCGCGGTGTGGCGGGCACGGTGATCGTCGAGAAGCTGGTGGGCAGCATGGCGGAGAGCGGCGCGAGTCTCGAACAGTGCAAGACTTTCGGGGACCGCATCAACACGCGCACGGCGTCGATGGGCGTCGCGTTCACGAGTTGCACGGTGCCGGCGGCGGGCACGCGCACGTTCAAGATCGGCGACGATGAAATCGAGGTGGGCGTGGGCATTCATGGCGAGCCGGGACGGCGACGCGCGCCGATGGCCTCCGCCGATGCGATCGCGGGCGAGTTGCTCACGGCAATCGTCGACGATCTCGCGCCGGAGGCCGGCGCGCAATTGCTCGTGCTCGTGAACGGGCTCGGCGGGACGCCGCTTGGCGAGCTTTATCTGCTGTTCAACTCGACGCGTCTTTGGTTGCAGCAGCGCGACCTGCACGTGGCGCGGGTGCTCGTCGGGCCGCTTACGACATCGCTGGAGATGGCGGGCGCGTCGATCACGTTATGCGTGCTCGATGACGAGATGACCGCGCACTGGGACAGCCCTGTGCATGCGCCAGGGCTGCGGTGGGGGATGTAGCCGCTTACGTGTCGCTCCACATGCGCAGCAGGTTGTGATAGCAGCCGACGAGCGTGCGGCGCGCGTGATCGTCGGCGGGAAGACGCTGAATGGCCGAGTCCATGTCGAAGAGCAGCGTGCGACGCGCGTCGTCGCGCACGAGGCTCTGCACCCAGAAGAAGCTCGACACGCGCGCGCCGCGCGTCACGGGGCGCACCTGATGCAGGCTCGTCGCCGGATAGACGACCGCGTGTCCGGCGGGCAGCTTCACTTCCTGCACGCCGTAGGTGTCCTCGATGACGAGCTCGCCGCCTTCATAGTCCTCCGGCCGCGAGAGAAACAGCGTGATCGACACGTCGGTGCGAACGCGCGCGCCATGTCCGGGCACGATGCGAATCGCGCCATCCACATGACTGCCGAAATGCATGCCGCCTTCATAGCGGTTGAAGAGCGGCGGATAGACGCGATTCGGCAGCGCCGCGCTGATGAACAGCGGATTGTGTTCGAGCGCGCCGATGATGACGTCGCCCATCTCGCGCGCGATCGGCGAGTTCTCCGCGATCTGCTGGTTCTGCTTGACGGGCGCGCTCTGATAGCCCGACGTCACGCGTCCGTCGACCCAGGAGTCGGCGGCGGCTTCGAGCCGGGCGCGCATCGCGGCGGCGTTCTCGGGGCTGATTACGTTAGGAATGCATATAATCATGATTCGGTTCTACATGCGTAAAAGCCGCCCGCTTCCGGCAGAAGCGGGCGGCGTAGGTGAATCGTCGTCTCAGGCGATCACAGGAAACGATAGTTTAGCGTTCCGATGAACGTGCGTCCGACACCCGGCACCGCGCGTCCGCCATCGGACGGGACCAGCGCGTCGTAGTACTTCTTGTCGGTCATGTTGAGCACGTTGAACTGGATGTCGAACTTCTTCGCGTGATACGCGGCCATCGCGTCCCAACGCGTGTAGCCCGGCACCGATACATAGTTCGTGTTCGCCGCATAGCGCGACGACATGTACGTCGGACCGCCGCCGATCTCCCAATTCGGCGTGAACGCATAGGTCGTCCACAGCGTCAGCATGTTGCGCGGCGTGTTCGCGAGCGAGTGGCCGGTCGTGCCGTCGAGCGCCTTCAGCACTTCGCCGTCCATGTACGTGTAGCCGCCGAACACCTGCCACTTGTTGGTGATGTGGCCCGCGACGCCCAACTGATAGCCACGCACGCGGACGTCGCCGTCGAGATGGTAGCCGCCCGTCGAATCGGCGGTGCGCGCGTTGGTCTTCTCGATGTTGAAGAGCGACTGCGTGACCGACAGCCCGCCGCCGAGCAGGTCCCACTTGGCGCCGACTTCATAAGAGCGGTTGTTCTCTGGTGGCAGATTCTGCTGGCCGTTGGTCAGCGTCAGCGCTTCGAGCGACGGGTTGAACGACGTGCCGTACGACACGTAATACGACTGCCAGTCGGACGGCTGCCAGATGATGCCGCCGCGCACGCTCGTAAAGAAGTTCGTCTGCGTGGCATACGGGGGCTGGTTGATCGAATTGTTGATCGCCGCTTCATAGCGGTCCCAGCGCACGCCGCCCACGACCTTCCAGTGCTCGCCGATAGAAACCGTGTCGTTGACATAAAGGCCGATGCCATTCGCGCTCGATTCCGCGAGATTGGTCGCGACAGTCCGCGTGCTCGCGGGCCGCGTCGTGTACACCGGATCGACGAGCGGCACGATCGCGAGCGTGTTGAGCGGCAACCCCGCAGCGGTCGCGGTGAAGGTCTGGTTGCTGTACGTCTCGTGACTCAGGTCCACGCCGGTCACGACGTCGTGCTTGAGGAAGCCGGTGTCGAACTTCGCTTCGAGATCGGTCGAGTTGTAGACCGAGTGATCGTTGATCGTGCGGTTCTTGCCCTGCAACTTCACATACAGCGACGACAACGGCAGCGTCGTGTAATTGCCGTTCGTCAGCGCGGTCGATGTTCCGAGCGGACCGGTCAGCACGGCGGCCGGATTGGTCGCGCGCGCCTCGGTGCCGTAGTGGCTGAACTGCGTCTGGTTGCGCAGCGTGAGGTTGTCGTTGAAGCGGTGCTTGATGCGCGCCGAAACGGTTTGCACGTCCTGAATCGTGCGGTCGTCGGTGAAGCCATAGAAAGTCTTGCGATCGACGGGCGCCGGATGACCGTTGAGCGCCGGCACGCCGTAGTCGGGCTGGTCGCGGTTGTGCTCGATCAGCGCGGTCAGCGTGACTTCGGTCGGCGTGCCGATGCCGAACTTGATCTCCGGCGCGATACCGTAGTCCTTGCTCTTCATCACGTCGCGCGTCGTGCCGATGTCCTGACCGAACGCGTTGACGCGCACCGCCGTCGTATCGTTGATCGGCTGGTTCACGTCGACGGTCGCGCGATAGCGATCATGCGTGCCAGCCATCAGGGAGACGTCGGCGCGCGGCTTGAGGTTCGGCTGCTTGCTGACCTGGTTGATCACGCCGCCCGTCGAGCCGCGTCCGAAATAGAGCGACGACGGGCCGTACAGCACGTCGATCGATTCGAGGTTGAACGTGTCGCGATAGTACTGGCCGCGGTCGCGAAAGCCGTCGAGGTAGATGTCGGTGCGCGCCGAGAAGCCGCGCAGGTTGATGTTGTTGCCGATCTGGCCGGCTTCGGCCGCGCCGATCGTGATGCCGGGGACGTTGCGCAGCGCATCGCTGAACGACGTGACCGCCTGCGATTGCAGCAGGGCCTTCGGCACCACGGTCACGGCCTGCGGAATGTCGCGCAGCGCAGTCGGCACCTTGGCGCCGACGCTCGACGTGTCCGCCTGGAAGTCGCCGCTCGTGTCGGCGTGACCGTTAACGCGCACGGCGGGCAGTGTGCTGCCTTCGGCGGGCGCGGCGGTGTCGGCGGCGGCCGGGGCCTGCGCCTGTGCGCTTTGCGTGGCCGGTGTTGCCGGTGCGGTGGCCTGCGGTGCAGCTTGCGGCGCGGTCTGAGCGTAAAGCGGCGCGGCGACGGGCGCGGCGACGATCGTCATCAAGGCCGCGGCAAGCGGCGTCTTCCTCAACATGCGAATCCCCGATACTTGAAGTTTTTTTGCTCGCGGGCGCGACCGATGTCGCCTCCCGCGGCTGGATGCCAAACTGGCCGGAATGGATAGGCTGCCGCCGTCGCGCCGGACTCGCTGGCGGAAGCCATCGATAGTTAAATGCGAATCGTTATCATTACATGAGTAAGAATTATTAACAAGATGCCGAAAAGGGGAATCCCTGCTGAAAGCAGCAATCAGATGAGTCGAGTTATTACATATTGCTTTCTGTGTGGTACGCTCTCGGCTGTCTTTGGGGAGTAGCCGGCTTCCGTTTCCGGAAGCGCTCATGTCAACACGCTTGGTCGGATCGACCGTGGCATGAGCAGCCGTCGCACCTTTTCAGGTTGGCAAGACCATCGACATGTCAGCGCGGCCGGGCGCGCGGGCATGTCGCATGTTCACGCCCGGCGCGCACCCTCCTGCATGAATATCGCCTCCACACTTCTGCTTGCCGTCGCCATGTCGACGGATGCCTTCGCTGCCGCCGTCGGAAAAGGCGCCGCGCTCAACCGGCCGCATCTGCGCGAGGCGCTTAGGACGGGTCTCGTCTTCGGTCTGATCGAGGCCGCGACGCCGCTGATCGGCTGGGCGCTCGGCCGGGCCGCCGCGCCCTATGTCGCTTCGTGGGATCACTGGATCGCGTTCGGACTGCTCGCGCTGCTCGGCTTGCGGATGATCCGCTCAGGGTTCGGCACGCCTGAGCCGCACTCCGAAAAACCGAGCCGCCATTCGTTCTGGCTGCTCGCGCTGACCGGCTTCGCCACCAGCATCGACGCGATGGTGGTCGGCGCCGGCCTCGCGTTCATCGACGTGAACATCCTTTCGACGGCCGCCACCATCGGCCTCGCGACCATGGTGATGGTCACGCTCGGCGTGATGGTCGGGCGCTTTCTGGGCGCGGTCGTGGGACAGCGGGCGGAAATCGGCGGGGGCATGATACTGATCGCGATCGGCTCGTTGATTCTCGCCGAGCACCTCGGATACATGGGATAAGCGCGCCGGCCTTGCGGCGGCGCGTGCAGGCGGCGATCAGCCGGGGAACGTCCGGCTGATCGCTGTTAGTTGGACAACGAGAGGAACGGCGAAACGAGCGGATTCGGCGGGAAGGACGTAATACCCGACTGCTTCGAGAAGCTGTAGCGGACATACACCGCCGCGAGCCACTCGCGATACTGATACGCGTTGCCAAAGGCCGCCGTCGCGCCGAACGCGAGCTGCGGCGCGAGCTGGTACTCGCCCGTCGCGTTGAGCGAGTAGGACACGCCGGTCTTGCTCTGCTCCGGATAGACGGCGCCGGCGTCGGGCGCGAATCCGAGCCTCGCGTAAGCCGCCTGATAGCTGGCGTTGGTCGGGAAATAATCCGACTTGTCCTGCCGGTAATGCTGCACGCCGATCGATCCCTTCAGATCGTACGAGAACAATCCGGTGCGCCCCATATATTCGACCGGGAAGTTCAGGATCACGTACTGCTGCGGACTGAAATAGCCGCCCTGACCGTAGGTGAAGTAGGACAGGTTCTTGTCGTAGTGCATCAGCGTGGTGTTCGCGCCGACGGTCAGCGTCTGGTCCGCGTCCTTGATGAGGCGCGTATAGATGCCGCCGCCGCCCTTGACCGCGTTGTTGCTCGCGACGTTCTTGCCGTCGAGATACTGGAAAGCCGCGTTCAGGTAGACGCCGCTCGTGCCGTCGTCCCAGCCGAGGTCGCCGCGCACGCCGTTCGACGTCACGCCGCCCCATTCGAGGCCCGCGAAGCTGTCGCGCGCGCCGGCGTAGGAGAGCAGGCTGTCCGTGACCGCCCGCCGCGCGACCGCGACCGAATACGACACCTTGTCGGTGATCGCGTTCTGGTACTGCACGCCGCCGACCACGGTCGTCTCGCGGAAGCCGAGCGGCGTCGAGCCGACGTCGCCCTTGAGGTTGCGGTTCTCGTAGCCGACCGACACGCCGACGCCCGTCGCCGTCTGCGAGCCGTACGGGTTGGTGAGCGCGTTGGCCGGCGGCAGGCCCGTCACGGGCCCGAGGCCGGAGCCGAAGCGCGCGAGCGTCTGCGAATTGGTTTCGGCGTTGCCGGCGTCGAGCGTGACGGGCGTCACGCGCACGACGACGTGGCCGTTACCCGCCTTGATGCGGCCTTCGATGGGCGCTTCGATGTCGGTCAGGTTCGACAGTCCGTCTTCGCCGTTGCGATTGCGAAACACAATCCCGCCCGACACGGTGCTCGCCTGCTCGCGCTCGATCTGCGCGAGTTCTTCCGCGACGCCCTGCGTCTGCGCGTTCGCCGCCGCCGCGCCCGCGGGTTGACGGGCTTGAGGCTGGGTCGGGTTGTACGGCTGGGCGTATCCCGCTGGCGGTTGCGGGATGTACTGCTGCTGCGCGTAGGGCTGGTAAGGCTGTTGCTGCTGCGGATAAGGCGGCTGCGGATACGCCTGCTGCTGCGGATACGGCGCCTGCGGATACGTCGGCATGGCCGCATATTGAGGCGCGCGCGCCGGCGCCTGCTTCTTGCTCGTCGAGCGCTTCGAGCCTGCGGCCGGCAACGGGACGTCGGCGGCATAAGGCTGCGCGTCGCGCGCTGCCGGCGACATCGGCCAGGGCGTGCTGACGTAACCATTTTGCGCGGGATAAGCCGGTTGCTGCTGATACCCCTGCGCGGGCGCCTGCTGATACTGCGGCGCGCCATAGACAGCCTGCCCGTCCTGTCCCGGATACGGTTGCAGCGGGGCGGCGGCCGGTCCGCCAGACTGTCCGGAGCCGTAAGTATCGGGACCGTAGCCGCCGCTCGCGGCAACCGGACGCGTCGCGCCGGACGGCGCGCCGGGATTCGCATAAGGCGCCACATAAGGCGCCACATAGGGCGCGGGCTGGGAAGGCGGCAGATAGTTCGGCACGGCTTGAGTCGGAGAAGTAGTCGGCTGGAAAGGGGCCGAGGAATAAGGCGCGGCCGTCGTCGTATCGACAGCCGTCTTGCCTTCGAACGGATTGGTGCCCGGCAAGGGCGCCGCGCCGACGCGCTGCATCGCGGTTTCCCAGCCGCGCGGCACGTTCGACGGCGCCCCGGCAGCGCCACGGGCAGTCGGCGCGAGCGGTGTGTTGGCCGCGACGAGCGAGCGTTGCAGATACTGCGCCGCGAGATCGAGCTTGCCTTCGGCGCGATACATCCGGCCGACGGCGGCGAGCGTCGCCGGATCGCCGGGTGCGGTCGCCAGCGCCTGATTCGCGAGCGATTGCGCGTATCGATAATCCTTCGTGGCCGTCGCCGACGACATCGCCGCCAGTTGCAGCCCGAGGTCGTCCGGACGGCGAGCGAGCGCCGCGCGATAACTCCTGAGCGCGCTCGCATCGTCGCCGGCGGAGGTGTAGAGGCGCGCGAGCGCCGCCTGCAGATCGGCGTTGTCGGGCATCGCGGCGAGCCACGGCGCGATCACGTCGTAGGCGGCGGCGAGGTCGCCGCGCAGCCGCACGGCATCGCACTGCTTGATGACGATGCCGAGATTCAGATTGTTGAAATCGGTGCGCTGCTGCGGCGTGAGCGGCATCGCCGCGAGCCGGCGCATCACGGAGCCGAGCTCGGCCTCCTGCTGCGCCGCCGACAGGATTCCCGCGTATTGCAGCAGCAGACCGGGATCGTTCGGCGCGGCGCTCATCGCGCTGCGCACGAGTGCGAGCGCGCGCGACGGGTCGCCCGCCGTCACATAGGCGGAGGCGAGCGCGCCGATCAGTTCCGGCGAGCCATACGCCACCGGCTCGGCCGCCTGCAACGTCGCGAACGCCTGCTGACGCTGGCCGTTGCGCGCGAGGCGCGTGGCGAGATCCGCCTGGCTGTGAACCCACAGCCGATGCTGAAGCGACGTCATCGCGGCGCTGCGCTGCGCGGGCGCAATGCGGTCGAGTTGCGCGAGTCCGGCCGACCAGTCCTGCGTTTCCGCCGACAACAACGCGCTCGCGTAGAGCGCGTCGGTCATGTCGGGATGAGTCGCGAGCAGGCCGTCCATCATGCTGCGCGCGTTCGCGGCGGCGCCCTGGCGCACGTAGATGCGCGCGAGGTCGAGGCGCAGCCACGGATCGTCGGGATTGTTGAGGAGCGCGTCTTCGAAGAGACTGCGCGCGCTGCCGAGATCGCCGCGCGCTTCCGCCGCGCGCGCCTGCGCGGCTTGCGCTTCGCCGCGCAGCTTGTTGACGCCGCCCGCCTTCGACTGCTGTTCGGCGTTCAGCCGGTTCGCGAATTCGAGCGCCTCGTCGCCGCGACCCTGCGCCGCGAGCGCGCCGACGAGCCCGCGGATCGCGTCGGGATTGTCGGCCTGACGGCGCAATGCCATGCGGTACGCCGCTTCCGCGCCGCGCGCGTCGCCCGTGGCGAGCAGCGTTTCGCCGAGCAGCGTCTGCGCCGTCACGTCCGACGGATTCACCGCGATCGCGCGTTCGAACAGCGCCTTCGCCTTCGCGTTGTCGCCGTTGCTGCGCGCGCCGATCGCCTCGCTCGTGTAGGTCCAGTAGGTCGCGCTCGTGAGCGCGTCCTTCCAGCGCGCGGGGTTTCCCGCCCGCGACGCGCGTTCGAGATAGGTGCGCGCTTCCGCGAATTTTTCCTGCTTGAGCGAGGCGATGCCCATGCCGCCGAGCGCATCGGCGTCGTTCGGATTCGACGCCAGCACCGACGAAAACTTCGCCCGCGCCGTGACGAGATCGCCGCGGTCGAGCGCGGTGAAACCTTCGGCGACCGTGCGCCCGCGCGCATCGACGACCGCGTCGGCCTGCGCGCGCTCGCGGGCGGCCTTGTCCTGCTGCACCGTCGAATCGAAGCGGGCTTTGACGGCCGCGTCGTCCGGCGAGGTCTGCAAATACGCCTGGAAGAGCGGCGCATCCGACGCGCGCGCGCCGAGCCACAGCAACGCCTGCCGCCAGCTTTTCCTCGCCTGCGCGCCGACCGTGCTGTCGTTCGACAGTTGCGCGAGCCGCGCGATGCCGTCGCGCCGGGTCGAATCGCGGTAAGTCAGATGCTGCGCGTACGCGAGCGTGTAGCGCGGATCGCCGGGATTCTGGCGCGCGAGCTGTTCGAGCCCGCGACGCGCTTCGTCCCAGCCCTGCGGCGTCGCCGCGAGCGCCTGGAAGTATTCGAGCTGAAGCGCGGGCGTCGACGGCTTGCCTTCGATCGCGCGCTTGTACTCCTCGACCGCCGACGCGCTCTGGCCGCTCTGCGCGAGGCGGCGCGCGTCGTTCACGGTCTGGTCGCGGGAACTGGTTTCGCCGAGGCGTCGGCCGAGTTCGTCGATGTTCGGATAATTCGGCGCGGCTTCCCGCAGGCGCGCGAGATACTGCTGCGCGCCGCTGCCGTCCTTGCGGTCGGCGAGCACCATGCCCATGCCGAAGAGGGCGTCGGGCTGCTTCGGGTCGATGCGCAGCACTTTCTGCCACGCCTGCTCGGCGAGGTCGCCGCGCTTGTGCGCCTGCCAGTACTTGCCCTGGTCGATCAGGACGTTGAGCGGATCGGCCGCGGCCTGCGCGAACGCGACGGCGGGCGCGCTGGCGGCGAACGCCGCCGCGATGCCGAGCGCGAGCGCGCTTCTTTTTGCGCGAATCAGCATGCGCTTCTCCAGCTTGGCACGAGACGGCCGGCTTCGTCGAAACGATAGCGGCCGTCGATGAATCCCGTGCCGAACAAGCCCAGCACACGATCGTAGTAGACAGGGTCGCGTCCGGCGCCCGGCGAGGGCGCGTCGAACGCGGCGAGATGCGTGCGGGCAAGGCCGAGCCCGCGTTCGTCGTTCAATGCCTTGAAGTACGGCGCGAGCGCGGCCCAATAGGACAGCGGGCCTTCGCCGCTCGCCGTGCCGGTCGCGACCGCGACGCGCTCCGGCGGCACGCCCGTCTGCGCGATGCTCTGGCGCATGCCGCCAAGCGCGGCGAGCCACGGCTTCGCGAGCGGATCGGCGGGCGCGGCGAGCCCCGCCCACAGATAGACGCGAATCGCGTCGTAGCTGCCCGCGTCGCCGTTTTTCGGATCGACGACGAACTGGCCGTCCTTGTACGCCGCCCAGTCGGGCGCGTAGCCGTGCGGCGCGGTCGTCTTCACCAGCTTGTAGGCGTTCTCGGCGATGCGCGTCCACGGGCCGCCGGGCGCGTCGTGCGCGAGCGCTCGCAGCACCGAAAGCGGCAGATAGCTCGGATTCAGGCGCGTCACGTCGCCAGTGCGGAAACCTTGCGGACCGGGCAGGAGCATCGGCCCAAGACCGGCCAGATCGACGACTTCATGCTTCACGATCTGTGCGGCGAGCGCCTGCCCGAGCTTCGTGTACGCCGGCTCTTTCCAGAGGCGTCCGGCTTGCAGGAGATCGTAGGCGATCCACAGGTCGGAATCGGAGGCGGAATTCGGATCGAGCACGCCGAACGAGCCGTCGGGCTTTTTCCCCCACTGCCACGCCGGAAGCTGCACGTTTTGCGCATCGAAGCGATTCGCCGCGAGATTCGCGCGCGTCCAGTCGACGAGGCGGTCGAAGGTCGCGCGGTCGTTCGCGACGAGCGCGAAGAACATCCCGTAGGACTGGCCTTCGGACGTGGTCTGCTGCGCGGGCGTCGAGTAGTCGATCACGCGGCCGTCGGCCGAAACGAAGCGCTCGACGAACGTCCGGTACGCCGGCCAGTCGGCGCTGCACGCGGCGGCGTTCGCCACGCTGACCGCGAGCAGCATCGCGGCCGCCACGGTCGTCTGACGGAGGGCATGCCGCATGTCAGTCCCTCAGGCGGCGCGCGGCGATCGCACGCAACGCACGGTAGAACAGCGCGGCGATGATCAGCGCGGCGAGCAGGCCGGAGAGCACCAGCAACAGCGGATGCGACGACAGCGCCCAGCGCATGTAATGCATCGGCGACAAATGACCGACGTAGTACGCCTCGCCGTTCGACGTCACCGTGACCGAGCGGCCGTGGATCACCGCCATCGCGCCCTGGATTTCCGGCAGCAGGTCGTTGTCGAGGAGGGCGGCGCTCAGGTCGGCGTCCGACTGGCCCGCCGCGCTGATGAGCGCAACCGCGCTCCGGCCTTTCTTCAGCGGCGATTCGAAGCCGGTGATCAGCGCGTCGCCGCTTGAACTCACAAGCGAGAGGTCCGCGCGCGCGGGCGAGCGCTCGACGCCGTGCGGCCCGTGCCACCAGTCGACGACCTTGTACGCGACATCGGTCAGCTCGAACGTGCGCGCGTCGCCGTCGCCGGAGAAAGGCATCGACTTCGACCAGCGTTGCAGCAGCGGCTGGCGTCCCGGTGAGCCGAGGATCAGCAAGTCCTTGTCGGCGAACTGGTCGACCTGATCGGCGGACGCGACCGCGACGTTCGTCGCCGGATAGCCCGTCGATGCGCCCATGCGCCCCATTTCGAGCAGGAACAGGCTGTAGTCGGCGGAACCGGCGTCGTTCGGCAGGATCACGGCGGTCTGCGACAAATCCGCGAGACGCGTGAACGGGAAGCCGCCGTTCGCGAACGCGGCCAGATCGGGCAGCGCCATGTAATGCGGGAAACCGGAGAGGTCGATGGTCGAATTCGGATCGATTGCGCCGACGACGTTGTCCAGCACGCGCCCCGTGCATTCGCCCGTTTTCGGGATGTCGTAGTGGAAGTGCAGGCGCAACTGCGCGCGCGGCGTGAGCAGGAGCGGCGGCACATAAATCTCGCGGCGCGCGGCGACGGTCTTGTCCGGCATCACGCGGCTGAAGTACTGGCCGAGATCGAACGTCGATGCCGACACCGCCGGAATTCGCAGCGACTGCACGAAGCCGTTGTTCACGCTGATGTTGAGCGACGAACGGTCCGGCGCGGGCCGCACCGTATAGCGATATCCGAGGTCGATCGGCACGCCCTTCGTCTGCCACATGAAGAGGTCGGGCGGCACGCGCAGGTTCACGCGCACGGCGTCGGCGTCGTAGCCGGTCGCGGTCAGCTCGCGGGCGTCCGCCAGTTCGCCGAAGCGCACCGGACGGTCGGTCGCGAGCCAGTTTGGCGCGTCGTACGGACGACGCGGCTGGAGGTCGGTCAGTTGCGTGATCGTCGCGCTCGCGCCGGACAGCGCGTTCTGGCCCATGCCGAGCGCGCGTGCGGCGGTTTTCAGTTCGGTGTCGTTGCGGCCGAGCACGAGCAGGAAGCGTCCGCGCGCGGGCGCCGGGCGGTCGACGACGGCAATCGTCGGCCCGGAGACCGGCGGAATCTCGACGCCCGCCGGATGCGAATCGGACGTCGCGAAGATCACGGCGTTGCCGGAAAGCGGCGCGTTGTCGATCTGCGCGGGGAACACGGCGCCGCGATAACCCGCGAGCGAACCGAACCACGATGCCACCGAGCCCGCCGCTTCGAGCGTCTGGCTCGTCGGCTTCTGCGCGAACACGAACGGCAGTTCGAGCCGGCGCACGTCGCGGCGGTCGAAGAACGGCGCGGGCAGCGCGGCGAGATCGGGCTTGCTCGCGAGAAACGCGTAGCTCAGGTCGAGCGAACTGGCGTTGCTGACGGTCGCCCAGAGCGTCGAATTCGACGGGTCCTCGCACTGCTGCGTGTAATGGCCGATCAACTGCACGTTCAGGTGGTTGAACTCGGTGATGAAGCGCGGATCGATCGCGACGTCGCGCGCGACGAGCGTGCCCGCCTGATCGCGCGGCACCGGCAGCGTCGCCGCGATTTCGCCGTTGATCAGCACCTTCAACTGCGAGATGTTCGGCAACAGCGACGGCGAATAGCTGTAGATCAGATGCAGCACGGCGGCCGTCACGACTTCGTCGCCGCGCACGGAGAACGGCACGCCGTTCTGGCCGTCGGTGCCGCGCAGTTGCAGCGGATCGAGCGCGCCGAGGTCGGCGAACGTGAGCGTCTGACGGCGCCCGCCCGGCACGAGCGTGCCCGGATCGGCGGTGGTCGGCACGCGCACGGTGAGCGGCTTGCCCTGGTTGCCCGAGAACGCCGGCACCGGCATCGCCAGCGCGGGCTGCGCGACCGTCGCCGGATTCAGCACCACGGCCGGACTCGGCGCGGGCACCGAGCCGACGCCGGTCGCGTCGGTTGCGCTCGGTGCGCTCGCCGCCGTGGCCGCGCTCGCGAGCGGCGCCGCGAACGCGGTCTGCAACGCGATCCAGACTGCCAGCACGCGCCCGAGGGGTCTTTCGCAGAAACGTGGCGTGCGCTCGCCGGGTTCGTGATCCACGCGCAACTTCGAGAAGCTCTTGCCCATTTTCAGTCTTTCGTTTTCAGCTTCTTGGTATCGATGGGGCGCTTGGCGCCGAGCCACGTCCGAAGGTCACTGTGAAGATGTTCGAACAATCCTGCGATGCCGCGCGTGCCGACCAGCAGCACATGCGACAACCCGCGCAGGGGCGTGTCGGCGAGACGTCCCTCGCCCCATTGGGTCCAGGCATCCGCGCGCGCGAAGGTCGTCTTGACGAACTCGAACTCCTGTTCGCGCGTGAGCGTGGAAAAGCGCAGGCCGACGCGCCCCGGCGCCGTGAAGCCGACCGTCGCGGGAAACGCGTATTCCTCGTCGCCGCGAAAGAGCGAGACGGTCACGCGCTCGTGCATCGGCACCTCGATCTCGCTCGGCAACTTCACGCCGACGCCGCCTTCCGAGTAGTCGATCGTTTCGCACGCGAGCGTGCGGCCCGTCGAAAACTTGAGCATCACGGGCATCTGCATGTGCACGCGATGCGTCGTGCGGACCTGCTTGCGCTCGCTCGCCGCCGCGACGCTCGCGCCGAGAATCAGCATGTTGTAGACGGTCCAGCACAGGTTCAGGATGGTCGTCTGCACTTCGCTTCGCACGTCCCAGTACAGCCAGATATGCGCGACGCCCGCGACGAAGCCGATCAGGTTCAGCAGCAGCAAAAAGAGATAGGGACGCGAGATCGACCAGTCGAAATAATCCTTCGCGATCTGGCCGCCTTTCGCCGTCACGTTGAATTTGCCAAGCTTCGGGTTGATGACGGCGAGCAGCGTCGGCGCCGTGATGTACGACGCCAGCACCGATTCATACACTTCGGCCCAGAACGAATGGCGGAAGGAGCGCTGCATCCGCGAATTCGTGATGCTCGCGTGCATCATGTGCGGCAGCGCGAAGATCGCGATGGTGCTCGCCGCCGCCTCGATCACATGCGCGCCGAAGAACAGGAACGACAGCGGCGCGGTCAGGAAGACGAGTCGCGGGATGCCGTAGAAGAAGTGCATCATCGCGTTGAGATAACACAGGCGCTGGCCGATCTTCAGGCCGCGGCCCGTCAGCGGATTGTCGATGCGGAAAATCTGCGTCATGCCGCGCGCCCAGCGGATGCGCTGGCCGATGTGGCCCGAGAGACTTTCCGTCGCGAGGCCGGCCGCCTGCGGAATCGCGAGATACGCGGTCGTGTAGCCGAGGCGGTGCAGCTTGAGCGCTGTATGCGCGTCTTCGGTCACGGTTTCCACCGCGATGCCGCCGATTTCTTCCACCATCGTGCGGCGCAGGATCGCGCACGAGCCGCAGAAGAAGGTCGCGTTCCAGAGGTCGTTGCCGTCCTGCACGAGCCCGTAGAACAGTTCGCCTTCGTTCGGCACCTTGCGGAACGTGCCGAGATTGCGTTCGAACGGGTCCGGCGAGAAGAAATGGTGCGGCGTCTGGAGCATCGCGAGCAGCTTGTCGCGCAGGAACCAGCCGAGGCCGATTTGCAGGAACGAGCGCGTCGGGATGTGATCGCAGTCGAAGATCGCGAGATATTCGCCCTTCGTGATCTTCAGCGCCTCGTTGATGTTGCCGGCCTTCGCGTGGCGGTTGTGCGTGCGGATCGTCCAGTGGACGCCGATTTCCTCGCAAAACGCCTTGAACTCCGGGCGACGGCCGTCGTCGAGTACGTGGATCGCGATCTTGTCGGTCGGATAGTCGAGCGCGAGCGCGGCGTAGATCGTCGGCTTCACGACCGAGAGCGGTTCGTTGTAGGTCGGAATGAAGATGTCGACGGTCGGCCACTCGGCGCGCGACGCGGGCAGCGGCATCGGCTTGCGCTTGAGCGGCCACGCGGTCTGGAAATAGCCGAGCAGCAGCACGATCGTCGAATAGACTTCGGCCGAGACGAGCAAGAGTCCCCACGCGGCGTCGAGCGGACGCTCCCAGTACGTGGTTTCCGTCAGTCGCCAGAACATGTAGCGGCCCGAGGCGACCACCGACAGCATGATCATCACGAGCGTCGCGTACTGGCCCTGCAGACGGCGAAAACCGAGCGCGAAGAGGAAACAAAGCGTGGCGAACGCGAGTTGCTCGCCGAACGCGAGCGGCACCGTCATCACGAAGTACAGCGCGACGACCGCGAACAGCGTCACGAGAATCGTCACCGGGCGGCTCGCCCAGATGCGCGCATCGACGAAACGTTCGAGGCGCGAAGCCTTCTCGGCCGCCTCGGGCGTGGCATTGGGCGTGCTCATGCGACGTTCCTCGGCGAGACCTGCATCGTGTCGATCGCCGACAGCAGCCAGTCGCCGCACGCGCGCAGATCGGCGGCGGCCTGCGAGAGCGGGTCGTAATGGATGAGCGTGGTGTCGCATGCGAGCGATTCGCTCACGCCTTCGTCCTGATGGATC
This sequence comes from Caballeronia telluris, assembly GCF_001544495.1. Taxonomy (GTDB): domain Bacteria; phylum Pseudomonadota; class Gammaproteobacteria; order Burkholderiales; family Burkholderiaceae; genus Caballeronia; species Caballeronia telluris. The sequence goes on from NZ_FCNZ02000001.1 coordinate 463,937, forward strand.
ACGCCCGGAAAAAGCTTCGCGCCGAGCATGTTGCGCAGCACCTTCAGCACGTCCTTGCTCAACTGGCGCGACTGGTCGACCTGATTGACGACGTAGCCCTGTCCGCCGAAATCGCTGCGCGGCGACGCGTAATTCTCGATCATGCGTTCCATCTGCGGGATCGCGGCGTAGGACGCGGCGTCCGCGAGCACGACGTTCAGCGCGAAATTGGCCGCCGTCAGCGCCGTGCGCGTGTAGACCGACGAACCCGGCGGCGTATCGACGATCACGATGTCCGACGGATCGAGCGCGAGCGTGTCGAGCGAATGCGCGAGCCACGCCGGCTCGCGGTCGACGTGCGCCTCGAAGCGGCGGCGGTCGTTTTCGAGCACCGCGCCGTAGGGCAGGACGGTGACGCCGTCGACGCCGTCGAACATCACGCTTTGCCAGGCGTCGCCAGCGAGCGTCGCGCGCGAGATGCCGTCGATGCTGTCGAGCGGAATGCCGAAATGCAGGCGCAGCGCGTTTTGCGGATCGAGGTCGAGCACGATCACGCGGCGCGAGCGCGCGGCGAGCACGGACGCGAGATTCGCGGCGAGTGTCGTCTTGCCGACGCCGCCCTTGGCCGATACCACGGTAATGACTTTCATGAGCGCGGCGTCCGGCTGGTGGCCCACGCGCGGCTCGCGGCGGGGTTGTCGTGGCGGGCGTCGTCCGGGTCGGCGAGCGAACCGCGCAGGCGATCGAAGACCGAGACGAGCGACTTCTCGGCCGCCGCCGGGACTTGCGGCTGCGGCGCGGCATCCGGCGCGGGCGAGGCGAAAAGCTTGCCGAGGATCGAGTGCGGCGCCGGGGCGGGCGCTTGCGCTTGCAGAACCGCCGGGCGCGCGGGCGGTGCTGCGGGCGGCGTCGCGAGGGCGGCGCGCAACGGCGTCTGGGCCGGGCGCGATGCGAACGGATTTGCCGCGGCGGGCCCAGCCGGTGCGAACGGTGCAACTGGCGCAGCCGGCGCGACCGGAGCCGCAGCGGGCGACGTCGCCGCCAGCGTGGCTGCTTCGGCCGACGGCGCCGCTTCAACCGCATCCGCGAAGCGCGACGCGCCCGGCGCGACAGCCGGCAGCGTCACATTGCCGATCGGCGGAATCGTGCGCCGGTGCGCTCGGGCGAAGAGCGGCGGCTTGCCGCGGTTGATCGGCGTGGGCGAAGCGTCGGCCGCCGCATCGCCGCGCGCACCGCGCGCCGTCGGCAACTGGACGTCGCGACGCTGCGCGACCTCGGGAATCGGCGGCTGCGCGAAATCGAGCGTCGCAAGGAGCGGCCAGCGCGTGCGTGCCGAGCGCGCTTCGTTCTCCTTGCCTATTTCCTGATAATCGCCGGCGTTGCCGCCGAAGTGCTCGAATAACTTTTCGATGTCCCGCGAAGTGTTCATGATGCCGCCGTCCTCGGAATGCCCTGATTCGCTTTGCAATTTAGTAATGCCGCGCGGATTTCGCAGAACCGCTGCGGGTAATGATTCAAAGCGAGGGCATCGAATTTCGATGCCGTGTCCACGCTTCGCTTTTTCTGTCAGTGACGATGTTTTGTTTATGCCGCGCCGCGTGCCAATCGAAATTCGACCGCGGCATTTTCGTCGAATTCACCCGCTTGCTTCACCGCGAGACCGTCCGCGCCGAGCGCGCCCAGCCAGTGCTGGTAGGCGCCTTCGAGAAACGCGGGCGTCCAGGCGAGCGCGCGCTCGCCGAATGCCGGCAACGGCGCGCAGTAGTGCGTGATGCTCAGGAACGCGGGCTCCTCCGCGAGCGCGACGAAACCCCACTCGGTCTCGCGCCACAAGGCGTTGAGCGATTCGACGAGATCCGCGAGCGAGTCGCACGCGGGCAGCGGATGCGCGTTCGCGAAGCGCTGGCCGATCCGGTTCATCAGTTGACGCAGTTCATTGCGCCCGATCTGCGCTTCGAATTCTTCGGCCAGCGCGGCGAGCACGCCACGCCATTGCGTCGATATCTGGCGTTCCAGCAGGTAATCAAAAATGGCAACCATGTAGGCCCTGAAAGAGACTGGGAACTCCGACCGATATTCGGTCGTTCTTACTCGGAAAGCTTTGAAAGCTTAATCGCTGCTTGCGGGCAACATAATCCGCCGTGCTTATCTATGTGATTTCGCACGCCCGAAGGTACTTCAACAGGTTTTTTTTCGCCAGTAGAAAGACTAGCAGTGCCATTTATATCGAATTTGATGAAGACACCCGCAATCGCCCCGCAATTTACCGATTCGCGCATTTAGCGGATGGACAAAAACTCTGCGTTGGCATGACAGCATGTAAATAACACTGTTTCGTCCGACTAAACTCACGTTTGTACTATCTCGTTAACGGCGCGGAGGCCGCTGAGTTTACCTGCGTCGAGCGGAAATACGCGATTTTCTGACGGGAGGGTCCGCGGTTCAGCGTGAAGCACGGACGAAGGCAGGAGTCGGTGAGCGGAGGGGCAAAAAAAAGCGCCCCGTTCGGGGCGCTGTTCGAGGGACTAGCTCTTGGATCACAGATTCGCCCTGACGGCGTCTCTGACGGCATCCATCACGATGCCGTAGTCGAGCGGGATGTCTAGCGAATCGGAGTAGCCGGAATCGTCGGAAGACGATTGGGGCATCGCGCGGAGCGGAGGCTCGACGTTCGCTTCGCCGGGACGGACCGCGCCTCCTTCGTTAACACCCTGCACTTGCGGATTCTTCACGATTTACTCCTTGCGGTAGTGGGAGCGGGCGAGAGAGTGCAATATAGACCAAAAGGGATGACGATTTGACGACGTTCATTTCACCCGACAGCAGACTGGAGGCGGCGCGAAGCAAAGGAATCCGACGCCGGCTGCGTCTGCGACAAGTGCGCGGCTCTACAGTTTAATCGCGACCGTGCCAGGCGGATGTTCGCGCAGGTTATGGTGCGCACGTTCGGGTATAGCGATTGCGCACCGCGAACGGGCGTGAATATTGCCGGAATGCGCCGCTTTGGTGCGTCAGCGAACATAGACCGAAAGGGGAAATCCGCGCGATTCCGTCGTCCGGGGAAACTATTTCTGCCCATTTCGCGGCTGTCATGCAGCTTTGTTCGCCACTATGATCGTGTCGCAGAGCGGGCGCCGTTGTCCGCGAGCCGTGTAAGGAGAAATAGGTTATGAGCAGGATCGCAATCATCGGAGCGACGGGGCACGTCGGAACGCAATTGCTCGCGGAGGCGTTGCGCCGCGGACACACCGTGACCGGCATTGCGCGCAATGCGGCGCCGCTAGAAGGAAGAGAGGGCGTGAGCGCGCGCAGCGTCGATCTGTTCGACGCGAACGCGCTGGCGGGTGCAATGGAGGATCACGACGCCGTGTTCAGTTCGGCGCGCTTCGCGGGCGTTCCGGCGAGCGCGATTGTCGGGCCGGTGCGGGAGGCGGGCGTCCCGCGGCTGATGGTGGTGGGCGGTGCGGGCAGTCTCTTCGTCGCGCCCGGCGTGCGCGTGATCGACACGCCCGAATTCCCGCCGCAGTACAAGGAAGAGGCCGCCGCGGGCGCCGCATTCCTCGATGCCCTGCGTGCGGAGAAGGAACTGGACTGGACGTTCGTCTCGCCGTCGGCGGAATTCGTCGATGGCAAGCGCACGCAGCATTTCCGCCTCGGCCGCGACGAGTTGCTCGTGGATGGTAGCGGCCGGAGCTGGATCACGTTCCAGGACTTCGCGATCGCCTTCCTCGACGAATTCGAAAAGCCCGCGCATATCCGCCAGCGTTTCACGGTCGGATACTGATCGATCCGTCTGGCGTAAGCAAAACGCAAGCGGCGCTCATTCGAGCGCCGCTTTCAGCCGTGTGGGCGAGTCAATCGTGCACGCCGGCTTCCACTTCCTCGTCGACGGGCATGGCGGCGGCGAGAATCATCGCGGATGCGTTCTGCGGCTTCGGATCGCGCTGCGACGGGCGGTAGATCGGGTCGCCGCGGTGGATCGGCGTGCCGGAAAGCGAGCAGACGCCTTCGCCCGTCGCCGTCGTCGCGCGCCAGCCCTGGTACCCGTAGTGGCACGTTCCGGGGTCCGACCAGTAGACGAGCGCCGTCGCGCTGCTCGGACGCTCGATCACGCGCACGACGGCCTCCGGGAACGGCAGGCGGTCGTTCGACGGCTGCGGATGATCCCGATCCCACGCGCGCGTCAGTTGCAGGATGAAGTCGCTTTCCGCGCGCGCCGCCCTCTGCACGCTCCCCTCTACGCTCTCACTCGGGAGCGCCTTCAACTGGTGGACCGTCTGCATCCACGGGTCCGCTCTTTTCAATAATGCTGTCATGGCATCTGTTCCAGGCGTTGCTTGCCCTAGAACGTACGTCAACAGGCACATTCCGATAAATACTGCATCGGTGAAAACACTGTCCCGTTGGGACGAATAATCGCGTGGAATAAAACGGGACTGTGCCGAAAACCCCCTCAGGCGGCGACCGCCCGCGCCGCCGCACGGCCGCGCAGCCATTCCAGCGCGAGCAGAAGGCTCGTCGAGAACACGATCAGGATCGTCGCGAGGGCGGCGATCGTCGGGCTGATGTTTTCGCGGATGCCGGTAAACATCTGGCGCGGGAGCGTGGTTTGATCGGCGCCGGCGAGGAAAAGCGTCACGACGACTTCGTCGAACGAGGTCGCGAACGCGAACAGCGCGCCCGAGATCACGCCCGGTGCGATCACCGGCAGTGTAATGCGAAAGAAAGTTTCGAGCGGACTCGCGCCGAGCGACTGGCTCGCGCGCACGAGGTTGTAGTTGAAGTTTTGCAACGTCGCGCCGACGGTCGTCACGACGAACGGCACGCCGAGCGCCGCGTGGGCCAGGATCAGCCCGAAATACGTGTTGGCGATGCCGAGCGGCGCGAAGAACAGATACATCCCGACGCCGACGACGATCACCGGCACGATCATCGGCGAAATCAGGATTGCCATCAGCAGGCTCTTGCCGAGAAAGTTGGCTTTCGTCAGGCCGACGGCGGCCAGCGTGCCGAGAATCGTCGCGACGATGGTCGCCGAGGGCGCCACGATGAAGCTGTTCTTCGCGGCCATGCGCCACTCGTCGGACATCACGAGGTTTTCGTACCAGCGCATCGAGAAGCCGGGAATCGGGTAGACGAGGAACGTGCTCGACGAGAACGACAGCGGCACGATCGCGAGCACCGGCAGGATCAGGTACAGGAGCGTCAGCACGCAGATGATGCGCAGCGCGAAAAACCAGATGCGTTCGACGGCCGACGTATGCGGGGCGAACAAAGGCTTGGAAAGTTTCATCTCGATTACCCCAGGCTCACGTTCGAGCGCGTGAAACGTCCGTAGATCACATACAGCACGAGCGTCGCGGCGAGCAGCAGCGCGCCGAGCGCGCAGGCCATGCCCCAGTTGATCGTCACGTTCGTGAAATACGCGATGTAGTAGCTGACCATCTGGTCGTTCGGTCCGCCGAGCAGCGCCGGCGTGATGTAGTAGCCGATCGCGAGAATGAACACGAGCAGCACGCCCGCGCCGATGCCCGGATACGTCTGCGGCACGTAGACGCGCCAGAACGCGGCGAACGGATGGCTGCCGAGCGACACCGCCGCGCGCTGGTAGGTCGGCGGCACGGACTTCATCACGCTGTAGAGCGGCAGGATCATGAACGGCAGGAGGATATGCGTCATCGAGATATAGACGCCGACGCGGTTGAACAGCAGCGCGAACGGCTCTCCGATGAGGCCCGCGCCGATCAGCGCCTTGTTCACGAGACCCTCGCTTTGCAGCAGCACGATCCACGCGGCGACGCGCACCAGCACCGACGTCCAGAACGGAATCAGCACGAGCACCATCACGAGGTTGGCTTTCCGCGAGGGCAGCGTCGAGATCCAGTACGCGAGCGGGTAGCCGAGCACGAGCGCGAAGAACGTCACCGCGACGCCGATCACGAAGGTGCGCCCGAAGATGTTGAGGTAGATCGACTGGTCGGGACCTGCATGTTCGATGTTGCCGAAGCCGTCCTGGCGATGATCGAGCGCGGCCAGCAGATAGAACGGCGAATAGCGGCCCGCGTTCTTCGCGATCGCCTGCCAGTAATTGACGTCGTTCCAGCGTTCGTCGAGTTCGACGATCTTCGCGCGGATTTGCGGCGCGGCGAGCGGCTTGCCGTCGTCGCCGGTGAGCGGCATCGCGCGCGCCGTCTTCGCGACGAGCGAGCGGTAGCCCGGAATCTCGGTGTTCAGGCGCCGGGCGAGCGCGCCCATCGACTCGCCGTCCTGAATCGCGGTCAGGTCCTGGGCGAGCGCGGCATAGGCGGCATCGGGCGGCGGCGTCTTGCGGTCCCACGCGCGCAACGCCGCGCCCGTGTGCGGGAGCGCCGTCGCGACTTCGGGATTTTCGGCCGCGCGCGTGAGCAGCGCGGCGATCGGCACGACGAAGATCAGGAACAGGAAAATCGCGAGCGGCGCGATGAAGAGGAGCGCCACCGCGCGCTTCTTTGCTTCCGCGAGCTTCAGTTCGCGCTTGAGCCGGGCGGCGGATTCGAGCGTCGGTTCGGCGGCAATCGTCATCGTGTTCACGCAAAAGTCTCCTGTCGACCCGAGTTAGCGCTTCAGCGCTTACTCGGGCCCCATGCAGCGCGGTCGACCCGAGTTAGCGCTTCAGCGCTTACTCGGGCCCCATGCAGCGCGGTCGACCCGAGTTAGCGCTTCAGCGCTTACTCGGGTCCCATGCGCAGTCTGCTCACGGCCGCCTTCGCGTGGCGAAGGCGGCCGTCACCCCCTTACTTCGATGCCCACGCCGTGAAGCGCTGTTCCAGCTCGTCGCCGTGATCGGTCCAGAACGCCATGTCCTGCAGCACCGCGTTCTTCGCGTTGGCCGGCGAGTTCGGCATGTTGTCCTGCGTCTTGGCGTCGAGCGACTTGATCGCGGCCTTGTTCACCGGACCGTAGGCGATGTTCTTCGCATAAACCTGCTGCGCCTTGTCCGACACCGAATACGCGATGAACTTCGTCGCCAGGTCCTTGTTCGGCGAGCCCTTCGGGATCGCCCAATAGTCGAGGTCGTAGATGCTGCCGTTCCACACAACCTTCAGGTTCTTACCTTCCTTCTGCGCGGCGTCGATGCGGCCGTTGTAAGCGGTGGACATCACCACGTCGCCCGCAACCAGAAACTGCGGCGGCTGCGCGCCCGCTTCCCACCACTGGATGCTCGGCTTCAACTCGTCGAGCTTCTTGAACGCGCGATCGGCGCCGGCCTTTGTGCCGAGCACCTTGTAGACATCTTTCGGCGCGACGCCGTCGGCCATCAGCGCGAATTCGAGGTTGTAGCGCGCGCCCTTTCTCATGCCGCGCTTGCCGGGGAATTTCTTCACGTCCCAGAAATCGGCCCAGCCGGCAGGCGCGGACTTGAGCTTGTCGGCGTTGTAGGCGAGCGCCGTCGACCACACGAAGAATCCGGCGCCGCATGTCGCCGGCGACTCCGGCACGAGGTCCGACTTCTTCGCGATCTTCGACCAGTCGAGCTTTTCATACAGACCTTCGTCGCAGCCGCGTCCGAGATCGCCCGATTCGACTTCGACGACGTCCCAGTTCACGTGCTTCGCTTCGACCATCGCCTTGACCTTGGCCTGCTCGCCGTTGTACTCGACGGCCGTGACCTTGGCGCCCGATTCCTTCTCGAACGGCTGGTTGAACGCGACTTTCTGCGCGTTGCCGTTTGCGCCGCCGAAGTTCACGACGGTCAGTTCGGCGGCCATCGCCCCCGATGCACACACGAGCGCAGCCGCAGCCGCGATGGAACACATTGCGAACTTCTTCATGATCGGATTTCCTCTTCTGCTTGCTGTTATGAGTGGACTGCTGTTGGGAACCGTTGCCGCACGACTTTTACGCGAACACGCGCAGATGCTCGGGTGCGAATTCGAGCGCGATGGGCGCGCCGGGCGTGAAGGCGGCGAGCGCGTCGGTGCCGAGCGGCACCTTGACGAAGCACTCGTCCTGCTCGCGCACGCCGCAACGCATGCGCACGTGATCGCCGAAATAGATCAGGCTCTTCGCTTCGCCCGCGAGCGCGTTCGCGCCCGGGCGGCCGCTGCCCGCCATCGCCGTGAGCTTCATGCGCTCTGGCCGGATGCACGCGATGGCTTCCGAGCCCGGCTTGGCCTTCGCCACGTTCAGGCCCGAGACGCGCGTGCCGTCGACGAGACGGATGTCGCAGAAGTCGCCTTGTATCTGTTCGATGGTGCCGCGCAGGCGGTTGCTGTCGCCGATGAAGTTCGCGACGAATTCGTTGCAGGGCGCTTCGTAGAGGTGATCGACGGTGTCGAGCTGTTGCACGATGCCCTTGTCGAAGACCGCGACGCGGTCCGACATCGTGAGCGCTTCGCCCTGGTCGTGCGTCACGTAGACGAAGGTCACGCCGAGCTTCTCGTGCAGCGATTTCAGTTCGTATTGCATGTGTTCGCGTAACTGCTTGTCGAGCGCGCCGAGCGGCTCGTCCATCAAGACGAGCTTCGGTTCGAACACGAGCGCTCGGGCGAGCGCGATGCGCTGCTGCTGGCCGCCGGAAAGCTGCGCGGGATAACGCTTCGCAAAGCTTTCCATGCGCACCATCTTGAGCGCCGTGTTGACGCGTTCGGCGCGCTCGGCGGCGGACATCTTGCGCACCGTCAGCGGATATTCGACGTTCTGATGAACCGACAGATGCGGAAAGAGCGCGTAGTTCTGAAACACCATGCCGATGTCGCGCTTGTGCGGCGGCACCTTGTTGAGCAGCTTGCCGTCGAGCCAGATCTCGCCGCCCGTCGGAAACTCGAAGCCCGCGAGCATCATGAGGCAGGTCGTCTTGCCGGACCCGGACGGCCCGAGCAGCGTGAGGAATTCGCCCTGATAGATGTCGAGGTCGAGGCCTTTTACGACTAGCGTCTCGCCGTCATAGGTCTTGCGTACGCCGCGAAAGCTGACGATCACCTGATCGGATTTCATCGTCCGAGTCTCCTTTCGATTTCTGTATGGCTGACCATCGCGGTTGCAACGCATGCGGCGCCGCACCGGAAATTATTTCCACTGCCCGCAATAACTATAGCCTTCTACGGTTCTACAATGTGGAGCCATTTCAATATTCACGGTAGAACCACTTAGACGGCCGCGATCGCGCGCAGGAAACGCCTTGGACACGATCATCCTTTCCGACTGGCTGCACGCGCGGCTCGACCGCGCGCATGCCGAGCCGATATATCGTCAGGTGCTCGACCTGATGCAGCAGGCCATCCTGACCGGCCAGCTCGCGCCGGGCACCAAGCTGCCGAGTTCGCGCACGCTCGCCGCCGACCTCGAAATCGCGCGCAATACCGTGCTGCACGTCTACGACCAGCTGACGGCCGAGGGCTACGTGATCTCGTCGACGGGAAGCGGCACCTATGTTGCCGACACGCGTCCGCAGGAAGCCGCGCCGCATGTCGACGACTGCGGGCCGCGCAAGCCCTGCGCGCTCTCCAGACGCGGCGCGCGGCTGATCGCGGAGGCGGGCGTGTCGCCGAAACAGTGGGGCGCGTTCATGCCGGGCGTGCCCGATGTCGCCGAGTTTCCCGCGCGCACCTGGAGCCGCCTGCAGGCGCGGCTCTGGAAGCGCGCCAATCCCGAACTGCTGACCTACGCGCCGGGCGGCGGCTACCGGCCGCTCAGGCGCGCGCTGTCGGACTATCTGCGCGTGGCGCGCTCGGTGAAGTGCTCGCCGGACCAGATCGTGATCACGACCGGCATCCATCAGTCGATCGATCTCGCCGTGCGCCTGCTCACAGATTTCGGCGACCGCGCGTGGGTCGAGGAGCCGTGTTACTGGGGCGTGAGAAGCGTGCTGCAGTCGGCGGGGCTGACGCTCGTGCCGATTCCCGTCGACGGCGAAGGGCTCAATCCGCTCGAACGCGATATGCAGAACCCGCCGCGCCTCGCGCTCGTGACGCCGTCGCACCAATACCCGCTCGGCATGGTGATGAGCCTCGCGCGGCGGCGCTCGCTTCTCGAATTCGCGCGCCAGCACGAGGTGTGGATCATCGAGGACGACTACGACAGCGAGTTCCGCTACGGCAGCCGGCCGCTCGCGTCGCTTCAGGGTCTCGACGAAGCGGGGCAGGTGATCTATGTCGGAAGTCTCGGCAAGATGCTGTTTCCGGGCTTGCGCATGGGCTATATGGTGGTGCCGGAACAATTGGTCGACACGTTCCGCACGGGCATCGCCGAGCTTTATCGCGAAGGGCAACTGATGCAGCAGGCCGTGCTGACCGAATTCATCATGGACGGCTATCTGACCTCGCACGTGCGGCGCATGCGCACCCTGTACGGAGAGCGGCGGCAATTGCTGATCGACGCGATCACCGCGCATTTCGGCGACACGCTCGACGTGATGGGCGACGAAGCCGGATTGCATCTGGTGCTCGGCCTGCCCGACGGCACCGACGACCGCACGGTCGCCGCCGCGGCGCTCGAAGCGGGTGTCGTCACGAGGCCGCTGGTGAATTACTACGCGGACCGGGCTTCGGCGCGGCCGGGGCTGATGCTCGGCTATGCGTGCGTGCCGAGCGAGCAGATCGGCCCCGCGTTCGCGACGCTCGCGCAGACGATCGAACAGGCGATGACGCATCGCGCGGCGCTTGTTCCGTAGTTTGCGGTGGGCGTTGCTTGCAAATGTGCCGGAGTGAATAAGGCAGCATGCGACCGTGGTGCCGCTCGTGAAGGCCCGCACATGCTTGCGGGCCATTTTCTCTTTTCCGGGCCGGTCTAGCGCCTCGCGCTCCTCAGTCTGTTGCGTCTGTCACGTTGATAAAAGGCTTCAAATCAGGTTTGGAAAGCGCGAGCAACTTCAGCGTCGCGCCGCCAAATCTACGGGCGAACTCATCATCGAAAACGTTGTTGTACTCGGCTGCTGGTAGCTTCAACGGAAACAGCCGTGAGGTAACTGCTTTGATTTTCGAAAAATCAAGCGTATAAGAAACGATCGCCTGTTTTTCGTCGGACCAGAATACTACGACGCATCGCTTTTCCGATGATCTGCCATCAATACACCCTGCATTGTTGATAGTTCTGGAATGCGCGCCGCCCATTGCAAAACACCTTGTATGAAGGGGGGCTTTACAGGGCATCGGGGTGCGGCTAATTTTCGCCTTGAGATCGGGATGTGAGAGTGCGAGCAGATTGAGTACTGCCGCACCGAATCGGGGGCGAAGTGGTCATCAGCCTTGAAAGCAAATTCTCGTCTCTGCTGGCGGTGAATTAATCCAGCTCGGGTCGCGTTGGTGAGTCCCAATTAATTGACCGCTCTGTCGCGAATTTGAAACGTTCGCGCAATTCCGGATTCGAATACCCTTGCATCAGCATCAACATGCCGCCCAGCCTACGCACATCCTCGTCAGAGATTGCAGAGTCCGGAGCGTCCTGATCATCAAGCGGTACAGGCATGACCAGAGCTCGTTCAATCAGGGCCTGGACTTTTGAGCGCTGTATATTACAAAGTTTGAATTCCCCCGAATCTTCGTCATAGAAAAAGATTGCCGCTAGCGGTTGTTTCGTCATCTCAGTACCCTCTGCATTGTTGGTATCTTTCGAAAGCGCGCTCCTTGCACGCCAGATAGTAAGCCGGACTTTTGTACAGTCCGCTTCCTGCCGCGCACAGCACCATATCGACGTTATATTGCGCGAAGCACTCCGCTTCATCTTCCTCACTTACACCACGCGCCGCCAGTTCCGTTACATCATCGATCGATGAATCGGGCTGATATTCGAACGGCTGCGCGTCACTGAGCAGGCTACCGCCGTCACTGTCGTCGGCATTCCCGGACGGCGTATCGGTTTCTGCCAGATCGCTCGCGGCGTCGGCCAGTGATGAAGCGGCCGCATTCGCACGGCGGGCGGCAACGGCATTCACTTGGTCCACCATGTCGTTATAGCGTTCAATGTAGGCCGTCGCCGCGTCGTCGGACATCCCGAAGCTGGTCATTAGCGATTCGCGAAAACTAGGAAGCCCCTGGGACTTAGGCGCCGGATTACCCACCGCGCCGCCTGTTCGCGCTTGCTCGACAACGAGTACAACACTCTCGCCGCGAATCATGGACTGCAAGGTTTCTATGATTTCAAGGCCAGCGCCATTCTTTGCCAACCGCTGATGCCAATGGAAATTCGTCCCGAGAAACGAGCGGACCCGCTGAACGAGCGCGGCATCCTTTGCCCATACATCGGCGTATGCGCGTTGAGAGAACTTCTTGCCTGCTTCAATCGCCTGTTTCTGCTCGGCAGTGAGAAAAATTCGCCCACGTCCGTAGTTGTCCTTGCTGTACATCATCCAGCGTTGAAACGAATCGGTCTTTAGTTCAGTTCCACCCATCGCCAGCCCCCGTGGCTTATGACGGCGTAAAGCTAGCAGATTGCAGGACACCTATGTTTTTGGGATGCCATTCGATGGATTCAAACACTTCATGTAGCCCGAAGCGGTCCGGGGCGGACCGCGACGCCGCCGTATTGTCCTTGGTGCGTAAGTTGAACGTTGGGTTCGGACGCTTGCCTGCTCGATGTGAGCAGGCTTTCTTCGCGGCGCTCGCGCAGACGATCGACCAGCCGCTGACGTATCGCGCCGCGCTTGTCCCGTAATTTGCAGTAAGCGTTGCTTACACATTATCACGCCGGTTTCGCGCACCGCCGCGTACAGTTTCGACTACCGATTCGTCCGGCATCGACCGATCCGGACGACCTTTTTGATCGGCAGATTTCTGGAACGTACAAGAGGTGCTCATGAAGAAAAGTCGAATCGTTGCTGCGCTGCTTTGCGCAAGCGTGGGTCTTGCAACCAGCGCGGCCTTCGCGCAGCAGATGCACGGCGGCCCCGAAGACGGACACGGCGGCCCGGGCCATCAGCCGTATGCAAGCAACCAGCCTCAACAGGGCCAACCGGGCGCAGCGCCCGACCAGCGTCACGACGACCGCCATGACGACCGTCACGACATGGGACGTCCGCCGGCGCATGCCGACAACGGTCCGGATCATCGGGACTGGCACAAGGGCGAGCGCCTGTCGAGCGACTATCACAACCGCCAGTATGTCGTCGACGACTGGCGCGGCTACGGGCTGCGTCAGCCGCCGCGCGGTTATCACTGGGTCGGCGTCGGCGGCGACTATCTGCTCGTCGCGGCGACATCGGGAATCATCGCGCAGATTGTGCTCGCACGATAAGCGCTGCGGCGCGCTCTATCGCGACGATTGGAACGCTTGATTTTCCCGTCGCGTGATGGCGCGTCAAGCTGGGTTTTCTCTCGGTTGCGTCACATCCCCGTAGACCAACCCTTCGCACCGGCTTCGTGCCGGTGCTTTTTTCGCCTGCGGGACTCACGCGCTCATCGCCCGGACGATGCGCGCGAGCGACTTCAACGCCACGGCCGGCGAGTCCTCGAACTGCGCGGCGACGATCGCGCCGTCGACCGCCATCGCGAGCGCTTGCGCATCTGCCTTCGCGGTCCGCGAAGCGGGCAGTAGCTTCCTGATCGCGTCGGTCATATCGCGCTTGTGGCGGCGCGCGATATCCAGGGCGTGCGCGTGCGTGCCGCCCACTTCCACCACGGAATTGATGAACGCGCAGCCGCGATAAACATCGCTTTCGAACCATTCGGCGAGCGCCGGCACGAGCGCGGCGGGGCCGCCGCCGTGACGTTGGAGCGCGTCGGTGAACCACGTCATCCAGTTCCGGTGCCGATACTCCAGGAACGCGACGATCAGATGGTCCTTGCTCGCAAAGTATCGATAGAACGTCTTCTTGGCGACGCCCGATTCCGCGATCACCCGGTCGATGCCGGTCGCGCGGATGCCGTCGCGATAAAAAAGATCGTGCGCGGTGTGCAAGATGCGCTCGGACGGCGAGAGATCGTCGAGATCAGCGGCCTCGGTGGCTTCGGCTTGAGCGGTGCGGTTCATGGAAACGATTGTAGACAGGTCTGTCTCCCTGCGCTAGAGTTTGCGAGTAGACAGACCTGTCTACTCGCCACTGAACCCGTAACGAGGATGCGCCATGGAAACCAAACCGCCGTTCCCGCCGTTCGATCTCGAATCCGCGAAGCTGAAAGTGCGTCTGGCCGAAGACGGCTGGAACAGCCGCGATCCGAAGCGCGTCGCGCTTGCGTATAGCGAGGACACACGCTGGCGCAATCGCGCGGAATTCGTCGACGGCCGCGCGGCGGTGGAAGCGTTCCTGCAGCGCAAATGGGTGCGCGAACTCGACTATCGGCTGATCAAGGAACTGTGGGCGCACGACGGTTCGCGCATTGCGGTGCGGTTCGCCTACGAATGGCATGACGATTCCGGCCACTGGTTCCGCAGTTATGGCAACGAGAACTGGCAGTTCAACGAGGGGGGCCTGATGACGCACCGGCATGCGAGCATCAACGACTTGCCGATCAAGGAATCGGAACGCAAGTATCACTGGCCGCTCGGCCGCCGTCCGGACGATCATCCGGGTCTGAGCGACCTCGGGCTGTGACCCACTAGCGACGAGCCAGCAATCGGCTATCGATCGCGTCGCCGGCGGAACAGCCACCATCCGGCGAGCACGGTGAAGCTCGCCACGATCAGCACCATCAGCCAGAACCCGTGATGATTCTCGGCGAACGGAATGCCGCCGACATTCATCCCGAAGAATCCCGCGACGATGTTGATCGGCAGCGCGAGCACCGTGACGAGCGTCAGCGTGAAGAGCGTGCGGTTGCTCTGCTCGTCCATGCGCGTGCCGATTTCTTCCTGCAAGAGCTTGATGCGCTCGACGAGTCCGGCCAGATCGCCGAGCACGAGCGAGAATTCTTCGGTCGCGTCGCGCAGGTCCTGCACGTCGTGCAGATGCAGCCAGCGCGGCGGCCGCGCGAGCAGGCGGAACACGGAGCCCGGCTCGGGCGCGAGCAGGCGTTGCAGGCGCACGAGGACGCGCCGCATGGCGCCGAGGTCGGAGCGGCTGGGGGGCGCGCGCATCGAAAGGAAACGATCCTCGATACCGTCGACCTCGACGTTCGTGCGCCGCACGATCTGCACCAGCAGGTCGGCCTGGTCGCGCAACAGGTGCGTGAGCAGTTCGGCGGGCGAGCGGAATACTTCGCCGCGCCGTACCGATTCGCGCAACGTGTCGACCGATCGCAGCGGCTTGAGCCGCGCGGTGACGAGAAGTCTCTGATGCGTGTAGACCCAGAGCGTCGCGATTTCGGCGGGCGTCAGTTCGAAGTTGAAGATGACGTCGTTGATGACGGCGATGAGCGCGCCTTCCTGATGCTCGATGCGGGTCGAATGCGAGCCGTCGCGCAGAGTGTCGAAGAAAGCGTCGGGCAGGTCGAGCCGCGCGCGCATCCAGCGCTCGCTCGAACTGTTCGCGAGGTCGAAGTGCAGCCAGAGAAATTCCTTCGCGGCATCCGCGCGCGACAGCCATTCGACGACGCCGCTCGAATCGATGGGCGTGCCGGGTTCGTCGGCGACGAAGCGAAAGCCGCAGACGAGGCCGGAGAAGTCGGAGCCGTATGGCGCTGCCTGGATCGTGGCGGATTGCATGCGGGGCTTGGAATGGTCGATGATGCCGTGGTTCGGAACGCCTTCAGAGCCGTAGTGTGCCATCGGTTCGCCGCCGGATTGCCGGGATTGCGCGTGTCGATTGCTGCGCGCGTCGGTGAAATCGTGCATATTGAATCGCTGACGTGACTGTCATATTGATCTACTACGATGACGCGACGCGCGATTGCCCCGCGTTTGCCGCTTTACGGAGAACCAACGTGGATATTCAGGACGAGATCGACGAGCCCACGCAGACGAGCGCGGCCGGTCTGATACGGCTTGCCATGGCGATCACCGAGTTGATGCGCGAGCAGGCCATCGACAGCAGGTTGGGCGCGAAACTGCACAAGCGCCTCGAAAAGGAGGCCAAGCGTGTCGTCGAACGGGGGCCGGTGAGCCTCGGGAAAGCCGAGCAGGCGGCATTGCGTGGTGCCATCGATGCGCTCGAACATGCGCTCGTCCAGCGCGACGCCGATCTGCTCGTGCAGGCGAACGCGCGACTTCGCGCCAGCGAAGAAGCGCCCGTCAAGCGCCGGCGGAACAAGAAAGACGACGCCTGAGCGCCCCACGGCCGCGAACGCCCGCGCGATGCCCGATCCGGGCGCGAAATCTGCTTCCCGTGGCTCAGGTGATTCTTCCGGGCGTTTCATGCATTCAGTCTTTCAGTCTTCTTGCGTCCTCTGGACGAATCGAAGTGTCGACGTCGATTTGCAGCGTTGGCGCGTTCTCGTCGTGGACGATAACGAAGCGAGCGCCGAAGGACTCGCCGCCGCGCTCGCCGCCGATGGCCTTGACACCCGCTATGCGCTGAGCGGCGTCGACGCACTCCACGCGATCGACGGGTGGATTCCGCACGTGATCGTCCTGGACATCAGCATGCCGGAGCACGACGGTTTCGCCACCGCGCGCGTCTTGCGACGTATTCCGCCGACTCGCAACGTCGGGATCATCGCGTTTACCGCGCTGGGCGAAGATTACGTGCGCACGCAAGGCTTGCGCGCTGGCTTCGACGGTTATTGCCAGAAGGGCAATACGCCCGGCGCACTGGTTCACCTCATCCAGCGGCTCGTCCACTAGCCGCCTCCCCGCTCTCCACGACGCGGCGCACAGAAAAACCTGCGCCGCGATTGTTCTGCCCCCGTCAACCAACCTGTCGGCCCGATCCGCGAGAAGCCTTGAGCGGCGTGCCTTAGCGCCCGATTGCGCCTTTCGGTGCCAGATTGATTGTTGGTTTATCCCGAAAAGAGAATTGAAACTTATGGGGATAAAAATCCGATAGTAGGGGTATACACTGCATTTCATCGACGTAGCACACAGTTTCAAGCAAGCCTGCTGCGGCGTCTTCTGAAACGAACGTCAAACGCCTTTGGAGAACACCATGAAACGCAATCTTCTCGCTACCTTGCTGATCGCAGCTTCCGCCACCCTCGCAGCGCCGGCTTTCGCCAGCGGCTACGGTCCGGCTCCTTCGTATCGTCCGGCAGTCGGCGCACCGGCTTCGCAACAAGGCCCGAGCGCACAGACCATCGCCGCTGAACAGGCAACGAGCGGCAGCGACTCCCGCGCGTACGGCGGTTCGCGTGACACGCTGAGCCAGGCAGGCAGCCGCGCGCAAGCCAGCGACACGAACTCGATCTACTTCGGTCACTGATCGAAACCGCGCCCGACCGGGTATCCGCCGGTCCGGGCGCGTCGTGAAAACGAACCGACGCCCGGTGCAGGAGACTCACGAGGTCTCGCTGCACCGGGCGTCGGCGCGTTTACAACTTCGGTTCGGCTTCGGTTCCGGCGCGCTGTTCGCGCAATTACGTGCCGTAGAGCGCCTCGCGCATGACCGACGCCAGTTCGGCCGCCACGAATTTCGAGACATAGGCGTTCGCACCGACCTTGCGCACGTGCTGCTCGTTCGCCGAACCCGACAGCGACGAGTGGATCACGACCGGAATCGATTGCAGGGCCGCGTCCGCCTTGATGCGGCGCGTGAGCGTGAAGCCGTCCATTTCCGGCATTTCGAGATCGGTCAGCACCAGCGCGATCTGGTCGCTCACGGCGGTGCCGTCGGCTTCGGCCTTTTTCTGCGCGCTTTGCAGTACGTTCCACGCTTCCTGACCGGTTTTGGTCATCACGAACGGCACGCCCATCGCGGTCA
This sequence comes from Caballeronia telluris, assembly GCF_001544495.1. Taxonomy (GTDB): domain Bacteria; phylum Pseudomonadota; class Gammaproteobacteria; order Burkholderiales; family Burkholderiaceae; genus Caballeronia; species Caballeronia telluris. Next base: position 481,620 of record NZ_FCNZ02000001.1, read on the forward strand.
GGCTCTGTTCGATCAGGCTGCGCGCGACGCCCGAGTCGTCGGCGGCGAGTACCTTCGCGCCCGGCTTGAGCTTCACGCGGCCCGTGCTTTCCTCGGTGATGTCGGCGTCCTGCGACGGCAGCACGTCGCGCACGATGCGCTCGACGTCGAGCACCTGCGCGAGCCGCGAGCCGTCGACATTGCCGTCGAGGCGCGCGAAACTCGTCACGGTGCTGCCGCTCGAATGCGACTCCGCCGACAACACCTGATTCCACTCCAGCCGCACGATATCGTCGACTTCCTCGACGGCGAAACCTTGCGTCGTGCGCGCGAATTCCGTGACGAGCAGGATCTTCGGACCGTTTTTCGGACGGCAGCCGGTGACTTTCGCCAGGTCGATCACCGGGATGATCTGGCCGCGAATGTCCGCGACGCCGAGAATTTCGTCGTTCGCGCCCGCCACGGCGGTGATGGCCGGCATCGCGAGGATTTCGCGCACCTTGAAGACGTTGATGCCGTAAAGCTCCCGCTGCTCCGAATCCGGGGCTTCGCCCAGCCGGAACAGCAGCAGCTCGAACATGTTGTTGCCGGCGAGCCGGACGCGCTGCTCGATGTCGTGCTGTGAATTGCTCACTCTTTGCCCCTGATCGTCGCCGGGAAGCGGCGTGCGCGTCCAGGCATGTGTGTACGTCTGCGTGCCATCGCCCGGTGTACGGCGCTGGATTGCTGATTAGCGGCAGACTTCTGCGAAACTGAAGGCATGTTCGACACGAAATCGCGCCGCGCCTTGACCGGCGGCAAACCGGCGTTGCGGGCGGTGGCGCACATCGCGAGGGGTCTCTGATCTATACTTTTTGAATAGTCGGGGTAATCGGGGCGTAAATTGCCGGCGCGCACCGACGCTTACCGCGGCGAGCGGTGGCGAGAAGTGGCGATCCCGAAGAAGAAACAGCACTATGCATGGGACAAGCGCGCATCGGCCGATGCGTGCCGTGCGGTCAAACCGGAGGCGCTCGATGGCAACTGTCGCACAGGTTCTGAATTCGAAGCCCGAACAGACGGTCTATACGATTGCCGCGACGTCGTCGGTGTACGACGCGATCAAGCTGATGGCGGAAAAGCACATCGGCGCGGTGGTGGTCACGGAGGGCGAAGAGATCGTCGGCATCATGACGGAGCGCGATTACGCGCGAAAGGTGGTGCTGATGGACCGCGCGTCGAAGCAGACGCCGGTGCGCGACATCATGACGTCGCAGGTGCGCTACGTGCGCCTCGACCAGACCACCGACGACTGCATGGCGCTCATGACAGACAAGCGCATGCGCCATTTGCCGGTGATCGACGGCGGCAAGCTCGTCGGCATGATCTCGATCGGCGATCTGGTCAAGAACATCATCTCCGAGCAGCAGTTCACCATTCAGCAGCTCGAATTCTATATTCGCGGGGAGCATACGTAGGGCGTGCGGCGCCTGCCGTTGCGGGTTATCTGAGCCTGGGCGCGCCATGCGCCCGGCTCATTTCTTCGCTCCCGGAACCAAGCAAACTGTAAGCAACTCCTATACTGGCTGCGACGCATGAAGCGCGCGCCGCGTCGCGATTCACCCGGAAAACGCGGCGCGTTCTGCACGAGGAGGCGCCCGCCCGATGACCCCGCTAGACACGCCCGCCGCACCGCGCGACGAGGCTCCCGCGCGCGCCCCCGTCCTCACGATCCCCGCCGACGCCCCGTTTTTCATCGTCATGAACGCGGGTTCCGGCCGCAAGCAGAGCGCAGAGACGCGCGCGATCCTCGACCGCGAACTGGGCGCCGCCGGACGCCGCTATGAACTGCGTCTCGTCGACGATCCCGCCGACCTCAGCGCGACCGCGCGTCGCGCGGTCGCGGACGCGATCGCACAGAACGGCGTGGTCGTGGGCGCGGGCGGCGACGGCACGCTCTGCGCCGTCGCCGCAGCGACGCTCGGCAGCGGCTGCCCCTACGCCGTCCTGCCGCGCGGCACCTTCAACTATTTCAGCCGCGACCACGGCATTCCCGCCGATCTCGAAGCATCGACGCGCCTTTTGCTCACCGCGCGCGCCTATCCGGTGCAGGTCGGCGTCGTGAACGGCCGCATGTTTCTCGTCAACGCAAGTCTCGGCCTTTATCCGAAGCTCCTCGAAGACCGCGAAGTCTACAAGCGCCAGTTCGGCCGCAGCCGCCTGATCGCGCTCTTTTCCGCGATGGCGACCCTGCTGCGGCGCCATCGCCATCTTCGGCTGCACATCGACCACGACGGAGAGCGGCGCGAAATCCGCACTTCGACGCTCTTTGTCGGCAACAACCGGCTGCAGCTGGAACAGATCGGCATGAAGGAGGCGCCGCTTCTGGAACAAGGCTTGCTCGCAGCGATCGCGCCGCGCGCGCTCGGCCGGCTCGCGCAGATCGCGCTCACGCTGCGCGGCGCGGCGGGCCGTCTTTCCGACGCGGACAACGTCGTCAGCTTCACGTTTCGCCGCATCACCGTGACGCATCCGGGCAAGCGCCGCCGCCGCGTGAAGATCGCGACCGACGGCGAAGTGACATGGCTTAACATGCCGCTCGAATTCCACGTCGCGCCGGAACCGCTCTTTTTGCTCAAGCCGGAGCCCGACATCGCCCAAGCCAATCGCTCATGACGCTGCTGCTGCAGGTTTCCGATCCGCATTTCGGCACTGAACGGCCGCGCGTCGTCGATGCGCTGCTGCGTCTCGTCGATTCGATGCCGCCCGATCTCGTCGTGATGTCCGGCGATCTCACGCAGCGCGCGCGCCGCGCGCAATTTCTCGCGGCGCGCGCGTTCGTCGACCGGCTTGGCGCCACGCCCACGCTCGTCGTGCCGGGCAATCACGACATTCCGCTCTTCAACCTCTTCGCGCGCGCGTTCCGTCCGTACGCGAACCATCAGCGCGTGTTCGGCGTGGATCTCGAACCGGTGTTCGACTCGCCCGCGCTGCTCGTGATCGCGCTGAATACGACGCGGCCCTATCGCCACAAGGACGGCGAGGTGTCGATGCAGCAGGTGCGGCGCGTCGCGGAGCGGCTCGAACGCGCGACGCCCGCGCAGTTGCGCATCGTGGTCACGCATCAGCCGGTCGCGGTGACGCGCGCGCAGGACGAGGCGAACCTGCTGCACGGGCGCGCGCGCGCCGTGCAGCGCTGGGCGCGCGCAGGCGCCGATCTCGTGATGGGCGGCCACATTCATCTGCCTTACGTGCTGCCGCTGCACGATACTTTCGCGAATTTGCCGCGCCGGATGTGGGCGGTGCAGGCGGGCACGGCGGTGTCGGCGCGGGTGCGCGGCACGATCGACAATTCGGTGAACCTGATTCGCTACGATCAGACGGACCCCGGGCCGCGGCGCGCGGTCGTCGAGCGCTGGGATTTCGCGGAAGCGAGCGGCGCGTTCGGGCGCGTGACGCATCACGAACTCGTCTTCGACGAAGCCCGTCAGGCTTGCGCGACGCCATGAGCGCCCTCGGCCGCGTCGACCCCGACACGCTCGCGCGCTTCGCGGGCGAGCACGCGCTCGCGGGCTTCGGCATCGCTTTGCTCGCGCTCGTGGTCGCGGTGCCGCTCGCATGGCGCCTCGTGCTGCGCTACGGCGTGCCGCGCGACGACAGCCGCATTGCGCCGAAGACGCTGCTCGTCATCCAGCTTGCGGTGAGTTTCGCGGTGATCGCGGGCGGGGCGGCGCTTTTCGCCGCGATCGCCGACGAACTCGGCGCCGAAGAGGAACTCGGCCGGCTCGACCAGACGTTCGCCGATGCCATCGGGAAATCGGTCGCGCCCGGCGTGATCCGCGCGTTTGCGTGGATCACGCATCTCGGCGATCCGTGGGTGCTGACCGTGTGGTGCGTCGGCGGCGCGGCGGCGCTGTTCATCGCGCGGCGGCGGCTGCTTGCGCTCGGCGTGGTGCTCGCGATCGCCGGCAACGGCCTGCTCAACCAGACGCTCAAGCACATTTTCGAGCGCGTGCGACCGGTTCACGATCAGTCGATCGCGACGGCGGCCGGCTGGAGCTTCCCGAGCGGCCACACGTCCGGCTCGCTCGTGACCTACGGGATCATCGCCTACGTGCTCGTGCGCACGACGCCCGCGCGCTGGCACGTGCCGATCGCGGTGGCGGCGACGGTCGTCGCGTTCTCGACGGCGTGCAGCCGCGTTTTCCTGCGCGTGCATTTCGCGAGCGACGTGCTGGCGGGTTTCGCATCGGGGACGGCGTGGCTCGTCGCGTGCATCGTCAGCATCGAGGTCTCGCGGATGGTGTGGCGAAGGCGCCGACGCCCTAGCGCGGCTTGACGACCAATTCGGGAAAGCCCGTCGCCGGATCGGTTTTGCGCGAAAACTGGTGTTCTTCGAGACACGCGACCAGGATTTCCGCCGTCGTCCGAACGATGCAGCCTTTCGCGACGTGCCCGCCGTACACGCGCCCGTCGCGGTCGGAGACGGACATGTGCAAATGCGCGCCATCCGGCGAAAGCGAGCCGGCGAGCGTCAGGATTTCGAGGTCGCCGCGCAGTTCGGCCGGATCGTCGGCGCCCGCGTAGCGCAGTTGCGCGACGCTCAGACTGCCGATGCCCTGCAGCACGAACGCGGCACCGGGCGTGCGCGTGCGGGCGATGTCTTCGAGCGTCGAGCGCAGATCGTCGCCGGGGACGAGCCGCAGTGGAAGTGTGCGCATCGGCGGTTCTCCGGGTGAAAGAAACAAGACTACACGCGAGATCGCAACCGCGATGGCATGATGTCCGCGCACGCCGCTTGCTGCCTCGCCATTCACTTTCGCCACCCGGAGATTCCATGAGCTTCGAACTGACGGTTCTCGCCTGGACGCTCGTGCTCGCGCTCGTCCAGGTGCTCCTGCCCGCGGTCTTGCGCAATGGCGAGACGGGCATCGGCTACAACGCCGGTCCGCGCGACGCGCCCGCGCCGCCGCCTCGCAAGCTCACCGGCCGCCTGATGCGCGCGCAGAGCAATCTCTTCGAGACGCTGCCCGTGTTCGCCGCCGCGATCCTGATCGCGCATGTCGCCGGACGCGAAGGCGCGCTCACGCACTGGGGCGCGCTGCTTTATATTGTCGCGCGGGTGATCTACGTGCCGCTCTACGCGGCGGGCGTGCCGTTCTTGCGCTCGCTCGTGTGGCTGGCGTCGCTCGCGGGGATCATTCTGGTGCTCGTACCCATCATTTGAACAAGGAACCCCATGACAGACCAGCCACCGACGATCGAAATCGAGACCGCGCCGAACCCGACCTTCGCCGTCATCCTGATGCACGGCCTCGGCGCCGATGCCAACGATTTCGTGTCGCTCATCCCCGAATTGCGTCTGTCCGACGCGCCCGCCGTGCGCTTCGTGTTTCCGAACGCGCCGGAGATCGCGGTGACCGCCAACAACGGCTACGTGATGCGCGCGTGGTACGACATTCTGTCGTTCGAGGGCATCGAGCGGCGCGTCGACGAGGCGGGCATCCTGGAATCGTGCGCCACGATCCGGCGGCTGATCGAGGCGCAGAACGCGCGCGGCATTCCGACCGAGCGGATTTTCCTCGCGGGATTTTCGCAGGGCGGCGCGATGACCTACACGGCCGGTCTCACGCACCCGGACACCCTCGCGGGACTGATCGTGCTGTCGGGCTACGCGCCGTCGAAGAGCCTGATCGAGGCGTCGTTCAGCGCCGCCAACCGCGACACGCCGATCTTCGCCGCCCACGGCACCGCCGACGACGTGCTGCCGCTCAAGCTCGGCGAAGCCGCGCGCGATTTCGCGCTGGCGGCCGGCTGTCCGGTCGAATGGCACGCGTATCCGATGCCGCATTCGGTTTGCCTCGAAGAGATCGAGGCGTTGCGCGAGTGGCTCGGCCAGCGGCTCGCGGCGGCGTCCTAGGCGCCAGCGCAGAGCGTACTTTCGTACAGGTTCAGCACGGCGGGAGCATCCACGCCGACGCACACCGCGCACGCCGGACGACCGTCCCAGTCGGGTGCGTCGACGTGCATCGCCGACGGCTTCTGGATCGTCTGCCCGGTCGCGATGCCGCTCGTCACGACGCGCACCGGACCGCTGCGCGTCTCGTACAGATGCGGCGCGAGCAGGTACGCGACCGCCGAGTAATCGTGCGCGTAGATGCCTTCGATCCGGTCGCTCTCGAAATGAAAGCGCTCGTAGTGGCGCGAAATGTCCCAGACAAAGCGGCCCGGCTCGCCGCCGCGGTCGCGGATCGACGCGAGGAAGGCGTTCGTCATCACGGTTTCGTGCGTGACGTCCAGTCCGACGATCGAGAGCTTCCAGGGCGCGCCGCAGACGATGTCGGCGGCTTCGGGGTCGCAGTGGACGTTGGCCTCGGCGGCAGGCGTGACGTTGCCGAGCACGCCGCGTATTCCGAACGCGCCGCCCATGATGACCACTTCCTTCACGCGATGCGCGATGCCGGGATCGTCGGCGAGCGCGAGCGCCAGATTCGTCAGCGGCCCGACCGCGAGCAGCGTGACTTCGCCGGGATGCGCGCGCACCGTCTCGACGATGAAACGATGCGCCGGCCGCGCGTCGAGTTTGCCGTGATCCGGCTCGGGCAATTCGATATTGCCGAGACCGTCGTCGCCGTGAATCCAGCCGAGCGGCACGGGCGCCGCGCACTGCAACGGCGCGGCGGCCCCGCGCGCCACCGGTACGCCCGGCGCGAAACGCTGCGCCAGATAGAGCGCGTTGCGCGTGGTGGTGTCAATCGTCGCGTTGCCGAACACGCTCGTGATGCCGAGCAGGTCGATCTCCGGATGCAGCGCCTGAAAAACGAGCGCCATGGCGTCGTCGATGCCGGGATCGGTGTCGTAGATGACTTTGTGGAGGGGCATGGCGGGTTCCCGAATAACGATTCGTAATGCCTATCTAATGGTTAAAAGTGAGTGGAAATGCAGCAGCTTCTGTCCGTCGCCGCTGACGCTTTCGGCACGCGGCCCGGCCTTCACTTCGGCGCACCGGGCGCGGCTGCCTTGACGAGATCGGCGTCGACCCGCGCGCCGGAAAGCGCCAGCGCGCGGCCGGGATTCGTGCCGATGCCGCCGATCTCGGTCCGCCGCCGCAGTAGCCGGGCGAAGCCGCTGGCAGCATCCGCGCAATTGCACAAGCCGTGTCGCACCCGCGAGACGCCCGTCCCGCATTCTGGCTGACTTGCCCGGCGTTCTTCAGTATGATGCACGTCCGCCCGAGGTTTAAGGCCCGCGAAAGCCGTCGATTTTATAAGCAGACTTATCTAAAGATCGGGCAAAGCGAGCCGTAAACCGGTGCATCTGCGCTTTATTCGCCGGCGTCGACCGTATGCGGGCGCCGCTCCGCCATCGCGCTGATCCATTAAATTTTTGGCTGGGGTGCCGGTTCTGGCTGACGCAAAACCCCTGTTGCCTGATCCTTTTCCTGCGATATGCAAGCTATGCGCTGGACCCTTCCCGTTGCCCGTTGGTCGTTTGCAGTCGCGGGCGCAGCGGAAGTCGGCTTCATCGAGCCGATGGTCCGCCGGCGGCTGAGCAGCCTCTCGCGCAGCGCATTGAAGGTGGCGCACGACTGCCTGCCCGCGCAGACGGAAGCCTCCACGGATGCGGGTATCCGGGTCGTGTTCGCATCGCGGCACGGCGAACTGAAGCGCACGACCGACATCCTTCACGCCATCACCGAGAACGAATCCGTCTCGCCGACGGCCTTCAGCCTCTCGGTACTCAACGCCATGACCGGCGTCCTCGGCATTTCGCGCGGCGAACGCGCGCCCGCGAGCGCGCTGTCGGCAGGCGAGCAAACGCTCGGACTCGCGCTTCTCGAAGCGCACGCGCAGCTTGCAACCGCTCCGTCGTCGCCGGTGCTCGTCGTGTATGCGGACGAGCCGGCCGATCCGATTTACGGCGCCGGGCACGATGCAGCAAGCGGCGCGCTTGCCATCCTGCTCGACGACCGGGCCGCGCAGCACATCGAATGCACGCGCACGCATGAAGCGGCGCCGTCCCCTTCTGCGGCCTCGTTCGCCACGCAAGCCGAGGCGCTCAGGCATTGCCTGGAATCGAAGACGGCGGCGCAATGGCGCGCGCCATCCGCGAGCACGAGCGACGTCTGGCAATGGAGCTGGCATGCCGGCTCGCGCTGACTTCATCTGGCGTCTCTTGGCGACCGGGGCGAGCTTCGTCGTGTTCGGCGTCTGCGGGCTGTTGTTTTCGGTGCTCGTGTTCCCGTTCGCTTCGATTTGGCCGCATCGCGTGTCGCGCCAGCGCGCCGTCACGGCGATCATCCACGTTTTCTTTCGCACGCTCGTCGCCGCGCTGCAAAAGCTCGGCGTGATGCGGCTCGACATCACCAACGGATCGGCCTTGCGCACGGGCGCGCCGATGATCGTAGTCGCGAACCACCCGACTTATCTCGACGTGATGGTCCTGCTGGCGCTGACGCCCTCGGCATGCTGCGTCGTTAAGCACGCGCACTGGCGCAATCCGTGTTTCTGGGGCATCGTGCGCGCCGCCGAATACGTGAGCAACGCGGCGCCGCCCGAACTCGTCGAGTCGGCATCGCGTCAGCTTGGCGCCGGCTACACAATGATCATCTTTCCCGAAGGCACGCGCAGTCCCGCGCAGAACCGGCTTCACGCGTTCTCGCGCGGCTTCGCGCATATCGCGCTGAAGGCCGACGCGCCGATTCTGCCCGTGCTCATCGACTGCGATCCGCCCGCGTTCACGAAGCAGATGCGCTGGTATCACGTACCGTCGCGTCCGTTTCGCCTGCGGCTCAACGTGCTCGAGCCGATCAACGCGGCCGCGATCGCCGCGCAACACGCGAGCACGGCGATCGCCGCGCGCGCGCTTACTCAAGCCGTCGAGACACATATCAACCAGCGCCTTCTGGACCATGGATTCTTTAAAACTTGAACTGAAAACGCTGCTGATCGAGGCACTCGATCTGGAAGACCTGACGCCCGCCGATATCGACGACGACGCTCCGCTCTTTTCGACCGACGGCGTCGGACTCGACTCGATCGATGCGCTCGAAATCGGCATCGTGCTGCGCAAGCACTACGCTCTCACGATCGAAGCGAACGGCGAGCGCACGCGCGACCATTTTCGCTCGATCAACACGCTCGCGGCGTTGATCGAGACCCAGCGGGGCACGCACGACGGCGTTGCCGCAACAACTAAAACAGCCTGAGGAGAACATCTTGAACGGGGACGAAATTCTTGAGCGCATCCGCGCGATTTTCCAGGACAACTTCGGGATCGAGCCGGCTCGCGTGACGCCGGAAGCGAGCCTGTACGAAGACCTCGATCTCGATAGCATCGACGCAGTCGATCTCGCCATCAAGCTGCAGGAAATGACCGGCCGGCGCATCAAGCCGGAAGAGTTCAAGGCCGTGCGGACCGTCGGCGACGTGATCGGCGCGGTCGAGTCGCTGCTCGCGGCCCAGGACTGATGCCGGTCGGGCATTCGCGGACCGGCGGTCGCACGACGGCCAAGCCCGCGCACGATCGAACGCGCTCCCGTCTCGCCGATACAGCGCTGAGCGCGGCGCGGTGCGCGCTCGCCGTCGCGTATCCCGCGATGATCCTCTGCGCCTGGCTGTGGGACAAGCCGCGTCTCATCGGCGCGCTGCTGCTTGCGCTCTTGTGGATGCAGCGCTGGCTCGGGCGCGGCGTCGTCGCGATGTCGCTGCGCCGGCTCACCGCGCTCGACTGGTGCGTGGCCGCGCTGTTGAGCGGCGTGTCGGTCGCGATCGTGCTGACCGGCAGCGAACGGCTGATGCGCCTCTACCCGTCGTTCGTCAATCTCGGCCTCCTTGTCGCGTTCGGCGCGACGCTCGTGCGCGGCCCATCGATGATCGAAAAGTTCGCGCGGCTCGGCAATCCGCAACTCGATGCGCGCGGCGTGCGTCACACGCTGCGCGTCACGCAGATCTGGTGCGCGTTCTTTGCGTGCAACGCGGCGTTCTCCGCGTACACCGCGTTGCAGTGGAGCCGCGCGGCGTGGTCGCTGTACAACGGCGGGATCGTGTATGGGGTGATCGGCGCGTTGCTGCTCGGCGAGCTTGCGTGGCGGCATCTCGCCGTGCTGCCGCGCGCCGTGCGCTCGGAGTCGGCATGATCGCGCTGCATGATCTTTTGCTCGATGATGACGCGTGCAACACGCCCGTCTGCCTCGACGGCGCGCTCACGCTCGATCGCGCGGCGTTCCGCTCGCGCGTCTTCGCGCTCGCCGCCGCGTGGCGCGCGCAAACGGAAGCGCGCTACGCGCTGTGCATCGACGATCCCTTCGACTTCGCCTGCGCGATGTTCGCGCTCCTTGCCTGCGCGAAGCATCCGGTCGTGCCCGCATCGCATTCGCCCGACTATCTCGCGAGCCTTTCCGAAGACTGCGACGCGATCATCACCGATGCCGACCTTGCCGGATTACAAGGCGGCATCGCGCCGGAAACGGCCCATGCGATCGACGCGGACGCGGCGCTGACGCTCTATACCTCGGGCAGCAGCGGCACGCCCAAGCCGGTCCGCAAGACGCTATCGCAGTTCGACGCCGAAGTTCGCACGCTCGAAGCGCAATGGGGCGCGCTGGCGGGCAATGCCACCGTGCTCGGCAGCGTGCCGCATCATCACATCTACGGGCTGCTGTTTCGCGTGTTCTGGCCGCTCGCGGCGGGCCGGCCATTCGATCGCGCGCTTTGCCTTGATCCCCGGCAACTCGACGCGCGTCTTGCCGCCTGCGACGCGGGAATCGTCGTATCGACGCCGGCGCAACTCGCGCGCTGGCCGTCGATGACAGGCTTCGCGTCGCTCGCGCGCAGCCCGCGCGCATTCTTTTCGTCGGGCGGCCCGCTCGATGCCGATACCGCGCGCACGTATCGCGCCACGTTCGACGCGGCGCCGCTCGAAGTGTTCGGCAGCACGGAGACGGGCGGCATTGCGTGGCGCCGGCAGGACCGGTCGGACGCGTGGCAGGCGCTTCCCGGCATCGCGGTCGAGCGCGATACGGACGGCGCGCTCTTCGTGCGTTCGCCGCATCTCGGCCACCACGACTGGCATCGCACCGACGACGCCGTCGACTTCGACGCCGATGGCCGCTTCCGACTGAACGGCCGGCTGGATCGCGTCGTCAAGCTCGACGGCAAGCGCGTCTCGCTGCCCGAACTCGAAGCGCGTCTCGCGCTGCATCCGTATGTGGCGCGCGCGGCTGTCTCCGTGCTTCAGAACGCCTCGCGACAACGCGCGGGCGCCGTCGTCGCGCTGACCGGCGAGGGTCACGCGGCGCTCGCGGCTCACGGTCGCGTGGCGTTGACGAAAGCGTTGCGTCGTCATCTCGCTGGCTATTTCGATCTCGTCGTGCTGCCGCGCCATTGGCGCTTTCCGCTCGCGCTGCCGTGCGACGCCCGCGGGAAAACGCCTGCCGCCGCCATCGCCGCCGCGTTCGACGCGCGCGCGGAGGGCTTCGAATTGCTGTCGGCCTGCCGCGATGGCGACGCGTGCTCGCTGGAGTTGCGCGTGCCGTCCGGACTCGCACACTTCGCCGGACACTTTCCCGGCCTGCCCATCCTGCCGGGCGTCGTTCAGCTCGACTGGGCGGTGCGGCTTGCGGCCGAGTGCTTCGACGAAACGCGCGATGTCGCGTCGATCGACCGACTCAAGTTCACGGCGCCGGTCGGACCCGGCGCGTTGCTCGCGCTGCGCCTGTCGCGTGATCCGGCGCGCGGCCGCGTGCAATTCGCATATCGGCTCGGCCGGGGCGCCGAGGCGCGCGAGTGCGCGTCGGGCGCGATCGTCTATGGGAGCGCGGCATGAGCTTCTCGGCGTGCATCGTCATTCCGATCTACAACCACAAGGACGCGATCGCGGGCACCGTGGCGCAGCTTCGGCGGCATGAACTGCCGATCATCGTCGTCGACGACGGCAGCGACGAGCCCACGCAGCGCGTGCTCGCGCAGCTCGCGGCGGATCACGACGGTGCGTTGACGCTCTTGCGCCTGACGGTCAACGGCGGCAAGGGCGCGGCGGTGATGGCGGGGTTGCGCGCGGCGCGGCGCGCGGGCCACACGCATGCGCTGCAAATCGACGCCGACGGCCAGCACGACGCCGCCGACGTCCCGCGTTTCGTCGACGCAGCCCGCGCCGCGCCGCAAGCCGTGATCCTCGGCCAGCCGGTCTTCGACGAAAGCGTGCCCGCTTCACGGCTCTATGGGCGCTATGTCACGCATGTGTGGGTGTGGATCGAGACGTTGTCGCTGTCGATCCGCGATTCGATGTGCGGCTTTCGCCTGTATCCGCTCGACGCCGCGTGCGCGCTGATCGACTCGGTCGACCTGCCGACGCGCATGGACTTCGACATCGCGATTCTCGTGCGGCTGCACTGGCGCGGCCTCGCGTTCCACGGCATCCCGACGCGCGTCACCTACGCGGCCGACGGCGTGTCGCATTTCGACGTGCTCTGGGACAACGTGCGCATCAGCGCCGCGCATACGCGCCTCGTCGCGGGAATGCTGGCGCGGCTGCCGCTGCTTCTCGCGCGCAAACTGCTGCCAAAACCGCGCGATGGCGCAAGCGACTGGTGGCGCATCGCGGAGCGCGGCAGTCATCTCGGCATGAAGCTGCTCGCGCTCAGCAGCCGCATCTTCGGACGCCGTTTCACCGCGCTGTGGCTGCATCCGGTCGTCGCGTATTTCCTGCTGACGGGACACGCGGCGCGCGGCGCGTCGGCGCGCTACTTCGCGCGGTTGCGCGCGAGCGCGCCAGAACACAGCCTGCCGCGTCCGGGATGGCGCTCGGCGTATCGCCACATGCTGGCGTTCGCGCAATCGGGCTTCGACAAGCTGGGCGCGTGGACGGGCCGCGTGAACGATAAAGACATCACCTTCGACGACCCCGCCGCCTTCGAAGCGCTCGTCGCGAGCGGACGCGGCGCGCTCGTGATCGGCGCGCATCTGGGCAACCTCGAAATGACGCGCGCGCTCGCTGTGCGCGGCGCGCACGCGAAGGTCACGGCGATCGTCTACACGGGCCATGCGCGCCGCTTCAACAGCGTGCTCGCATCGGCGAACGACGATTTCTCCGCGCGTCTTGTCGAAGTGAGCGACTTCGGACCGGAGACGGCGCTCATGATGCAGTCGCGCGTCGAGGCGGGCGAACTGCTCGTCATCGTGGGCGACCGCGTGCCCGCGCACGACGCCGGGCGCACCACCGACGCGCAGTTCCTCGGCGCGCCCGCGCCTTTCGCTCAAGGGCCTTACATCCTGGCGCACGCGCTGGGCTGCCCGGTGTATCTGTTCTTCTGCCTGAAGGAACGCACGGGCTATCACCTCTATTTCGAGCCGTTCGCCGATCGCATCGAACTGCCGCGCCGCGAGCGCGCCGAGCGGCTCGCCGGGTGGACGCAGCGTTACGCCGAACGCCTCGAACACTATTGCCGCAAGGCGCCTTATCAATGGTTCAATTTCTTCGATTTCTGGGCGCGTCCCGGTGGAGACGCGAATGGCCGAACATGATCTGACCACGGCGACGTCCGTTGCCGCCGCCATTGCCGACGTTGCCGCCATCGTCGTCGGCGGGCGCAGGATGACGATCGAAGACATCGTCCGCATCGCGCAGCACCGCGCGCCCGTCGCGCTGAACGCCGATCCGGCGTGGCGTGCCCGCATCGAGCGCGGCGCCGAATTCCTGCGCACGCATCTCGCCGAAGGACGGACCGTGTACGGCGTGAACACCGGCTATGGCGACGCCTGCGTGGTCGATGTGCCGCACGCGCTGATCGAGGCGCTGCCGCTGCACCTCACGCGCTATCACGGCTGCGGCCTCGGCCGTCATCTCGACGATGCCGAGGCGCTCGCGGTCATCGCCGCGCGCCTCAACTCGCTCGCTTACGGGTTTTCCGGCGTGCGCACGGTGCTGCTCGAACGTCTCGCCGATCTCGTCAATCATCGCGTGCTGCCGCGCATTCCGGCGGAAGGGTCGGTTGGCGCGAGCGGCGATTTGACACCGCTCTCGTATGTCGCGGCCGCGCTCGCCGGCGAGCGCGATGTGCTGTATCGCGGACGTCTGCGCGACGCGCGCGGCGTGTGGGCCGAACTCGGTCATGCGCCCTTGCAGCTCGCGCCGAAGGAAGGTCTCGCGCTGATGAACGGCACGGCCGTCATGACCGGACTGGCGTGTCTCGCGTTCGCGCGCGCGTCGCACCTGAGCCGCCTCGCGGCGCGCCTGACCGCGCTTGCGACGGTCGCGCTCGACGGCCGCGCGGCGCATTTCGACGCGCTTCTTTTCGAAGTCAAGCCGCACGCCGGCCAGGCGGAAGCGGCGGCATGGATTCGCGACGATCTCGCCGGCCGCGCCGATTCGCCCGGTCATCGGTTGCAGGATCGCTATTCGATTCGCTGCGCGCCGCATGTGATCGGCGTGGCGCGCGATGCGCTCTCGTGGGTGCGGCGCGACGTCGAGAACGAGCTCAACAGCGCGAACGACAATCCGCTGATCGATCCCGACACCGGACGCGTGCTGCACGGCGGCAACTTCTACGGCGGCCACATCGCGTTCGCGATGGACGCGCTCAAGACCGCCGTCGCGAATCTCGCGGACCTGATGGACCGCCAGTTCGCGCTTCTCGTCGACGACAAGTTCAACAACCGTCTGCCGCGCAATCTGTCGGGCGCGACGGCGGAGCGGGCGCCGGTCAACCACGGCTTCAAGGCCGTGCAGATTTCGTCGTCGGCGTGGACGGCCGAGGCGCTCAAGCTGACGATGCCGGCGAGCGTGTTTTCGCGTTCGACCGAGTCGCACAATCAGGACAAGGTGAGCATGGGCACGATCGCCGCGCGCGACTGTCTGCGCGTGCTCGAACTCACGGAGCAGGTCGCGGCGGCGCACACGCTCGCGACCGTGCAGGCGGCGCGTCTGCGCTTGCGGATCGACGGCGCGACGCAAGTGCCCGCGCCGCTGCGCGATTTCATGGAAAGCGTGACGCGCGCCTCGGCGTTCGTCGACGAAGACCGCGCGCTGGAAAGCGACCTGCGCGCGCTGACGGCGCGAATCGCGGCATGCGGACTGGTCGATGCCGAAGCCGCTGGCGAGCACGGAGGCGCGGCATGATCGGCGAGAAACGTTTGCTCGCCGCCAGCGCACGCGTCGAAGTGCCGTTTCACGACGTCGATGCGATGAACGTCTGCTGGCACGGACATTATCTGAAGTACTTCGAGATCGGCCGGGCGGCGCTTTTGCGCGCGTTCGACTACGACTATCGCGAGATGCAGGCGTCGGGTTATCTGTGGCCGATCGTCGAGGCGCATCTGAAGTACGTGCGGCCGGCCGTGTACGGCCAGGAGATCGAAGTGCGCACGCAACTGCTGGAGTTCGAGAACCGCCTGAAGATCGGCTACGAGATCGTCGATCCGGCGACGGGCGTTCGGCTCACGCGCGGACACACGATCCAGGTCGCGGTCGATGCCGCGACGCGCGAGCTTCAGTTCGTGTCGCCGCCGGTCGTGTTCGAGAAGCTGGAGCGCGCATGGGCTCGCTGACGCGCTGGATCGCGGTGTCGGCGGCGGCGTTGTCGCTCGCGGGCGGCGCGTGGGCGGCAGAAACCGCGCAGGACGCGGCGCTCGTCTCCGGTGTCGCGCGACATCTGGCCGAAACGGGCGGCGTGCGCGCGCAGTTCAAGCAGACGCGCACGCTCGCCGCGATGAAAGCGCCGCTCGTCAGCACGGGCTCGATCCTGTTCGTGCGCGAGCGCGGCGTGATCTGGCACGTCGAGACGCCGTACAAGGCAACTTACGCGATCACCGATGCGGGCATGCGCGAGATCGGAGCGAACGGGCAGCCGGGCGCCGCGCGCGGCAACGACGCGCGCGGCGCGGCGCAGGTGTCGCGGATGATGCGCGCGATGCTCGGCGGCGATCTGTCCGGTCTCTATTCGCAGTTCGACGTGAAGGCGCATGGCACGCCGTCGAACTGGCGGATCGAACTGACGCCCAGCCAGCCGCAACTCGCGCAGTCGGTCAGGCGTCTCGACATGAACGGCGGCGATTTCCTGCAAGGCTTGCGCATCGTGCTCGCCAATGGCGACGCCACGCAGATCGACTTCACCGGCAGCGCGCCGGCGGGCGAACTCTCGCCGGCTGAACGCGCGCAGTTCGGAGCGCCGTGATGGAAATCCTGCAACGGCCCTCGTCGCGACAGATCTGGACCATGCGTTTCGCGTGGCTGCTGTTCGCGCTCGTCGCGGTGTCGTATTGCGGCTGGCGCTTCGCCGGGCCGTCGCCGTTGCAGACCAATCTCCTCGCGCTGTTGCCCGCGACCGAAGTCGATCCCGTCGCCGAAAAAGCCGCCGACAAGATGGCCGCCGCGCTCGGCGATCGCACGGTCTTCATCGTGACGAGCCCGGACGCGGAACACGCGAAGGCCGCGGCGAAGCAACTCGGCGCGACGCTGCGAACGAGCGGCGCGTTCCGCTCGGTGATCGCGACGCTGCCGCCTTTCGATGTCTCGTCGATCGGCGCGCTTTATCTGCCGTACCGCTTCGGCCTGCTCGCGCCCGCCGATCGCGCCGCGTTGCAGGACGGCTCGTTCGTCGCTCGCGAAGCGCTGCTTCAGCGTCTCTACAACCCGCTCGACAGCGGCCTCTCGACGCCGCTCGCCGACGATCCGTTCGGCTGGCTGCAACGCTATCTCGGCGGTCTGCCGCTCGCGACGTCGAATCTCGAACTCGAAGACGGCCTGCTCGTCGCGCATCGCGGCAATACGACCAGCGTGCTCGTCACCGCGACGCTCAACGGATCGGCGTATGAATCGGGCGTGCAGCGTACGGTGCGCGATGCTCTCGCGCGCGCCAAGGCTTCGCTCGGCGAGGCGCATCCCGACGTCACGCTCGATCGCCTGGGCGCCGTCTTTTATGCCGAAGCCGCGCGTAGTGCGTCGGAACGCGAAGTGCATCTGATCGGGCTGGTGTCGCTATGCGGCATCGGGCTTCTGATGCTGTGGGTGTTTCGCTCGCCGCGGCTCATCATGCTCGGTTTCCTGTCGACCGCACTCGGCATCGTCGCCGCGCTCGCCGTGACGATGCTCGTATTCGGCCAGCTTCATCTGCTGACGCTCGTCTTCGGCGCGAGTCTGATCGGCGAGGCAGTGGACTATTCGATCCAGTATTTCGTCGTCTATCTCGGCGCCGGGCGCGACTGGGACGCGGTCCAAGGCGCGCGCAAAGTGCGCCCGGCGCTCGCGGTCGCGCTCGCGACGAGCCTGCTCGGCTACGCGGTGCTGGCGTGCGTGCCGTTCCCCGCGCTCGAACAGATCGCGTGCTTCGCGATGGCGGGCATTCTCACGGCGTTCGCCTCGGTCGTGTGGCTCCTGCCGACGATGCTGCCGCGTCCGCCGAAGCATCGCCCGCGCTCCCTCTTCGATGCAGCCGGCAAGCTGCTCGCGATCTGGCGGCGCGCATTCGGCGCACGCACCGGCTGGATATTCGCGCTGCTGCTGGCGATCGTCGCGGTGCCGGGCTGGCTGCGCCTGTCGAGCGACGACGACATCCGCCTGTTGATCCAGCGCGATCCCGCGTTGATGGCCGAGGAGCGCGCGGTGCGTGCGGCGGTGGGCATCGACGATGGCGCGCAGTTCTTCGTCGTGCGCGGCGAGACGCCGGAGATCGTGCTGCAACGCGCCGAGGCGCTCGGCGCGCGGCTCGACGCGCTGCAAGGCGGCGAGCGGCTGCGCGGCTGGCAGTCGCCGGCGTCGTTCGTGCCGTCCGCGCGGCGTCAGCGCGAAAATCGCGCGCTTCTTGCACAGCGCCTCTTCGACGATCCCGCGAAGCTGCGCGCGACGCTCCTCGAAGCGGGTTTCCGCGATAACGTCGCCGACGCATGGATCGCGGCCGCGCGATCCAGCGACGCGATCCTGACCGTCGACGCGTGGCTCGACGCACCGTGGTCGCGGCCGTTTCGCCATCTGTGGCTCGGCGAAGTGGATGCGTCGGCGCGCACGTATGCGGCCGTCGTCATGCCGCAGGGCGTGACGCCCGCGAACGAAGCCGCGCTCGTCAAGGCGGCGCGCGCGGTGCCGGGCGCGAGTTTCGTCGACAAGGCCATGAGCGTGTCGAAACTGTTCGGTGCCTATCGAATCGACAGCGGCGCATGGCTCGCGGGCGCGACGCTCCTGGTCGCCGCGTTGCTGTCGTGGCGCTATGGACTGCGCGGCGGCATCGCGACGACGCTGCCCGTCGTGCTCGCGATCGGCGTGACGCTCGCTGTGTTCGGTTATCTGCGCGTGCCGTTCAATCTCTTCAACTGCCTCGCGCTGATGCTCGTGCTCGGCGTCGGCGCGAACTACGCCGTGTTCCTGCGCGAAGGCGCGTTGCGCGCGGCCGGCGACCTGGGCGCGGTGTGGGCGGGCGTGCTGCTCTCGGCGGCGACCACGCTGCTGTCCTTCGGCATGCTCGCCTTGAGCGCGATGCCGGCGCTGCAAAGCTTCGGCGCGACGCTCGCGCTCGGCATCGCGGTCTCGGTGATGCTTGCGCCGATCGGCATGCCATCGAAACGAGGGGACCTCTCATGAACCTGCCTCGCGTTTATCTGCACGCGCTCGGCATGCTCAACGCGCTGGGCAATGATGTGCCGACGATCGTGAACGCGCTCGCCACGTCGAGCGCGCCCGGCATGGGCACGCTGCCCGATCGTGACGCACGTGACGCACATGACGCACGCGGCGCCGCCGTCTTCGCAGGCCGCGTGTTCGCGCCGCTCGACGTCGCGCCGCCTGCCGCGCTCGCGGCCTTCGACTGCCGCAACAACCGGTTGCTGCTGGCCGCGCTCGCGCAGATCGCGCCCGCCGTCGACGACGCTCGCGAGCGTTTCGGCGCGCATCGTATCGGCGTGGTGCTGGGAACGAGCACGTCGGGCATCGCGGCGGCGGAGGCGGCGCTCGCGCATCGCGCGCGAACCGGCGCGATGCCGGACGGCTTCGACTATCGGCAGATGGAAATCGGCACGGCCGCGCCGTTCGCGGCGGCGGCGCTCGGTCTCACCGGGCCCGCTTACACGATTTCGACCGCCTGCACGTCGAGCGCCAAGGCGTTTGCGTCGGCAAGACGCCTCTTGCAGTTGCATCTCTGCGATGCGGTCGTGGTCGGCGGCGTCGACTCGCTGTGCGAACTGACGCTTGCGGGTTTCGCGTCGCTCGAATCGACGTCGCCGGCGCGCGCGAATCCGATGAGCCGTAACCGCGCCGGTATCAATGTGGGTGAGGGCGCGGCCGTGTTCCTGATGAGCCGCGAAGAGGCGCCCGTGTTCGTCGCGGGCACCGGCGAATCGAGCGATGCGTATCACATCTCGTCGCCGGACCCGCAGGGCGTCGGCGCCGAGCGTGCGTTGCGCGCGGCGCTCGCGGATGCGCAGATCGACGCGCGCTCGATCGGCTACGTCAATCTGCACGCCACCGCCACGCGCAAGAACGACGAGATGGAAGCGCATCTGATGGCACGCGTCTTCCCGGGCGGCGTGGCCGCGAGCGGCACCAAGCCGCTGACGGCTCATCTGCTCGGCGCGGCCGGCGCAACCGAGCTCGGCTTCGCGTGGCTCACGCTCGCTTGCGAGGGCATGGCGTTGCCGCGTCACCTGTGGGACGGCGAGGCGGACAGCGCGCTGCCGCCGCTCGATCTCGTCGAAACGGAGCGCCCTCTGCGCGCCGTCGCGGGTCGGCGTTACGCGATGAGCAATTCGTTCGCATTCGGCGGCAGCAACGCCAGCCTGATCCTCGGTGCATGACGATGCCTTTCGATACTTCCGGACCATTCCCGCCGATCGACACGATCCTGCCGCATCGCGGCACGATGCTTCTGCTCGATTCGATCGTCGCGCTCAGCGACGAGTCGCTTCGCGCTCACGCCACGGTTCATGGCGACGCCTGGTACGCCGATGCGAAAGGCGCGATGCCAGCGTGGATCGGCATCGAACTGATGGCGCAGGCGATTGCGGCGCATGTCGCGCTGATCGCGATGCGCAAGGGCGAGCAGGCGCGGCCCGGCGTGCTGCTCGGATCGCGCAGCTACGAGGCGCTTCGGCCGTCGTTCGCGCGCGGTTCGCGGCTCGTCGTCAGCGCGACGGAACTGTTGCGCAGCGAAGCGGGCCACGGCGCGTACGAATGCGCCATCGCAATCGACGACGTCTGCTGCGCGCAGGCCGTCGTCAAGGTGTTTCAACCGACCGATTTCCGGTCTTTCATCGAAGGAAGTGTCAGCTCATGAACCGGCGTGTTCTCGTCACCGGAGCGAGCCGCGGCATCGGCCGTGCGATCGCTTATCAGCTCGCAACAGACGGCTTTGCCGTGACGGTGCATTGCCGCACCGGCCGCGCGGAAGCGGACGCGGTCGCGACCGGCATCGCCGCGCAGGGCGGCGTGTCGCGCGTGCTGCAGTTCGACGTGCGCGAGCGCGCCGCCTGCCGCGCCGCGCTCGAAGCCGATGTCGCGGCGCACGGCGCGTACTACGGCATCGTCTGCTGCGCGGGCGTGACGCGCGACGCCGCGTTCCCCGCGCTGACCGACGAGGACTGGGACGTCGTCATCGAGACCGGCCTCGACGCGTTCTACAACGTCGTTCATCCGCTGACCATGCCGATGGTGCGCGCGAAGCAGGGCGGGCGCATCGTGACGATCGCGTCGGTATCGGGCGTGACGGGCAATCGCGGGCAGGTCAACTACAGCGCGGCGAAGGCCGGCGTGATCGGCGCGACCAAGGCGCTCGCGGTGGAACTCGCCAGCCGCCACATCACCGTGAATTGCGTCGCACCGGGGCTGATCGAAACCGGCATGCTCGACCAGATGCCGCTCGAAAGAGCGCTGCAAAGCGTGCCGATGAACCGCGTCGGACAGCCCGCCGAAGTCGCCGCCGCCGTGAGCTTTCTGATGTCGGATGCGGCGTCCTACATCACGCGTCAGGTGCTCGGCGTGAACGGCGGGATGATCTGATGAAGCGCGTTGTCGTAACAGGAATGGGCGGCGTGACCGCGCTCGGCGATCAGTGGAGCGAGATCGAAGCCGCGCTCGAAGCAGGGCGCAACGCCGTGCGCCGCATGCCCGAATGGGACTACTTCGAGTCGCTGCATACGCGGCTCGCGTGCCCGCTGCCGGGTTTCGTCGCGCCCGCGCACTATCCGCGCAAGAAGACGCGCTCGATGGGACCCGTCTCGCTGTATTCGGTGCGCGCGAGCGAACTCGCGCTCGCCGATGCGGGCCTGACCGGCGACACGAGCATCGCGGACGGCCGCATGGGCGTGGCGTATGGATCGTCGTCGGGATCGGTCGAGCCGATACGCGCGTTCGGCACCATGCTGTCGACCGGTTCGATGAGCGAAGTCACGTCGAACAGCTACGTGCAGATGATGCCGCACACGAGCGCCGTCAACGTGAGTCTCTTCTGGGACCTGAAAGGGCGGATCGTGCCGACGTCGTGCGCGTGCGCATCGGGCAGCCAGGCGATCGGCTACGCCTACGAAAGCATCGCGACGGGCAAGCAGGCGATGATGCTCGCGGGCGGCGCGGAGGAACTGTCGGGACCGGCGGTCGCGGTCTTCGACACGCTGTATGCAACCAGCACGCGCAACGACGAGCCGCATCTCACGCCGCGTCCATTCGATGTCGCGCGCGACGGTCTCGTCGTCGGTGAAGGCGCCGCGACGCTCGTGCTGGAGGAATACGAGCACGCCGTCGCGCGCGGGGCGCGCATCCACGCGGAGATCGCGGGCTTCGGCTGCAATTCGGACGGCGTGCACATCACGCAGCCGACCGCCGCGACGATGGCCCGCGCGATGCAGCTCGCACTCGACGACGCGCATCTCAAGCCCGAAGCGATCGCGTATGTGAACGCGCACGGCACGTCGACCGATCGCGGCGACCTCGCGGAGAGCCACGCGACGGCGCAGGTCTTCGGCGAGCGCATGCCGATCAGTTCGCTCAAGAGCTACGTCGGGCATACGCTCGGCGCGTGCGGCGCGCTCGAAGCGTGGTGGACCATCGAAATGATGAAGCGCAACCGCTACGCGCCGACGCTCAATCTGACGCAGCCCGATCCCGCCTGCGCGCCGCTCGACTACATCATGCACGAGGCGCGCGCGATCGACGCCGAGTATGTGATGAGCAACAACTTCGCATTCGGCGGGATCAATACGTCGCTGATTTTCAGGCGCGCGCCGTGAGTAGTATCGCGCGTCGCGGCGTGTCGCGCGTGGTCGTGACCGGCATGGGCATCGTGTCGTGTCTCGGCAATTCGCTCGACGATGTGTCGTCGCGTTTGCGCGCCGGACGCTCGGGGATCACGCGCGTTCAAGCATGGCGCGAGCGCGGCTTCGCGAGCCAGGTGGCGGGCGTCGCCTCGGTGGGCGACGAAGCGCCGTTCGATCGAAAGATCGAGCGTTTCATGGGCGACACCGCGCGCTTTGCGTGTCATGCGGCGCGCAAGGCAGTGGAAGACGCCGGCCTCGATCCGCATGCGTTGCGCTCGCCGCGCGCCGGGGCGGTGATCGGCTCGGGCATCGGCGCGATGGCCGCCTATGACGCCGCGATGAAGACGGCCAACGCGCGCGGCATCGACAGGGTGCCGCCGTACACGGTGCCACAGGCGATGAGCAGCACCGCGTCCGCGAGCGTCGCGCAACTGTTCGGCATCGAAGGCGCGAGCTATTCGCCTTCGTCCGCGTGCACGACGTCCGCGCTTGCGATCGGCCAGGCGATGCAACTGATCGAGAGCGGCCGGCAGGACATCGTGCTCGCGGGCGGCAGCGAGGCGCTGCACGACAACATGACGCTGATGTTCGACGCGATGGGCGCGTTGTCGCGGCGTTTCAACGACACGCCGGAGCGCGCGTCGCGTCCCTACGACACCGCGCGCGACGGCTTCGTGATCGCGTCCGGCGGCGGCGTGCTGGTGCTCGAATCGCTCGATCATGCGCTCGCGCGCGGTGCGCGCATTCACGCGGAACTGACCGGCTTCGGACATTGCACCGACGGCGCGGGCATGATCTCGCCGAGCGCGCCGGGAATCGCACGGGCGATGCGCGCGTCGCTCGATGACGCGGGCGCGTATCCCGACTACGTCAACGTGCATGCGCCATCGACCGTGAGCGGCGACCGCGAGGAAGCGCACGCGATGACCGACGTGTTCGGCGCGCTCGTCCCGCCGTTCTCCGCGACCAAGCGCTGGACCGGGCATCCGCTGGGCGCGTGCGGCGCGCACGAAGCGATCTACACGCTTCTCATGATGCGCGATGGGTTCATCGCCGGAACGGGCGATATCGACGCGCCGGATGTCTGTATAAGCGGACTTCCGCTGGTCACGGCGTCGCGGGCGACGCGGATTCGCCGCGCCATGTCGGTGTCGTTCGGCTTCGGCGGAAGTTGCGCGAGCCTCATGTTCGAAGCCTGGGCGCAAGCCGAACCAAAAACTTTTCTACACAACAAGGAATAACGATGAGAAGCACATACTGGGTGAGCATGCTGGCGGCAACCGTCGCGCTGAGCGGCTGCGGGACGAGCTTCATGTCGCTGCCGGCCCAGCCGGTCGCAGACCAGGCGACGATGCCGGACGCGAAGGTCGCGCTCTATCTGAAGTCGCAAGCGCATCCGGCTGTCGTGAAGGTGATCGGGCGCGTGGAGCATTCCGTGCGCATCGCGCGCAACACGGACGACAGCGCGACCGCATGCAGACGCGCGTTCGCGGAAGGGCTGCAGAAGCTGCGAGTGAACGCGCAGGACCGCAACGCGAACGCGGTCGTCAACATACGGACGTCGTTCCACGCGAACGATCCGGAGATGGCCACGGACTTCGCGTGCGGCGTGAGCCCGAGTGCCGCATCGCTGAAAGTGGCCGGCGATCTGGTCGTGATCGGCGCTCGCTGACGCGACGCGCTTCGCCGCGCCGCGTTGCTTAACGCTCGTCGTCGGCTTGCCTGATGGCCGCCACGTTGACGAGCGTCTCACGCCGCTTGCCGGGCTTCGGGCGATGCAGCCCGAGCCGCTCGAAAAGGCCGAAATCGGCTGCGCGGCTCCACCAGAGATAGGGAAGCGAGACGTTGCGCGGCTCGAACGCGAAGCCGGCGGCGCGGATCATGTCCAGATAGGCGCCGGCGCTTTTTTGCACCTGCATCGGATGGCGGAACAACAGGCGGATGACCCACGACTTGATGTAGGCATCCGTCGATTCCGCGAACAGCAGCACGCCGCCCGGCTTCAGCACGCGCCGGAATTCCGCAAGCGCGTTCGCCTGATCGACGAGGTGGTGGAACGTCTGGTGGCAGAACACGATGTCGGCGCTCGCGTCGGGCAACGGCAGCTTCGCGCAGTCGCCATGCAGCAGTTCGATCTCGCAGCGCGCGCCGCTTTGCGCGCGGCAGGCGTCGGCCGCTTGCGCCGCGACGCGCAGCGACGGCTCGTGGTAATCGACGCCCACGATGCGCGCCGGCTTGAACGCATCGGCGAGGAGCCGGAACGATTTGCCCTGTCCGCAGCCGACATCGACGATGACGGGCGATACCGGACGCCGGTCGCCGATGAGCCGCGTGAGGTCGTTGATCGCCACGCGAAGGACGTGATGCTCCCAGGTATGCGTGCGCAGGAACCAGATGCCGAACGCCGTCTCGGGCACGAAGGGAACGCGATGAATTTCGGATGGCGACACGTCTTGGCTCCGTCGGCGGGGTGCGTGGTTAAGCAATGCGCCATTGTAGGTGTTGGCACTCGTGCCGCGACAGCGTTACATCACCCGTGCATTGAAAGAGGTCAAATTGAATACGAGTACGCTGGATCATCGGAACGTCGACGTTGACGTGGACGTCGCCATCATCGGCGCGGGACCTTCGGGCGCGGTTGCGGCAGCGATGCTGCGCAAGGCCGGCCGCTCCGTGCGCGTGCTGGAGCGGCAGCAATTCCCGCGCTTTTCCATCGGCGAGAGCCTGCTGCCGCAGAGCATGGCGTATCTCGAAGAGGCGGGCATGTTGCGGGCGGTCGTCGAAGCCGGCTTCCAGTACAAGAACGGCGCGCGGTTCGTGCGGCGCGACGAAACGTCGGCCTACGATTTCCGCGACAAACATTCGCCGGGATGGGGCACGACCTATCAGGTGGAACGCGCGACGTTCGACGATCTGCTGATCCGCTGCGCGGCGGCGCAGGGCGCCGACGTCCGCTTCGGCCACACCGTGCACGCGATCGAAACGGGCGAGCGTCCGGCGCTCGACGTCACCGATGAAAACGGCACGCCGTATCGCCTGCAAGCGCGCTTCGTGCTCGATGCGAGCGGCTTCGGGCGCGTTCTGCCGCGCCTTCTGAACCTCGAAACGCCGACCGGCTTGCCGACGCGCGCCGCGCTCTTCACGCATGTGCGCGACGACATGCCGCTCTGCGCGATCGATCGCGAGAAGATCAGCGTGGTGGTGCATCCCGAACACGGCGACGTCTGGTACTGGATGATCCCGCTCGCGGGCGGACGCGCATCGGTCGGATGCGTGGCCGAAGGCGATTTCCTGCAATGCGCGGAAGACGAGCGCGAGAGCCGGCTGCGTTCGCTGATCCGGCAGGAGCCGACGCTTGGCGCGTGGTTCGGCGACGCGCCTTTCCTGATGCCGGTACGAACGATCGGCGGTTACTCGGCCAACGTCGAGCGCTTGCATGGGCCCGGTTATGCGCTGCTCGGCAACGCGGGGGAGTTTCTCGATCCGGTGTTTTCGTCGGGTGTGACGATCGCGCTGCGATCCGCGCATCTCGCCGCTCGCGTGCTCGTGCGGCAACTGTCGGGCGAGACGGTGGATTGGCAAGTCCAGTACGACGATGAACTGCGTCGCGGAATCGACGTGTTTCGCGCGTTCGTCGAGCGGTGGTACTCGGGCGAGTTGCAGGCGATCCTGTTCTATCCGGAGCAGACGCCGCAGATCCGGCGCATGGTCAGCGCCGTGCTCGCGGGATACGCATGGGACGAGACGAATCCGTTCGTCAGGGACGCGGCGCGTCGGCTCGACGCGCTTTACGAGGTCTGCAAGACGAACGGTTGATGCGCGAGCATCGTCCGCAATCAAGTGGGTATCGAGCGCCGTTCTTTCATGGCGTTCGGCGAACCTCCAGATACCCGCTTGGCGTTTCCCCGAGAACGCGACGAAATGCCGATGCGAACGCGCTGGGGCTTGCGTACCCCAGATCAAGCGCAACGCGGGTGACGGCCTGACCTTCGCTCAAGCGTTCCTTTCTTCTCGATGCAATAACCGTCGCCGATCCGAACGATCTCGTCGAGTTTCCAAAAAATCGGGATTCGTCTGAAATGTTAAGGTAGTGGTCGGATTATTTTGAGATGGAAACCGCAGGGTGATTTTCTTCCGACGTTTGACAGTGTTTGGCGCGGCGATGGTCGTATTGAGCGCGTGCGCGCCACTTCCCCCGAATGCCGACGGCAGCGCCCCGGCGGCAGCGCCCAACGCCGCCTCCGCAACCACGACGCTGGTCGGCCCGCCCGTGCCGGCGGGGCCGCCCGGCGAAACGCGCATCGTGGTCGGCGGCTCGGGCGGCTATCACGTGACGCTCAAGCTCGTGCCGCCGTCGCAGGTCTGCGACAGCGACGCTTTCGCCGATGGCGTGCGCTACGGCTACGCGCTGACCTGGAACCGTCTGATCATGGAGCAGGCGCGCGATTCCGGCGCGAAGACGCCGCCAAAGCGCAAATTCGACGCGTCGAGCCTCCAGTCGCACGAGGATCAGTACAAGATCCAGTGGAACGGCAACGAGCGCACGAACGCGTGCGCGGCGGATGGGTATCTGATCGGGCGCATCGTCGGGACGCATCAGGCGAGCGTCGATCTGCACGGCGGCAAGGTCGCTTCCTGACGCCCGGAACCACCCGGAACGCCGCTCAGTCGCAGGTGTGGGCGGCCGCGACGTAGCGGCTCGCCGCTGCCACGTCGCCGTAGATCGTGTAGCCGGTCGTGCCCGCCGCCGAAGGCTGCGCGTAAAGCAGCACCGAGTCTCCGCTCGTCGCGCCGCGCACGGCGAGGACCTGGCCGTCGGCATCGGGCGAATACTGGCGGAGGCGGCCCGCCTGCGGCGTCCATTTCGCCTTCACGCATTCGACGAACGGATAAATGTCGAGATGCGACGTCCCAGCGCCGACCGGCACGTTTTTCATCAGATTGCTGTCGTCCATCGAGGCGGCGCAGCCGGAAAGGACGAGCGCGAAAGCGGCGGCAGTCGATGCGAGAGCGGGAAAGTTCATGCGTTCAGTGGTTTCCAGGTAGGGGCCGCGCGTAAGCGCCGCCGCGGTTCGAGGCGAATCGACGTCCCGATCCTAACTGCTCGCCGGGCGAACCGCAAAGCCGGCTGCTAGGGTCATCGCGTATGATCGCGGGTCGCCTGTCGGGGGCGTCGGCGGCTCCGATGCGCCCGATTGGCACGAAAAGCTCGGAAATGCCGGCGAAATCCGACGAAATTTCATCAAAGTTCGATAATTCGTCCAATTCCGACATCCGGCCCCGGCCGCCTTTCTTACCATTTGCTTAAGTCAGGTCAACGAACGCCGTTATACAGGCGTTTCTTATTGCGCAGCGATCCGCCGCGAACAACGGCCGGTAAAGCGCTGACGCCCACAATAAATCTGAGTTGCCGCACCAGTCCCGACTTCCGGGCCACGCTGCGGCTGCTCTGCAAGTCTGGTTGAACGCATGTCTCGCAGAAAGTTGGTCGATCCCGCCCGCGTGACCGCGACACTGAGTCGATGGTCCAAAGCACGTGGCGTGCAGCGTTTCGCTGCGCCGCTCGTGACGGTCGTCGTGTGCGCATTGCTTCTCGCCGTGTTCCAGCATCTGTCGCAGGCCGTCGACTACAAATCGGTGATGCGGCAGTTGCGCCATCTTCCGCTCGATGCCTGGGGCGCCGCGCTCGGCGCGACCGCGCTCAGCTTCGTCGCGCTGATCGGCCGCGATGCCGTCGGGCTGCGGCATATTGGCGCGACGGTGCCGCGCTCGCTCCTGTGGGTCGGCGCGACGGTCGGCTCGGCGCTCGGCAACGCGACCGGCTTCGGCGCGCTGACGGGCGGCGCGGTGCGCTGCCGCGTCTACGGCGCGGCGGACGTGACGCCGGCGCAGGTCGGGCGGCTGACGGTGTTCACCAGTGTCACGCTCGCGCTCTCGCTCGTCCTGATGGCGGCGGCCGGCATGGTCGTGTCCGCCGACACCCTCGCGCGCATGATGCCGCTGTCGCCCGCGACGCTTCGCGCGACCGGCGCGGCGCTCGTCCTCGCGATGGCGGCGCTCGTCGCATGCTGCGGGAAAACGCCGCGCACGCTGAGTTCGCGCTGGACGTGGCTGCGTTTCACCGTGCCGGCGCGCCGCGATTTCGTCGCGCAGATCGCGCTCGCGGTCGTCGACGTCATCGCCGCCGGTCTTGCGCTGTGGGCGCTGCTGCCGCACGCGCAAGTCGGTTTCGGCGATTTCCTCACCGTCTATTCCGCCGCGATGCTGCTCGGGATGATCGGCCATACGCCGGGCGGCGTCGGCGTGTTCGAGGCGTCGATGGTGTTCGCGCTCGGCGGCAGCGTGCAAACGCCGGAAATGGTCGCGGCGCTGCTCGCGTACCGCGCGATCTATTTCGGCGTGCCGCTGATCCTCTCCGCCGGCGTGATGGCCGCGTTCGAAGGCCGCGCGCTCAAGGGCCGCTTCGCGTTCCTGCGCCCGGGCCACGTGTCGCAACTCGCGCCGCTGTTCCTCTCCATCGTCACGTTCGTGGCGGGCTCGATGCTCGTCATTTCCGGCGCGACGCCCGCGTTCGCGAAGCGCATCGCGACGCTCCAGGCCATCCTGCCGCTTTGGGTGCTCGAAGGCTCGCAACTGCTCGGCAGCGTGCTCGGCGTGCTGCTGCTGTTCGTCGCGCGCGGTCTGTTGCGGCGTCTCGACGCCGCGTGGTGGCTCGCGCTGATGCTCGCGCTCGCGAATCTGGCGCTTTCGCTGGCGAAGGGCCTGGCGTTCATCGAGGCCGGCGTGCTCGGTTTCCTGATCGTCCTCCTGCTCGCGACGCGCGATCGCTTCAATCGCCGCTCGTCGCTGTTCGCCGAGCGTTTCACGGCGACCTGGCTCGCGTCGGTGGGCGTCGTGATGGTGCTCGCGGTGTGGATCATGTTCTTCGCATTCCGCGATGTTCAATATAGCGGCGACCTCTGGTGGCAGTTCGCGTTCGATCACCGCGCCCCGCGCGCGCTGCGCGCGACGCTCGCCGCCGTGCTCTTCGCGGCCGTGTTCGCGATGTGGCAACTGCTGCGTCCGGCCGCCGGCCGCTTCGTCAAGCCGGCGCCGCAGGATCTGGCGGACGCCGCGCGCATCTTCCGCGCGCAGGAGCGCAGCGACGCCGGCCTCGCGATGATGGGCGACAAGAGCTTCCTGTTTTCCGAATCGCGCGAGGCGTTCCTGATGTACGCGAAGCACGGCCGCACGTGGGCCGCGCTGCACGATCCGGTCGGCCCGCGCCGTGAATGGGCGGAACTGATCCGCAAGTTCGTCGAACTGGCGCATTCGCACAAC
Source organism: Caballeronia telluris (assembly GCF_001544495.1). Lineage (GTDB taxonomy): Bacteria > Pseudomonadota > Gammaproteobacteria > Burkholderiales > Burkholderiaceae > Caballeronia > Caballeronia telluris. The sequence continues at coordinate 511,130 of NZ_FCNZ02000001.1, forward strand.
GGCCGCGCCGCGTTTTACCAGGTGCGCGCCGACGCCCTGCCGCTCTACCTCGACGCCGGCCTCACGCTGATGAAGCTCGGCGAGGAAGCGCACGTCGTGCTCGACGACTTCGACCTGAAGGGCTCGCACCGCGCGCATCTGCGCTATGCGTTGAAGCGCGGCGAGCGCGACGGTTTCGACGTCGAAGTGATCGAGCCGCCGCAGGTGCCGGAAAGCGTGGCGATGCTGCGCGAAATCTCCGACGCCTGGCTCGAAAGCCGTCTCGCGCGCGAGAAGAGCTTTTCGGTCGCGGCGTTCAACGAGGCGTATCTGGCCGCGCAGTCCGTGTTGCTCGTGCGCCAGGCGGGCGTGCCGGTCGCGTTCGTCACCTTCATGACGACCGACCTGAACACCGAGGCGACCGTCGGCGTGATGCGGCATTTGCCGAGCGCGTCGCCCTACGCGATGGAATATCTCTTCACCAAGCTCGCGCTGCATCTGAAGCAGGCGGGGTTCAAGTCGCTGTCGCTTGGCATCGCGCCCTTGTCCGGCATGCAGCCGACGCCGCTCGCGTCGTACTGGCACCGGCTCGCCGGGCTGGTCTGGCGGTTCGGCGGCCGTTTCTACAATTTCCGCGGCCTGCGCGGATTCAAGAGCAAGTTCCAGCCGCGCTGGGAACCGCGTTATCTCGCGGCGTCCGGTTCGGTCGGAGTGTTTTTCACGTTGGCTGATCTTTCCCTGCTGGCCGGAGGCTGGCGTTCATGAAATCGTTCTTCAAAGCCGCGGCGCTTTCGCTCGCGCTGTTGTCCACCGCCCACGCGGGCACGATCCCCGGCGGCCGTTACGGCCAGGTCACGCTGACGAAACCCGTCGGCGACATGCGCGGCTTCGTCGTGCTGTTTTCGGAGAAGAGCGGCTGGAGCCCCGCCGACCAGCAAGCCGCCGACGCGCTCGCGAAGAACGGCGCGATGGTCGTCGGCGTGGACACGGAGCATTACGCCGCGCGCCTGCACTCGCCGGCGGAGAAGGAAAGCTGCCATAACCTCGTCGGCGATGCGGAAGCCGTGAGCCATCAGCTTGAACGCGGCGTGCAGACGAGCCGCTATTTCGCGCCGATCGTCGCGGGCACGGGGCAGGGCGCCATTCTCGCCGAGCGCATTCTGGCGCAGGCGCCGGAAAACACGGTCGCGGGCGCCGTTTCGCTGGACGCCGACAAGCAGCTCGACGCGCGCTTTTCGCTGTGTCCGCCCGACCCGACGATCACGCACGGCAGGGGCCTGCCGGGCTTCGTCGAGCGCGGCGGGATGCAGCCGGGCCGCAACAAGGCCGACGCGCTCACCGCGATGACGGCGCCACATCTGAAGGCGCAGGCCGAGCACGAGGAAGACGTGTCCGACCTGCCGCTGATCGAACTGCGCGCGGCGCGCCCGACCGACATGCTCGCGATCGTGATTTCCGGCGACGGCGGCTGGCGCGATCTCGACAAGACGATCGCCGAAGCGTTGCAAAAGGACGGCGTCTCGGTGATCGGCATCGATTCGCTGCGCTATTTCTGGAGCGAGAAGTCGCCGCAGCAGACCGCGCAGGACCTCGCGCGCGTCATCCAGACTTACGGCGCGCGCTGGCACACGAATCACGTCGCGCTGATCGGCTATTCGTTCGGCGCGGACGTCATGCCGTTCGCCTACAACCGTCTGCCCGACGCGATGCGCGCGAAGGTGTCGTACGTTTCGCTGATGGGCTTCGCGCCGTCCGCCGATTTCCAGATTCGCGTGACGGGCTGGCTCGGCATGCCGGCGAGCGACAAGGCGCTGCCCGTGAAGGGCGAACTCGCCAAGCTGCCGCCCGCGATGGTCCAGTGCATCTACGGCGAGAAGGAAGAGGACACGCTGTGCCCGAAGCTGACGAAGACGGGCATCGACGTGATCAAAACGCCGGGCGACCACCACTTTGGCGGCGACTACGACGCGCTGGCAAAGCGCATCCTCGGCGGCTGGCAGAAACAGATCGCGGTGCGCGGCGGGGTCTGAAGCGCACAGGCTCCGGGTTCGCCGCCATCCGCGATCCGGGGCTTACTTGAGCGGGCCGAGATAGTCGCGCTTGCCGATCGGCACGCCGAGATGGCGCAGGATGTCGTAGGCCGTCACGACGTGAAACTGAAAGTTCGGCAGCCCGAAGCCGAACAGATAATCCACGCCGTTGAAGCTCGGCTCGAAGTCCTTGAACTTGAGCGTGATCGTGCGCGTTTCGGCGTCGTCCAACTGCTTCGCGTCGATGCTCTTCAGATACGCGACCGTCTTCGCGATGCGTTCCTGCAAGTCCGCGAAAGTTTCCTCGTTGTCCTCGAACTTCGGCGCCTCGCCGCCCGCGAGCCGCTGCGCCGAGAGCTTCGCCGTGTCGCTCGCGCGCTGGATCTGCGCGGCGAAGGCGAGCATGTCCGGCGCGAGCCGGGCGCCGATGATGTCGGCGTGCGCGATGTTCTTTTCATCGGCGAACGCGACCGCCTTTTCCAGCAGCGAAGAGAGCACGGTAAGGCCGCGAACGAACACGGGAATCGATGCGCGATACATCGTCAGGGACATGAATGTCTCCGTCGTTTGACAAGGGGTGTCAAGCATAGCGCTTCGCCCCTTTTGCTGCCCACACGCGGCCTCACCGCTTCGCGCGGCGGTCTTCCCATGCCTTCAGCGCCGCTTCGTAGCGATCGAGCGCGTCCTCGTACAGATCGAACACGCACGGATCGCAGCCGCTCTGGCAGCACTCGTCGGGCGCGGGGCGCTCGGGCGGAACTGGGCGGGGATCGGGGTCCGGGGCGTCGGGCATTTTTCCGAAAGTGAAAGACGACCCGCCATTGTGCCCCGATCGCCCCGATCGCCGCGCGCGGACTCCGGCGGCTAGGTTTTGGCGGCGCCCGACGATTCGCCCGATGGCATACTTCCCGCAGCAGTCACGAGCCGTGGCGGACGAATCACGCGGGAGAGGCCCGCCACGAGTCATTTCCTGCTCGCCGCGCACGATGGCGTCAAGCCGGGCGAGCCGCATCTCGAACGAATTAAAGGTTCCTTCGATGAACAAGACCGCCAGGTTCGCCGCCGCCACGGTGCTCGCGGGTATCGTGCTGGCCGGGTGCGTCCAGCCCCAGCCGAATCTGTCCGGTGCGCCCGACGCGCCCTACAGCGCCGAAATCCGCCGCACGCAGGCGGGCGTGCCGCACATCAAGGCCGCGGACTGGGGCAGCCTCGGTTATGGCTACGGTTACGCGCAGGCGCAGGACAACCTGTGCACGCTCGCCGATGCCTTCGTCACCTATCGCGGCGAGCGCTCCGCCTGGTTCGGCCCCGACGCGCGGCCGCCTTCGGGCGCGAGCTTCGGCCAGCCGCGCAACCTGGACGCGGACTTCTTCTTCCGACTCGTCGACGACGCCGCCGCCGTCGAGCGCTACCGCTCGGCGCAGCCGGCGACGCTGCAAAGCCTGATCGAAGGGTTCGCCGCGGGCTACAACCGCTATCTGGGCGACCTCGACGCCGGCCGGTTCCCCAGCGCGCACGCCGCCTGCAAAGGCAAGCCGTGGGTCGGGCGGATCACGTCCGCCGACGTCTATCAGCGCCTGATCGCGGCGAATCTCGGCGGCGGCGCGACGCGCTTCGTGCAGCAGATCGCCAATGCGCGGCCGCCGCGCGCGTCGTCGGCCGCCGCGCCGGGCGAGGACGAAGCCACGCAGCAGACGGCCCTCGACGACGACCCGTCGCGCTTCGACGTCGGCACGACGCCCGGCATTGGCAGCAACGCGCTCGCGTTCGGTGCGCCCATCACGCACGACGACCAGAGCCTTCTCTTCGGCAACCCGCACTGGTTCTGGCGCGGGCCGGACCGCTTCTATCAGGCGCAGCTGACGATTCCGGGCGTGGTGAACGTCGCGGGCGTGTCGTTTCTCGGCGTGCCGGTGATCGTGCTCGGCTTCAACGACAACGTCGCGTGGACGCACACCGTCTCCAGCGCGCGCCGCTTCGGCATCTTCCAGCTGACGCTCGACCCGGCCGATCCGACGCGCTACGTCTACGACGGCCGCCCCGAGCCGATGACAGCCGTGCCGATCACCGTGCAGTCGCGCCGCCCGGACGGCTCGTCCGAAACCGTCACCCGCACGCTCTACCGCACGCGCTTCGGGCCGGTGGTGGACCTGTCGCCGCTCGCGCCGGGGCTCGGCTGGACCGCGCAGCGCGCCTACGCACTGCGCGACGTCAACACCGACAACGACCGCGCGTTCCTCAACTTCTTCGCGTGGAACCAGGCGCGCTCGCTGAACGATTTCATCGCGATCCAGAAGCGCTTCGCCGCGATGCCGTGGGTGAACACGTTCGCGATCGGCCGGGGCGACGCGCGCGTCTGGTTCGCCGACATCGGCCCGATGCCGAACGTGCCGGATTCCCTCGCCGACGCCTGCACGACGCCCGCCGGCCGCGCCTTCAGCGGCCGCGTGCCGGGCGTGCCGTTCCTCGACGGCTCGAAGAGCGCGTGCATGTGGCGCGCGGACGCGTCGGCGGTGCAGGCGGATTCGCTGCCCGTCGAGCAGATGCCGAGCATCGCGCGCGGCGACTACGTCGGCAATTTCAACGACAGCTACTGGCTCACCAACGCGAACGCGCCGATGACAGGCTATCCGCGCATCGCGGGCGCAACCGGCACGCAGCAGTCGCTGCGCACGCGCTACGGGCATCTGCTCGCCGCCCAGCTTCAGCGCGAATCGGGCGGCGTCACGCGCGACGCGCTGAAGTCGGCGGTGCTGGAAAGCGGCTCGCTGTCAGAGCGCCTCTTTCGCAAGCCGCTGCTCGACGCCGCCTGCAATTTCGGCGATCCGGCCAACACTCTGCGCGAAGCCTGCGACGTGCTGCGCGCCTGGGACGGCACCGCGAACATCGACGCGCGCGGCGCCAACCTGTGGGACGAATTCTGGGTGCGCGTGACGCGCATCGCGCCCGAGCGTCTTTACGCGAACGGGTTCGACCCGGCCGCGCCGCTCGCGACGCCCGGCGGCTTCAACACGTCGAATCCGGCGGTCGTGCAGGATCTGAAGCAGGCGCTCGGCGGCGCGGTGCTCGCGCTCAAGCTCAACGGTTTCGCGCTGAATTCGCGGCGCGGCGACATCCTCTATTCGACGCGCAACGGCGCGCGCGTGCCGCTCTACGGCGGGTGCGACGAAGCGGGCTATTTCACGGTCGTCTGCGCGCGCCGGCCGCTCGACGCGCGCGGCTATCCGATGGACTTCAACGGCCACGGCGACAGTTATTTACAAGTGGTGTCGTTCGGGCAGCAGGGCGTGGAGGCCGACACGATGCTCGCGCACGCCGAATCCGACGATCCCGCCTCGCCGCATTCCGGCGACGGCACGCGGCTTTTTTCGTCCAAGACGTGGCAGCGCTTCCCGTTCACCGATCAGGCCATCGACGCCGATCCGGCCATCGAGCGCACGACGCTCACGGGAGAGCGCCGTCCGGAGCCGGTCGTGCGCGCGGTCGGACCGAGGCGCGTGCCGCAGTAAACGCCGGAAAACGGGCACGGCGCGGCGAAACTCGCGCCGAAAAGGCCACAAACGCGTCTATCATTGAGCTTTATCCGGATGGAACTACCGTCATGATTTCCGATGACACGCAGCTCGACCGCACCGCATTGACCGCCTTCGTCGAGCGCAAATGGAACGACGAGATCGTTCCCGCGCTGACCGACTACATCGCGATCCCCGCCAAAAGCCCGATGTTCGATGCCGACTGGGCGCGCCACGGCTTCCTCGAGCGCGTCGTGACGGACGCCGTGCAGTGGGTCGAACAGCAGCGCGTGACGGGCCTGAAAGTCGAGATCGTGCGCCTCGAAGGCCGCACGCCGGTGATTTTCTTCGAAGCGCCTGCCACCCGCTCGGGCAGCACGGAAACGATCGTGCTGTACGGCCATCTCGACAAGCAGCCGGAATTCGAAGGCTGGCGGCGCGACCTCGGTCCGTGGACGCCGAAGCTCGAAGACGGCAAGCTCTACGGCCGCGGCGGCGCCGACGACGGCTACGCCACCTACGCGAGCATCACCGCGATCGCCGCACTCGACGCGCAAGGCATCGAGCGGCCGCGCTGCGTCGGCATCATCGAGACGTGCGAGGAATCGGGCAGCTACGATCTGCTGCCTTACATCGACGCGTTGCGCGACCGCCTGGGCGACGTCGGCCTCGTGATCTGCCTCGATTCGGGCGCGGGAAACTACGACCAGCTCTGGCTGACGACGTCGCTGCGCGGCGTGGTGGCCGGGACGCTCGAAGTGCAGGTGCTCGACGAAGGCATTCACTCGGGCGGCTACGGCGGCATCGCGCCGTCGACGTTCCGGATCATGCGCCAGCTTTTCGAGCGTCTCGAAGACGCGGGCACCGGCAACCTGCTGCCGAAGGGCTTCCATTGTCCGATCCCGCTGCAACGTCTGCGCGAGGCGGAAGCCACGGCGCACATTCTCGGCGACGACGTCTGGAAGAAGCTGCCGTGGAGTTGCGGCCAGGACGGCGGCCAGGTGCTGCCGACCACGACCGATCCGCAAGAGGCGCTCCTCAATTCGACGTGGCGTCCGTCGCTCACGGTGACGGGCGCGGCGGGCCTCCCGCCGCTCGCCGACGCCGCCAACGTGCTCGCGCCGCGCACGGCGTTCAAGCTGTCGCTGCGCCTGCCGCCGCTCGTCGAGGCGACGCAGGCCCTCGCGGAACTGAAGGCGCTGCTCGAATTCGAGCCGCCTTACAACGCGAAGGTCACGTTCAAGCCCGCGGAGGGCGTCGCGACCGGCTGGAGCGCGCCGGATCTCGCGCCGTGGCTCGGCTCGGCTTTGAACGACGCGTCGCGCCGTCACTTCGGCGCGGACGTCGCGTATATCGGGCAGGGCGGCACGATTCCGCTGATGAACACGCTGAAGGAAGGCTTTCCGCGCTCGCAGTTCATGGTCTGCGGTGTGCTCGGGCCGAAATCGAATGCGCACGGGCCGAACGAGTTCCTGCACGTTCCGTACGGCAAGAAGCTGACGGCGGCGGTGGCCGAGGTGATCGCGTCGTCGCCTTGACCGTTTGGCGTTTCAAGGAAAGCGCGCATCGACTGCGCGCTTTTTTTTTCGACGTCGCGCGCGGACAAAGTGGTAAGGCCAGTTGATCGTCTGTAGAGTGTGGGAAGCGCGAAAAGCGCGCATTTCAACCCTCGAAAGGAGACGAAAGCAGCAATGAACGACATCAAAACGTCCGCCGCGCCCGAACTGCGCATTCCCGCCGAAGCCCTCCACGCCTACGTCCGCGCGATTTTCGAACGTGCCGGCAGCGCGCCGCGCGAGGCGGAACTCGTCGCCGACCATTTGGTGATGGCGAACCTGTCAGGCCACGATTCCCACGGCGTCGGCATGATCCCGCGCTACGTCGCGTCGCTCGCGGACGGCCAGTTGAAACTCAACGAACACGCGCGCATCCTGCGCGACGCGGGCGCCGTCTTGTCGATCGACGGCGTCAAGGGCTTCGGCCAGGTCGTCGCCTACGAGGCGATGGAGCACGGCATCGAGCGCGCGAAAAAGCTCGGCGTGTGCGCGGTCGGCTTGCGCAACGCGCACCACATCGGCCGCATCGGACACTGGGCCGAGCAGTGCGCGAAGGCCGGTCTCGTGTCGTTTCACTTCGTGAACGTCGCGGGCGATCCGCTTGTCGCGCCGTTCGGCGGCATCGACCGGCGCTTCGGCACGAATCCGTTCTGCGCGGCGTTTCCGCGCGAAGGAAAGACGCCGCTCGTGCTCGATTTCGCGACAAGCGGCATCGCGTACGGCAAGACGCGCGTCGCGTACAACAAGGGCGTGAAGGTCGCGCCGGGCTATCTGATCGAACACGACGGCACGCCGACCGTCGAGCCAAAGGTGATGCACGAGGAGCCGTTCGGCTCGCTGCTGCCGTTCGGGCTGCACAAGGGATTCGGGCTCGCCGCGATGTGCGAGATTTTCGGCGGCGCGCTGTCGGGCGGCTACACGACGCGCGAAAGCACGCTGGAGACATCGAACGCGATCATCAACTGCATGACATCGGTGATTCTCGACCCGAACGCCTTCGACGCCCCCGCCGCGCAGGCCGAAGCGGACGCGTTCGTCGACTGGGTGAAGGCGTCGCGGTTGCAGGAAGGCGTCGAGCGCATTTACGCGCCGGGCGAGCCGGAAGAAGCGCGTCGCGCGGAACGCGGCGCCAGCGGCCTGCCGATCGACCCGACGACGTGGCAGCAGATTCGCGACGCGGCCCGGACCTCGGGCATGCCGGCCGACGAAATCGAAGCGTTCGCGGCGCAACTGCGTTAAACGCAAAAAGCCGCGCCGGGCGATTCGCCCGGCGCGGCTTTTTGCTTAGCGAGCCTTCAGAAGCCTCAGATCATCTCTTTCTTGATCCACTCGACCACCGACGTGTGCTTCGGCGTCCATCCGAGCAGTTCGCGCGCGTGCCGGCCGCGCACGCGGCTGTTCGAGCCGAGCCCATACGACGCCATCTCGTAACCCCATTCCTGCTTCGCGTCTTCGAGCGGCCAGTCCTGCGGCGCGCCCAGACCGAGCACTTTGGCCATCGCGGTCGTCATCTCGCGAAACGACGCCTCGCCGCTTTCGACAAAATAGAACGTGCCGGCCGGCGTCTTGTCGAGCGCGCGGCGATAGACGTCCACCACGTCGTCGATATGCACGTTCGACCAGATGTTGCGGCCCGGCCCCACATGGCGCACGACGCCGCTTTTCTGCGCCTGTCGCAGAAGGCGCGGCAACTGCACGCTCGCGGCCGTCGGAATCGCGCCGTGTCCGTAGATCAGCGTGTTGCAGAGCACGGCCGAGCGCACGCCGCGCTTCGCCGCGTCGAGCACGAGCCGGTCGATGGCGACGCGCGGCGCCTTGTCGGCGGTCGGCTCGGGCAGGTTGTCCTCGGCGTAGATCGCGTCGGACGACTCGCCGCCCGACGCATCGCCGACGATGCTCGAACCGCTCGTGTGCAGAAACGGCTTGTTCGAGCCTTCGAGCCCTTCGATCAGCGCTTCGACCGCGCCGCGATGGTCGCTGCTGGCGGCGTTGACGACGGCATCGGCCGCCCGCGCTTCGGCGACGAGCAACGCGCGGTCGTCGAGACTGCCGAGCACCGGCTCGATGCCGAGGCGCTTCAGTTCGTCCGATTGCTCCGCGCGGCGCACGAGCCCGCGCACCTGATGGCCGTCGCGCGCGAGACCCGCCGCGATCGAACCGCCGATGAAACCGCCTGCGCCTGTGACAAAAATTCTCATGATGCTGCTCCGGTGAATGAGTCGATGGAGGCAGTATCCGTCCATTCGACTTTCGCAAAAACCGTGCTAGTCTCAAATCAATCTTGATTCAGAATCAACAATGAAGACGAACACCGACGAGTTGCAGGTTTTCGTGAGCGTGATTGACTGCGGGTCGATTACGGCGGCGGCGGAAGCCTTGCAGCAAACCGTTTCCGGCGTGAGCCGGGCGCTCACGCGGCTCGAAAGGAAGCTCGACGCCACGCTAGTGCGCCGCACGACGCGCCGTCTGCAATTGACGGACGAAGGCGAACTGTTCCTCACCCGCGCCCGCGCGATCCTCGCCGCAATGGACGACGCCGAGGAGTCGATCGCGCGGCATCGCGAGCGGCCGGCGGGGCGGTTGCGTGTCGATGCCGCGTCGCCGTTCATGCTGCATTGCATCGTGCCGCACGTGAAGACGTTCGCCGCGCTGTATCCCGAAATCGGGCTGGAGCTGACGAGCAACGAACGCATCGTCGATCTGATGGAGCAGCGCGTGGACATCGCGATCCGGCTCGGCGCGCTACAGGATTCGACGTTGCACGCGCGGTCGCTCGGCAGCACGCGCTGGCGCGTGCTCGCGAGCCCGGGCTATCTGGCCGAGCACGGCGAACCGCGTGACGTCGACGAATTGCTGCGTCAGCGGCTGATTGGTTTCACGGCGCCGGAAAGCCTGAACGACTGGCCGTTGCGCGACGGCCGCGGCGGCACGTTTGTGAGCATCACGCCGAGCGTGGCGGCGTCGAGCGGCGAAACGATCCGGCAACTGGCGTTGTTCGACGGCGGGATCGCGTGCCTGTCGGAGTTCATGACGGCCGCCGACGTCGCCGCCGGCCGCCTGCGCCCGCTGCTCGACCACGCGCTCGCGGACGTCCGCTTGCCGATCAACGCGGTGTATTACCAGAGCGCGTCGATGGCGGCGCGCGCGCGTGCGTTTCTCGATTTTCTCGCGGCGAAGCTGGCGGCGTGAGACGCGGCTGCGTATGCTTTTCCTTCCGACCTGACCGAGCGCCATGACGATGATCGAAGCCATCAACGCCCCCGACCTGCCGGTGCCCGCCGGCCACTACAGCCACGCGACACGCGCGGGCAATCTGGTCTGCGTGTCCGGCCAGTTGCCGATGCGCCCCGACGGCACGCACACCGGTTCGGAACCGTTCGCCGTGCAGGCCGAGCAGACCTTGTCCAATCTGCGCACGGTGCTGGCGGCGGCGGGCGCGGAGTTGAAGGACTGCATCGAGGTGACGGTTTATCTCGTTGGCGTGGAGCACTGGCAGGCGTTCAACGAGATCTACGCGCGCCATTTCGGCGACTGGAAGCCGGCGCGGGCGGTCGTGCCGGTCGGCGCGCTGCACTACGGCTACCTGCTGGAGATCGCCGCGCGGGCGTGGGTCGAGCGCGATTAGTTTTCGTTCAGTTTGGCGCGGCCGAACGGCGCTCTTATCATTCCGATGTCCAGTCACTACGGGTTGCTTTATGGTTCAGCTCGTCATGCTTCTCCTCGGCGTCGACTATCTGCGCAAGCGCTGGCGCACGCTTTTCGTCGTCGGGCTCATCTGGCTCGTGACGGGCGTGGGTCTTTTTGTCGACGCACTCGACGACGCCATTTACTTCCCGATGCAGCTGCTCGCCTATCTGCTGCTGGCGGAAGGGCTCGCCACGCTCGCGGTCGCCTGGACGGGCGCGGGCGGGCAACGCGTGCTGCGCTACGTGAAGGGCGTCGCCGTGGTGTTCGCGGCGGCGCTGATCCTCGCGGGACATCACCACGGCAACTTCGTGCTCTCGATGATCTTCGGCACGCTCTTTCTCGCCGATGGGTTGTTGCAGGCCGCATCGGCTTACGTCGTGCGCTATCCGCGCTGGCGCGTGGTGCTGACGCTCGCGGTTGTCGAAATCCTGCTCGCGATATTTTTCTTCCAGCCGTATCCGACGCATTACGTCGGCACGGCGCCTTACTGCCTGGGTCTCGGCCTCGCGTTCGGCGGCTGGAACCTGCTGTGGATCGCGCTGCGCGTGCGTGCGCTGCGGCGCCTTCCGGCGGAACGCAAGCGCACGCTGCGTTTATCCGACGACGTGATCGCCGATCATACGATCGCCTCCCGATCTGCCGAGGCGCGCGCCGCGACCGCCACCGATGCTGCCAACGCCGACGCCGGCGCCGATACGCCGTTCGAATGGGACGGCCCGCCCGGGCCCGATGAAAAAGCGCTGACGGTTCACGTCTGGACGCCGGTCGGATCGGCGCGCACGCAGGCGCAGCGCGCGCTCATCGTCGATCGCTACATCGCGGCGGTCGATGCCAACGGCGTGATCTCGACCGGACACGCGGCGCTGGAGTCGCCCGAGGGCATTTACATCAGCCTGTATCCGGGCGTGGAGATCGACCGCTCGCCGGACGAATTCGGCCGCATCCTGCGCGCGACCCGTGAAAACGACGTGCCGGGCATCTTCCAGCCGGACTACGCGACGGAATCGAAGGCCTGGTGCGAATCGACGACGAAGGTGCGCATTCGCAATTACAGCCCGGCGCGCCTCGATGAATTCTGGGACGCGTACCGGCAGGACCTGACCTACAACCTCACGTACCGCAACTGTTCGAGCACGGTGTCGAATGCGCTGGAAGCGGCGCTCGAAGGCTCGGTCGGCAACTTTCATGGCCGCGACACGGGCTGGCGCGCGTTCTGGCGGCTCATCGTGACGCCGGAACTGTGGGTCGCGGCGCAACTGCGCAAGCGCGCCGCGACGATGGCCTGGACGCCCGGCCTCACGCTCGACTACGCGCGGGCGCTCAGCATGCTCGCCGATCCCCGCCCGTTCGGCTGGCTCAAGATGGCGCGGCTCGCGCTGCGGCGGATGATGCGCACGCGGCGCGGCTGGCGGCAGGAAGCCGTCGATGCGGCGGACGCACGAGCGGGGCGGGCTTCGTCATAGCACGCCCGCGTTCGCGCTGACGCCGCCCGCTACGCCAGATCCAGTGCCGATGTCATGTCGCCGAGCGGCGCTTCGCCATTCGCGGCGAACGCGCGGTCGCGCGCCGCCACGCCTTCGAGCGGCGGGAGATCGTGCACGCGCGAGATGAAGCGCAGGATCGAGTTCGTGTCGTAGACCGTATGGTCGACGAAACCCTTCTTCGCGTAAGGCGAGATCACGAGCGCGGGGATGCGCGAACCCGGTCCCCAGCGATCGCCCTTCGGCGGCGAGACGTGGTCCCACCAGCCGCCGTTTTCGTCGACCGTGACGATCACCACGGTGTTTTCCCACTGCGGCCCGCGCCGGATATGCTCGATCACGTTCGCGATATGCCGGTCGCCGGACTCCACGTCCGCGTATCCGGCGTGCATGTTCAGATTGCCTTGCGGCTTGTAGAACGTGACGGCGGGCAGGCGGCCGGCGTCGATGTCGGCGAGCAGTTTGTTGGTCGACGGATCGTCGCCGATACCGCCGTCGCGCAGATGCTGCGCGCGCGCCTGCGTGCCCGGCGCGAAATTGCGGAAGTAGTTGAACGGCTGGTGGTGATACTGGAAATCGGGCACCGAACCCGTGTCCGCATGGTCGAGCGCGTACTGCCACGCGCCGCTGTACCACGCCCAGTCGACGCCCTTGGCCGAAAGCCGGTCGCCGATCGTCGCGTAATCCTGCGGCGGCAGCACGCGCGGATTCGCAGGATCGGCGACCATCGGATCGCCATGCTCGGCCGGGCGCACGTTGCTCGGCTGAAACGGCGGCGCCATTGTGTTGACTGCGTAGCCGTCCGCGGTCAGCGCGCCGTCGCGCACGAATTTGGGCGGCCCTTCGAGCGCCGATTTTGGCGAATCGGGTGCGAGCTTCAGGCGCGTGCCGGTGAGATCGCCGCCTTCCACGATCGAAACGAGCTTTGCCGCAGGTCCGCTCTCCACGTTCGGGTAAAACGGCGCCTGCGCCGAAATCAGGAAAATGTGATTGAGCCACGAGCCGCCGAACGCAGACATGAAGAAGTTGTCGCAGAGCGTGTACTGGCTCGCCAGGCCCCAGAGGCGCAGCGTATCGGCGGAATTGCGGTAGTGGCCCATCACGAGGCCGCCGGAATCGCCCCACGCGGCGAACTGGTTGTTGCGCCCCGCGTTGATCTGCATCTGGTTCTGATAGAAGCGATGGACGAGATCCCGCGTGATGACGCCGTTCGGCAGCGGCTCGCCCTGGGCATCAACGAGGCGGAACGGCGAATTCGCGAGCCCCGCGATCTGCTTCTCCGAGATCGCATAGCGCTTGCCGTTCACCTCCTGCGCCTCGGGCACGAGGCCGCCCCAGATGGCCGGCAGCGTGGGAAGCGGCGTGCGGCCGTCGCGGTCGAGCTGGACATAGCGCGCTTGCGGCACCGACGCGAGCGGATACTGAACGCCCGGAAAGTCGCCGTACAGGTTCGTGAAGCTGCGATTTTCCGCATAGATCACGACGATGCGGCGCACCTTTGCCTGTAGCGTGCGGTCGAGCGCGAGATCGGCGGCGGTCTTGGGCGCGGCCGGCTTCGGCTCGAACAGGTTGCAGCCGCCGATCGACAAGCCCGCGAGACCGACGCCGGCGGCAAGCAGGCGCCGGCGCGCGGGGTCCGCGGGCGCGTCGCTTTCAGGAGGGAGGTCGTCACGCGGATCGTCGTTCTGGCTCATCGCTGGCTCCTTACGCTGGTCCCAAGCAAGATTTTGCGTGGACGCGCGGCGGCGCGCGCCAGGCATTATGGTCAATCCGGCCCGACGCGCCAACCGATCAGAACCCGGTGCTTACCCCGGCGCGCCGCCCGCAACAGCAGGTGAACCGCATCTTGCCCGGAAAGCGCGGCGCCGAAAAGCTGGCCGAATGGAGTACGCCAAAATGCACAAAAGCGTCCAGAAGCGCGCAAAAGTCAAAAATTCGAAACGAATGTGCGATTCGCCTATGCCTTTTGGCTGACTGGAAACCGTCATCGCACGCGACTACTATCAACCAAGCGACCGAATTCGGCTGATCAACTGAGCACGAGCTTCACGCCAACCAGAAGGAGCGTCGCGGCAAGCACGTTGCGCAGCAAGGCTTCCGGCGCCTTCGAAGAGAGCATGCTGCCGATCGCGATGCCGGGCAGCGAGCCGACGAGGAGCGAAGCGAGCAGCGCCCAGTCGACCGAACCGAGCAGCCAGTGGCCGGTGCCGGCGATCAACGTGAGCGGCACGGCGTGCGCGATGTCGGAGCCGACGATGCGCGCCGTCGCGAGGCGCGGGTAGAGCAGCAGGAGCACGGTCACGCCGATCGCGCCCGCGCCGACCGACGTGATCGAAACGAGCACGCCGAGAATCGCGCCGGTCAGCATGGTCCACGCGGCGGTGCGCTGCGGATGTTCCGGGCGGCCCGTTCCCTTGCGATAGGCGAGGCGCGCGAGTTGCGGCCGGAACACGAGCGAAACGGCGGTGATGAGGAGCGCTGTGCCAAGAATCAGCTGGATCACGCGGGCTGCGCCGGGCGAGTGCGCGCCGTAGTAGTGCAGCAAAACGAGCGTGATCGCGGCGGCTGGCACACTGCCTGCGGCGAGCCGGCCGGTGATGCGCCAGTCGACCGAGCCCTTGATGCCGTGCACGAGCGTGCCGGCCGTCTTGGTCGCGGCGGCGTAGAGCAGGTCGGTGCCGACTGCGGTGGCCGGGTGGATGCCGAACAGGAGGACGAGGAGCGGCGTCATCAGCGAGCCGCCGCCCACGCCCGTCAGGCCGACGAGAAACCCGACGGCCAGCCCGGACGCAGAATAAAGTAAGTCGATATGCGGAAATGACATTCGCGCGGAGAACCCGTTAGGCGTGAGCCGGTCGAAAAACCGTCGATGATAGCCGGTCGGCGGCCTGCCCGCTCCCGGTGGGCCGGAGTTGGCCTGCGCGGGCCCGATGCAGGGCAGCGGCCGACGGCTTCTTGTGCGCAAGCCAATCCGAGCCGGCAAGCGCGCGCCAAGGCGCAGAATAGGGCGACTCGACGCGCGGTTTCGCGCTCGTTCACGATCATGCAGGAAGGTGCAAATGGAACCAAAGCAACCCACGCCGCATCCCGACGACGCGTTCATTCCGACGGAGCACGCGAATATCGCGAGCGAGCGGCAGTTCGTGCTGAAATCGGGCAACACGTTCGCCGTCAACGATGCGAACGGCGACATCCGCGGCACCGACGACGGCCTGTTCGTCAACGATACGCGCGTGCTCTCGGAACTGGTGCTGACTTTCGGCGGCCGCGCGCCGTCGCTGCTGTCGGGCAGCGTGTCGAGCGACAACGCCGTCTTCACCGCGCATCTGACCAACAATCCGCTGCCGCCCATCGGCGGCGCGCGTACGCCCGAGGGCGTGATCCACGTCGAGCGCAAACGGGTGCTGTCGCGTCACGTGCTGCACGAAAGCATCGTGCTCACCAATTACGGAACAGAGCCGGCCACTGTGCCGCTGTCGATTTCGTTCGCCGCCGACTTCCTCGACATGTTCGAAGTGCGCGGCGCCACGCGCAAGAAGCGTGGCACGGTGCGGCCGCCCGTCGTCGAGAATGGTGAGGTCGTGCTGCAATACACGGGCCTCGACGAAGTCGAACGCACCGCGCGCATCCAGTTCACGCCGTCGCCGGACGCGCTCTCGCCGAGCCGCGCCGACTACACGCTCGACATCCAGTCGGAAACGGCAATTTCCATCTATCTTTCGGTCACGGCCGTCACCCGCGCGCTCAGCGACGCAAGCGAACAGAGCAAGCTGAACGCCGCCGAAGCGCCGGAATGCGCGCCCGAATCGGGACGTTCGGCGATCCGCGAGGCGCTTGCCGAGGCGCATCAGCGCATGCGCGAGCGGCGCCGCGCGACGGCGCGGGTGAGGTCGAGCAATCCGCTTTTCAGCGAATGGATCGACCGCTCGCTGTCCGATCTGGGCCTGCTCACCACCGATCTGGAAACGGGCCCCTATCCCTACGCGGGCATTCCGTGGTTCTCGACGGCGTTCGGGCGCGACGCGATCATCACGTCGCTGCAGATGCTGTGGCTGCAGCCGTCGCTTGCGCGCGGCGTGCTGCGCTTTCTCGCGGCGCATCAGGCGCGCGAGGACTCGGCGTTTCGCGACGCCGAAGTCGGCAAGATCATGCACGAAACGCGCAAGAGCGAAATGGCCGCCACCGGCGAGGTGCCGTTCGCGATGTACTACGGCGGCGTCGACAGCACGCCGCTCTTCGTCGTCCTCGCGGGCGCCTATGCGGAGCGAACCGGCGACCGCGCGCTCGTCGACGAACTGTGGCCGTCGCTGCAACTCGCCACGCAATGGATCGCGCGCCACTGCGACAAGAACGCGTTCGGCCTGCTCGATTATCAGCGCGCGTCCGAACACGGTCTCGCGAACCAGGGCTGGAAGGACAGCCAGGATTCCGTGTTTCACGCAGACGGCCGCTTCCCCGACGGCCCGATCGCGCTCGTCGAGGTGCAGGGTTACGCGGCGACGGCCTTCGCGACGATGGCGCGTCTCGCCCGCCAGCGCGGCGCCAAGGACGACGCGATCGAATACGAGGCGCGCGCGCAGAACATCCGCGATCGCGTCGAGGCGATGTACTGGATGCCCGAGTCGCAGTTCTACGGCATCGCGCTCGACGGTCACGGCGAGTTGTGCCGCGTCCTGGCGTCGAATGCGGGGCATCTGCTCGCGTTCGATCTGGTCGAGCGCGAGCGCGGCGAAGCGGTTGCGCGGCAACTGGAATCGACGCTGTTTCACACCGGCTGGGGCGTGCGCACGCTGGCCGCGAGCCAGCCGCGCTTCAATCCGATGTCGTATCACAACGGCTCGGTCTGGCCGCACGACACCGCGATGTGCGCGCGAGGCCTGGCCCGCTACGGCGATCGAGGCGGCGCCGTGCGGCTGTTGCAGGCGTTGTTCGAAGCGGCGGTGACCTTCGACATGAGGCTGCCCGAACTCTTCTGCGGCTTCACGCGCCAGCGCGGCGAGAAGCCGATCGCTTATCCGGTCGCGTGTTTGCCGCAGGCGTGGGCGGCGGGCGCGCCGTTCATGATCCTGGAAGCGTGTCTCGGCCTGACGATCGACGCCGCGCGCGACGAAGTGCGGATCGACCGGCCGCAACTGCCGGATGGCATCGACTGGCTGGAAATCGGCGATTTGCGCGTCGGCGAGCGGACCGTGTCGATCACGTTCCGGCGCGTGGGCGGGCAGGTCGTGCCGTCGGTGGAGGGGGACGTGCGCGTTATCGCGCTGCTGTAACGGTGGGTGGCTGCGCACGGGAACGTGCGCAGCCACCGTCGCGGTCAGACCGCCACGCTACCCACGTAATTTTCCGCGAGGGCCGTCGCGGCGGCGCGCGAAGTCGTCACATGTTCCAGTTCCGCCACCTGCAGACGCTGCTCGAACGGCGACGTGTCGTCGAGCTTGTGCAGCATGCGCGTCATCCACCACGAGAAATGCTCCGCGCGCCAGACGCGCTTGAGCGCCGTCTCCGTATAACCGGCGAGCCTGTCGCTGCGGCCTTCGTCGTAGAACGAGACGAGCGCCGCCGTCAGCACCTTCACGTCGGAGACGGCGAGGTTCAGGCCCTTTGCGCCCGTCGGCGGCACGATGTGCGCGGCGTCGCCCGCGAGGAAGAGCTTGCCGCACTGCATCGGCGTGGAAACGAAACTGCGCATGCCGACGATGTTCTTCTGGAAGATCTTCCCTTCGGTGATCTGCCAGCCGTCCGCCGTATCGACGCGCGCGTGGAGTTCCGCCCAGATGCGATCGTCCGACCACGCGTCGACCGTATCCTTCGGATCGCACTGGAAGTACATGCGCTGGATGCCGGGCGAGCGTGTGCTAATGAGCGCGAAACCGCGATCGTGCCGCGCGTAGATGAGTTCGTCTGACGAGGGCGGCGCTTCCACCAGAATGCCGAACCAGCCGAACGGATAGATCTTCTGGTAATCCTGGCGCAGCGCCTGCGGAATCGAGCCGCGCGCAACGCCTTGCGATCCATCGCAGCCGATGATGAAGTCGCATTCCAGTTCTTCGTCGCGGTCTTCGTGGCGATATTTGATGCGCGGTTTGGCGTCGGCGGCGGCGTCGAAGTCGTGCACCGAAACGTTCGAGACGTTGAATTTCAGCGCGCCGTCCGCCGCGATCCGCGCCGCGACCAGATCCTTGATGACTTCGTGCTGCGCGTAGACGGTGATCGAATGGCCGGTCAGGTCGGTGAGCGCAATGCGGCGGCGCTGTCCTTCGAATGCCAACTCGAAGCCGTGGTGCAGCGCGCCTTCGGCCTGCATCCGAGCGCCGAGGCCGGCCTCGTTCAGCAGGTCCATCGTGCCCTGTTCGAGCACGCCGGCGCGGATCGTCGATTCGATGTCGTGCTGGCTGCGCGCTTCGAGCACGACCGAGTCGATGCCGCGCTGATAGAGGAGATGGGAGAGCAGAAGGCCAGCAGGGCCCGCACCGATGATGCCGACTTGAGTACGCATGATTGTCTCCATGAATGCGTGTGATTTTGTGAAGACAGTGTCATGCCGCCCACCCGTATCGCGCAACGCGATACGGCGGATAGCGCCTATCTAATTTTGAGATAAAGGGGTGCGGCGCGCGATGAAGCGCACGATCATATCGACCAGCGCCTCTCTGTTCGCGGGCGGCGCGGGCGGGATTTCCAGCGGGCAGGCGCGTGTTGCATGCAGCCGAAGCGCATCGAGATGACGGGCGGTGCCGTGGTCCTCGTCGGCGTTCGCGGAAAGGGCGAGCAGTGGGCAGCGGACCGCATCCAGTTCGCTTTCGAGGTTCCAGTTGACGAGCGATGGCTCGGGCGGCGTCTTCGCGGGCGGGGCGTCATGTGTCGCGAGGGCATCGCCGTGGAAGCGCCCGAGGCGTTTGTGCAAATTCGTCGTTTCGAAGGTGGCGCGCGCGCCGAGCAAGTCCTCCGTGCGCGCCGGTTCCGCGAAAACCTGCGGCGCGATCAGTGCCGCGCCCGCCAGCGCGTCTGGATGCGCGATCGCATAGAGCAACGCGATCGTGGCGCCGTCGCGCGCGCCCACGATCCACATGCGGCGTCGGCACGCGGGGTCGATATCGAAGGCGTCGAGCAGTCCGGGCAGGATGTCGCACGCTTGCTGGCGCAGCAGGTCGATCGGCCAGGAGTGCGGGTGAGCGTGTACCGAAGCGGGCCAGCCGCTGTCCGGCCGGCGAAGAACCAGCCCCCGAATGCCAAGCGCGCGATTCAGCGCGCGGCCGAGCGCGATCGGCCAATCATCGGGCGCGCCGCCTTCGTGCAGCAACACGGCGATGGGCGCGTCGCGGCTCTCGTCGGCGAGCCATTCGTATTTGACCGTAACGGCGTCGCGTGAAACGGTCGCGGCAAGGGTGACGGAATCGGTCATGCGTGAGGTTCGCGCCCATTCGAGGAGGTTGCGTATCAACGAGTCTAGGCGTTCGGCGCGACCGCGACAGGCCCGGCGCTTGCTGAAAACAGGTCCGGGTATCACTTCGACAACCGATCAGGAGAACCGCCATGACCGAGCATTCCTATCCGACCCCGCCGTTTCCCGATCAGCAGCAGGACCGCCAGCCCGGCCTGACCGCGCCGATGAACCCGCAGCCCGACCACGGCGAGAAATCCTACAAGGGCAGCGGACGCCTCGCCGGAAAAGTCGCGCTCGTCACGGGCGCGGACAGCGGCATCGGCCGGGCGGTCGCGATCGCCTACGCGCGCGAAGGCGCCGACGTCGCCATCGCCTATCTGAACGAAGACGACGACGCGCAAGAAACCGCGCGCTGGGTCGAGGAAGCGGGGCGCCGCTCGCTGCTTTTGCCCGGCGACATCACGGATCGCGCGCACTGCCGCGATCTGGTCGCGAAAACGGTGGAGAAGTTCGGCGGCATCGACGTGATCGTGAACAACGCGGCCTATCAGATGACCTACGACGGCCTCGAAGACATCAGCGACGACGAGTGGGACAAGACCTTCTCGACCAACATCGGCGCGATGTTTCGCATCATCAAGGCCGCGCTGCCGCATCTGAAGCCGGGCAGCGCGATCGTCAACACGAGTTCGGTCAACGCCGACGCGCCGAATCCCGGCCTCATCGCCTACGCGACGACCAAGGGCGCGATCCAGAACTTCACCGGCGGCCTCGCGCAACTGCTCGCCGAAAGGGGCATCCGCGCGAACTGCGTCGCGCCGGGTCCGATCTGGACGCCGCTGATTCCGTCGACGATGCCGCCCGAGAAGGTCAAGAATTTCGGCTCGCAAGTGCCGATGAAGCGCGCCGGCCAGCCGGCCGAACTCGCCGCCGCCTACGTGATGCTGGCCTCCGACGAATCGAGCTATACCTCGGGCGCGACGGTCGCCGTGACGGGAGGCAAGCCGATCATCTGAGAAAAATGGCGCCACCCGGTATGATGACCAGCCTCAATGCCCAGGTGACGCCATGCAAATTCTCGTCGATGCCGACGCGTGTCCCGCCGTCGTCAAGGACATCCTGTTTCGAGCGGGGCCGCGCGTCGAGGTGTCGGTGACGCTCGTCGCGAACCAGTATTTGCGCACGCCGCCGTCGCCGTTCATCCGCTCGGTGCAGGTGCCGTCGGGCTTCGACGTGGCCGATGCGCGCATCGTCGAGATGGCGGCGCCGGGCGATCTCGTGATCACCGCCGACATTCCGCTGGCGGCGAGCGTGCTCGCGAAGGGCGCGCATGCGCTCGACCCGCGCGGCGAATGGTTCAGCGCGGAGAACATCGAGGAGCGGCTGACCATCCGTTCGATGATGGATCAGTTGCGCAGCACGGGCGTCGAGACGGGCGGTCCGTCGCCGTACAGCCCGCGCGACGGCAAGCAGTTCGCCGCGCAACTTGACCGCTTTCTGTCGAAGTACCGCGCATCCCGGCCGAAATGAACGGGTCCGCATTCACGTCGCGCCGGACAACGAAGCGGCCATCCGGCTCTATCGCGCGGCGGGTTTCGAGCCGTTCGCCCGCGAACCGCGCGCGCTCAAGATCGACGGCGTCTATCACGATTCGCTGCTGATGACGCTGCCGTTCGGCAAAATGGCTTAATAATCAGCCGCTTCTCTCAACTGCTTGAAACGGTATTCGCCGACGCGCGCCAGCATCCAGCCCGGATATTCGGCCGGCAACTGGCTCACTTCATCGAGCGCGGCGAGTTCGTCTTCGTTCAGGCGCACGCGGGTCGCGGCGATGTTGTCGTCGAGTTGCTCGACGCGCTTCGCCCCGATGATCACGCTCGTCACCGCCTTCTGATGCAGGAGCCACGCGAGCGCGATCTGCGCGACCGAGACGCCTTTCGCTTCGGCCATTCCGCGCATCGCGTCGATGCAGTCGTAAGCGCGCTCGACGTTCACCGGCGGGAAATCGAACTTGGTGCGGCGGCTGCCTTCTTCCTTGCCGCCTTCGCGCGTGTACTTGCCCGAGAGCAGGCCGCCCGCGAGCGGACTCCACACCAGCAAGCCGACGTTCTCGCTGTTCAGGAGCGGCACGACTTCGCGTTCCAGGTCGCGCCCGGCGATCGTGTAATACGCCTGTAGCGACTCGAAACGCGCCAGCCCGAGCCGCTCGGAAATGCCGAGCGCCTTCGCGATCTGCCACGCCGCCCAGTTCGACACGCCGATGTAGCGCACATGGCCGTGCTGCACGAGATTGTCGAGCGCGCGCAGCGTCTCTTCGATCGGCGTGGCCGGATCGAAGCCGTGAATCTGATACAGGTCGACGTGATCGAGTTGCAGGCGCTTGAGACTCGCCTTCACGCCGTCCATGATGTGAAAGCGCGAGCCGCCGCGCGAATTCACGCTTTTCGTGCCGGTTTCGCCGTGAATCTTCGTCGCGACGACCACGTTCTCGCGCGGCACCTTGAGGTTTTTCAGCGCTTGGCCGGTGATGATCTCGGACTGGCCGTCGGCGTAGACATCGGCGGTATCGATGAAATTGATGCCCGCGTCGAGCGAGCGGCCGATCAGCGTGTCGGCGTCCGCTTGCCGGAGCTGACCGATGTTGTCCCAAATGCCGCCGCTGCCGCCGCCGAAGGTCATGGCGCCGAGGCACAGTTCCGAAACGAAGAGACCGGTATTGCCGAATTTTCTGTAGCGCATGGACTGCTCCTCAATGGCTGACGGGGGATGCCGTCCGGGTGACATGGCCGCGTCGCCGCGACGTTGCGCGTGCTGAATGCGGGCATGGCCGGACCGGCGCCCGTGCAGTATCGTCCCGCCGATGGCGGCGGCCATAGCCTGATCCTGTCGGATCATTGCCTGTTCCTGCAAAGCCAGCGGGGCGCGGTGAGCGAACTCGCGCACGCGCGAGTAAGCTACCTACAGTCCCTGAAACCTCCTTCTTTCGCGAAACCATGGCACTGAACGAGACCCTTTCGCACGACCAGCCGCATCCCCTGAACGGCCACGACGGCCACGACGGCCACGACAGCCACGACAGCCACGACAGCCACGATCCCCACCGCGCGCCCGATCCGTCCCTCGACGGCGCACGGCTCGAACTCGTCGCGCTGCTCGACCGCTTTACCGTCGGCTGCGAAGGCACCGTCGAGACGTCCGTGCCCGGCTTTTTCCTGCATCGCGTGATGAATCCTGGCGGGCCGAAGCACGGCATCCAGACGCCCGCGCTCGCGCTGATCGCGCAGGGTTCGAAGCGCCTGATGGTCGGCGACGACGTGTACGTCTACGATCCGCTGCACTACCTCGTTTCGTCAGTCGATCTGCCGGTGATGGGGCAAGTGACCGTCGCGAGCGAAACCGAGCCGTATCTCGGGCTGCGGCTCGACCTCGACGTCGAGGCGATAGCCGAGCTGATCCGCGACGAAAACCTGCCGCCCGCCTCGCACTCGGACGCCGCGCGCGGGCTGTACGTCAACCGGCTCGGCGCGTCGATGCTCGACGCGGTGCTGCGCCTGTTGCGCCTGATCGACACGCCCGAGGACATCCCGATCCTCGCGCCGCTCGTGAAGCGTGAAATCCTGTATCGCCTGCTGATGAACGGGCAGGGCGCGCGGCTGCGCCAGATCGCGCTCACCGACAGCCAGACGCAGCGCATCGCCCGCGCGATCCTGCTGCTGCGCCAGAACTTCGACCAGCCGCTGCGGATCGAATCGATCGCGCGCGACGTGCATATGAGCGTGTCGTCGCTGCATCATCATTTCAAGGCCGTCACGGCGATGAGTCCGCTGCAATACCAGAAGCAGTTGCGCTTGCAGGAAGCGCGGCGGCTGATGCTGCTCGATATCGCCGATGCCGCGACCGCCGCGCATCGCGTGGGTTACGAGAGCGCGTCGCAGTTCAGCCGCGAGTACAGCCGGCTGTTCGGCGCGCCGCCGCTCAGGGACACGCGTCGCTGGCGCGAAGAGGCGGGCGCGTAAGGGTTTGCGCGCCCCGGGAACTCGGTCAGAGCGGAACGCAGCTTTTTTTCGTCAACTGCGGAATAGTTCGGCGCCGCCGAACGTTCTACGGTTACTTCACCAGAGAGGAGATGAAATGAAGAAGCCAATCGCGATGGCTGCAACGGGAGGTCTCTTGAGCGCGCTGATTCTGTCGGCGAGCGCTTTCGCGGCGCCGCCGAAGGCGGACAACGGGATGTTCGTCGACGAAAAGGGCATGACGCTCTACACCTTCGACAAGGACACCAAGGGCGGTCCGAGCGCGTGCTCGGGCGGTTGCGTGCAAGCGTGGCCCGCTGCCATGGCGACCGATTCCGACCAGCCGTCGGGCAAGTGGACGACGGAATCGGCCGAGGGCGGCAAGCAATGGGCCTACGACGGCAAGCGGCTCTACCGGTTCGCGAAGGACACGAAGCCAGGCGACAAGAACGGCGACAACTTCCGCGACGTATGGCACGTCGCCAAACCCTGAGCGTTGAGTGAAGAGGCGGACATGCTGCGATCGATCAGAATTCTCGCGTTGGTGTCGGCGCTCGGCCTGGCGGTGCTCGCGGCCGCGTGTGCGAGCGGCACGGTGAGCGGCGGCGTGAGCAGCGGCGGCGCTAACGGCCCCGGCAACGTGCCGAAAATGGGCGGCGGCGGGTACTGACAATGCGTCATGTCTGCGCTCACGCATGCAAGCTGGCGGGCGGTGCGTCTTGAGTTTCGAGACCGAACTGCTCGCCCATCTGCCGCAGCTGCGCCGCTACGCGCGCGCACTGACGGGCGACCGCGCCTGGGCCGACGATCTCGTCCAGGACGCGACCGAACGCGCGCTTGGCCGCTCGAAGGCGTTTCGCGCCGGGACCAATCTGCGCGCGTGGCTGTTCACGATCATGCGCAATCTGTATATCGACCAGTTGCGCGGCCGCCGCGACATCGCGGTGGACGACGAAACCGCGCCGTGGCGGCAGATGGCGGCGCCGGTCGGCGAAGTCGATGGGCTCGTGCTGCGCGACGTGCAGCGCGCGCTCTATTGCCTGCCCGTCGAGCAGCGCGAGGTGATGCTGCTCGTGTGCGTCGAGGAAATGAGTTATCAGGAGGCTTCCGTGGTGTTGAACGTGCCGGCCGGAACCGTGATGTCGCGGCTTTCGCGCGCGCGCGAACACATGCGCGTGCTGCTCGGTGAAGAACCGCAGCGCCGCGGGTCGTCGTCGGTGTCGCCGGCGTCGGCTTCGTCGTTGAAAGTGGTGAATCGCACATGACGACTCCGGACCGCCCCGACCGTCCTGACCCGCCCGAGGAGAGGCAGGATCTCCAGCCGTTGTCGGCGTATCTCGACAGCGAACTCAGCGACGAACAACGCGACGCCGTGGCGGAGCGCATCGCGCGCGATCCGGCGAGCGCCGCGACCGTTTCGGCGTATCGCGCGCAGGACAATGCGCTGCGTGCGCTCTTCGCAAGCGAGGCCGTGGAGCCGCAGGTCGTCGTGATGCGTCCGCGGCGGCGCGAGCGGTTCCTGATGGCGGCGTGCTGGGCGTTCATCGGCGTGGCTTGTGGCTATTTGTTACACATGCTGCTGCCCGCGCTCCACGACGAACGGCCTCCGTTCGCGCAGCGTGCCGACATCGCGTACGCGGTCTATGCGCCCGAGCAGCGTCATGCGGTGGAGGTGGTGGCGGCGCAGCAGGATCATCTGGTCAACTGGCTGTCGAAGCGGCTCAATCGCACGCTCACGATTCCGTCGCTTGCCGAATATGGATTCCAGCTCGTCGGCGGGCGCTTGCTGCCCGGCGAGGAAGGGCCGGCGGCGCAGCTCATGTATCAGAACGCGGCCGGCGAGCGCATCACGCTCTACACGACGACCGTCTCGCGCAACCAGTCGAAAATCCGCATGCTGCGCGACGGACCGCGCACGACGTATTACTGGGCGGCGAATCGCGCGGGCTATGCGCTTTCCGGACAGATCGGCGAAGAGAAGCTGCAGGCCATCGCCTACGACACCTGCAAGGAACTCGGCGGCGATCCGAAGAGCTGGTAACGACGCGCACGCATGCAAAAAGCCGGGACACGTCCCGGCTCATCGAAGCATCAATGCATCAGTAGTAGCGATGCGTCGGCGCGTGATGGTAGCTCGTCGGATGACGGCGCTCCCAGTCGTGGCGCGACCAGTAGCGATGGCCGTCCCAATAGCGGTCGCCGTGCCAGCCTTGTGCGACGGTATGGACGTAGCCGGGGCGGTGATCGTCGGCCGAGGCGACGTTCATCAGTCCCATGCCGAGTGCGGCGGCGAGCGTGGCGAGCAACAGGCTTTTCTTCGTCTTGTTCATGGTCGATCTCCCTGAAGGTGTGTGGGTGCGCGTGATGTCTTAGCGGTACCAGTCGTGATGATGGTGATAGCCACCGCCATCCGGCACGATGATGCAGCCGCCGAGCGAAGTGCCGAGCAAGGCGGCGAGCGCTGCGAGGATCGCTAGTTTTTTCATTGGTTTCTCCGTGTAGATCAGTTTGAATCCGCGTGTGATTGCGTGAAGCCAATTTAGCCAAACGGCAAATGACAAGCGGTGTGCGTTTGTAAGCAAACGTGTGGTTTGAAATATTCGGGTTGTTCCAGCAAGCGACCTCGGCGTGAATGAGGAAACCAGTCGACCGGAGTGGACATGTCGCACATCAGCACGGGCGTGGAGTACGCGTTGCATTGCATGCTCTATTTGACGGAGCCGCCGCACGGCGTGCGCGATGCCAGCGTGCGCGATCTCGCGGAGCTGCAAGGCGTGCCCGTCGATTACGTCGCGAAGCTGTTCACCAAGCTTCACAAGGCGGGACTCGTGATCGCGACCGAAGGCGCGAAGGGCGGCTTCGCGCTCGCGCGGCCGCCCGCGCAGATCAGCGTGCTCGATGTCGTCGATGCGATCGACGGCGACAAGCCGATCTTCGAATGCAGGGAGGTTCGCGCGCGCTGCGCGGTGTTCGACGAGGACCCGCCGCCGTGGGCGACGAGCGGCGTCTGTGCGATTCACGCGGTGATGAGAAACGCGGAGAAGCGCATGCGCGAGGCGCTGGCGGGCGACTGTCTCGCCGATCTGGCGACGCGCATCGTGGCGAAGGCGCCGCGGGGTTATGGTCCGCAGGTGGTCCGGTGGCTCGATGAGCGCTCGTTCAACAAGCGGGTTGCGCGCAGTGAGCAGGATGGGGCGTGAGGCTTTGCGCTGCTCGCTGGTCGTTCCACCGAAGCGCAGAGGCCACGGTCATCGAACAACGATGGGCTTGACGTTCGGCGTCAGCGAAACCCCGACCACGTGACCATCGCGCACACCGCACTTGCTATCGACGCGTGTCCACTGCGGCTTGCCGCGCGACTTCGCGAACGCGCGCATCACGATTATCTTGTCGACGGGAATGGGATTGCCGACGCTGAAGATCGGCGAGTCGCTTTCGATCTTCGCCGCGAGCACGCGGCGATCGGGCACGATGAACGTGTCGTACTTCGGCGTGAGTTCCACCCAGTGATCGAACGCGGCGACGCATTGAATGACCGCGCTCGGCACGTGCATGCGGGTGAGGTAGTCATAGTCCTTCGACAGATCGGGCGATTCCTGCGCGTGTACTGCCTGGTACAAAAAAGCCGACAGCGCCAGCGCGACGAGCGGAAAGAAAGCTTTCATGCGATGAGGAAACTCGTTTGAATGAAGCGTGACATGGAGACGGAGTATACCGCGCGAATCTTTCCACTGACCTTCGTTCGCTGAAAAAGTGCCTGTATCAAGGCACTTTCTTCGATCTCGCCGCGTCATACGCGTGAAGCTTCGCCACGAATGGAGACGCGCGATGAAGACGATCCGATGGGAGCCCGCCGACGGCAACGGTCTCGAACATCTCGAAGTCGATCTTCGGCGCGAAGGCATCGTAGCGGAGAGCGCGCTCGCCAGCGAGGGCTTCGGCGCGGTGTACCGGATCGAATGCGACGCAGCATGGAATGTCACGCGAGTCGTCGTTAAGCGCATCGGCGGCGGCACGCTCGACCTGCTGAGCGACGCGCAAGGCCACTGGACCGACAGCAACGGCACGCCGCGCGACGACCTCGCGGGCTGCATCGACATCGACATCTCGGCGACACCCTTCACCAACACGTTGCCGATCCGCCGCCTGAAACTAGCCGAAGGCGAACGCCGCGTGATCCGCGTCGTGTATATCGCGCTGCCCGAACTCACGGCGGCGCCCGTGGAGCAGGCCTACACCTGCATCGAGCGCGACCGGCGCTATCGCTATGAAGGCATCACGTCGCGTTACACGGCCGAGCTTCCCGTCGATACAGACGGCTTCGTCATGGATTATCCCGCGCTGTTCCGGCGCCTCTGAAGCGTGGCGCCGGGCGGCCTCCGCCGCGAGCGGCGATAATATGGCTTTATCTCCACGAGCCGAACGCCGCCCGATGAACGACACCACGCAGACTCCCCGCACCGCGCCCCGCCTGACGAGCCTCTCGCATGGCGGCGGCTGCGGCTGCAAGATCGCCCCCGGCGTGCTCGCCGATCTCCTGAAGCGCAGCACGCCGATGCAGGCGTTTCCGAACCTGATGGTCGGCAACGACACCGCCGACGACGCCGCCGTCTACAAGCTCAACGAAGAACAGGCGATCGTGGCGACGACCGACTTCTTCATGCCGATCGTCGACGATCCGTTCGACTTCGGCCGTATCGCCGCGACCAACGCGCTCTCGGACGTCTACGCGATGGGCGGCAAGCCGATCCTCGCGCTCGCGCTCGTCGGCATGCCGATCAACGTGCTGCCGCATGAAGTGATCGCGGAGATCCTGAAGGGCGGCGAGTCGGTGTGCGCCGAGGCGGGCATCCCGGTGGCGGGCGGCCATTCGATCGATTCGGTCGAGCCGATCTACGGCCTCGCCGCGCTCGGCATCGTGCATCCGAAGCTCGTCAAGCGCAACGCGGCCGCGCGCGCGGGCGACGTGCTCGTGCTCGGCAAGCCGCTCGGCGTCGGCGTGCTGTCGGCGGCGCTGAAGAAGGAGCAACTCGACGCGGCCGGCTACGCCGCGATGATCGCCGCGACGACCAAGCTCAATCGCCCGGGCGCGGACCTCGCGCTGCTCGAAGGCGTGCACGCGCTCACCGACGTGACGGGCTTCGGCCTGCTCGGCCACACGCTCGAACTGGCGCGCGGCGCGGGACTCACCGCGCGCATTCGCTATGCGGACCTGCCGTGGTTGCCGGGCGTCGAGGCGTTCGCGAATGCGGGCGTGTACACGGGCGCGTCGGGACGCAACTGGAGCGCGTATGGCGCGGCCATCGGACTCGCGTCGTCGCTCGACGATGTGGCACGCGTCCTGCTCACCGACCCGCAGACCTCCGGCGGCCTGCTCGTATCGTGCGCGCCGCAAGCGGTGGACGAGGTGCTCGCGATCTTCCGCGCGGACGGTTTCAATGATGCTGTCGTGATCGGCGAAATGATCGACGGCGCGAGCCGCGTCGAGGTCGCCTGATCGCAGCCTCAACTCAAAGGACCTCATGAACGACGAATCGCCGAAGGCCATCTTTTATGCGCTCGCCGCCAACTTCGGCATCGCCGTGTGCAAGTTCGGCGCCGCGGCGTTCACCGGTTCGGGCTCGATGTTCGCCGAGGCGATTCACTCCACCGCCGACTGCGGCAATCAGCTTCTGCTGCTGTTCGGCCTGAAGCGCGCGCAGCAGCCGGCCAACGCGCTGCATCCGCTCGGCTCGGGGCGCGAGATCTATTTCTATGCGCTGATCGTCGCGTTGCTGCTGTTCTTCGTCGGCGGCGCGTTCTCGGTGTACGAAGGCGTGCATCGCATGCTGCATCACGAACCGTTGAGCAATCCAATCGTCGCGCTCGTGATCCTCGGCATCTCGGTCGTGCTCGAAGCGTTGTCGCTTGCGGGCGCGCTGCGCGAGATCCGCAAGGGCGCGCCCGACAAGGCTCTGTGGCGCTGGTTTCGCGAGACGCGCGAGTCGGAACTGCTGGTGGTCGCGGGCGAGGACGTCGCGGCGCTCGCGGGTCTCGCCATCGCGTTCTGCGCCGTGCTGCTCACGATGATTACCGGCAATCCCATGTGGGACGCGGCGGGTTCGATCGGCGTCGGGCTGCTGCTGATGGTGGTCGCCTACGTGGTCGCGCGCGAAGTGAAGTCGATGATTGTCGGCGAATCGGCGAGTCCGGAAGTGCGCCGTGCCATCGACGCGCATCTGCGCGCGCGGCCCGAAATCCTGCGCATCATCAGCCTCATCACGCTGCAATGGGGCAAGCATGTGGTGGTCGCCGTGCAGGCGGAGATGATCGACTATCCGAGCGGCCGCGCGCTGATCGATGCGATCAACGTCATCGAGGACGACTTGCAGAACACGTTCCCGCAAGTGCGCTGGGTGTTCTTCGAGCCGGACATCGTGCGTGAAGGCGCGCGCGCGGGCGCCTGAACGCGACCGCGTTTCGCGCACCGTGAAACGGGGCGGGCGCGCGACGTGCTACCGCAGAACTACCTCCGTTAACGGACTCGACGCGCGGCCTTGCCCGAGAATCCGGCTGCGTCACCCGGCTGCACCATCATGGCAGTTCCTCGATCCTTATTCGATCGAAGCCGTCTAGCACGATTCGTTCCGGCTCGAGCCGATCGACATCATCCGTCGAGTCCCTGAACCCTGAGTTCCTTATCTGGCCCATGCGCAAATCCCTGCTCGTCCTCGTTCTCCTTGCCCTGTCGATGCTGACTCCGGCGCTCGCCAACGCTGCGGCGGGCCATGCGAATCCGGCCAGTTCCGCGAATCCCGCGGCGCCCGTCACGCTCACGCCGCAACAGGCCCGCGACGCGCTCGCGGTCCTCAACGACCCGGCTCGCCGCGCGCAATTCGCGGATACGTTGCGCGCGCTCGCCGCAGCCGGCGCGCTCGCCACGCCGCCGCAGGCGGCGTCGGCTTCGGGCGCGTCGTCGGCCGAACCGGCGAGCGGCGCGTCGAGCGTGCTCGCGAAGTCGCTGACGAGCAACGGTCTCGCTTCGCAGATTTCGCATCAGGCCAGCCACTGGCTCGTGCAGTTCGGCTCGGGCCTGCGGCATTCGATGTCCGCGCTGCTCGACTACGGATCGGTGCTCGAATGGTGGCGCGAACGCACCGCGACCGCCGACGCCCGCCAGTTGCTCGAACACGTCGCGTGGACCGTGCTGGTCTCGCTCGTGCCCGCCCTGCTGCTGGAACTGCTCGCCGTGCGCTTGCTGCGCGGTCCGCGCGGCCGGATCGCGGCGCGCGGCATCGTCGATGTCGACGAGGAGAGTCCCGACCTGGCCCGGCAGGAAAACGCAGCGGTGCGCGAAGAGGCCGCCGCCGAGCGCCGTGGCGACGAAGCCGCGCTGCATGTCGCGGAGAAGAAGACGGACACGGTGCGCGGCAAGCGTCATGCCGCGCGGCACTGGACGCTCCTGCAACGCCTGCCGAGCGCGCTCCTGCATGCGTTCTTCTCGGTCGTGCCGCTCGCCGTGTTCGTCGCGGCGGCGACGCTCCCGATGTCGGTCTTCATCGACGACAACACGCCCGAAGCCCGCGTGGCGGGCGCGCTGATCGACGTGTACCTCGTGTGCCGCGCGATCCAGATCGTCAGTCTCTTCTTTCTCGCGCCGCGCGCGCCGGGCTTGCGGCTCATTCAGATGCGCGACCGCTTCGCCGCGTTCACGCACGGCTGGGTGATGCGCATCGTCTGCGTGGGCGGCGCGGGCGTCGCGATCGCGAATGCCGCAGAGCCGCTCGGTCTCTCCGACGAAGCCCACATCGCGATCCTGAAGGCGGTCACGTTCGTCGTGCACGCGATGATCGCGTATGTGATCTTCGAATGCAGGACGCCGGTCGCGGCGCGCATCCGCCAGCGCATGCAGGGGCATCGCCCGGTGTCGCTGGTCGGCAACTGGATCGCGGACATCTGGGCCGGCGTCGCGATTTTCTTCGTGATGGCGCTGTGGTTCGTGTGGGCGCTCGACGTGAGGAACGGCTATCAGACGCTGTTCCATCTCGGCGGTCTCTCGGTGGCCGTGCTGGTGGCGGCGCGCGTGGTCGCGATCGTCGCGTTCGGCGGGCTCGGCCGCGTCTTCCGTAGCGATGCGGAAGATGGCTACGCGAGCCAGTCGATCGCGCATCGCCACGCTTACCGCTATTACCCGATGCTGCGACGCATCGTGCAGACGGTGATCGCGGTGGCGACCGTTGTCGCGCTGTTGCAGGTGTGGGGCATCGACATCATCGGCTTCTTCACCTCGGGCGGCGTCGGCAACCGGCTCGCCTCGGCGCTGATCACGATCGCGATCGCGGCGGTGTTCGCGGTGCTCGTCTGGGAAGCGGCCAACGTGATGGTCGAGCGCCGCCTCGAAGCCTGGACGACGAGTGGCGAGCGCCTGCGCGCGGCGCGTCTGAGAACGCTGCTGCCGATGATGCGCACGGCGCTCTTCATCGTGATCGCGCTGGTGGTCGTGCTGACAGGATTAAGCGAGATCGGCGTGAACACGGCGCCGCTCTTGGCGAGCGCGAGCATCTTCGGCGTCGCGCTCGGCTTCGGGTCGCAGAAGCTCGTGCAGGACCTCATCACCGGCATCTTCCTCCTGATGGAGAACGCGATGCAGGTCGGCGACTGGGTGACGCTCGCGGGCGTATCGGGCACGGTCGAGTATCTGTCGATCCGCACGGTGCGTCTGCGTGCCGGCGACGGTTCGCTGCACACGGTGCCGTTCAGTTCGGTATCGACGGTGAACAACACGAATCGCGGCATCGGCAATGCGGCGGTGCGCGTGTCCATCGCGCTCGGCCAGGACGTCGATCTCGCGATCTCGACGCTCAAGGACATCGGCGCGTCGCTCCAGCGCGACGATGCGTTCAAGGACGGCATTCTCTCGGACTTCAGCTTCTGGGGCGTCGATGCCGTCGACGGCTCGACCGTCACGCTCGCCGGACAGATCCAGTGCCGCGACAGTTCGCGCTGGCCGGTGCAGCGCGAATTCAACCGGCGCATCCTCAACGAGTTCACGGCGCGCGGCATCGAGATCGCGAATCCCCAGCGCAACTTCGTGATCATCGACGGCGGCGAGCCGCAGGTGAAGGACGAAGCGCAGGCGTCGGCGGATCAGCGCGCGGAGCCGTCGCGAGCCGCGCAGCATCCGACGGCGGAAGCGTCGGCGGGCAATTCGGGCAGCGCAGCCGTTTGAGCGGTTTTCAGCGCGGCGAGCGCACGAGCACGGGCGAGCCTTCGAACTCGCCGCCGCTGCGCTCGAACCCGAGCCGCTCGTAGAACGCTTCGAGCGCGGCGGCATCGGGCGCATGGCGATCGACCGGTGGCGCGTGCACGCCGTCGCCCTTCACGTCGAGCGGACGCGGCACCAGCGTGATCATCACGCGATGCGCGTCGGCGAGCCCGACGAGCCGCTCCATCGCGACGCGCGCGTGTCCGCGATGATGCGCGCCTTCCGACCAGATCGCTTCCAGCGCGATGGCGCAGTCGCCGGTTTCTTCGAGCCACAACTCGACCTGCTGTTCATCTTCGACGCGCGTGCGATGGAACGCGTCGATCATCGTGGCGGCGGTGGAGGGCGAAGGCATCGGTTCGAGTCGCGTGACCGGAAAGCCGCACTATAGCGTGGGCGGCCCAGGCTCGCGCGGCGTATATCCGCTTTAGCGATTTCGATCGGAAAATCGCTTCGTAGACCCGCGACGTTACGCCTTCTATGATGGCCTTCACTTGAATCAGGAGAGGGCGATGAATCGTCTGCATCTGCACTGTCGGCGCTCGACCGGCAACTAGCTTCGCGTTTCATTCATCCTTGCGCAACGTCGCGCGCTCATCGTTTTCCTTTGGACGAGTCCATCATGAAGAATGCCAATGCCGCATTGCGCGGCGTGTCCCGGCGCGTGCGCGCCACCCTGCTCGTCGTTGTCGCGGCGTTCGCGATGTCGTTCGCCGCTTCGTCGTTCGCCGCCGATGCCACGCTGAAAATCGGCACCGCGACGAGTCCGCAAATCGATGCGCTGAAGGTCGCCGTGAAGGAAGCCAGGGCGCAAGGGCTGGACGTGAAGCTGATTGAATTCACCGACTGGAACACGCCGAACGCCGCGCTTGCGAACAAGGACATCGACGTCAACTACTTCCAGCACGTGCCGTTTCTGGAGAACGCGAAGAAGCAGGGCGGCTACGACTTCGTCGCGATCGCGCCGGGCACGATCATGAAGATCGGCCTCTATTCGAAGAAGGTGAAGCGCTTCGACGAACTGAAGGACGGCGCGAGCGTCGCCATCGCGAACGATCCGGTGAACGGCGGGCGTGGCCTCTTGCTGCTGCAGCGCGCGGGCCTCATCAAGCTGAAGCCGGGCGCCGATTACCGCGCGACGACGCTCGACATCGTCGAGAACCCGAAGCATCTGAAGATCGTGCAGCTCGAAGCCTCGCAACTCGCCCGCTCGCTCGACGACGTCGATCTCGCGCAAGGCTATCCGAGCTTCATCAAGCTCGCCGGCACGGCCGATCCGAACAGCGCGCTGCTCTTCGACGGCGTCGAGAACAAGCTCTTCGCGATCCAGTGGGTCGTGCGTCCCGACAGCGTGAACGATCCGCGCATCCGCAAGTTCATCGCGATCTACCAGCAGTCGCCCGCCGTGCGCGCCGCGCTCGACCAGGCGTTCGGCACGCTCTACGCGGTCGCGTGGTGAGTCGTTCAACGGAGGCTTGCATCATGGCGGATGTGATCATCGAGGAACCGCGCGTGAGCGAAGCGCGTTCCGGCACACAGGCGAAAAGCGTCGTGTTCGCGGACGTCGGCAAGGTGTTCGGCGGATCGACGGCGGCGCTCTCGGGCGTCGATTTGTCGGTCGCGAGGGGCGAGGTGTTCGGCATCATCGGACGCAGCGGCGCGGGCAAGTCCACGTTGCTGCGGCTCGTGAACGGCCTCGAAAAACCCACGCGCGGCGAGGTGCGCGTGAACGGCGTGTCGGTCGGCGCACTCGACGAACGCGGGCTCGTCGGGTTGCGGCGGCGCATCGGCATGGTGTTCCAGCACTTCAACCTGCTGTCGGCGAAAACGGTGCGCGAGAACATCGCGCTGCCGCTGAAGATCGCGGGCGTCGACAAGCGCAGCATCGACGCGAAAGTCGATGTGCTGCTCGAACTCGTCGGCCTCACGGCGAAACGCGATGCGTATCCGCGCAGTCTTTCCGGCGGCCAGAAGCAGCGCGTCGGGATTGCGCGGGCGCTGGTTCACGACCCCGACCTCCTGCTCTGCGACGAAGCCACGTCCGCGCTCGATCCGGAAACCACGCAGCAGATTCTCGCGCTGCTTCGCGACATCAACCGACGCCTCGGCCTCACGATTCTTCTGATCACGCATGAGATGGCGGTGATCCGCGAAGTCTGCGATTCCGTCGCGGTGATCGAGGCGGGCGAAGTCGTGGAGACCGGTGCGGTGTGGCGCGTGTTCGGCGACCCGCGCCACGCGGCCACTCAGGCGCTCTTGCGCACGCTCGTGCACGATTTGCCCGCCGATCTCGCCGCGCGGCTCGCGAGTGCGCCGCGTGACGATGCCGACGTGCTGCTCGACGTGCGCTTCACCGGCGAGTCGCGGCACGAGCCCGATCTGGGCGCGCTCGCGGTGGCGCTCGGCGCGCTCGGCGGACGCGTGAACTTCGTGCATGGCGGCATCGACCGGATTCAGGGGCATGCGCAGGGACGGCTCGTCGTCGCGGCGCATCTGCACGCGCACGGCGCGAACGAAGCGGGGCTGCGCGCGCATGTCGAGGCGCTCGTCGCCGGCGCGCGGCGTCACGCGGACAAAGTGGAGGTGCTCGGCTATGTTTGAAATCTGGCTGCCCGAATTCCTCGACGCGATCCGCGACACCGTCGTGATGGTCGGCGTCTCGGCGCTGATCGCGCTCGTCGCCGGCATTCCGCTCGCGCTCGTGCTCGTCACGACGACGAAGGGTGGCATTTTCGAGCGGCCGGCCGTCAATTCGACGCTCGGCTCGGTCGTCAACGCATTGCGCTCGACGCCCTTCATCATCCTGCTCGTCGCGCTCTTGCCGTTGACGCGCCTTCTCGTCGGCACGACCATCGGCGTGTGGGCCGCGATCGTGCCGCTTTCGATCGCCGCGACGCCGTTCTTCGCGCGCATCGCCGAGGTGAGCCTGCGCGAAGTCGACCGCGGGCTGATCGAGGCCGCGCAGGCGATGGGCGCCGAACGCCGCCATATCATCCGGCACGTGCTCCTGCCCGAAGCGTTGCCGGGGATCCTCGGCGGCTTCACGATCACGGTGGTCGCGATGATCGGCTCGTCGGCGATGGCGGGCGCGGTCGGCGCGGGCGGTCTCGGCGATCTCGCGATACGCTACGGCTATCAGCGCTTCGACACGACCGTGATGGTCACGGTGATCGCGCTGCTGATCGTGATCGTCAGCGCCGTGCAGTGGGGCGGCGATCGCCTGGTGCGGCGCATCACCCGGCGCACGGGATGATAATGACGGCAACCGCATCGACACCGGAGACAGCATGAACGCCCCTCATCGGCCCGATTCCCTGCCATTGACCGAACTGCTCGCCGCGTTGCGCGAGACCGCCGAAGCGCGCGACCGCGAAGGCGGTCACGCCGCGCGCGAAAAGCAGCTGATCGCCGACGCGGGCCTCCTGACGATCGCCGTGCCGCGCGAATACGGCGGCGAGGGCGCGCCCTGGGTCCACGTGTATCAGACGATTCGCGCGATCGCACGCGTCGACGCCGCGCTGGCCCATCTGCTCGGGTTCACTTGCCTGCAGGTGGTGAGCGTCGCGGTGTGGGGCAGCGAGGCTCAGCGCGAGCGGTATCTGCGCGGCACGGTCGAAAACCGCTGGTGGTGGGGCAACGCGGTGAATCCGCTCGATACGCGGCTGATCGCGCATGCGACGGGCGACGGCGGCTATCGTCTGTCGGGCCAGAAGGGCTTTTGCTCCGGTACGCGCGGCTCGCAGATGATGACGCTCTCCGCGCAGGACCCGGCCACGGGCAAGCCGGTGTTCGGCGTCGTGCCGACGGGGCGCGCGGGCATCACGGTCAACGAAGACTGGAATCCCATCGGCCAGCGTCAGACGGACAGCGGCAGCGTGGCCTTCGACGACGTCGAATTGCGTGCCGAGGAAGTGCTGCACCGCTCCGAGGCGCCGCCGACGCCGCGCGGCTCGCTGCGCACGCTCGTCTCGCAACTGGTGCTGACGAACCTCTTCGTCGGGATCGCGGAAGGCGCGCTCGCGGAGGCGCGCGAGTATGTCGCGAAGTCCGGACGGCCGTGGATTCATTCGAACGTGGCGAGCGCCGTCGACGATCCGTATCAGTTGCATCGGTTTGCGGAGATGCGGCTGAAGGCCGTGAGCGCGGAAGCGCTCGCGACGCGCGCCGCCGGGGCGCTCGACCGCGCGTGGGATCGCGGCGACGCGCTGACCGCCGAGGAGCGCGCGCACACGGCGCTCGCGGTGGCGGAAGCGAAGGTGCTGGCGCACCGCGCGGCGCTCGACGTCAGCGAGGCGCTCTTCGACGCCTGCGGCGCGCGCTCGACGCACGGTCCGCTCGCGCTCGACCGCTTCTGGCGCAACGCGCGCGTGCACACGCTGCACGATCCGCTCGATTATAAACTGCGCGACATCGGCCGGTTTGCGCTCGCGGGCGTGCTGCCCGAGGCGAATCTGTACAGCTAGGCGTCAGCCGGTTACAAAACCGACCGTCTGCACCACGAGCCAGAGATTCGCCGCGCTGATCACGCCGAACAGCATCCACGCGACGCCCTTCGTCCACGCGCGGTTGGCGAATTCGCCCATCAGCCGACGGTCGCTCGTCATGCGGATCAGCGGGTAGAGCGCAAACGGCAGTTGCAGGCTCAGCACGACCTGGCTCGCGACCAGCAGCTTGCCGACCGCGCCGTTGCCCATCATGCCGACGCCGATCAGCGCCGGAATCAGCGCGAGCGCGCGCGTGATGAAGCGCCGCTGATAGCACGGAATCTTCAGTTTCAGGAAGCCTTCCATGATGACCTGCCCGGCAATCGTGCCGGTGAACGTCGAGCTCTGGCCCGACGCGAGCAGCGTCACCGCGAAGAGAATCGCGGCAAGCCCGGTGCCGACGATCGGCGCGAGCAGCCGGTACGCGTCCTCGATTTCGGTGACCTGCGTGTGCCCCGTCGCGTGGAACGCCGACGCCGCGAGAATCAGGATCGCCGCGTTGATCAGGAGCGCGAGGAAGAGCGAAACGATGGTGTCGAGCCGCGACAGACGGATCGCCGACAGCAGGCTCGCTTTCGTGCGCGAGACGATGCGCGTCTGCACGATCGACGAATGCAGGTAGAGGTTGTGCGGCATCACGGTCGCGCCGAGGATGCCGATCGCGAGATAGAGCGGCTCGCGTTCGGAAATCGCGTGCCACGACGGCACGAGCCCGCCGAAAACCGCCGGCCAGTGCGGCTTCACCAGCGCTAGTTCGACGATATAGCCGAGCCCGATCGTCGCGATGAGGCCGAGCATGATCGCTTCCAGATCGCGGAAGTTCTTGCCTTTCAGGCCGAGCACGATGAGCGTGTCGAACGCCGTGAAGATCACGCCCCACATCAGCGAGCAACCGAACAGCAGGTGAAACGCGAGCGCGCCGCCGAGCACCTCCGCGAGATCGCACGCGATGATCGAAATCTCCGCGAGCGCCCACTGCACGCGCGCGACCGGTTTCGAATAACGCTCCGACGACAGCTGCGCGAGATCGCGTCCGGTCACGATGCCGAGGCGCATCGCGAGACACTGGAGCGCCATCGCGGCAAGGCTCGACAGCACCACGACGAACAGCAGCGTGTAGCCGTAGCGCGAGCCGGCTTCGATGTCGGTCGCCCAGTTGCCCGAGTCCATGTAGCCGATCGAGACGAGCAGGCCCGGCCCGGCAAACTGCGCGAGCTTCTTCCAGAGCGGCGCGCCCGCGGGCACGTCGACGGAACCCTTGACCTCGGACGGGCAAAACGGAGCGGTGGCGGTGGTCGGCAGCTTGAACGGCAATGGTGAAGTCCCCGTCGGTTCGATGGTGCGGCGGCGCTCGCTGGATAAAGGCGATGCCGGAATCACGGCATTATTGTCGAAAAGAACGGAACGCGTGGCGCGCGCGCCGCCTGCGCGCCGACGAAAAAAAGGGCCCGCCGAGATCGGCGGGCCCTTCAGAGAATTCGGTCGAGAAGGAAAACGGTAGCGGCATTGCCGGCTGTCCACCGCCCGAGAGCGGTCCTCGAGGACGGCCGGCGCCGCTACCGTTCAAGCAGCCCGTGCGACCGGGCCTTGTGTGCGCGGCGTAAAGAGCGCCGCATTGTCGAGCACCGATGATTCGTCCGGCACTTCATTCTGGCTCACCACCTCCAGAGCGGCTTCTTCGGTCGCCTGACGGGCGGCCGCCGCTTTCTTGGTCTTCCCCGCGCGTGACGGCGGCTGGCAGGCCCCGCACACCACGTTATTCTGCAAATCATGTTTGTGCGCAACGAACTTGCCGGTGCAGCGGCAGCAGCGCGTGAGCTGCAGCATGTCGGCGTCGAAGAAGCGCACGAGAGTCCAGGCCCGCGTCAAATCCAGTACAGCCTCGGCGCCGCTATGGTTGCAGTGCTCGAGATACAGCCGGTAACCCTTGGTCAATGCGTCGAGGTGCGAGCAGCCCGCTTCGTTCTTCAAGAACACGTAGGTGTTGTAGAACAGCGATGCGTGGATATTCGCGAGCCACGTCATGTACCAGTCTGCCGAGAAGGGCAGCATGCCCTTCGGCGGCGATACGCCCTTCACTTCGCGATAAAGACGGATCATGCGGTCGCGCGAGAGCGTCAATTCGCTTTCCAGAACCTGCATCCGCGCGCCGAGTTCGATCAGTGCGATAGCGCGGAACACTTCCTGTGCGTCTTCGGTCAGGCTTTTCTTCAGCATCGTGGTCATGGCTGGTCCCGTCTCAAGCGAACTGTTCGGCCGGCTGGCCGGCGAGCAAGATGGCTGCGTGCGTCGACGCAATGTCCGCGTGCTTCGCGGGTTGCGTCAATGCCGACAGCATCGTGTGATCGTTGAAGCGGAAAAAGCACAAGAGCTGGTCCGATCCCGCGAGCTTCACGACTTGCGGCAGCGTGAGGCCGGCCAGCAGATCGGCGAGCTCGGCCGACAGGCCAAGCCGGAACATGCCGATGGCACGATCCTCGCGCAACATCCGCTGCGCGAGCATGATGTACGACAGGTTGATTTCGCGAATCGATTCCAGCGTTTCACGACCGTTCATAATTTTGCTACTTCCAGTAATTCCCCGAACCTGGCCGGCATTTTTTGCCGATATCTTTTTTTCTGCCTTGCCGGACTCTAGTCCGGCCGGCTACTTCAATTTTGATACAGCGTGTTACAACTTGTAACAACACTGTGAAACGGATTGTAAGTACCGCCAGATGGGAAATCAAGCACATCTCAATAATAATTTGACAGAAAACAACACGTTGATTCGGTAAGTTTTTCAGTCGTTTAACACGGGTTTGTAACAGGAAAAAGTAACCGATCCCTTTTACTTTTTTTGCCCGTTCGTTATGTCATTACCGAGTGTCTGTAACAAGGTGCAAACTGGTAATTTCAAGACAGAAACGACGCGATTGGCCGGCGCGTTGACAAAGTGAAAAAGAATTAGCGGGGCCGGAAGGCCGAATTACCAAAAGCGCCGCGCGGGGCCTAATTAAGCAAGTCAATCCGAGGCGGGACGATAAGACGAAGGTATTGGAGACGCGTTGCAATGAGGGCTTCCCGCCGGAAGGCAAAAGGTGGAACGCAGGCGCCGTCTGACGCGCCGCGTCACGGGCTTTGGCCGGACGGACGTTCGATAGGCCCGGAATATGCGCGCAAATGGTATCTTCGACGACGGCCAGCGTAGTTCCGGCCGCTCCATTCCGAATACTCACAAGCAAAACAGGATTCGTAGTGACCGATAACACTACAACGCCGGAGCCGCCCCTCGATCCATCCGAAACCGCTGACGCCGGCGACACCGCGCTCACCCGAAGCGCGCTCGATTTCCCCGTCGTGGGGCTCGGCGCCTCGGCGGGCGGCTTGCAAGCCCTGATTCGCTTCTTCGAGAACGCGCCCGCCGACATGGGCATGGCGTTCGTCGCGGTATTGCATCTGTCGCCGAATCACGTCAGCACCGCCGACGAAGTGTTGCGCCGCGCGACGCGCATGCGCGTCGTCCAGGTCAGCGGGCCGGTCCGGATCGAGCCGAACCACGTCTACGTGATCGCACCGGCCAAGAGCCTGACGATGATCGACGGCCATCTGCGCGTGCGCGACGCGGCGCCGTCGGGCGGGCGTCCGGTCACCATCGACACGTTTTTCCGCAGTCTCGCCGACGCGCACGGCCAGCACGCGATGAGCATCGTGCTTTCGGGCACCGGCAGCGACGGCGCCGTGGGCCTCGCGCGGGTGAAGGAAGTGGGCGGGATCACGTTCGCGCAGGAGCCCAACGACGCCGAATACGGCGAGATGCCGCAGAGCGCGATTGCGACGGGCCAGGTCGACCTGGTGCTGCCAGTCGTCGAGATGCCGCAGAAGCTGCTCGACCTCTGGGCCAATGCGAAGCGCATCAGCCTGCCCGCGCTCGAACCGCGCACGGCGAAGGCGGCGCCCGGCACGGACCCCGGCGCGCACGCCGAAGCAGCGTTGCAGGACATTCTCACGAGCCTGCGCGCGCGCACCGGCCACGACTTTCGCCACTACAAGCGCGCGACGATGCTGCGCCGGATCGAACGGCGGCTGCAGGTGAACGCGCTGCCCGATCTCGTCACGTATCGCGATTTTTTGCACGGCAATCCGCGCGAAACGGGCGCGCTCCTCGCCGACATGCTGATCGGCGTGACCAATTTCTTCCGCGACCGCGAGGCGTTCGAGGCTTTCGCGCGCGACGTGCTGCCCGACATCTACGAGCGCAAGCGCGATCACGACCAGGTGCGCGTCTGGGTGGCGGGGTGCTCGTCGGGCGAAGAGGCGTATACGCTCGCGATGCTCTTCACCGAGTACCAGAACGCGGCGCGCTCGCCGGCCGCGCTCCAGGTTTTCGCCACCGACATCGACGAGACCGCGGTCGCGAAGGCGCGCACCGGCGTCTATCCGGACTCGATCGTCACCGACGTCCCGCCGGACATCCTGCGCCAGTTCTTCGCGAAGAGCGCGAGCCGCTACGAAGTGCTGAAACCGGTGCGCGAAAAGATCCTGTTCGCGCTCCACAACGTGCTGCGCGATCCGCCGTTTTCGCGGCTCGACGTCGTGTCGTGCCGCAATCTGCTGATCTATCTCGACCGCACGGTGCAGCGCCAGGTGCTGGAGATGTTCCACTTCGCGCTCTATCCGAACGGGTATCTGTTCCTCGGCAGCTCGGAATCGGCGGATTCGGTGGAGGACCTCTTCAGCGTCGTCGACAAGAAACACCGCATCTATCGCGCGAAGGCGGTCGCGCACCCGCGCCGGCCCTCGATGATGCCGCCCGCCAGGGCCGGCGAGCCGGCGCAGCCCGCCGTCGCCGATCCCGCGTCCGCGCTGATTCCCGCGCGCCGCAACTTCTCGTTCAGCGCGCTGCACCAGCGCGTGCTGGAGCAGTACGCGCCGCCCAGCATCATCGTGAACCGCGATTCGAAGATCGTGCACATGTCCGAGAACGTCGGACGCTTCTTGCGCTATGTGGGCGGCGAGCCGTCGAGCAACGTGATCGCGCTGGTGCTGCC
The DNA here is from genome assembly GCF_001544495.1 of Caballeronia telluris. Taxonomy (GTDB): domain Bacteria; phylum Pseudomonadota; class Gammaproteobacteria; order Burkholderiales; family Burkholderiaceae; genus Caballeronia; species Caballeronia telluris. The sequence goes on from NZ_FCNZ02000001.1 coordinate 553,530, forward strand.
GGAACTGCGGCTCGACCTGCGCACCGCGCTCTTCCAGGCGCTGCAGACGGGCAACAGCGTCGAGGCGCGGCGCGTGCGCCTCGTGCGCGACGAGCGCCCGTGCTACGTGACGATGACGGTACGTCCCTTCCACGACGCCGACGCCGACGCCGATTTCGTGCTCGTGCTGTTCGACGAAGTGCAGGAGGCCATGACCGACGGGCCCCCGACGACCGATCAAATCGGCGCCGATACCGTGCTGATGCAGCTCGAACGCGAGGTCCAGCGCAGCAAGGAGCAGTTGCAGCGCACGATCGAACAGTACGAGACGTCCACGGAAGAACTGAAGGCGTCGAACGAGGAATTACAGGCGATCAACGAGGAGCTGCGCTCGGCGACCGAGGAACTCGAAACCAGCAAGGAAGAACTGCAGTCGGTGAACGAGGAACTGGTCACCGTCAATAGCGAGCTGCAATCGAAGATCGAGGAAACCGGCAAGGCCAACGACGATCTCCAGAACCTGATCGCGTCGAGCGACATCGCGACCATCTTCGTCGACCGCGCGATGCGCGTGAAACGCTATACGCCGAGCGCGACGGGCGTCTTCAACCTGATCGGCGCGGACGTGGGCCGCTCGCTCTTCGACATCACGCACCGGCTGCATTACCCCGAACTCGCGGAAGACGTCGCCGCGACCTTCCAGTCGCTGCGGCTGATCGAACGCCAGGTGGCGAGCCGCGACGAGCGCTGGTTCATCGCGCGGCTCCTGCCGTACCGCACGGGCGACGATCGCATCGACGGCGCGGTGCTGACGCTGATCGACATCACCGCGCGCCGGCGCGCCGAGGAAGAAGCGCGCGAAGGCGCGGAGCGGCTGCGGCTCGCGGCCCAGACGACCAACGACTACGCGATCATCGTGCAGGACCCGGAAGGCGTGATCCAAAGCTGGAACGCGGGCGCCGAGCGCGTGTTCGGCTATACGGAGAGCGAGGCGGTCGGCCGCAACATCGAGATCATCTTCAGCGCCGAGGACCGCGCGCAGGGCGTGGCCGCGCGCGAGCGCGAGACGGCCGCCGCAGAAGGCCGCGCCGACGACGAGCGCTGGCACGTCGCGAAAAGCGGACGCCAGGTGTTCTGCAGCGGCGTGGTGACGCCGTTGTCGGACCCGAAATTCACCGGCTTTGCGAAGATCGCGCGCGATCTGACGGACCGCAAGTCGGTCGAGGACCTGCGCCAGGTGCAGCTTTCGCAGGAGCGGCTCGTGCGCGAGCGCGCCGAAGCCGCGAATCGTCTGAAGGACGACTTCCTCGCCGTGCTCTCGCACGAACTGAAACATCCGCTCAATCTCATCAACGTGAAGGCGCAAATGCTGCCGCGCCTGCCGGAGTCGCGCGGCGCGCCGGCGATCGTCGAGGCTGCGGACGCGATCCAGCGCGCGGTGCTGAGTCAGGCGCAGATCATCGACGACCTGCTCGACCTGTCGCGCGTGCGCACCGGCAAGCTCGCCCTGACGCTCGCGCTCACCGATCTGGCGCCGACACTGGCGTCGATCTGCGATGCGATGGAAGGCGACGCCGCCGCGCGCGGCGTCGCGCTGTCGCTGACGGCCGCCGCTCAACCGGCGCTCGCGAAAGTCGATCCGGTGCGCTTCGAACAGATCGTGTGGAACCTGCTCAGCAACGCGCTGAAGTTCACGCCCGCGGGCGGCAAGGTCACGATCGGCCTGACGCGCGACGGCGCGGACCTGTGCATCGAAGTGGCGGACACGGGCGAGGGCATCGAGCCGGAATTCCTGCCGCACATCTTTGACATGTTTTCGCAGGCGAACGAGGCGCGGCGCAAGTCGGGCGTCGGGCTCGGCATCGGACTCGCGCTCGTGAAGCAACTGGTCGAGATGCATGCGGGGCGCGTCGCGGTGCGCTCGGACGGCCACGGCAAGGGTACGTGCATCACGGTGTGGCTGCCGCCCGCAAGCGACGACGCCGCGCTGCCCGGCGCGCTGCCGGGCGAATCGAGCGTGCTCGCGGGATTGTCGCTGCTCGTCGTCGACGACGATGCCGAAACCGGCCACGCGCTCGGCTCGCTGCTGACGCTGGAAGGCGCGCGGGTGGCGACGGCCACGAACGGCGCCGAAGCGCTCGCCGCGCTCGGCCGCGAGCGCTACGACCTGCTCGTCTGCGACGTGGGCATGCCGGTGATGGACGGCTATCAGCTGATGCGCGAAGTCCGCTCGACCTCCGTGCTCGCGGGACTTCCGGCCGTCGCCGTGACCGGATACAGCGGCGTGGCGCAGGAACAGAAGACCTTCGACGCGGGGTTCGACGCGCATCTGACCAAGCCGGTTTCGCTCGCCGCGTTGATCGGCGCCGTGGAGCAGGTCATGCTGAAGCGGCCGGCGAGTGCCTGACGCGGGCTCGGCGCTCACTTGTGCAGCGCGTGCCGGAGTGTGGTCACGTCGCGCTGGGTGACGGGGCGCGCGTCGTTGCCCCACGACGTGCGCGCGAACGTAATCACCTGTGCGATCTGCAAGTCGGTCAACTGGCCGGCGAACGACGGCATTTTTTCGCGCTTCGGCCCGCCTCGGGTTTCCGGGCTGTTTCCGCCTTCGACGAGCAGACGCACGAGCGACGTCGTTTCGGCGGAAAGCACGGCCGGATTGCCCGCGAGACGCGGATACTTGCGCGGCTCGCCGCCGCCGTCCGCCCGATGACATTTCGCGCAATAGGCGAGATAGATGCCCGCACCGGGCCGCGCCGGTTCGCCCGTGCGAAGCGCCTGCGCGCTGACTTTCGCCGCGAGCGAACGCGGCGCGTAGGCCCCGGCGCTTTCGCGCGCGGGCAGGCTCTTCAGATAGACGGCGATTGCGTTGAGATCGTCGTCGTTCAGATACTGCGTGCTGTCCTCGACCACCTGCACCATGCTGCCGAACGCGACTTGCCCGCCGCCGTGGCCGCTCTTCAGGAACGCCGCAATATCCGCCGCGCCGAGCCTTCCCAAGCCCGCGCCGGGGTCGCCCGTGAGGTTGGGCGCGAACCAGTGATCGTTCGTTCCGCCCGTGAGAAACCGCCGCGACGACTCCGTATAGCCGCGCTCCTCGAACGCCGGGCCGCGCGGCGTGTGGCACGCGCCGCAATGCCCGAGCGACTGCACGAGATACGCGCCGCGGTTCCATTGCGCGTCGCGGTCGGTGCGCGGCGCGTAGCGGCCCGACGGCGCGAACGCGAGATTCCACAGCGCGAGCGCCCAGCGCTGGTCGAACGGAAACGGCAGGCGCGTCGGCGGCGCGGCGACCGGCACGGGCGCGACGCCGTGCATGAAATACGCGTAGAGCGCGCGCATGTCGTCGTCGTCGATTTTCGAGAACGACGGGTAGGGCATCGCGGGGTAGAGATGCTTGCCGTCCGGCGCCACGCCTTCGCGCAACGCCCGCGCGAAATCCTCGAAGCGGTACTTGCCGATGCCCGCGACGGGGTCCGGCGTGATGTTGCTCGTCATGATCGTGCCGAACGGCGAGCCCATGCCGAGCCCGCCCGCGAACGGCGCGCCGCCTTTGGGCGCGGTGTGGCAGCCAGCGCAGTCGGCGGCTTTCGCGAGATAGGCGCCGCGCGCGACGAGCGCCGCGTCCTCGGCGCCCGCGACGAGCGGCACAAGGAGCGTCACGGCGAGCAGCAGGTAAAGCACGGCGCGCTTCATCGCGATCACCACGGCTTGCAAGGCGACACGATCAGCGCCGCCGCCGCCGTGGCCAGCACGCCGAGCACGAAGATCGAACTCGCGATCACGCCGACGAGCGCCAGAAAGCGCATCGGCCCCTGGATCGGCTGCGCGGTGCGTGCGCTCGCGAGCTTCGCCTCGCGTTGGGTGGCGCGCAGGTTACCCCACGCGGTGGCGAATCCGCCGAACGCGACGGCGAGGCATACCGCGCTGACGCCGCCGATCAGCGGAGCGAGCGACGGCACGACGGGCCGCGCGAGCGGTGTCTGGAGCGGATAGCACGTCTGCGCGGCGAGCGCCTCGCACACGCAGATCTGCACGATCCACGCGAGCGGCGCGCCGAGCAGACCGTACAAGAGGCTCAGCCAGTGCGAAGACGTGTGCCGGATCGCGAATCGGGAGCCGGGCGGCCGGGCGGATGGCGGATTCACGAACGGTCTCCTCAAAGGACGAAGGGGCTCAGATACAGCGTCGAAAAAATGAACAGCCAGACGATGTCGACGAAATGCCAGTACATGCCGCCGATCGTGAGTGGCGCGTGGCGCGCTTCGTCGAAGTAGGCGAGCGCCGTCCAGACGAGAAGCAGCGTCAGCACCACGAGTCCGACGATCACGTGCGCCATGTGAAAGCCGGTGATCGTGAAGTAAAGCGACCCGTAGAGATGCGTCGACGGCCCGTAAGGATGGTCGCGCCACTCCTTCAATTGCACGCCGACGAACACGATGCCGAGCACGATCGCAACCAGCATCGCGCAGGCGGCGTGCTTCGGCCTGCCGCGCACGACGAAGCGCTCGCACAGCCACACGAAGCCGCTGCTCGACAGCAGCACGACCGTATTCCACGCGGCGGGTGCGATCTTCGGAAGGCCTTCGGGCGGCCAGTGCGTGCCGCTTTGCGAATAGAGGTACAGATACGAGAAGATCAGATAGCCGAACAGCGCGGCTTCGGTGCCGATCAGCGTCCACATGCCCCAGTAGCCGCCGGGCCGGCGTCCCACGCTGCCGACGGGCAACGCGCGCGAAGGATCGTATGCGCCGAGCGGTTCAGCCATGCGCGCCTCCATGCACTTTTACGCCTTCCGGTTCGCGTTGATGCAGCGCGCGTTCAGGCCACAGCCAGGCGATCAGCGACGCCGCGCAGCCGACGATCGACAGCGCGCACCCCGTCCATGCATGCAAGGCCATCGCGCCGAAGAGACACGCCGCGAACACGCCCAGCACGAACGGCGCGAAGGAGTCGGACGGCATGCGCAGGATCGCGTCGGGACGCGCTTCGAGCGGCGTGGTCGCGAGCGCTTCGCGGCCGTGGTCGAGGATATAGCCTTCGTCGAGTTGCGAGCGCGCCGCGCCGGACGGCGTGTCGAGCCGGTCTTCCCACAGCGGATGACGGCTCGCGACGAAAGGCAGCGTCGCGAAGTTGTACGGCGGCGGAGGCGAAGCGACGGACCATTCGAGCGTCGGTGCGTCCCACGGATTCGCCCCCGCGAGCGGTCCGCGCCGATAGCTCCACGCGACATCGACGATGAAGACGAGCACGCCGAGCGCAAAGACGAACGAACCGATCGAGGTGAGCAGGTTGACCGTGTTCCAGCCCATGTCCGGCGCATACGTATAGATGCGGCGCGGCATGCCGAGCAGCCCCGCGATGTGCATCGGAAAGAAGCCGAGATTGAAGCCGATGAACATCGTCCAGAAGCCGAGCTTGCCGAGCCGCTCGCTCATCATGCGGCCCGTGAACTTCGGAAACCAGTAGTAGACGCCGCCGATCACCGGAAACACGTTGATGCCGAGCAGCACGTAGTGCAGGTGCGCGACGACGAAGTAGGTTTCGTTCAGTTGCCAGTCGAGCGGCACGGCGGCCGTCATCACGCCCGACACGCCGCCGATCACGAACAGCAGGATGAAGCCCGCAAAGAAGTAGAACGGTGTCTTGAAGACGGGGCGTCCGGTCCAAAGGGTCGCGAGCCAGGCGAAGGTCGCGACCGCGCTCGGGATCGCGATCACCATGCTCGCCGAGCCGAAGAACGCAAGCGCGAGCGCGGGAATGCCGGTCGCGAACATGTGATGAATCCACACGATGAAGCCGATCACCATCGTCGCGACCGTCGAGAGCGCGACCGGCGTGTAGCCGACGAGCGGTCGCCGGCAAAAGACCGGCAGCGCATCGGAGACGATGCCCATCGCGGGTAGCACGATCGCATAGACCCACGGATGCGCGAACATCCAGAAGAGATGCTGCCAGAGGAGCGGGCGCCCGCCGTTCAATACGTCGAAGAAATGCGTGCCGAACTGACGGTCGAACCAGAGCAGCAGGAACGCGAGACTCACCGCAGGCACCGCGAGCAGGTTGCCGCCCGATGCCGTTAGCGTGCCCCATACGAGCACCGGCACGCGGTCGATCGACATGCCGGGCGCGCGCATGCGCAATAACGTGACGACGAAGTTCGCGGAACCGACCGTCGTCGAGATGCCGAGCAGGACCATGCCGAGCGCGTAGATATCGATGTTGGGACCGCTGTTGTATTCGAGGCCCGCAAGCGGTACGTAGTTGAACCAGCCCGCGTTGGGCGCCTGCCCGAACGGAAAGCTCGCATAGAGGAAGACGCCCGCAAACAGAAAGAGCCAGTACGAAAGCGCGTTCAGGCGCGGGAACGCCATGTCGCGCGCACCGAGCACAAGCGGCCAGATGTAGTTCGAGAAACCCGAGAGCACCGGCAGCGCGTAGAGGAAGATCATCGTGACGCCGTGCATCGTGAAGAGCTGGCTGTACTGCGCGGGCGTGAGCACGGTCGCGTCCGGTCGCGCGAGTTGTACGCGCATGATGAGCGCCTCGACGCCGCCCATCAGCAGGAACACGAACGCGGTCACGAGATAGCGCAGACCGATCGACTTGTGATCGACCGTCGAGAGCCAGCCGCGCCAGCCAGGCTCGGTTTCCCAGAGCCGTTGCAGACGCTGCTGCGTCTCGCCCGCGAAGGGCGCGCGGCCGTGCTCGGGGACGCGCATGTTCGGATTGCGGCGGTTCATCGTCGTTCGTCAGTTGAGGGTGGCGAGATACGCCGACAGCTTTTCCGCTTCGTCGCTCGTCAGCGCGATGGATGGCATCAGCGATTCGGGTTTGATCGACTGCGCGTGCGCGATCCAGTCGAGCTGGTTCTGCGGCGTGTTCTTCAACGCGCCCGCCGCGATCAGGCGGCGCGAGTTCAGGTGCGTCAGATCGGGCGCCTGCATGCCGTTCGCATCGGTGCCGCGAATCGCGTGACAGCCCGCGCATTTGTCGACGAAGAGCTTGTGCCCCGCGAGCGACGATGTATCGGACGCGACGGGTCGTGCCTGCCGGTCGAGCCATGCGGAGAACGCCGCGCGGTCCTGCGCGACGACTTCGAATGCCATGTGCGCGTGCTGGGCGCCGCAGAACTGCGTGCACTGTCCGCGATAGACGCCCGGTGCGTCGGCCTGCACCCACTGCTCGTTGGTCTGGCCGGGAATCGTCTGAGTCTTGCCCGCGAGCCTCGGGACCCAGAACGCATGAATGACGTCCGCGCTGCGCAGCACGATGCGCACGGGCTCGCCCGTCGGGATATGAATCTCGTTGGCCGTGACGAAGCGGCGCGCGGGATCGGGCGAATCGTCGTAGGCGACTTTCCACCACCAGTCGTAGGCCGTCACCGTGATGGTCAATGCGGGTGTGGCGGGCGGCGTCGCGACGCGTTCGAGCGTCACGAGCGCATGCGCGAGCATCGCGGCGAGCACGAGCGTCGAGACGCCCACGCCGATCACGATCCAGCGCATGCCGCTCGTGTGGATCAGTCCGCGCGCGGGCAACTCGGGCCGCCTGCGCACGATGCCCGCGATGAGCAGCACCGCGACGATCACGCAGACGGCCGTGCAGATCGCCGTGAAGATCCAGCCGAGCGTGAGCGTGGGCGCGGCGGCCGGCCCGGCGGCGTGCAGGAAATAGTTGAGCGGGGCGGTGTCGTCGGCGTGCGCGGCGACGGACGCCATCGACGCGATGACGCCGATGACCTTCGCGGTATGCGCGATCTCAATGCGTGGCATTGCCGAGGCGATAAACGTCGTCGGCGCGACGATGGCTGGGCGGTGGCATGATTCGGCTCCGATGACAGACGCGGACTTGGGGCGCCTGTCATCGGAGCAACAGGCATGCCCGTCGGGATGACGTAAGGCTGGGCCTCGCGTTCAGTCCTTCGAGTCCTGGCGAACCGCGCGCGCCTTGACGAGCGGATTGAAACCCGCGCGCTTGCGCGGCGCGGGCTCCGGTTCCTCGGCGCGTGGTTTGCCGCGTTTTGGCGCGGCGCCCGAAAGCTGGTTCAGCAACTCGTCGTCGTCCTCGTGCTCGGGTTCGCTCTCGCTTTCGCTTTCGCTTTCGCGCACAGTCGCGCCTGCGTCCGCGAGATGCGCGATCACCGTCAGAAAGTCCTTGCGCGCATTGCGGAGCGCGCGGCCCGGCATCATCGTGAGCACGACGACTTCATGCAGCGAATGATCGTCGACGCTGCGAGCGTGCGGCTCTTCGTGCCAGTCGATATCGCGATCGGCATAAGCGGCGATCACGTGATGCAGTACCGCGGGCGACAGCACGCCGGCGTCGTAAAGACCGAGCACCTGCCGCTCGGCGAGCGCGAAGAGCCCGGCGCTCCGCGCGGCCGGGTTCGCGGTCTTTTTCGCGGCGCGCGCGGCCATCTACTTGCTGGCGGGCGCCACCCGCCACACCGCGTTGCCGACATCGTCCGCGACGAGCAGCGCGCCGCCATGATCGACGGCGACACCCACCGGCCTGCCACGCGCGTGACCATCCGGCGAGAGAAATCCCGTCAGGATGTCTTCGGGCGGACCCGACGGCTTGCCGTCCTGAAACGGCACGAACACGACCTTGTAGCCGCTGCGCGGTTTGCGATTCCACGATCCGTGCTGGCCGATGAACGCGCCGTTCCAGTAGTGCTGCGGGAACGCCTGCGCATCGTAGAACGTGAGGCCGAGCGACGCGGTATGCGAGCCGAGCGCATAGTCCGGCGGTATCGCGGACTGCACGAGATCCGCACGCTGCGGCTTCACGCGATCGTCGACATGCTGGCCGTAGTAGCTGTACGGCCAGCCGTAGAATGCGCCGTCTTTCACGGCCGTCATGTAGTCGGGCACGAGATCGTTGCCGAGTTCGTCGCGCTCGTTGACCACCGTCCACAGCGCGCCGCTTTGCGGCTGCCACGACATGCCGTTCGGATTGCGAAGCCCGGTCGCGAAGAGCCGAGACTGGCCGCTCGCGATATCCACTTCCATGATCGCGGCCCGTCCGCGCTCGGCGTCGATGCCATTTTCGGCGGCGTTGCTGTTCGAACCGATCGTCACGTAGAGATGCTTGCCGTCGCGGCTCGCGATCAGGTTCTTGGTCCAGTGATGATTGATCGGACCGGCGGGAAGATCGACGAACTTCTCGCCCGGCTCGGCGATGCGCGTGTCGCCCGCGTGGTACTTGAAACGCAGGATGGCGTCGGTGTCGGCCACATAGAGGTCGTCGCCGACGAGCGCCATGCCGAACGGTGAATGCAGTTTCTCGATGAAGACGGTGCGCGTTTCGGCGATGCCGTCGCCGTTCGAATCGCGCAGAAGCACAATGCGATCGGGGCTCGGCACGCCCGCGCCCGCACGCTTCATGACCTTCTTCATCACCCAGCCCTTGATGCCCGCGTTCGCGTCGTGCTGCGCGGGTGCGTTGCTTTCGGCGACGAGCACATCGCCGTTCGGCAGCGTCGCGAGCCAGCGCGGATGATCGAGACCGGTCGCGTAGGCGGTCACGTTGAATCCGGCGGGCGCGGTCGGCTTCTCGCCTTCGGCCCACGGCGACGCGGGCGCGATGTTGACCGTCGGCATCAGCGACTTCTTCTGGGGCGCCGGCAACTCGGGATCGGGACCGAAACCGATCGTGTCCTGATCGGCGGCGTGGCTGCTTACGGCGAGCGTCAGGGCGACGAGCGAAGCAGCAACGGCGGCGAGCGGCCGCCGCGCAAACGAAGTGGGTGGACGCATCGGCTCAGCCTCCGCCGACGCCCTGAATCACCTTGCCCGTGCCGCCGCACGCTTCGCATTTCGCGCCGTCCTTGTTGCCCGAACCATTGCAGACGGGACACAGGTCCTCGCCGGTGCCGGGTGTGCCGGGCTCGGCTTCGTCGCCGGGATTGAGGGGAGGTTGTTGGGCCATGGTTCGCTCCTTGCGCGGTGGCTCGATAGTGAGAGCGATGCAGCAAAGAACATTCCAGCGTCGCGCCGTCACCGGGAACGTCCGATGCTTCAGTTAATGTGCGGCGAAAGCCGCGCACTGGCTGACACAGGAGGCACTATGGGCGACAACACGCAACACCAGCAGTCGGGCAATCAGCCGTCGCATCCGAATCAATCGGACAAGCAACCGGGGCAACAGCAGCAAGGCCAGCAATCCGGCCAGAAGCAGCAGAACCAGACGCCGCCGCAGCATCAAGGCGGTCAACGTCAACCGTGACGACGGCGCGCGGCCTCGCCGCCTGGCGGGGCCGCGCGCGTTCCCGCGCTTCCATCAGGGCTTGCGCCCGAACGCTTCGCGCAGCCGCTTCTTTGCCAGATCGAGCGTGTTGCGGCGCGTCTTAGGCAGATTGCGCCCCGCGCGATTGATATAGAAGTTGAGCATCGACATGGCGGACTGGAACGGCGTGCCCTTGCGCCGCTTGCTTCGTTCCGACGATCGCTTGAGCGAATCCGCGATCTCCTGCGCATTGCCTTTCTTGAAGATGTCGCCTTCGATATCCATCGCATCGCTCGCTTCCATCACGTGATGCGACCATCGTTTCGGGCTCTTGGCGGTCTTCTTCGCCGTCGATGTTTTCTTCTTCGCACTCGCCAGTGCGTGACGCTGGCGCGTGCCGCGCGTCGTCTTCGATGTTTTGCGGCTTGCTGGCATCTGTGGAACTCCCAGTGTTATCGAATGGTTGTTACCCGATCAGCTTGTGCGCCTCGCGCAACGCTTCGACAATCGCTCGGTAGGCCTTTTCGCGCGACTCGGGATCGGGCGCGCGCAACACGAACGAAGGATGGTAGGTCGCGACGACCACGCGGCCGTCATGCTCGATGGCATGTCCCATCGACGCTTGCAGTTTGGCGCCCGAGCTTTGCAGCACGGACTTCAGCGCCGTCGCTCCCAGCGCGACGATCACCTTCGGACCGATCTTGCCCGTTTCCTTTTCGATCCAGTAGTGACAGGCGTCGATCTCGCGTTGCGCCGGCGTCTTGTGCATGCGCCGCTTGCCGCGCGGCTCCCATTTGAAATGCTTGACCGCATTGGTCACATAGACCTTCTTGCGCTCGACGCCCGCTTCTTCGAGCGCGCGATCCAGCATCGCGCCCGCCGGCCCGACGAAGGGCTTGCCCTGCAGGTCTTCCTGATCGCCGGGTTGCTCGCCGACGATCATCAGCGGCGCATGTCGCGGCCCTGCGCCGGGCACCGCCTGCGTCGCGTCCTTCCATAGCGGGCAGCGGCGGCACGCATCGAGCGATGCCGGTTCCTGATCCGGTTCGAAGCCGGGAAGCGTTCGGGTCGCCATCGTTCAGCCCTTCGCGGCCTCGCGGGCGGCATCGAGCGTGAGCGTTTCGCGCATGGCTTCGGCGAGCCGCGCGGTCTGGTCCTCGCGCTCGCACGCGACCACCGCGCCGACCTTGCCATCCTTCAGCAGATACGCGACGAACTGCTGCGCGTCGAGGTCGCCGTCGATGACGACGTCGTCCGGTTCGGTGACATGCCCGAGATAGTCGAAGCGCTTGCCGAAGTGATAGGTCCAGAAGTACGGGACGCCTTCGTACACGCGGCTCGCGCCCGCCATGTTGTACGCGGCGACGCGCGCGTGCTGCTGCGCGACGCGCCAGTGTTCGATACGCAGCCGGGTTTGCGCGCGCGGCAGCGTGAAGCGCGCGACGTCGCCCGCCGCAAAAAGTCCGGGCGCCGCGCGCATGCCCGAATCGACGTCGATGCCGCCGTCGTCCGCGAGCGCGATGCCCGACACGAACGACGTCGCGGGCTTCACGCCCGTGCCGACGATCACGACATCGGCCGCGATGTGCTCGCCATCGTCGAGCACGACCGTCTGCACGGCGCCATCGCCCTCGAATGCGGCGACGTTTCGCTCCATGCGAAACGAAACGCCATTGTGCTCGTGCAGTTGTTTGAACATGACGCCGATCCGCTCGCCGAACTGCTTTGCGAACGGCACCTTTTGCGGCGCCACGACAATCGTCTCGATGTTGCGCTTGCGCAGGCACGAAGCCGCTTCGAGCCCGATGAAACTCGCACCGACGATCACGGCGCGCCTGCAATGCTTTAATGCGTCGACGATGCCGCTCGCATCGTCGCGGTTGCGCAGGAGGTGGATGTTCGCGAGCTTCGCGCCGGGCACGTCGAGCGGTTGTGGCGTGCCGCCGGTGCAGACGAGCGCGGCATCGTAATCGACGGCCGTGCCGTTCGCCAATTGCGCGCGCCGCTTCGATGCATCGAGCGCGACCACGTCGGATTCGACACGCTCGATCCGTTGCGCGGAGAAAAGCGCGGGGTCGAAGAGAGGAGGGACGTCGCCGGGCGGCATATCGCCGGCCAGAACGAATTTCGACAGCGCGGTCCGGTCATACGGCACTGACGCATCGGTTCCCGCGAGCACGATGCGTCCATCAAATCCGGCCTCGCGCAGCGTCACACAGGCAGCGGCGCCCGCGGCTCCCGCGCCCGCCACCAACATCGTGGCGGTTCCGCCTGCCGGCGCGCGCGCGTCCGGTTCGAGCGGCTCTGGCGATACGTACACGTCGCCGTCTTCGATCGTGGACGCATAGCGCGTCAGTCCATGCAGCGCAGGCGGTTCGACGAGCGACCCGTCGCTGATCTCGAACGTCCCCTTGTGCCACGGACAAACAATCCGTCCATGACAAAGCGCGCCCTTTTCGAGCGGCGCGCCCGCATGCGGACAATCGGCCGTGTACGCATGAACGGCATCGCCATCGCGCACCAGCAGGATCGGCGTCTCGCCGATCTTCACGCGCGTGCCGCGTTGCAGCGGCAAGTCGGCGAGGCGCGCGACCTTTTCCATCGACGACTGCATTGGCGTTCTCCCGCGTATCGCGTGTGGATCACATGAGCACGCCGTAGCAATTCGCGGACCGCGACCTCGACGGCGTTACATGGCTTCGGTCACCGCGCGCAGGAACTGCTTCGTGCGCTCGTGCTGCGGCGCGGAGAAGAACTGCTGCGGCGGCGCCTGCTCGACGATCTTCCCTTGCGAGAAGAAGCACACGCGGTCGGCGAATTCCTTCGCGAAGCCCATCTGGTGCGTGACCATCAGCATCGTCAGGTTGTGCTCGTGGCCGAGCTTGCGGATCACGTTGAGCACTTCGCCGCACAGTTCGGGATCGAGCGCGGACGTCACTTCGTCGAACAGCATCACCTTCGGGCGCATCGCGAGCGCACGCGCGATCGCCACGCGCTGCTGCTGTCCGCCCGACAGTTGCGACGGATAGTGATTGCATTTGTCCGCGAGGCCGACCATCGAGAGCAGTTCGCGGCCGCGCTCGGTCGCTTCCTTCTTCGACATGCCGAGCACGCTCAAAGGCGCTTCGATCGTGTTTTGCAGCGCGCTCATGTGCGGAAAGAGATTGAAGCTCTGGAACACCATGCCGATCTTGCTGCGCACCTGACGCACGTGGCGGTCGGATGCCGGCACGAGCGCGCCGTTCTTGATCTGGTGCGTGAGCGGCTCGCCCTCGACTTCGATCACGCCATCGGTCAGCGGATCGAGCGTCATCAATACGCGCAGCAGCGTGGACTTGCCCGAGCCGCTCGGCCCGATGATCGCGACCTTCTCGTTGCGCGCGACGTCGAGGTCGAGTGCGTCGAGCACGGTCAGCGATCCATAGCGCTTCGTCACGCCCCGGAAGCGGACCATCGGGGCGGTGGCGGCTGCGTCGGCGGCTGCGCCGAGCGCAGGGTCGAGATCTCGTTTCATCTGCTTCTCCTGGAGTTCCATCAGCGGGCACCGCCGGGCCGGGTCTGGCTTACGCGATCGATACGGACTTGCTGGTTGAAGATCATGGCAGCCTCACGCGTCGTTCGAGGTGGCGCACGCCCGAGGCGAACGTCACGCTGATCAAAAGAAAGAACAGGCCGGTCATCGTGATCGGTTCGAGATAGCGGAACGTCTCGGAGCCGATGTTCTTCGCCTGCTGCATCAGTTCGACGACCGTGATCGCGGAGAGCACCGGCGTGTCCTTGAACATCGCGACGAGGTAGTTGCCGAGCGCGGGAATGATCGGACGGATTGCTTGCGGCAGGATCACGCCGCCATACGTGCGCCACGGCGAGAGCGACAGCGCGCAGGCCGCTTCCCACTGGCCGCGCGCGACGCCGTTGAGTCCCGCGCGATACACCTCGGACACGTAGCACGCATAGTGCACCGCAATGCCGATGGTGCCCGCCATCAGCGCGGACATCGTGATGCCGTAGAGCGGCGCGACATAGAAGAGCACGTAGACCTGAATCAGAAGCGGCGTGCTGCGGACGAATTCGACGAAGAAGGCGGTCGGCTTCGATACCGCCTGAATCTCGCTGCGGCGCAGGATCGCGAGCACGAGGCCGAGCACGAGCGCGATCGCAAAGCCGACGAGCGTGATGCCGATGGTGTACATCGAGGCGCGCAACAGAGCCGGCAGGATGTGCAGCGCATAGTTCATGTCGAAGAAATGGGTCATGGCGCGGTCCTCGGCGTGCGGCGGGCGATGTGGCTGCTGAAGCGCCGTTCGAAGTGCCGCATCACGAGCGAGATGACCTGTGCGAGCACGAAGTAGATGACGAGCGTGAGCGCGAAGATCTCGGCCGTCTTGAACGTCGATTCGTCGAGCTGGCGCGCGCGGAACGTGAGGTCCGAGAGCGTGATGAGCGAGACGAGCGACGTGCCCTTGAGCAGTTCGATCATCAGGTTGGTCGCGGGCGGCAGTGCATTGATCATCGCCTGAGGCAGCACGATGCGGCGCATGCGGGTCGCCGCCGGCATGTTGAGCGCGATGGCGGCTTCATACTGTCCGCCCGGCACCGAGCGCAGCGCGCCGCGCAGGATTTCGGAGCCATACGCGCCGTAGTGCAGCCCGAGGCCGACGATAGCCACGGTGAACGGCGTCAGTTCCAGATTGAACGGCGGCAGCGGCAGCACGAAGAAAAACCAGAAGAGCTGCACGAGCAGCGATGTGCCGCGAAAGACTTCGACATAGGCATTGCCCAGCCATCGCACGGGTCGCCACGGCGCGGTGCGCAGCACGGCCGCAACGCCTGCCATCACGATCGCGAGCAAGATGCTGTAGAACGCGATTTCGATGGTGACGAGGGTGCCCTTCATCAGCAGGGGCATGAGTTCTTGCATGACGCTACCTCGCTTGAACTGTCGGGCGCGTGACGGGATAGCCGGTGCGCCCTGAATCACCCGAAGCGGCGTAACGGTACGCCGCTTCACTTCACATCAGCCGCCGCACAACTCGGCGGTGGTCTTCTTCGGCAGGTTGCTCTTGTCGAAGCCGAAGGGCGCGACCGTCTTCAGATGGTCTTCGGTGCCGAGCCAGGCATGCAACTGCTTGTTCACTGCGTCGCGCAGGTCCGTGTCGTCGGGACGGAAGGCCAGGGCGCCGTAGCCGGTGTGCTTCGGATCGTCCTTGAAGTCGGCGATGGCTTCCAGTTGCGGGCCGCCCTTCGTGGCGAGACCCTTCATCGTCAGCGCGGTGCCGACGGCAGCATCGGCGCGGCGCGCGCGCACGGCTTGCAGTTGCGCGGTCGTGTCGGGCACCTGGAGGATCTGGTCGTCCTTGATGCCGGCCTCGCGCGAATAGCCCAGTTCGGCCGTGCCGGCCATCACAGCAAGTTTCGTGTCCGGTGCCTTCGCGACGTCGCCGTAGCTCTTCAGACCTTTCGGATTGCCCTTCAGCACGAGCAGCGTGTCGGGAATCTCGTACTGCGGATCGGCGAATGCCACTTGCTTGCAGCGCTCGGGCGTCACATACATGCCGGCCGCGATCACGTCGAAGCGGCCTGCGCGCAGGCCGGGAATCAGCGCACCCCATTCGGTCAGCACGGCATCCACTTTCTTCACGCCGAGCTTCGCGAAGATCTTCTTGGCAATCTCCGGCGACTCGCCCGTCACGGTGCCATCGGGCGTCGTGTAGGCGAACGGGTTTTCATTCGCGTAACCGATGCGCACCTCGCCCGTGCGCTGGATGCGCTGCAAGGTGGTTTCCGCGCTCGCGACCGGCGCATATGCGGCCAGCCCCGCGGCTGCCACGACACACAGCGCCCCCAGCATTCCAGACACTCGCTTGATTTGCATGTTGATCCCGTTCGGTGGTTCGTTGTTCAGCGTGGTGGGTTGCGCCGCACAATCTTCCGGCGCCCTGGACGGATGCTCGCTAACCCTTAGTCGACCTTGACTGACAAGGCCTTGCGGGTGTTGCGTAACACAGCCATGAACGCAGCATACAAAGCCATATATTTGTTCCGATTGCTCTAGGACAATTATTTTCCTACCGTGTTTTAGGCCACTATGGAGGCACGGAAAGAGGGCATCGAAGGAGCAAAAGTGAACGACCGATGGCGCGAGGCGGTGCAAACCGTGCAAGGCGCGCAGTCCAAATACAAGCGCCTGGTGAAGGCGATAGCGAACGACATCGAGAACGCGGCACTCGCTTCCGGCGCGCGCTTGCCGCCGCAGCGCGATGTCGCGGCGGACCTCGGCATCAGCGTGCAGACGGTCACGAACGCCTACAAGGAACTGGAGCGGCAAGGCCTGATCCGCTGTGAGGTGGGACGCGGCAGCTTCGTCGCGGAACGCGTCACCGAGACCATGTCGAACTACATGCTCGATACGGCCGAGCGCTCCGTCGTCGATTTCTCGATTGCGCGCATCGTTCATACCGCCGAGCACGACGCGATGTGGCGCAAGGTCTGCGCGACGCTCGCAACCGTCGACGACCAGCCGTGGATACGCGCCTTCCGGCCCATTGCGGGCTTCGAGCATCATCGCCAGGCGGGTGTCGAATGGCTCGCGTCGCTCAACATGCCGGCGAACGTCGAGACCCTGCTCGTGACGAACGGCGCGGCGCACGGCATCTTTCTCGCGCTCGCTTCCATCGTCGGGCCGGGCGATACCGTGCTGTGCGAAAGCCTCACGGATCACGGCGTGATCGGCTCGGCGAACGTGCTGGGATTTACGCTGAAGGGGCTCGAGATCGACGAGCACGGCATCCGCCCCGAGCACTTCGAGGAGATGTGCGACAGCGAGCGCGTCTCCGCGCTCGTCTGCACGCCGACGCTGAACAACCCGACTGTCGCGATGATGCCCGATTCGCGGCGCCGCGCGATCGCCCGCATTGCCGAGCGCTACGGCGTCTACGTGATCGAGGACGATGTCTACGGCGCGCTGCCCGCGAAAGCGCAGACGCCCATCGCGAGCCTGATCCCGGAGCGCGCGTTCTACTGCACGAGCATGACGAAGTCGGTGTTGAGCGGCTTGCGCACCGGCTACCTGACGATGCCGCCGCGCCTCGCGTTGCGCGCCGAAAGCGTGCTGCGCGTGAGCAGCTGGATGGCGACCTCGCCGATCGCGGAAGTGGCGACGCGCTGGATCTTCGACGGCACCGCGCAACGCCTCGTCGAGATCCAGCGCGAGCGGCTCGCCAAGCGCCAGGCCATCGTGCGCGAAGCGCTTGGCGCCTACGTGCTCGGCAGTCATCCGCACGCGCTTTCCGTCTGGCTGCGCGTGCCCGACTACTGGCAGGCCGAGCGCATCACGCGCGAGCTCCGCAATCGCGACATCGCGGTGACTTCGCCCGATCCGTTCCTCGTGCGCGGCGCCGAGCGTCCTAACGCGGTGCGCCTGTGCGTAGGCGCCGAAGTGACCGACGCGACCTTTCGCAACGCCATCGACACGATCCGCGCCGTGTTCGAGCAATACCCGCATGTGCACGACTTCAACTGAAATGATCTAGGACATTCCAAATCGATTTTTTAGGACATTAGACTCGGTTGCACTAGAACTCAACGCAGCCGCGCTCACATGTCCGCCATCTCGCTTGCCGATGTCTATCGCGCGCGTCAACGCATCGAAGGGCGCGTCTGCCGCACGCCGCTCGTTCAATCGCCGGCGCTCTCGCGAATTGCCGGCGTGCCGGTTCATCTCAAGCTCGAAACCGTGCAGCCGACCGGCAGCTTCAAACTGCGCGGCGCGACCAATGCGCTTGCGCAACTCGTCGAAGAAGGCGCGACGCGCGTCGTGACTGCATCGACGGGCAATCACGGACGCGCCGTCGCTCACGCGGCGCGCGCGCTCGGCATGGAAGCGGCGGTGTGCATGTCGTCGCTCGTGCCGAAGAACAAGGTCGATGCGGTGGCGGCGCTCGGCGCGCGCGTCGTGATCGCCGGCAAGAGCCAGGACGATGCGCAGATCGAGGCGCTTCGTCTCGTGCGCGAGGAAGGCTTCGCGTTCGTGCCGCCCTTCGACGATGCGCGCGTCATCGCCGGGCAGGCCACCATCGGCCTCGAGATCCTCGAAGCGCTGCCCGATGTCGCGACGATCCTCGTGCCGCTGTCGGGCGGCGGACTCTTCAGCGGCGTCGCGTTCGCGGCGAAGCACATCAATCGCGATGTGCAGACGATCGGCGTGACGATGGAGCGCGGCGCCGCAATGCACGCGAGCCTCGCGGCGGGCAAGCCGGTGCTCGTCGACGAACTGGAGACACTGGCCGATTCGCTCGGCGGCGGCATCGGTCTCGACAACCGGCACACGTTCGCAATGACGCGCGAACTGATCGATCGCGTCGTGCTGCTCGACGAAGCGTCGATTGCGCGCGGCATCGTGCATGCCTATCGCGAGGAGCGGCTCGTCGTCGAAGGCGCGGCGGCGGTGGGCATGTCGGCGGTGCTCGACGGCGCGCTGCACGACGCGCGCGGACCGCTCGTGATCGTCGTCAGCGGCTGCAACATCGACATCGAAACGCATCGCCGCATCATTGGAGCCTCGTGACATGGCCGACATATCCCTTCTCGGCGAAGCGCAACTGCGCGCGCTGGTGCCGCTCGATCTCGCCGCCATCGACCAGGTCGAGGCCGCGTTCCGCTCGCTTGCGACCGAAGCCGTCGCGATGCCGCCGATCCTTCGTCTCGACATTCCCGAGCACGCGGGCGAGGTCGATGTGAAGACCGCTTATCTGCCGCGCTTCGACAGTTTCGCGATCAAGGTGAGCCCGGGCTTCTTCAACAATCCGTCGCTCGGGTTGCCGAGCCTGAACGGGCTGATGCTCGTGCTCTCGGCGCGTACCGGACTGACCGAAGCCGTATTGCTCGACAACGGCTATCTCACCGCGGTGCGCACCGCCGCAGCGGGCGCGGTGGCCGCGCGCTGGCTCGCGAAGCAAACGGCGACGCGTGTCGCGATCATCGGCGCGGGCGAGCAGGCGCGACTGCAACTGAACGCGCTGATGCTCGTGCGCAAGATCGAGCACGTGAGCGTCTGGGCGCGCGATCCGCAACGCGCGGCGCGCTTTGCTGAAGAGACACGCGTGCCGTGCGAAGTCGCCGACAGCGTGCATCAGGCGCTCAGGCACGCCGACATCGCCATCACCACGACGCCGAGCCGCGAGCCGCTGATCCACGCGCGCGACCTGCATCCGGGATTGCACATCACCGCGATGGGTTCGGACGCGGAGCACAAGAACGAACTCGCACCCGACGTCTTCGCGGCCGCGCGCTATATCTGCGACCGCGTGCAGCAGACGCGCGTGCTCGGCGAACTGCATCACGCGATCGAAGCTGGCGCCGTCGCGGCGGACCGCGCGTTTGCTGAACTCGGGCAAGTGATCGCAGGACAGATGCCGGGCCGCACGGACGACGCGGACATCACCATTTGCGACCTGACCGGCACGGGCGCGCAGGACACGGCCATCGCCGCGCTCGCGATTGCGCGCGCGAAGGCGGCGGGCGCAGGCACCACTTTCACCAACGACGTGACGCTCTGAAGAGGGGACGATGTCAGACACAACGCAACAGGAACGACCGAACGTGCGCCTCGCGTTCGAGCGCAGCGAGTACGAGGCGCGCATCGCGAAGACGCGGCGTGCGATGCAGAAGGCCGGCGTCGATCTCATGATCATGACCGACCCGACCAACATGGCGTGGCTCACCGGCTACGACGGCTGGTCGTTCTACGTGCATCAGTGCGTGCTGCTCTCGATGGAAGGCGAGCCCGTGTGGTTCGGCCGCGGCCAGGACGCGAACGGCGCGAAGCGCACCGTGTTCATGCAGCACGACAATATCGTCGGCTACCCCGATCATTACGTGCAGTCGTCCGTGCGCCATCCGATGGACTATCTGTCGAAGGAAGTGATCGCGGCGCGCGGCTGGGACACGTGCCGGATCGGCGTGGAGATGGACAACTATTACTTCAGCGCGAAGGCGTATGCGTCGCTGACGCAGCACGTGCCGAAGGCGCAGTTCGTCGATGCGACCGCGCTCGTCAACTGGCAGCGCGCGGTGAAGTCGCCGCGCGAGATCGAGTACATGCGCGTGGCGGCGCGCATCGTCGAGAAGATGCACGCGCGCATTCTCGACAAGGTCGAGCCGGGCATGAAGAAGAGCGATCTCGTCGCGGAAATCTACGCGGCGGGCATCACCGGCGTCGAAGGCTACGGCGGCGACTATCCGGCCATCGTGCCTTTGTTGCCGACCGGCTCGGACGCAGCCGCGCCGCATCTCACGTGGGACGATTCGCCGTTCACCGCGAACGCCGGCACGTTCTTCGAGATCGCCGGATGCTTTAAGCGCTATCACTGCCCGCAGTCGCGCACCGTGTATCTCGGCCGCCCGCCACGGCATTTCATCGAAGCGGAGAAGGCGGTTGTCGAGGGCATCGAAGCGGGGCTCGCCGCAGCGAAGCCGGGCAATCTCTGCGAGGACATCGCCCACGCGTTCTTCGCGGTGTTGCGCAAGTCGGGCATCGAGAAGGACAGCCGCTGCGGCTATCCGATCGGCGCGAGTTATCCGCCGGACTGGGGCGAGCGCACGATGAGCCTGCGTCCCGGGGACAAGACCGTCCTCGAACCCGGCATGACGTTTCACTTCATGCCGGGGCTGTGGCTCGACGATTGGGGCCTCGAAATCACGGAGAGCATCCTGATTACGGATACCGGCGTCGAGACCTTCTGCAACACGCCTCGCAAACTGTTCGTGAAGGAGTAGCGAATGCGCGCGTCCCCGATCCAGCCGACGGTCGATTTTTCCGCCGACGGCGAGCAGCACGGCTTTCTCAAGCTGCCGTATTCACGCGACGACTCCGCGTGGGGCGCGGTGATGATTCCGGTCACCGTCGTGAAGCGCGGCGACGGGCCGACCGTGCTGCTCACGGGCGGCAATCACGGCGACGAGTACGAAGGTCCGATCGCGCTGTCGAAGCTCGCCTCGACGCTCAAGGCCGGCGACATCAACGGCCGCGTGATCATCGTGCCGTTCATGAACTTCCCGGCGTTCAAGGCGGGCACGCGCACGTCGCCGATCGATGCGGGCAACCTGAACCGCAGCTTCCCGGGCAAGCCCGACGGCACCGTGACCGAGAAGATCGCGGACTACTTCCAGCGTCATCTGCTGCCGCTTGCCGACTACGTGCTCGACATCCACGCAGGCGGCAGGACGCTCGACTTCGTGCCGTTCGCGGCGATCCACCTGCTGCCGGATTCGACGCAGCAGGCGCGTTGCGAAGCCGCGATGCGCGCGTTCGGCGCGCCGTATTCGATGCGCATGCTCGAACTCGACAGCGTCGGTCTCTTCGACAGCGCGGTGGAAGAAGCGGGCAAGGTGTTCGTGTCGACGGAACTGGGCGGCGGCGGGTCCGCGACGGCGGCGAGCGTGGCGATCGCCGAGCGGGGCGTGTACGGCTTGCTCGCGCATGCGGGCGTGTTGTCGAAGGAAACCTTCGACAACGGCGAAAAGGCGCGCACCACGATGCTGCTCGACATGCCCGACGGCTCCTGCTACACGACGAGCGAGCATAGCGGCCTGCTCGAAATGTGCCGTGATTTAGGGGACATCGTGCAGCAAGACGACGTGCTCGCGCGCGTCTACGATGCGACGCGCACCGGCACCGCGCCCGTCGAATACCGCGCGAAGCGTGGCGGCCTGCTGGCGGCGCGCCACTTCCCGGGGCTCGTGCAGATCGGCGATACGGTGGCCGTCGTCGCGGATATCGTCGAGCGCAACATTCCGGTGGCGATCTAAGTTGCTCAAACTCGACCGCTATGACCTCGCCATCTTGCGCATCCTCGCGCGGGATGGCCGCATCACGAAGTCGAAGCTCGCCGAAGAGGTGAACCTCTCGATCTCGCCCGCCTGGGAGCGCGTGAAGAAGCTCGAAGAGAGCGGCGTGATTCGCGGCTATCGCGCGGAGATCGACTGGGCGGCGGCGTTCAGGGGCAGCCGCATCGTCGTGGAAGTGACGCTCGCGCGGCATACCGCGCAGGACATGCGGCGCTTCGAAGCGCGCGTGACCGAGGCGCCGGAAGTCGCGCAGTGCTATGCGACGGGCGGCGGCGTGGACTACGTGCTGCACGTCGTATCGCGCGATATCGACCACTATCAGCGCTTCATCGACTCGCTGCTCGTCGACGAACTCGGCATCGAGAAGTACTTCACCTACATCGTGACGAAGGTCGTGAAGAGCATGCCGGACGACGTGCCCGACTGGACCTGAAGAACAGAAAAAACCGCAAGCAAAGCGCTCTACAACCAAAAATTCGCAGCACGCCGACGCCTTACATTGGATGCATACCAGGACAAACAGGAGCCGTTCATGATGCTGGGTCATCCCATCCTCTTCAAGTCGCTTTGCTATGTCGATGGCCGCTGGGTCCATAGCGAGAGCGCCGCGAGCGTCGCCGTGCAGAATCCCGCCGACCAGAGCGTGATCGGTCATGTGCCGATGCTCGATGCATCGCAGATCAAAGCCGCCGTCGATGCCGCGCACCGCGCGTTCGAAACGTGGCGCTGGGTGCCGCAGCAAGAGCGCAGCGCGGTGCTGCTGCGCTGGCACGAACTGATCCTGCGTCATCAGCACGACCTCGCGGGCATTCTTTCGCTCGAACAAGGCAAGCCGCTTGCCGAAGCGCGCGGCGAGATCGCGTATGCGGCGAGCTTCGTCGAGTGGTTCGCGAACGAAGCGAAGCGTCTGACCGGCCGCACGATTCCGAGCCATATCGAAGGCGCGCATCTCGGCACGATGATGGAGCCGGTCGGCGTCGCGGCGTTGATCACGCCGTGGAATTTCCCCGTCGCGATGATCACGCGCAAGGCAGCGGCGGCCATTGCAGCAGGCTGCACGACGGTCATCAAGCCCGCGCACGAGACGCCCTTTTCGGCCCTCGCGCTCGCGCAACTCGCGGAAGAGGCGGGCTTTCCGGCGGGCGTCTTCAACGTCGTCCTGGGCGAGCCGCAGATGGCGATGGACACGCTCGTGCGCGATACCCGCGTGCGCGCCGTGAGCTTCACGGGATCGACGCGCGTAGGCGGGCTCGTGGCGCGCGCGGCGGCGGAATCGGGCATCAAGAAGCTCGCGCTCGAACTCGGCGGCAACGCGCCGTTCATCGTGACCGAAGACGCGGATCTCGACCAGGCGGTGCGGATCGCCGTGGGCGCGAAGTTCCAGACCTCGGGCCAGGACTGCTGCGCGGCCAATCGCATCTTCGTTGCAGCGCCGCTGTACGAGCGCTTCGTCGCGCAATACAGCGAGGCGGTGACGCGCCTGAAAGTAGGGCCGGCGTTCGAGGCCCAGGTCGATGTCGGTCCGCTCATGCATCAGGCGGCGTTCGATGCGACCGTCGCGCGCGTCGAAGACGCCCGGGCGAAGGGCGCGCGCATCACCGCGGGCGGCAAGCCGCATGCATTGGGCGGATGGTTTTTCGAACCTACCGTGGTAGCCGATGCCCAACCGGGCATGCGCATCTACGACGAGGAAAACTTCGCGCCGACCTCGGCCATCTCGTCGTTCCAAACGCTCGATGAAGTCGTGGCGCTCGCGAACGACACCGAATACGGCCTCGCCGCTTACGTGTGCGCACAGCGCATCGACACGATTTTTCAGCTGGTGAGACGGCTCGACTTCGCGATGGTCTCGGTGAACGGCGTGAAGTTCACCGGCGCGCCGATCCCCTTCGGCGGCATGAAGGCGTCGGGCCTCGGCCGCGAGGGCGGCGCGGAAGGCTTCGAGCCGTTCGTCGAAACCAAGTATTTCTGCCTCGGCAATCTCGGCCTGCCGCTTTGCACGGCCGTTGCCTGACTGAACCGGACCAACAAGGAGAAGCACATGACCCAACTCGACCAACTCTTCAACGAAGACCGCGCGCACTTCATGCATCCGTCCACGCACGCCCACGATCACGCGAGTGGCGCGCTGCCGGGCAAGATCGTGACGGGCGCGAAGGGCATCCGCATCGAGGATCATCAGGGCAAGACTTACATCGACGCGTTCGCGGGCCTCTATTGCGTGAACATCGGTTATGGCCGCACCGAAGTCGCGGACGCGATCTACGAGCAGGCGAAGAAGCTCGCGTACTACCACACCTACGTGGGCCACTCGACCGACACGATCATCGAACTGTCGTCGCGGATCATCGGCTGGGCGCCGGAAGGCATGAAGAAGGTCTACTACGGCATGTCGGGGTCGGACGCGAACGAAACGCAGATCAAGATCGTCTGGTACTACAACAACGTGCTCGGGCGTCCGAACAAGAAGAAGATCATCTCGCGCCAGCGCGGCTATCACGGCTCGGGCATCGTGACGGGCAGTCTGACCGGCCTGCCGAGCTTCCACCAGCACTTCGACCTGCCGCTCGATCGCATCAAGCACACGGTGTGTCCGCACTGGTATCGTCAGGCGCCGGCTGGCATGAGCGAGGCGCAATTCACCGCGTATTGCGTCGACGAGCTGGAGAAGATGATCGCGCGCGAAGGGGCGGACACCATCGCCGCGTTCATCGCCGAGCCGGTGATGGGCACGGGCGGCATCATCGCGCCGCCTGATGGCTACTGGCCCGCGATCCAGGACGTGCTCAGGAAGCACGACATCCTGCTGATCTCCGATGAAGTTGTCTGCGGCTTCGGGCGTCTCGGCTCGAAGATGGGCGCGCAGCACTACGGCATCAAGCCGGACCTGATCACCGTCGCCAAGGGCCTGACGAGCGCGTATGCGCCGCTGTCGGGCGTGATCGTCGGCGAGCGCGTGTGGGACGTGATCGACAAGGGTTCGCAGGAATACGGTGCGATGGGTCACGGATGGACCTATTCGGGTCATCCGATCTGCGCCGCGGCGGCGCTCGCGAACCTGGACATCCTGGAGCGCGAGAACCTTACGCAGAATGCGGCCGAGGTCGGCGGTTATCTGCAGGCGCAGTTGCACGCCGCGTTCGACAGCCATCCGCTCGTCGGTGAAGTGCGCGGCGCGGGCATGCTGGCGGCCCTCGAATTCATGGCCGACAAGGAAGGCCGCAAGCCCTTCGATGCCGCGCTGAAGGTGGGGCCGAAGGTGTCGGCGGCGGCGCTCGAACGCGGCGTGATCGCGCGGGCGATGCCGCACGGCGACATCCTCGGCTTCGCGCCGCCGCTCGTCACGACGCGCGCGGAAGTCGACGAGATCGTCGGCGTCGTGAAGCAGGCGGTCGATGAGGTGGCGAATCAGGTGATCGGAACGGCCGCCGCGCATTGAGGCGATAGCGGCAAGTCGTAGCGCAAAAGCCCGCGTGCGAGCGCGGGCTTTTGTGCGTTTCAACGGGTACGCGCGTTGCTCTTCGTTCATGACACTGACGAAGGAGAACGAGATGGCGACCACCGAACGCAACGAAACCAGCCGCGACGACGGCACCGACAAGCCGCTCGGCGATCCGGGCAGCGGCGCGAGCGGAGGCGGCTCGATAGGCAACCTGCCGGGGCCGGGTTCGGCGACGGGAGGCGACCCGAAGCAAGGCGTGCGCAAGCCGAATGCAGGGGAAATGGAACCGGAGTCGAGGCGTCTCGACCAGCATCCGCATCAGACGGCGGAAGTGCCGTATGGCTCGGGTGACAGGCCGGAACCGGCGGGGGCGGGCGGGCTGGATGCGCAGAACGCGGATCTGAAGAACCCGAACGCGGACTAAAAGAAGTTGAAATAAAAACGCGGCCGCGTGAGCGGCCGCATCGGACTTAACGCGTGGCGATGTACATCGTGATTTCAAAGCCAAAGCGCATGTCGGTGAAACTCGGAGTTTCCCACTTCATAAAGCCTCCTTTTGCAATGGCCGGCCATGCCGATGCGTGACCGTTGCGCGACCGTTGACTGCAATTCGTGCCGCAAGCGCCGTGCCAAGCCGCGCGTCCGTTTTATCCGACGCTAGCCCCATCCTAAACCTTCTTCGCAGGTTGCATCACTGGGAAAATCGTTACCGTGGTTTACAAGGACCGCGTAGATTGTTCAGACCGTTGCGTCATTCGACTCGGTTCGCTTCGCGCAGGACCGCCGACGCACTATCGAAATTGCGGTCGCTCATGCGATTGAGCACCGCCATCGCTTCGCCGTCCGCACCATTGCTTTTCGCCAGCGCGAGCAGCTTTTCCTTGCCCATCGGGTAGTCGGCGCCCTTCAGCGCACTCGTGATGTCTTCCGCGCGCGGTTCGTCGGGATGACGATGGTTCTGGGCGTGAGCGGGATGCTGGGACATGTCCTTCTCCTTTGCTCGAGTCATGTGAGTTGGCGGGAACTGCATCGTTCGTTGCAGCAACGCATGTACCCGCTGCATCGCCGTGTCGGGCGCGCTTGATGCTTGCACCAAGCACATCGACTCAACCAACCACGCGAGGAACGCACCATGACGATCAACGCCGACCGCATTTCCGACACCGAAATCAAAGTCGATCAGACGATCTACACGTTCGAATCGAAGGACGTCGCCGATGCGTTCCAGCAATGCCTCGGCCCCGATAGCGTCGATGCATGCAAGGCGCATCATCCGCCGATCGCGACGCGCGCCGCGCACGTCGACAGCGGGCCCGCCGAAGGCGAGCCCGGCAGCATCATCTCCCCGTCGCTCGGCGGGATGCCCTGAAAAACGGCGTCGGCACGCTCGTGTAGCCGCGGGCGAGCCGGCCGGCCGCTGGCGAGCGCATGAGCGCGTCGAGTGGCATCGGCTTGTCGAAGAAGTAACCCTGGGCCTGCGCCGCGCCCATGTCGCGCAGCACGGCGAGCGTCTCCACGTCTTCGACGCCTTCGGCGACGAGCGTCAGGTCGAGCGATTCCGCCATGCGCACGATCGCGCGGACGATCGCCCGGCTGCGCGCGCTCGCGGTGAGTTCGAGAATGAACGACTTGTCGATCTTGAGGCCGCTGAAGCGGTACTGATGCACGTAACTGAGCGACGAGAAGCCCGCGCCGAAGTCGTCGAGCACGACCGACATGCCGTTGTCCGCGAGTTGCTGCATCGTGCGCCGCGCGAGATCGGGCTCGGCGACGAGCGCGCCTTCGGTCAGTTCCAGACACACGCGCGACGGCGCGACGCCATGACGGCGCAATAACGCGAGCACGTCGTCGGCGAAATCGGCGCGCGTCATGCTGTAGCTCGAACAGTTCACATGCACGGGCGGCCAGTTCGCGAATTGCGGGTCCGAGAGAATCACCGCGACGCGCGTCAGCATGTAAAGATCGAGCCGCCCGATCAGCCGCAGGCCTTCGACAGCCGGCAAAAACTCGCACGGCCCGACGACGCGTCCGTCCGCCTGACGCCAGCGGATCAGCGCCTCCAGCGCGACGACTTCGCCGCTCCTCACATCGACGATAGGCTGGAAGTAGGGCAGCAGTTCGTCGTCGCGCTTGAGCGCATTGCGCAGCGCGCCTTCGCGTTCCACCTGGTCCGATACCTCGCGCCGCAATTCCTGGTTGAACACGACAAAGCTGTCGCGTCCCGCGTTCTTCACGCGATACATCGCGGTATCGGCGTCGCGCAGAAGGTCGGCGGGTTCGGTGTGGAACTGGCTGTCCGCGCTCACGACGCCGATGCTGCACGACGAAAACACCACATGGTCGTCGATGTGAAACGGCAGGTCGAACGCGGCGAGAATGCGCTCGGCGATCGCCACCGCATCGCTTTGCGACGTATTCGGCGAGAGCACCGCGAACTCGTCGCCGCCCAGGCGCGCGAGCAAATCGCTCGAACGCAGGCAGTTCCGCAAACGCCCGGTCGCCTGGATCAGCAGCAGGTCGCCGTAATGATGGCCGAGGCTGTCGTTCACGACCTTGAAGCGGTCGAGGTCGATGAACATCACGATCACCTGATCGCCATGCGCGCGATAGTCGCGCCACGCGGCCTGCAACTGCTGCAACAGATGACTGCGGTTGGGCAGGCCCGTCAGCGAGTCGTGCGAGTTTTCGTGCAGGAGCCGCGCGTTGGCGTTGTCGAGTTCGCGCGTGCGGATCTGCACGCGCGCTTCCAGTTCGGCGTTCGCCACGTGAAGCGCCTCGGCGGCGCGCCGGCGCGACAGCGCGGTGTCGATGTGGCGCGACACGAAGGTCAGCAATTCCTGGTCGCGCTGCGAATAACGCACGAGCGGCGCGTAGCTTTGCACGGCGAGCACACCGCGCACGTCGTCGCCGTCGAAGAGCGGGATGCCGAGCCACGAGCGCAGCCGCACGTTCTCGTTGCCGGTGTCGATGGTGCGCTCGGCGATCAGGCGCCGCGCTTCGTCGGCGTCGATCAGGCACGGACGGCGCTGCCGGATCACGTGTTCGGTGAGGCCGCGCTGCCCGCGTCGCGGCGGCGGCGGGTCCTGAACGAGCTCGTCGACGTAATACGGGAACGACACTTCACGCGTGTCGGTATCGAAGAGCGCGATGTAGAAATTGCGCGCATACAGCAGTTCGCCGACGATCCGGTGCAGGCTGCGGAAGAACTCGACCATGTCGCCGGGACGGCTCGATAGCTCGGCGATCTGGAACAGCGCGGCCTGCAAGTGCTCGGCGCGCTCGCGTTCCGCGATGCCTTCGCGCAGCGCGGCGTTCACCCGCGAAAGCTCCGACGTGCGCCGCGCGACCTGTTCTTCGAGGTCCGCGCGATGCAGGATGCGGTCGAGCGCCATCGCCACGTGCCGCGCGACCACGAGAAAGAGCGCGCGATCCTCGGCGCTATAAACGCGCGAGACGTCGTAGACCTGCATCGCGAGCATGCCGAACACTTCGTCGGATGCGTTCTTGAGCGGCGCGCCCATCCAGAACTCGGGCCGGTCGCCGATGCAGTAGTAGCGGCCTTCGGCTTCGGCCGCGCGGATCGTCGCGGCGTCGATCAGGAGCGGCTGGCCGGTCGTGAGGACGTGCGCGGTCATCGAAAGGCGCGCGGGATTCAGGATGTCGTAGTTCTCGGCGGCGACCACTTCCGTGTCGATCACGTCGACGTAGTACGGATAGGTGATCCGGCCGCTCTTGCGGTCGTAGAGCGCGAGATAGAAGTTTTCCGCGTCGATGAGCGTGCCGAGCCGTTCGTGCACGCCCTGCAGGAATGCCGCGCGCTCGGGCACCGAACTCGCCAGATAGGCGATTTCGTACAGCACGCGCTGCGTGTTCTGCGCGCGCACGAGGGCGTCGGTCTGCACGCGTTCGCCCAGGCGCCGCGCGAGGTCGTGCAGACACGGCTCGCCCGCGAGCGCCTCGGGCGCGACGAGCCAGCCGAGCACGCTTTCGCCGCGGCCCGTCGCCCAGCGATGCCAGCCGCGCGCCGCGCACTGCTGCGCGAACCGTTCCTCGGTCATGCTCTGGGGCCAGTCGAACGACGCGTCGCCCTGGCCCGCCAGATGCAACTGCTCGCCCGCGCGATACCACGCCCAGGCGCTCGGCCGCCCGCAGCCGCGCGCGGCGTCGAGCAACGCGTCGATCGAAGGCGCGCCGGCATCCGGGCGCATTGCATCGTTCGTGTCCGGCGGCGCGTCAATCATGGGAAAAAAAACTCATCGGCGGTGGGAGCCAAAAGCCAGTCTCGGAGTGTCCGATCGGCGGCCGGCGTCGGGTTCGGCAAAGGGCTATTGTTCGGCCGTGTCAATGGATCGGTCTACTCGTGCTAACGGCAGTGGCGCAGGAGCCTTGAGCCAAATCGTGGGAAACCCCTACGCGATTGAATGCCGCGCTTCGTATGCGGAACAAGTTGCGTTCGCCCGGTTTTCACGCGTCGCCCGATGCGAACCGCTCGCGGTAAGCCTGCGGCGTCACGCCGATCGCCCGCACGAAGCCGCGCCGCATCGTTTCCTCGGAGCCGAAACCGCAGCGCGCGGCGATCCGCTTGACCGGCAGCCGCGTATCGCCTAGCAGGCGCCGCGCCGCTTCGAGCCGCAATTGCTCGATCGAACGCGCGGGCGTGAGGCCCGTCTGTGCGCGGTAATGGCGCACGAAGCTGCGTTCGCTCATGCCGGCGCGCGTCGCGAGTGCGGCGAGCGAAAGATCCGCCGCGAGGTTTTCCGCGATCCACGCGTGCAGTTCGCCGAAACGGTCGCCCGCCTTTTGCAGCGACAGCGCGGTGCTGAACTGCGCCTGTCCGCCCGGGCGCTTGAGAAACACGACGAGATGGCGCGCCACGTCGAGCGCGAGCGCGGCGCCGAGATCGTCTTCGATCAGGGCGAGCGCCAGGTCGATGCCGGCTGTCACGCCCGCCGAAGTCCAGACGGCGCCGTCGCGGATGAAGATCGGATCGGGCTCCACGCGCACGGCGGGATAGCGCTCGCGCAGTTCGGCGCAGCGCGTCCAGTGCGTGACGGCGCGCTTGTCGTCCAGCAACCCGGCCGCCGCGAGCAGAAACGCGCCGGTACAGACCGACGCCGTGCGCCGCGTCCGTCCCGCCTGCGCGCGCACCCACGCGACGAGCGCCGGGTCGCGCGCTGCTTCGTACACGCCCCAGCCGCCCGAGACGACAAGCGTGTCGGGCGGATCGCCGGTGGGCGGCAGCGGATGCGTCAGGATGCCGAGCCCGGCCGACGTCGTGATCGCGCCGCCGTCGCTTGCCACGACGCGCGGCAGGTACGGCCGCGCGCCGCCCGCCGCGCAGGCCAGTTCGTTCGCGGACGCGAACGCCTGCAATGGCCCGGCGACGTCGAGCAACTGCGCGTTCGGAAAAGCGAGCACGTCGATGCGACGCGCGGAGGATTCGGTCGTCATGTTGGCGTGAAAAGTGGGCTCAGTGTCAATTTCGCCATAGCCTAGCGGCGTAGGATGAACTCGTCCACCTAATCACGAGAACGAGAGGAATCGACATGACGCTTCATATCGGCTTGCTGCTGTTTCCGCGCGTCCAGCAACTCGACCTGACCGGTCCCCACGACGTCTTCGCGCAGATTCCGGGCGCCACCGTGCATCTGGTCTGGAAGACGCGCGCGGCCGTTGAATCGTCGAGCGGGATGCTGCTCACGCCCGACACGACTTTCGACGACTGCCCGCCGCTCGACGTGATTTGCATCCCGGGCGGCTCGGGCGTCGGCGCGCTGATGGAGGACGAGGAAACGCTCGCCTTCATCCGGCGGCAGGCGCCGCGCGCGCGCTACGTGAGTTCGGTGTGCACCGGCTCGCTCGTGCTCGGCGCGGCGGGCCTCTTGCGCGGACGTCGCGCGACGACGCACTGGGCGTTCCATTCGCTGCTGGCCGATCTGGGCGCGGTGCCGGTCAAAGAGCGCGTCGTGCGCGACGGCAACCTGCTGACGGGCGGCGGAATCACGGCCGGCATCGATTTCGCGCTGACGCTCGCGGCCGAACTCGTCGGCGAGGAAGAAGCGCAGGCGATCCAACTCGAAATCGAATACGCGCCGGCGCCGCCGTTCGACGCGGGGTCGCCGGAGCGCGCGCCGCGTGGGGTGGTCGAGACGGTTCGCGAGCGCTCGGCGGCTTCGCTCACGGCGCGCGCGAAGATCGTGGAGCGGGTGGCGGCGCGGCTTGCCGCCACAAGCTGAACTGGCGCGTCAGTCCGGCCCCGCGCCGAATCGTTTCTGCATGAAATAGCGTGTGCGGCCTGCGCTGAAATCGGGCAACTCGCCGAAGACCGCGAAGCCCGCGCGCTCGTACAACTGCTTCGCGGCCGGGTTCAGCGTATCGAGCCACGCCGCGCGACAGCCGCGCCGGATCGCTTCGCGCTCCGCCGCTTGCACGACGCGCGCGCCGAGCCCGGCGCCGCGCGCGTCGTCGCGAATCCAGAGCCATTTGACGAAGAGCCACTCCCACGCGGTGAAGCCCGCCAGTCCGCCGACGAACTCTTCGCCGCGATAGACCGACACCGCCAGATCGCGTTGCGCCGACGGCCCGAGTTCCCGCGCGTTGAACGCCGCGAGGCCGCCGCTCACGTCCGCTTCGAATTCGGCATCGATCCAGTCGGCGACTTCGATTTTCACGTCGTCCATTGCCCGGCCCGGCGCCTATGCGCCCGCTAACGGCGCCACCGACGCGCCTTTCACGCCGTGCCGCGCGAGTGCCTCCGCGACGAAGCCCGAGCGCTTAATCTCCTCGACGAATTCGCGCAGATGCGCCGCCGCCGCATCGCCGCGGCTTTTCGGCACGCCCATCGCCTGCTGGATGACCATGAAGCGCTCGTCGAGCAGCCGCAAGCCGGGCTTGCCGGCCGAATCGGCTTCGAGTTGCTGCTTCACGCCCGCGGCGACTTCGGCGCCGTCGCGCAGAAACTGCTCGACGACCGCCTGCGACGACGCCGCCCGCACGATCTGCGCATGCTTCAGCTCGCGCGTGAGAAAAAGATCGTAGGCGCTGCCCTTGCCGACCACTACGCGGTTCGTCTCGCGATCGACGTCGCCATTGGACTGCACAGGCGAATCGTCGCGCACGAGATAGAAGCCTTCGATCAGCACGTAAGGCGCCGTGAACGCGATGCCCGCGCCGCGCACCGGATCGATCGCGAAGAAGCCGATATCGGCGGCCTCCGTCGTCACGGCCTCGACGGATTTCGACGCCGTATCGAAGACGGCCAGTTCGGCTTCTACGCCGAGCCGCGCCGCGAACGCGCGCGCGAGATCGACGGAGATGCCGCCGGGCTCGCCGGTCGCGGCGTGGCGATTGGCGAGCAGCGGATTGCCGAGATTGATCGACGCGCGCAGTTTGCCCGTGGGCGCGAACGCGTCCAGCAGGGTGGAATCGAGGGTCATGGCGGGTCCGGGTCGGTGGAACATGCCCGCTATTTAACAGGAAAGCGCTCGGCCGCGCGCCCACCGATGCAGAATGGGCGTTTCGTTCCAGACGGACGCATCCATGCCGCCCATCGCTATCGACACAGACGAACTGATTCGCCGCTTCGGCTTGCAACCGCATCCGGAAGGCGGCTATTTCCGCGAGACGTATCGCTCCGCCGCGCGCGTGACGCGCGAGGGCGCGAGCGAGGGTGCGGCCGACACCCGCTCGGCCTCGACGGCGATCTATTTCCTGCTCTGCGACGGCGCGCATTCGGCGTGGCATCGCATCCGCTCCGACGAACTGTGGCATTTCTACGCGGGCGATCCCGTCGACATCCACGTGCTCGACGCGCAAGGCCGGCTCACGACGCACCGGCTCGGCAACGCGCTCGCCCACGCGGACGCCGTGTTCCAGGCCGTCGTGAAAGCGGGCGACTGGTTCGCGGCCGAGTGCGCGTCGCCCGAGGGGGTTGCGCTCGTCGGCTGCACGGTCGCGCCGGGCTTCGAATTCAGCGAGTTCGAGATCGCCGACGTGAACGCGCTCGCCGCCGCTCATCCGGCGCATCGCAACCTGATCGCGCGGCTGGGTCCCGCCGGCGGCGCCGGGCGGTTATCATCGCGCCCTATCTCGTTAAACGACACAAAAGGCCAGGGATGAGCGGAGCGCGGCGCGGTATTCAGTCGATCGAAGTAGGCGGTGCGCTTCTGCGCGCGCTCGTGGACCACGGCGGCCCGATGCTGCTGGGCGACCTCGCGAAGAAGGCGGGGATGTCGTCGGCGAAGGCGCATCCGTATCTCGTGAGCTACGGCAATCTCGGCCTGATCCAGCAGGACGGCGCCACCGGACGCTACGAACTCGGACCGTTCGCGCTGCAAATGGGGCTCATTAGCCTCCAGCGCGTCGACCCGGTGCGGCTCGCGATTCCGGAAATCGGAGAAATCTCCTCGCAAATTCAGCATACCGTCGCGCTCGCGACCGCCGGCAGCTTCGGACCGACCATCGTCCATATCAACGAGGCGAGCGTGCCGATCCACGTCACGATGCGCACCGGCACCGTGATGTCGCTCCTGCAAACCGCCACCGGCCGCGCGTTCGCGGCCTATCTGCCGCCGCTCACGGTCGATGCGCTCGTCGCGATCGAGGCGTCGGGCGGCTTGCAGATCGGCGCGGCGCGGCGCGACTTCACGCGCGCGCAAATCGACGCGCTGCTCGCCGAAGTGCGCGGGCACGGCATCGCGCGGACCATCGACGAACCCGTGGCGGGCATCAGCGCGATGAGCGCGCCCGTCTTCGATCACGCTCGCAACATCGTGCTCGCCATCACGGCGATCGGCCCGAGCGGCTCCTTCGACGGCGCATGGGACGGCGCCGTCGCGCGCGCATTGCGCGCTTGCGCCGCACGCGTTTCCGCCCGACTGGGCTTTTCCGCGGCCTGAAGTTCCTTCCTCGCAACGCCGGGCATCCGCGAGCGCGTCCGACGCGCCGTCGCGCGACGGCGCACGTCCGTTGCTCGCGCTTAGGGTAAACGGCGATTCAACAGTGTGAAATGCTTTGTACAATTCATAATCAACGGGCAAAGATAAACGCATTTGTCGGATATGCCTGAAAGGAAACACGGAGACGCCATGCAGACTGACTTCCAAACGCTTCGGTTCGAGTACACGCGAGCCGCCGAACACGATGCCGCGTCGCCGGCGCCTTACCCGGTGGTCGTCGTCGGGGCGGGGCCGGTGGGACTCGCGACCGCGATCGACCTCGCGCAGCAGGGCGTGCGCACGGTGCTCGTCGACAACGACGACAAGCTCTCGGACGGCTCGCGCGCGATCTGTTTCGCGAAGCGCACGCTGGAGATCTTCGACCGCATCGGCTGCGGCCAGCCGATGGTCGACAAAGGCGTGAGCTGGAACGTCGGCAAGGTCTTCCTGGCGGACGAACTCGTCTACACGTTCGATCTGCTGCCCGAAACCGGTCACGCGCGGCCCGCGTTCATCAATCTGCAGCAGTACTACGTCGAGGGCTATCTCGCCGAGCGCGCGATGCGCGAGGAGAACCTCGAGTTGCGCTGGAAGAGCAATGTCATCGGCGCGACGCAGCATGAGGATTACGTCGAGTTGCAGGTCGAGACGCCCGAGGGCACCTATGCGATGCGCGCGCAGTACGTGGTTGCCGCGGACGGCTCGCGCAGCCCGATGCGCCGCGCGCTCGGCCTCGACAGCCACGGCCGCACGTTCAAGGACCGCTTCCTGATCGCCGATGTGAAGATGAAGGCGCCATTTCCCGCCGAGCGCTGGTTCTGGTTCGATCCGCCGTTTCACCGCAACCAGTCGGTGCTGCTGCATCGTCAGCCGGACGACGTATGGCGCATCGACTTCCAGCTCGGCTGGGACGCCGATCCGGTCGCGGAAAAGGCGCCCGAGCGCGTGATTCCGCGCGTGAAGGCGCTGCTCGGCGAGGACGCCGAATTCGAACTCGAATGGGTGAGCGTCTACACGTTCGTGTGTCAGCGCATGGACAAGTTCCGCCACGGCCGCGTGCTGTTCGCGGGCGATTCGGCGCATGGCGTCTCGCCGTTCGGCGCGCGCGGTGCGAACAGCGGCGTGCAGGACGCGGACAACCTCGCGTGGAAGTTGCGCCTCGTGCTGAACGGCGACGCGCCCCAGACGCTGCTCGACACCTATGCGTCCGAGCGCGAATACGCCGCCGACGAAAACATCCTCAACTCGACGCGCGCGACGGACTTCATCACGCCGAAGAGCCCGGTGTCGCGCCTCTTCCGCGACGCGACGCTCAGGCTCGCGAAGGACTGTCCGTTCGCGCGGCGCATGACGAACAGCGGGCGGCTCTCGGTGCCCGCGGTGCTGCGCGATTCGCCGCTCAATACCGCCGATCGCGAAGGCGACGTCTTTTTCGGTTCGATGGTGCCGGGCGCGGTGTGCACGGATGCGCCGGTGCGCATCGACGGCAAGGCGGCGTGGCTGCTCGCGCAGACGGGCGGCGGCGCGTTCACGGGCATCTGGTTTTGCGCATCCGCCGACGCGGCCGCCGACTGCGCGAACTGGCTCGCGGCGTTCGTAGGCAATTCGATCCCGATGCGCACGCTGATCGTCGTGCCGCGCGGCGCGGCGGGCGCACCGCTCGCCGGCGTGACCGTGCTGGAAGACGTGGACGGCGTGGTCGCGCAACGCTTCGACGCCCGGCCCGGCACGTTCTATCTGCTGCGTCCGGACCAGCATGTGTGCGCGCGCGGCCGCGCCTTCGACGCCGCTTCGGTTGCGGCAGCCATCCAGCGTGCGACGTGCAACGGGTAAACGACCATGAAACTGAACCTCGAAACGAACATCGCAGACTACGACGGCTTCTACGAGCGTCTCATCGATACGCACAACGGACTAACGGAAGAAGAGAGCCAGATGGTGAACGCCAAGCTCGTGCTGCTGCTCGCCAATCATATCGGCGATGCGCAAGTGCTGATCGAGGCGCTCGCGCTGGCGAGAATGAGCGTCGCGGACGCGAAGGCAGGCTGAACGTGGCTACGGCCTTCGACATGTTGAGAAAATTGACAAAAATGCCCGCGATTCGAGCCTGCATCGTCATGTTCTAATACCAGCCGTCACCCAATCGGATGACCAGGGCACGGCGTCTTCGAGCATTCGCGAAGCGCCCGTGCGGGTTCGTGAACGTGAACGGAAGGGCAAGAAATTGAAGAACATCGCAGATCGCAAGTCGCAGAAACTCGCCGCAATCGCATTGGCCGTCCTCGCCCTCGCCGCCTGCGGCAAGAAGGATGAAGCACCGGCCACTCAAGCTACGCAATCGGCGGCGCCGTCGCCGGCGAACGTCGAAACCGTGAAGATCGGCCACGTCGGGCCGTTGACGGGCGGCAGCGGCCACTTGGGCAAGGACAACGAGAACGGCGCGCGCCTCGCCGTCGAGGAAATCAACCAGCAGGGCCTGACGATCGACGGCCGCACCGTGCGGCTGGAACTCGTCGCCGAAGACGACGCCGCCGATCCGAAGACCGGCACGCAGATCGCGCAAAAGTTCGTCGACGAACATGTGGTCGCGGTCATCGGCCATCTGAACTCGGGCGTCTCGATTCCGGCTTCGCGCATCTACAACGATGCGAACGTCGTCGAGATTTCGCCGTCGTCCACCAATCCCGACTACACGAAGCAGGGCTACAAGGCGACGTATCGTGTCGTGGCAACCGATGCGCAGCAGGGTCCCGCGCTCGGCAACTACGCCCTGAAGTCGCTCAATGCGAAGACGGTCGCCGTGGTCGACGACGCGACCGCCTACGGCAAGGGTCTCGCCGATGAATTCGCGAAAGCCGTGGAAGCGGCGGGCGGCAAGGTGGTAGGACGCGAAGCGACGAACGACAAGGCCACCGACTTCCGCGCGATCCTGACCAAGATGAAGAGCGAGCAACCGGACGTCATCATGTTCGGCGGCATGGATTCGACCGTCGGGCCGTTCGTGCGGCAGGCGGCGGCGCTCGGCGTGAAGTCGAAGGTGATGAGCGGCGACGGCGCGTGCACGACCAAGGTCGCGGAACTCGCGGGCGACGCCGTGCAGAACCTCGTCTGCTCCGAAGCGAGCCTCGCGGTTTCGAAGATGCCGAAGGGCGCGGACTTCGAGAAGCGCTTCCAGGAACGCTTCAACGGTCCGATTCTCTTCAACGCGCCGTTCGCGTACGACGCGGTGTACGTGGTCGTCGATGCAATGAAGCGGGCCAGTTCCACCGATCCGGCGAAGGTGCTGGCCGCGATGCCGACGACGAACTATGACGGTGTGATCGGCCACATCGCGTTCGACCCGAAGGGCGACATGAAAGAAGGGGCGATCACGCTCTATACCTATCAGGACAAGAAGAAGTCGATTCTCGATGTCGTGAAGATGTGAGCGCGGGGCGCGGGCAGGCCCTAACGGACCTCACCCGCGTCCTGTTCGAGCGCGTAGATGGCAATTTGCACGCGGCTCGACAGCTTCAGCTTGCGCAGCACGTTGCGTACATGAATCTTCACCGTGCTTTCGGCAACATCGAGTTCGCGTGCAATGTCCTTGTTGCTTGCGCCGCGCGACAGGCTGCGCACGATGTCGCGTTCGCGCGGCGTGAGCGCCGCCCACTCGCCGCGCGACGCGCCCGGCACCGCTTGGTCGGAACTGCGTGCAGACGCGCCCGTGCGTGCCGGCGAGCGCAGTTTCTCCACCAGCCTCGCCGTCATGTCCTCGGCCACTACGGCTTCGCCCGCCGCCGCGCGCCTGATGGCCGAAGAGAGCGTCTCCGCCTCGATATTTTTCAGCAAATAACCGCACGCGCCTTCGCCGAGCGCTTTCTCCAGTTCGTCCACGTCTTCGGACACGGTCAGCATGACGACCGCCGTATCCGGCAGATCCTGTTTCAGAAGCTGCAACGTTTCGATTCCCGACAAGCCCGGCATGTTCAGGTCGAGCAGCACCACGTCCGGCCGATGCTGCTTCGCGCGCTTGACGCCTTCGATGCCGTCGGCGGCGTCGTCGACGACTTCGAAATCCGGCTGGCGCTGTAGCAGCGCGCGCACGCCCGAGCGAAAGAGCGTGTGGTCGTCGATCAGGAGAATGCGAATCGTCGTCATGAGTGGATAGTGTCCGTGAAGCGATGGATCAGGCTGCCTGCCGCGCGCACTCGGACATCGACAGTGAAATGCGCGTGCCGGCGCCCGGCGCGCTGTCGATTCGCAACCGCGCATTCAGCCGCGCCGCGCGCTCGCGCATGATATGAAAGCCGACGTGCGCCTCGCCGCGCGCGGCGATGGCGGCGGGCTCGAAGCCCTGGCCGTCGTCCTCGATCAGCATGTGGAATTCGCGGCCGTTCTCGATGACCACATGCACCTCGGACGCCTCCGCGTGCTTGCGGATGTTCGACAGCGCTTCCTGGAGGATGAACAGCACCTGCAACTGCCGGTCGGGCGGCAGGGGCGGGCCGCCGGTCTCGTCGAAACGCCAGTCGACGCTCGCCTCCGATTGCCGCTCGAACCGCGCCACCGTATCCGCGACCGCGCGCTTCAGGTCGCCGCTTTCGAGCTTCGTGCGGAAATTGACGAGCAACTCGCGCACGTCGTCGTAGCTCTCTTCCAGCCCGCCGCGCAGGAGCGGCACGATCTCGCGCACTTCGTCGATATGGTTTTCCTGCGCGGCGGTGTCGAGCATGTGCACCTGAATTTTCAGGAAGTTGAGGCTCTGCGCGATGCTGTCGTGCAACCCCTGCGCGACGAGATGACGCTCCTGCGCGACCGCGAACTGTCGCGCGGCGCTCGCGAGCCGATGGTTCTGCAGCGCGGTGCCGAGATGCCGGCCGAGCGTTTCGAGCAATTGCACCTGCGAGGCCGGCATCATGTGGTCGTGCGCGAAATGCAGCGAGAAGGAGCCGAGCGTCGTTTCCTGCGACACGATGCGAAACGCCGCGACGCCGGCGAAACCGGCCTTGCGGCATCCGTCGACAAACGGATTCTCGCGCGGCGACCAGGGTTCGCGCGCGTAACGAATGACCGGCGGGCCTTGTGTGGCGGCGTTGCCGCAGAGACAGTCGTCGGCCGCCATGCAGCGTTCGGCGTCGACGAGTTCGGCGGGCATGCCTTGCGATGCGATCAGATGCAGGTTGCCGTCGTCCGGGCCGAGCGCGCGAACTGTGCCGCCTTGCGCGTCGAAACGACGCATGACGCGTTCGAGAAAGCCGCCGCACAACGTCTCGACATCGTGCGATTCGTGCAGGAAGGCGGTCATTTCGTAGAGCGCCGTCAACTCGCGGTTCTGCGCGGCAAGCTGCGCCGTCTTCATGTCGACGCGTCGTTCGAGTTCGCGATGATGGCTCTGCAACTGATACGCCATGCGGTTGAACCCTTCGGCGAGATGACCGAATTCGTCGTGCGACCCGACCGGCAGGCGCGCCGCGAAGTCGCGCTTTTCGATGCGCGCGATGCCGTCTTCGAGTCGCTGCACCGGCACCACGAACCACAGGTACAGCAGATAGACGATCGCGATCGTCCCGATGCACGCCATCGCGGCAAGCGCCATTTGCGAACGACGCAGCCATGCGGTTTTGCGCGCGTTCTCCTCTTCGATCATGCGAACGAGCGTGTTGGCCTCGGCGATGAACGACGGCAGAAGATCGACGTAAAGCAGGCTTTCACGCGCGGGCGTCGCGCTGTTGGAGGAAATGGCCGGTTTGAGCGAGTAGCGCCAGCCAGTTTCGACGAGCCCGAACTGAATCAGTATGTCGAGTGAATCGGGAAGGAAGAGCGGCCGGGACGGCTCGCCATGCTTGAGACCATCGAGCGTGCGTTCGAGCAGCGCGACTTGGGCGGCGACCTCGGCCGCACGCCCCGCACGGGCTTCGTCGAGCGCCACGGCGATCAGCGACGCGCGCATGCGCAGACTGCCGGCGTCGTTGATCGCGGCGCCCGCGCCCTCAAGCTGCCACGAAAGCCACAACGTGCCGACGATCATCGCGAGCACGAGCGTCAGCGCGACGCCCGACAGTGCGACGATGCGCGTGGACAGCCGATGATTGAAACGCGCGAGGCGTTCGAGTAGGGACGGCATTGAGAGCCTGCGGCGAAACGACGCTGCCGGTTGCCTGTGGTTGAAAGCTCAATTATCCCGCGTGCCCGGCATCTCGAAATTGATATGGACGGTCTTGCAGACGAATTCTCCGATTCGGTCTATGTCGCTCAGCGGCAGGACCGGTAGCGTGGTTGCGAGCGCGGCCGGATCGTCGCTTGCGATAGCGAGAATGGCCGCATCGGTCTTGTAGAGCGGCTCGGTGGCGAGCGCCGCGCGCACGACTTCGAGACGCGGAAGCGATTCGCGCGTGTAGCCTTCGACTATCGTGAGGTCGGCTGGCGCGAGGCGGGCCGCCAGTTCATCGAGGGACGGCTCCAGCTCGTCGCGCAGTTCGCGCACGATCGCATAGCGATACGGCGATGCGATCAGAACCTCGCCCGCGCCGGCATGGCGAAAGCGCGCGCTGTCCTTGTGCGCGGGTTCGAGCTCGATCGAGTGATGACTGTGCTTGATCACGTTGACGACGATGCCGCGCGCGCGCAGCCAGGGCAGGAGCGCCTCGATCAACGTGGTCTTGCCCTGGCCGGAGCGGCCGGAGATGCCGAAGAGCGGCGGCTTCGGTGAAATCATGCGTGTGTCCGTTCGGTTCTTTCCGATGATTGAAGCAGTTGATCCACATGGCCGGCAGCGCCGGTTGGCGTCGACAGCGAACAGCAGTGTAGCGGCAAAACGCCGCGGACCATGCGATGGCTCCGGACCGCGAGCCTCAACGCGGGCGAACGAGCTGCCACGCGCGCCCGAGATACGTGACGGACGCGAATCCGCTCCACACGTGCACGAGGCGCGTGAACGGGAAGATCACGAACAGCGTGATGCCCATGAAGAGATGCAGCTTGAAAAGAATCGGCGCATCCGCGATGAGACTGGCTGCGTCTCCCTGCAAGGTGACGATGTGCTGCGCCCAGGTCATGAGCAGCACCATCATGTGGCCGTCCATGTGTTGCGTCGAAACGCCGATGGTCGAGAGGCCGAGCAACAGCGTTGCGAGAATCCAGACCAGGAGCAGCTTGTCGCCGCGTTTGGTGACGGCGGAAATGCGGGCATTTGTCAGCCGCCGGTGCACGAGGATCAGCAGTCCGGCGAGGCACAGCGTACCCATCACGCCGCCGGCGACCATTGCGACGATCTGCTTCGTGCCGTGCGCGACGCCGAGCCAGTCCCAGACGGCAACTGGCGTGAGCAGGCCGAACAGATGGCCGAAGAAGAGTCCCAGTATGCCGACGTGAAAGAGGATATTGCCGAGCCGGAGCGCGCCGCGGTGCAGCATCTGCGAACTGTCGGACTTCCAGGTGTACTGTTCGCGCTCGAAGCGCGCAAGGCTGCCGAACAGGAAGATTGCTGCCGCGATATACGGATAAATTCCGAAGAAGAATTGATGGACCAGGGACACGTCGAATTTCCTTTCAGTGGGTGGCCGCCGCGCCGCGCGGATAAAAATGCACCGGCTGCGCGAGGGGCGTGGTCATTCGCGAGGCTAGCAACGGCTCGACGCCGTCCGAACCCGGGCCGAACATCTCGAGCGCTTCGTCCATGTCGCGCACGGGCGGTTCGGTCCGGGTCTGAGGCACGACATCCGTCATCGAGCGCAACACGTCGAATGCCGATGCATACGGGCTTTTGCCGCGCGCGAGCCGCTCGCCGAGCGCCGCGAGCACGTGGATCGCTTCGCCGAGCAGCGCGCGCGCCTGCGCCGGATCGATCATGCCCAGCACTTCGAGGAAGAGCGGCACATAGTCCGGCAATTCGTTCGACGCCATGTCGAGACCGTGGCGGCGATACTCGTCGAGCAGATCGACCATCGCCTGTCCGCGATCGCGGCCTTCACCGTGCACGTGTTCGAAGAGATGCAACGAATGAGACGGATTGCAATCGAATGTACCGACGTAGTTTTCCTGCAACTCGATGAGCGACTGGTGCTTCAACATCGCGACGAGCGGTTTCAACTGAAGCCCGGCTTCGTGCCACGCGCATAGCGCATCCTCGATGTCGGGGAGCGCGGCGAGCAGCTCCGGTTCGGGATAATCGAGCAGCGCGGCGAGAACGGGATAAATCGACATCGTTGCAACTTCCGTCATGACTGTGCTCCTGCTTTTTTGCGCGACTTGGGCATGTCGGCGAACACGACACTGCCTTGCGGTTTCTTGCCGAAGAGCGAGCCCTCGGACGCCCCGCCCGAGCAACCGTTTCCGAAGGAAAAGCCGCAGCTGCCCTTTTCGTTGAAGCTGTCCTCGACCATTTCCTTGTGCGACGACGGCACGACAAAGCGGTCCTCGTAGTTGGCGATCGCGAGCGTCTGGTACATGTCCTCGACCTGCGCGGCGGTGAGGCCCGTGCCGTCGAGTAGTTCTGGTTCCGCGCGTCCGTGGACCGTCTCGGCCCGCTTGAACGCGCGCATCGCGAGCATGCGTTCGAGCGCGGACAGCACGGGGCGCTCGTCGCCCGCAGTCAGCAGGTTCGCGAGATAGCGCATCGGAATGCGCAGGCTCTTCACGTCGGGAATGACGCCGTCCATGCCGATGTGGCCGGCTTCCGCCGCGGACTGGATCGGCGAGAGCGGGGGGATGTACCAGACCATCGGGAGCGTCCGGTACTCCGGATGCAGCGGGAATGCCACCTTCCACTGCACCGCCATCTTGTAGACAGGAGACTTGCGTGCCGCGTCGATCCAGCTTTGTGAAATGCCCTGGCGCAGCGCCTCGGCCTGCACCTGCGGATCATGCGGGTCGAGGAACACGTCGAGCTGCGACTGATACAGGTCCTGCTCTCGCTCGACCGATGCGGCTTCGCCGATCTTTTCGGCGTCATAGAGCATCACGCCGAGATAGCGGATTCGCCCGACGCACGTTTCCGAGCAGACGGTGGGTTGTCCGGCTTCAATA
The DNA here is from genome assembly GCF_001544495.1 of Caballeronia telluris. Classification (GTDB taxonomy): domain Bacteria; phylum Pseudomonadota; class Gammaproteobacteria; order Burkholderiales; family Burkholderiaceae; genus Caballeronia; species Caballeronia telluris. Next base: position 596,967 of record NZ_FCNZ02000001.1, read on the forward strand.
CGCGGATAGCAGAAGATGCACTTCTCCGCTTTGCCGCTTTGCCAGTTGAAGTAGATCTTCTTGTACGGGCAGCCGGAGATGCACATGCGCCAGCCGCGGCACTTGTCCTGATCGACGAGCACGATGCCGTCGTCTTCGCGCTTGTAGACCGAGCCCGACGGGCATGAGGCGACACACGCCGGGTTCAGGCAGTGTTCGCACAGACGCGGCAGATACATCATGAAGGTGTTCTCGAAAGTCGAGTACATCTCCTTTTGCACCTGGTCGAACAGCATGTCGCGGCCGCGCGAGGCGAACTCGCCGCCGAGATCGTCTTCCCAGTTCGGACCCCATTCGATCTTGTCCATCTTCTTGCCGGTGAGCACCGAGACGGGCCGGGCAGTGGGCGGCGTCTGGGACAGCGGAGCCTTCTGCAGATGCTCGTAGTCGTAGGTGAACGGCTCGTAGTACTCGTCGATGGCGGGCAGGTTCGGGTTGGCGAACAGGTTCGCGAGCACCTTGAGCTTACCGCCCTGACGCGGTTCGATTTTCCCGTCGGCGTTGCGCTTCCAGCCGCCTTGCCACTTCTCCTGATTCTCCCATTCCTTCGGGAAACCGATTCCCGGCTTCGTCTCGACGTTGTTGAACCACGCATACTCGACGCCGTCACGCGAGCTCCACACGTTCTTGCACGTGATCGAGCACGTGTGGCACCCGATGCACTTGTCCAGATTCAGGACCATCGCTACCTGCGCGCGGATCTTCATGCGACTGCTCCTTCGTTCAGCGGGCCTTCCAGCCACTCGACCTTCTTCATCTTGCGGACGATCACGTATTCGTCGCGATTCGATCCGACCGTTCCGTAGTAGTTGAAGCCATACGCCTGCTGCGCATAGCCGCCGATCATGTGCGTCGGCTTCAGCACCGTGCGCGTGACGGAGTTGTGGATGCCGCCGCGCATGCCGCTCGTTTCCGCGCCAGGCACGTTCACGATCTTTTCCTGCGCGTGATACATGAGACACATGCCGCGCGGTACGCGCTGGCTCACGACGACGCGCGCGGTGAGCGTGCCGTTCACGTTGAACACCTCGACCCAGTCGTTATCGACGAGTCCGGCTTCGCGGGCCTCCGTTTCCGACACCCACACGTGCGGACCGCCGCGCGAAAGGGTGAGCATGCGCAGGTTGTCCGTGTAAGTGGAGTGGATGCCCCATTTCTGATGCGGCGTGATCCAGTTCAGCACGAGTTCGTGCTCGCCATTGGGCTTGGTGCCGAGCATCGGAGCGATGGTCTTGGTGTCGATGGCCGGGCGATACACGCACGAGCCTTCGCCGAAGTCGAGCATCCAGCGGTGGTCCTGGTAGAACTGCTGGCGTCCGGTGAGCGTGCGCCATGGAATGAGTTCGTGCACGTTGGTGTAGCCGGCGTTGTAGCTGACTTCCTCCGATTCAAGGCCCGACCACGTCGGCGCGGAAATAATCTTGCGCGGCTGTGCCTGCACGTCGCGGAAACGGATCTTGTCGTGCTCGCGGCCGATAGCGAGATGCGTATGATCGCGACCGGTGATCTTCGAGAGCGCCTCCCATGCTTTGACCGCCACATGTCCGTTGGTTTCGGGCGCGAAGGTCAGGATCATTTCGGCGGCGTCGATGGCAGTGTCGAGCCGCGGACGGCCCTGACTCACGCCGGGTTCCGTGACGGTGCGCGTCAGATGCGCCAGTTCACCTACCTCATGCGCCGTGTTCCAGTTGATGCCTTTGCCGCCGTTGCCGAGCTTGTCGAGCAGCGGCCCGACCGACGTGAACTTGCTGTAGATATCGTTGTAATCGCGCTCGACGACCGTCATCGACGGCGCGGTCTTGCCTGGAATCAGTTCGCATTCGCCGGCTCGCCAGTCCTTCGGCTCGAACGGCTGGCCGAGCTCGCCCGGCGTGTCGTGCATGAGCGGCGTGCAAACGATGTCCCGGCGCTTGCCGAGCGCGGGTCCGCCGATGTCGGTAAACTTCTTCGCAATCGCCTTGTAGATTTCCCAATCGGTCTTGCTCTCCCAGAGGGGCTGCACGGCCTCCGAAAGCGGATGAATGAACGGATGCATGTCGGACGTGTTCAGGTCGTCCTTCTCATACCAGGTTGCGGTCGGGAGGACGATGTCGCCGTAGAGACACGTCGTGCTCATGCGGAAATCGAGCACCGTGAGCAGATCGAGCTTGCCTTCGGCCGCTTCGCGCACCTTCACTTCGCCGGGCTTGATCGCATCGGCTTCGTCGGCGAACAAGGCGTTCTGCGTGCCGAGCAGGTACTTCAGGAAATATTCGTGTCCCTTGCCCGAACTGCCGAGGATGTTCGAACGCCACACGAACATGTTGCGCGGGAAGTTCGCGGGATTGTCCGGGTCGTCGCACGCGAAACCGAGTGCGCCCGACTTCAGTCGTTCGACCACGTAGTCAATCGGCTCCTTGCCGGCTTGCGTTGCGGCGTCCACGAGATCGAGCGGATTAGCGCTCAATTGGGGCGCGCTTGGCAGCCAGCCCATACGCTCCGACTTCGCGTTCAGGTCGAGCATCGAAAGCCGCGCGTACTTCGACTTGTCGGCCGTGGGTGCAAGCACTTCGTCGAGCGCGACTTTCTCGTGCCGCCACTGGCTCGTGTGGTTGTAGAAGAACGACGTGCCGTTCATCTGCCTTGGCGGGCGGGTCCAGTCGAGGGCGAACGCGAGCGGCGCCCAGCCGAATTGCGGCCGGAGCTTTTCCTGCCCGACATAGTGCGCCCAGCCGCCGCCGCTTTGCCCGACGCAGCCGCACATCATCAGGAGGTTGATGATGCCGCGATAGATCATGTCGTTGTGATACCAGTGATTCAGCGCCGCGCCGACGATCACCATGCTCTTGCCGTGCGTCTTCTCGGCGTTTTCGGCGAATTCGCGTGCGACCTGGATCACGAGCTTGCGCGGCACCGTCGTGTGCTTTTCCTGCCAGGCAGGCGTGCAGGGGACGTCGTCGTCGAAGGAGCGCGCGACGTTCGGGCCACCGAGGCCCTGGTCGACGCCGTAATTCGCCATCTGCAAGTCGAAGACCGTGGCGACGAGCGCACTCGTGCCGTCCGCGAGCGTGACGCGTCGCGCCGGCACGCGGCGTTCGAGCAGCGCGCCGTGTTCGCCGCCGAAGTAGGGAAAGCCGACATCGACGATCTCGTCGTGCGCGCCCGCCTTCACGAACGACAGGCGCGGATCGATCGCGCCGCCGCTGCCGCCGTCCTTCAGTTCAAGATTCCAGCGGCCGACTTTTTCGCCATCGTTATGCGCCGCTTCATTCCAGCGGAAGCCGACCGTGCCGTTAGGTGCGACGATCGCGCCGGTGGCGTCGTCGACGAGCAGTGTCTTCCATTGCGGGTTATTCGCTTCGCCGAGATTGTTCGCGAGGTGCGAGGCGCGCAGGAAATGATCGGGCACCAGCGTGCCATTGTTCTCGCGCAGCAGCACGAGCATCGGCATGTCGGTGTACTGCTTTACGTAGTCGCGCAGATACGAGGATGTGCGCGGCGCTTGCACCGCATGAAACTCCTTCATGACGACGTGACCCATCGCCATCGCGAGCGCGGCGTCGGTGCCTTGCTTCGGCGCGAGCCAGATGTCGCCGAACTTGACCATTTCGCCGAAGTCCGACGATACCGCCACGGTCTTCGTGCCCTTGTAGCGCACTTCGGTGTAGAAATGCGCGTCGGGCGTGCGGGTCTGCGGGACGTTCGAACCCCACACCATGAGGTACGTGGAGTTGTACCAGTCGGCGGATTCGGGCACGTCCGTCTGTTCGCCCCAGACTTGCGGCGAGGCGGGCGGAAGGTCGCAATACCAGTCGTAGAACGAGAGGCACGCGCCGCCGATCAGGCTCAGATAGCGCGCGCCGGCCGCGTAGGAAACCATTGACATCGCCGGAATCGGCGAGAAGCCGATCACGCGGTCCGGGCCAAATTTCTTGATCGTGAACGCGTTGGCCGCCGCGATGATCTCGGTCGCCGTGTCCCAGTCGGCGCGCACGAAGCCGCCGAGTCCGCGCACCTGCTTGTAGCGCGCGGCCTTCTCGGGGTTCTGGCTGATCGATTCCCATGCGTCGATCGGATCGAGCTTCTTGCGCGCCTCGCGCCACATTTCGATGAGGCGCCCGCGAATCATCGGATACTTCACGCGCTGCGCCGAATACACATACCAGCTATACGACGCACCGCGCGGACACCCGCGCGGCTCGTGATTCGGCAGATCGGCGCGGGTACGGGGATAGTCGGTCTGCTGCGTTTCCCACGTGATCAAACCGTTCTTGACATACACCTTCCATGAACACGAACCGGTGCAATTGACACCGTGCGTGGAGCGCACGACCTTGTCGTGCTGCCAGCGATTGCGATAGCCGTTCTCCCACGTGCGGTCTTCATCGACGACTGCGCCGTGACCATCGGAAAACGTCGACCGGGTGCGTTTCATGAACTTCAGCCGGTCAAGAAAGTGACTCATTTTTTATCTCCAAGCGGCGCTTCTCGCGCCTGGCGGCGAGAAGGAAAGCCAGGCGGAAGCAGACCGGGTCAGCATAGGCGCAGGCGTTGTGCTTGCCTATTCGCCATAGGTTGAAGTCGGGTTACGTCTTTAGGCGTAGTCCGCCGGATCAGCAAGGCATGCCGGCGCCGCGGCGCGCGTAAAAAAACCACGTGATCGCGACGCATGTCGCATAGAACACGACGAACACATAGAGCGCGGGCACGGCCGAACCGGTCAGTTCGAGCGCGGAGCCGAACGTCTTCGGAATGAAGAAGCCGCCATAGGCACCGAGCGCTCCCGCGAAGCCCAACACGGCCGCCGACTCCTTGCCCGCCTCCTGCTGCGCGCGGCGCAGTGTGGCGTCGTCCTGGCCGCGCGCCTCGCGCTGGTGCTGCGTCATGAAGATCACGGGGATCATGCGGAAGGTCGATCCGTTGCCGATGCCCGTCAGCGCGAAGAGCAGGATGAAGGTGACGAGAAAACCGTCGAAGCTGCCTCCTGCGCCGTTGCCCGGCAGGAAATGGACGACGGCGAACACGGCCGCGATCATCGCGATGAAGGTGCCGAGCGTGACGCGCGCGCCGCCGAGCCGGTCGGAGATCCAGCCGCCGACCGGACGCGTCAGCGCACCGGCGAGCGGTCCGAGAAACGCATAGGCGGTTGGATCGACTGTCGGGAACTGCGACTTGGTCAGGAGCGCAAACCCCGCCGAGAAACCGATGAACGAACCAAAAGTGCCGACATAGAGGCAGCACATGAGCCAGGTGTGCTTGCGCCGGAAGATGACCGCCTGTTCCGCGAAGGATGCCTTCGCATCGGCGATGTCGTTCATGCCGAACCACGCCGCGAGCGTTGCCACGACGATGAACGGCACCCAGATGAATCCCGCGTTCTGCAACCAGATGCCGTGCTCGATGCCGTCCTTGACGAACGTCGTGCCGCCGCCCGCCAACGCGCCGAACACGCTCGAAGCGATCACGAGCGGCGCCACGAACTGCACGAGCGACACGCCAAGATTGCCGATGCCCGCGTTGAGGCCCGTCGCGAACCCCTTTTTCGCCTTGGGGAAGAAGAAGCTGATATTCGCCATCGACGAACTGAAGTTCGCGCCGCCGAGCCCGCACAACAGGGCGAGCACCAGCAGTGTCGGGTAGCTCGTGGACGGATCGCGCAGCGCGAAGCCCACGCCCAGCGCGGGAATCAGCAGGGTTGCCGTGGAGAACGCCGTGAAACGGCGACCGCCGAAAACCGGTACGAGGAATGAATAGAAGATGCGCAGCGTCGCGCCCGACAGCGCGGGAAGGGCAGTCAGCCAGAACAGCTGGTTCTTGCTGAAATGGAAGCCGCCTTTTTCGAGGTTCACGACGGTGACGCTCCACAGCGACCACACGGCGAACGCGAGCATCAGCGCGGGAATCGAAATCCACAGATTGCGGTTGGCGACGGACGCGCCGCCGGATTTCCAGAACGCCGGGTCTTCCGGCGTCCAGTTGGTCAGGACTTGGTTGGACATGATGTCGTCTTGGTTGATGCGGGGATGGGTCAGACGGCCGCGTTGCGGGCGGCGGATTTGTCGCGCGCTTCTGCCGCGCCGACTGGACGGAACGAGAAGTGCATCCAGATCAGGCTGACGGCTGTCGCGCCGAAGAGGAGCATGAAACAGGTGCTGTGCACGCCGGTCAGGTCGACGAGCGCGCCGAAGAGGATCGGCAGTGCGAAGCCCGCGAGGCCGCCCGCCAGGCCGACGACGCCGGAGATGGCGCCGATGTTGTCGGTGTAGTCGTTCGAAATGAACTTGAAGACGGAGGCCTTGCCGATCGCCATTGCAATGCCGACGACGAACATCAGCGCGGTGAACAGGGTTGGCGGGATAGCGATGTGAAAGCCGATCGGGCCGTTCGCCGAACGAACCGTGAAATCGCTTTCCGGATAGCTGAGCACGAAGAAGCAGACGAACACGATCCACATGACGATCCATGTCGTCCGGTATGCACCGTAGCGGTCGGAGAGCCAGCCGCCGATCGCGCGCAGCAAGCCGCCCGGCAGCGAGAAGCACGCCGCGAGGAGCGCCGCCTGTTCGATGGCAAAGCCGTAGTGGTTGACGTAGTAGTGCGGCATCCACAGCGACAGGCCGACATAGCCGCCGAACACCACCGAGTAGTACTGTGAATAGCGCCAGGCTCGCACGTCCATCAGCGTGTGGCGACTGCTTGCATTACTTCGTGTCTTCGGCGTGCGATGGGCCGGATCGCTCACGGACGTCAGCCAGAATGCAAGCGCCGTGACGAGCATCACGATCGAGTAGACCTTCGGCACGATGGTCCACGTGCCCGCGGTCAGGATCAGCACGGGCGCGACGAACTTGGTCAACGCCGCCCCCGAGTTGCCGGCGCCGAAGATGCCCATCGCGAAACCCTGGCGCGATTTCGGAAACCAGCGCGCGACGTAGGGCGTGCCAATCGAGAAGCACGCGCCCGCCAGGCCGACCATGAGCCCGAGCACGATGAACTGCCAGAATTCGGTGGCATGCGAGATGAGCCATAGCGGCACGACGGTGGCGAGCATCGTGACAAGGAAGACGATGCGTCCGCCCACCCGGTCGGTACAGATGCCGAGGGGCACGCGGGCGAGCGAGCCCGACAGCACGGGCGTCGCGGCGATCATGCCGAATTGCGTGTCGGTGAGGTTGAGCTGCTCTTTCAGCGGAATGCCGAGAATGGCGAACATCATCCAGATCGCGAAGCAGATGGTGAATGCAAACGTGCTCGACCCGAGCACGCGCCACGCGCGCGGGTCTTGTTCGAACGAGCTGGTCTGGGTCTTGCGTGCGGCAGTCATCGTGCGGGAGCGAAGGGGTTGAAATCGGGTTGGAGGGAGAGACAACGAGCTGGTCCAGAGCTTGCCTCGCGCGTAATGCGCCGACCATTCACCAAAGGGACAGGGCGACACGACACCGCTCGTTCGTTCGAGCTACTCCGGAAGGCGTAATCCGAAAAACATCGCCGCCAAGACTTGGCGCTCGTTGCGCAATCGCGCTATCGTCTTGAATCGTGTTTGCGGATCGGGCCGTGCATCACGTGCACGGTGCCCGCGCGTTTTCGAGGACGGACATGGCTGAAGACAATCTCAACACTCCGGTTGCACCGCAGCAGTTTTCCATCGACGTGATGATCGAGAAGTACGCGAAGGGCGACGAAAGCCGCGTAGAGGACATCTACCGGCGCGTCGCGCGCGGTGTCGCACTGGCGGAACCCGAGGCGCTGCGCACGAAGACAGAAGCGGACTTCGTCGACAACTTCCGGCGCGGCGCGCTCGGCGCGGGCCGCATCATGAGCGCGGCGGGCACGGGCATCGAGGCGACGCTCATCAACTGCTTCGTGCAGCCGGTCGGCGATGCGATCCAGGGTGTCGATGAAAACGGCCTGCCGGGCATCTACGTGGCGCTGTTGCAGGCGGCCGAGACGATGCGGCGCGGCGGCGGCGTCGGCTACAACTTTTCCGCGATCCGGCCCAAGGGCGCGCGCGTTCATTCGACCGGCTCGTCCGCGTCGGGACCATGCAGCTACATGGACGTGTTCGACGCGTCGTGCCGCACGGTCGAGAGCGCGGGTTCGCGGCGCGGCGCGCAGATGGGCATCCTCGACTGCACGCATCCCGACCTGCTCGAATTCATCGCGGCCAAGCACGAGAAAGGGCGCTGGAATAACTTCAACGTGTCGGTGGCGGTGTCGGACGAATTCATGCAGGCCGTCGCCGACGACGCGGGCTGGGAACTCGTGCATCGCGCGGAGCCCGCGCCCTCGCTGCGCGCATCGGGCGACCTGCGGCGGCGCGAGGACGGCATGTGGGTGTATCGCGAAGTGCGGGCGCGCGAAGTGTGGGACGTCATCATGCGTTCGACCTACGACGTGGCCGAGCCGGGCGTCGTCTTCATGTCGCGCATGAACGACGACAACAACCTGCGCGGTGTCGAGACGATCCGCGCGACGAACCCGTGCGGCGAGCAGCCGTTGCCCGCCTATGGCTGTTGCAACCTGGGGCCGCTCAATCTCACGCGCTTCGTGCGCGACGCGTTCGCGCAAGAACGCGGCGGCACGCCGTCATTCGACTGGGACGCGCTCGCGAAGACCACGCGCATCCAGGTGCGCTTTCTCGACGACGTGCTCGACGTCACGCTCTGGCCCTTGCCCGAGCAGGCGCGCGAGGCGGATGCGAAGCGGCGCATCGGCGTGGGCTTCACGGGTCTCGGCGACACGCTCGTGATGCTCGGCATCCGCTACGACGCGCCCGAAGGCCGCGAATTCGCAACGCGTGTCGCGCGCACCATGCGTGATGAAGCGTATCGCGCGTCGGTCGAACTCGCGCGCGAGCGCGGCGCGTTTCCGCTTTTCAACGCGAAGCAGTATCTGGAGGAAGGCACGTTCGCTTCGCGCCTGCCCGAGGACATCAAGGAAGACATCCGCAAGACCGGCATCCGCAACAGCCATCTGCTTTCCATCGCGCCGACCGGCACCGTGAGTCTCGCGTTTGCCGACAACGCATCGAACGGCATCGAGCCCGCGTTCTCGTGGACCTACCAGCGCACGAAGCGCATGGCCGATGGCGGTCGGCAGTCGTTTGCGGTGGAAGATCACGCTTATCGGCTGTATCGCGAGCTGGGCGGCAACGTGAATGCGCTGCCCGATTACTTTGTGAATGCGCTGCAGATGTCCGCGCATGACCATCTGGAAATGATGGCGGCGGTGCAGCCTTTCGTCGACACGTCGATTTCGAAAACCGTCAACGTTCCCGCCGACTATCCCTTCGACAAATTCCAGGACCTGTATTTCGAAGCGTGGCGGCGCGGGCTGAAGGGGCTTGCGACATACCGGCCGAACGAGACGCTGGGCGCGGTGCTGTCAGTCACGCCGGAGACGACCCCCGCCGATTCGCCGGACCCGGATCTGGAGCAGGACCCGCTGCGCATCGCGATCGACCACCGGCCGCGCGGCGAACTGCCCGCGGTCATCGAGAAGGTCGAGTATCTGACGCAGGCGGGGAAGAAGTCGCTCTATGTCGCGGTGTCGTTCATCGAAGTGACGGGGCGGCAGGGCGGCGAGGACGTGACTATCGAGCGTCCGATCGAGTTCTTCATCCCGACCGGCCAGCGCGACGAATCGCAACAGTGGATCACGGCGACCATGCGCTCGCTTTCGCTTGCTGCGCGCGGGGGCTTCGTCGCGCGCAATCTGCAGGACATGCGCAAGGTCTCGTGGGATCGCGGTCAGGTGCGTCTCGGCGATGTCGAACGGCTCGACGGCCATCGCAGCCCGCGCTGGCACGATTCCGAAGTCGCGGCGCTCGCGTATGCGATCCAGCAGATTCTGTATCGGCGTGGCTTTCTCGATGCGGAGGGCAATCAAGTCCCGTCGCGCGCGCTCGCGCAGCGTCACACGAGAGCGCTTGCGGCGCAGCCAGTGCTCGACGAAACAGAGGAGGATGATCCGACGCAACTCGATTCATCGACCGGCGATGCCCATTCGCTCATGCGCATGCACGGACGCAAGTGCCCGACGTGTGGGGCCAATGCGGTCATCCGCAAGGACGGATGCGACTTCTGCACCGCGTGCGGAGAAATCGGCGCGTGCGGATGAGCTGGCCGCGCGAGGCGTTCAGCCTCGCGTATCCGCCACGGGCGACGGCCTGACGGTTTGAGCCGAGGACGGGTGCGAAGCCTGCGTCACCGCTTGCTCCACCTGCGAGCGGGCCGCATCGGAAACGACTTGCGGCCCCGCTATCGTCGCGATGACGAAGACTGCCGCGACGATTACCGCGCCCACGTCGACGCTCCGGGTTCCGCGGCCTGGCATTCCGCCGTGCGCGGCGTGCTGGCCCGCTCCTGAACATAAGGACGCCAGACGGGCGCGGAAGGTGCCCAATCGTCGAGGGCCGAAAACTGCTCGAGGGGTGTGTTGTCGTTCATGATCTTTCTCTCTGTTCCGCTCGCGATATGCCCGCTCAATGAGCCGCGACGCCGCTTTGCGTCACCGATCCGTTCGCGTATTCCACGATCTCGCGGTTGTGCTGCTCGGCGAGGGCGGCGCGGCGTGCGGACTGCGCGGCGACCGCTTCGCCCGCCATGCTCTTGTCCGGATACGCGTTGCGGTTGAGCGCCGGCAGCGTGCCGTCCGAATACGAGGCGGCGAGTTCGGCACGCACTTCGGCGCGCGTCTTGGTGCTTTGCGCGGTCGTCGTCTGTATCTGATACGTGCCCGCGCGGCCGATGCCCTGACCGCCGTCGGCGAAAGCGGTCGTCGAAACGACAGCGGAAACGGCGGCAAGCGCTAAACCTGCGATTAGTCGGCTTTTCATGATGACGCTCCTGTCGATGCCTGAATGTTCGAAGAAATTCGATGAGCAGCGTCGGTTCGATGAACCCGGCTACGCTGCGACAGGACGAAATGTAGTCAAGCCGCGGCCGCGGATAAATGTGCAAAGTGCGAAAAGATTAATCGAGTCCGGCGAACAATCGCGGAGCGCCTTGTGGGGCGGGGGATTCGGAGGCGCGGTACACACCCGAGCGTGCAATAGACTCGGTATCCGAAGGGACAAAAAACAAAAAGGGCGTTCGATCGAACGCCCGTGCCAAACGAAAATCCGATGCGAACCCGTTAGCTATGCAACCACATCGACGGTGCCCGCGACTTCAGGCGTGCCATACCGGACCATCTTCGACGAAAACGACGTGCTCGTCGGCAGGCAGCGGCCTTCGGCGTCCTCCTGGCCCGAGAGCAGCGGGCAACGTTCGAACAGCTCCGCCGCCCAGTCGACGAACACGCGCACCTTTTGCGACAGATGCCGGTTGTGCGGATAAACCGCTGAAATCGGCATCGGCAAAGGCTTCCACTGCGGCAGCACTTCGACCAGCTCGCCCGTTTGCAGGAACGGCAGCGCCATGAAGCGCGGCACCTGAATGAGCCCGACGCCCTTCACGCCGCAACTCAAGTAGGCTTCCGCATCGTTCACGGCGATCTTGCCACGCATCTTCACTTCGATCGTCTTTTCGTCCACGACGAAATCCATGTCGATCACGCGGCCCGTGCGGCTCGAAAAATAATTGACGGCCGTGTGGTGTTCGAGATCCTCGATGGTCTTCGGCATGCCGTGCAGTTCCAGGTACTGCGGGGCTGCGGCGGTCAGGCCCTGAAACACGCCGATGCGCCGCGCGACGAGACTCGAATCTTGCAGCGTGCCCACGCGAATCACGCAATCGACGCCTTCCTGGATCAGATCGACGGGCTTGTCGCCAAAGCCGACCATCAGTTCGATATCCGGATAGCGCGTGTGGAATTCGCACAGCGCGGGCATCACGATATTGCGTCCGATCGCGCCGGGCATGTCCACGCGCAGCTTGCCGCGCGGACCCTTGGCGCTCGTCGCGAACGAGCCCTCGGCTTCCTCGATGTCCGCGAGGATGCGCACGCACCGCTCGTAATACGCGGCGCCGTCGGGCGTGAGATTCAGACGCCGGGTCGTGCGCTGAAGCAGCCGCACGTTGAGGAACGCCTCGAGGTTCTGGATGATCGTCGTCACCGACGCACGCGGGAGGTTGAGCGTATCCGCTGCGCGCGAAAAGCTGTTGGTGTCGACAACGCGTGTGAACACCTGCATAGCTTGTAGCCGATCCATGTTCTCTCACCGTCAAAAGCATTGCAGCGCCGGGAATTAAGCGCGCTGCTAACAAACGATTAAGGATGTCGAATCGCGATTGTTCAGTGCGACCGAATTGTGTTGCCGGATTATAGGCATTTATCTAAAAACCTGCGGGCACCAGAATTCGTTCCATCGCAACTCAGGTGGGATGGCGCAAACGCGCCGCAAAAACCATGGCAACAACGCTGGATCAGGGGCTGAGTCAAACGACATCTTCGAGGCTTTGCATCGAAGATGTTCAACTCGCGGGACACGCTCAGCCGATCGTGCTGCGCAGCTATCGCCCCGCGCCGGACGGCACCGTCCTGCCGATTGTGCTTTATTTCCACGGCGGCGGCTTTACCCACGGCACGCTCGACGACGCCGAGATCGCCGCCGCGACGATCGCACGCGACACGCCCGCGTGGGTCGTGTCGGTCGGCTATTCGCTGGCGCCGGCGTTTCCGTTTCCCGCCGCGCCCGAAGACGGCTATCGCGCTGCACAGTGGGCGGTCGCGAATGCACGCGCACAGCGCGCGGACCCGCACCGGATTGGTGTAGCCGGACACGACGCGGGCGGCAATCTCGCGACCTGTCTCGCGGCTATCGCCCGTGATCGCGGCGATATCGCGATTTCGGCGCAGGCCTTGCTTGCGCCGCTTCTCGACCCGAGCCTCACGCGTCTCGCCGACGAACGCAAGGTGACGGGCACCGATCTTGGAATGAGCGAATGCGCGCGCTGCTATCGCGCGTATCTGCCGAACGCATCGCAACGGCTGCACCCGTATGCGGCGCCGCTCGAATCGCGCCGTCTCGCGGGTCTGCCGCCGGCGTTGATCGCGAGTGCCGAGCACGACCTGCTGCACATCGAAGCGGAAAAATACGCGGGCGAACTGATCGCTGCGGGCATCCCGACCGAGGTCACGCGCCATTGCCGCGCCTCGCACAAGGGTCTCGCTACGCATCCGGCCGCACTGGCCGACGTCGTCGCCTTCTTCAGAAAACGTCTCTCGCTGGCGAAGCCGGTTTGACCGGCGCCGCACGCGGGACAAAAAAAATCTCAACGACTTTATTGGAGCTTTCGACATGTTCTTCACTCGCAAACGCATGTATGCGGCGCTAGGCGCCACGCTCGTGGTCGCGGGCATCGGTAGCTATACGGCGTGGCGCGGTCATGGCGACGCGCCCGTGAACAGCGCGCAGGCCGCGGCGCACAGCGCGACGGCGACCGAAGTGGACGTCGCCACCGTGGTCTCGAAGACCATCACCGACTGGCAGAGTTACTCGGGCCGGCTCGAAGCCGTCGACAAGGTGGACATCCGCCCGCTCGTGCCGGGGACGATCGTCGCGGTGCATTTCAAGGACGGCGCGCTCGTGAAGAAGGGCGATCCGCTCTTCACGATCGACCCGCGTCCGTACGTGGCCGAGGTCGATCGCGCGGCGGCGCAGCTCGCGGCCGCGCAGGCGCGCAACGGCTACACGACGACGGATGCGGCACGCGCCGAGCGCCTGCTGTCCGACAACGCGATCGCCAAGCGCGACTACGACGAGAAGCAGAACGCCGCGCGCGAGGCCGTCGCGGGCGTGAAGTCCGCGCAGGCCGCGCTCGAAGCCGCGAAGATCAACCTGACCTACACGAATATCGTCGCGCCCGTGTCGGGCCGCGTGTCGCGCGCGGAGATGACGGTCGGCAACATCGTCTCGACCGGTGCGAACGCGCCGCTTCTGACGACGCTCGTGTCGGTCTCGCCGATCTACGCCTCGTTCGACGTCGACGAACAAACCTATCTGCGCTATCTGAGCCGCGACTCGAAGGCGACGGTGCCGGTGTCACTCGGCCTCGCGAACGAAGAGGGTTATTCGCGCGAAGGCGCGGTCGCGTCGGTGGATAACCGCATCGATACGAGTTCCGGAACGATCCGCGTGCGCGCCCGTTTCGACAACGCCGACGGCTCGCTCTTGCCCGGCCTCTACGCGCGCATCAAGGTGGGCGGCGGCACGCCGCACCCGGCCGTGCTCGTCGACGATGCCGCGATCGGCACCGACCAGGACAAGAAGTACGTGATGGTCGTCGACAAGGACAACCGCGTGCAGTACCGCGAAGTCACGCTCGGCACGCAGCAGGACGGACTGCGCGTGATCGCGAAGGGACTCGAACCCGGCGAGCGCATCGTCGTGAACGGCCTGCAGCGTGTGCGTCCGAACGATGTCGTGAAGGCGAACGGCGTCGCGATGGCGAACAACGCGCCCGCTCCGAAATCAGCGTCGTAAGCGGCGCTTCAAGCTCAGAAGAACGATCATGAACATATCCAAATTCTTCATCGACCGCCCGATTTTCGCGGGCGTGCTATCGGTGATCGTGCTGCTCGCGGGCGTCATCGCGATGTTCAAGCTGCCGATCTCCGAGTACCCGGAAGTCGTGCCGCCGTCGGTGGTGGTGCACGCGCAGTATCCGGGCGCGAACCCGAAGGTGATCGCCGAAACGGTGGCCTCGCCGCTCGAAGAGCAGATCAACGGCGTCGAGAACATGTTGTACATGCAGTCGCAGGCGAACAGCGACGGCAATCTCAACATCACCGTCACGTTCAAGCTCGGCACCGATCCGGACAAGGCGCAGCAGCTCGTGCAGAACCGCGTGTCGCAGGCCATGCCGCGCCTTCCGCAGGATGTGCAGCTCCTCGGCGTGACGACGATCAAGTCGTCGCCGACGCTCACGATGGTGGTCCACCTGAATTCGCCTAACGGCCGCTACGACATGACGTATCTGCGCAACTACGCGCTGATCAACGTGAAGGACCGGCTCGAACGGATCGGCGGCGTGGGGCAGGTGCAACTCTGGGGCTCGGGCGATTATTCGATGCGCATCTGGCTCGATCCGCAGAAGGTCGCACAGCGCGGCATGACCGCGAGCGATGTCGTCAGCGCGATCCGCGAGCAGAACGTGCAGGTCGCGGCGGGCGTGATCGGTTCGTCGCCGACGCTGCCGAACGTGCCCGTGCAGTTGAACGTGAACGCGCAGGGGCGTTTGCAGAACGAGGCCGAGTTCAAGGACATCGTACTGAAGACGTCGCCTGACGGCGCGGTCACGCGTCTGCACGACGTGGCGCGCGTGGAACTGGCCGCATCGGAATATGGCCTGCGTTCGTTGCTCGACAACAAGTCGGCGGTCGCGATCGCGATCAACCAGCAGCCGGGCGCGAACTCGTTGCAGATCTCCGATCAGGTCCGCGCGACGATGAAGGAACTGAAGGCGGACATGCCCTCGGGCGTCGAATACCAGATCGTCTATGACCCGACGCAGTTCGTGCGCTCCAGTATCGAAGCCGTGATTCACACGCTGCTCGAAGCGATCGCGCTCGTCGTGCTGGTCGTGATCGTGTTCCTGCAAACGTGGCGCGCGTCGATCATTCCGCTGCTCGCGGTGCCGGTGTCGATCATCGGGACGTTCTCGCTGTTGCTCGCGTTCGGCTTCTCGATCAACGCACTCTCACTCTTCGGGATGGTGCTCGCGATCGGTATCGTGGTGGACGATGCGATCGTGGTCGTGGAGAACGTGGAGCGCAACATCGAGTCCGGGCTCTCCGCGCGGGAAGCGACCTATCAGGCGATGCGCGAAGTGAGCGGGCCGATCATCGCGATCGCGCTAACGCTCGTGGCTGTGTTCGTGCCGCTTGCGTTCATGTCGGGTCTTACGGGCCAGTTCTACAAGCAGTTCGCGATGACCATCGCGATCTCGACCGTGATCTCCGCGTTCAACTCGCTGACGCTCTCGCCCGCGCTCGCCGCGATGCTGCTCAAGGGCCACGACGAGCCGAAGGACTGGCTCACGCGCGGCATGGATCGCGTATTCGGCGGCTTCTTCAAGCGCTTTAACAAGGTGTTCCATCGCGGTTCGGAAGCGTATGGCAAGGGTGTGTCGAAGGTGATCAGCCGCAAGGCGATCATGATGGCGATCTACGCGGTGCTGCTCGGCGGTGCGGTGCTGATGGGCAAGGTCGTGCCCGGCGGCTTCGTGCCCGCGCAGGACAAGGAGTATCTGATCAGCTTCGCGCAGTTGCCGAACGGCGCCTCGCTCGATCGCACCGAGCAGGTCGTGCGCCAGATGACGGACATCGCGCGCAAGCAGCCGGGCGTGGAAAGCGCGGTGGAATTTCCGGGGCTGTCGGTGAACGGCTTCACGAACTCGTCGAGCGCGGGCATCGTGTTCGTTACGCTCAAGCCGTTCCATGACCGCAAGACGAAAGAACTCTCGGCCGGCGCGATTGCAGGCGCGCTCAACCAGAAGTTCGCCGCGATCAAGGGCTCGTTCATCGCCGTGTTCCCGCCGCCGCCGGTGCTCGGACTCGGCACGCTCGGCGGCTTCAAGATGCAGTTGGAAGACCGCGGCGCGCTCGGCTACGAAGCGCTCAACGATGCGACGCAGGCGTTCATCAAGCGCGCATCGCAGACGCCCGAACTCGGACCGACGTTCTCCAGCTATCAGATCAACGTGCCGCAACTGAACGTCGATCTGGATCGCGTGAAGGCGAAGCAACTCGGTGTTTCCGTGACCGATGTCTTCAACACGATGCAGGTGTACCTCGGCTCGCTGTATGTGAACGACTTCAACCGCTTCGGTCGCGTGTATCAGGTGCGGGTGCAGGCGGATGCGCCGTTCCGTGCGAGTGCCGACGACATCGGCTTGCTCAAGACGCGCAATGCCAATGGCGAAATGGTCCCGCTCTCGTCGCTCGTGAAAGTCTCGCCGACATATGGCCCTGAGATGGTCGTGCGCTACAACGGCTATACGTCCGCGGACATCAACGGCGGCCCGGCGCCGGGTTACTCGTCGGGTCAGGCGCAGGCGGCCGCCGAACGCATCGCGGCGGAAACGCTGCCGCGCGGGATCAAGTTCGAATGGACCGATCTCACGTATCAGCAGATTCTCGCGGGCAACGCGGCGCTGTGGATCTTCCCGATCAGCGTGCTGCTCGTGTTCCTGGTGCTCGCCGCGATGTACGAGAGTCTCACGCTGCCGTTCGCGATCATCATGATCGTGCCGATGAGCATCCTGTCGGCGCTGCTCGGCGTGTGGCTCACCGATGGCGACAACAACATCTTCACGCAGATCGGCTTGATGGTGCTGGTGGGCTTGTCGGCGAAGAACGCGATCCTGATCGTCGAATTCGCACGCGAGCTGGAAATGCAGGGACGCTCGATCGTGCAGGCCGCGATCGAAGCGAGCCGGCTGCGGCTGCGCCCGATCCTGATGACGTCGATTGCGTTCATCATGGGCGTGGTGCCGCTCGTGCTCTCGACGGGCGCCGGTTCGGAGATGCGTCATGCGATGGGGATCGCGGTGTTCTTCGGCATGCTCGGCGTCACACTTTTCGGGCTGATGCTCACACCGGTGTTCTACGTGCTGCTGCGCAAGCTCGCACGCACCGAACACATCACCGACAAGCACGGCACGCATCCGCAGATGCGTGGAATCAATGCCTCGTACGAGGCGCAGTGAGGGACATGATGAACAAGTCGTTATCCAAACGATGGCTGGGGTTGTCGGGGCTGCTGGCGACGCTGCTCGTGGTCGCGGGCTGCTCGCTCGCGCCGACCTACGAGAAGCCCGATGTGAACGCGCCGTCCGCATTCAAGGAAACGCCGGTCGAGTCGACCGCGTCCGCTGACAAGATTTCGCCCGCCGAGGCCGGCACGTGGAAGACGGCGGAGCCGTCGGAAGAAGTGATGCGCGGCGAATGGTGGACGATCTTCGGCGACGCGACGCTCAACGACCTCGAACACCAGGCCGCCGATGCGAACCAGAACCTGAAGGCCGCGGCCGCGCGCGTGAAGGAAGCGCGGGCGATCAACCAGACGGCGCGCGCCGGGCTCTTCCCGACCATCGACGCGGGTTTCGGCCCGACACGCGAGAAGCTGTCGCCGGCGTCGCAGTTGCAGCCGCAGAGTGTGAACGTGCCCGCGCAGACGTTGTGGCGCGCGCAGGCGAGCGCGTCGTATGAAGTCGATCTGTTCGGACGCGTGGCATCGACCGTCGATGCGGCGAGGGCCGACACGCAACAGAGCGAGGCGCTGTTCCGCTCGGTGCAACTGGCGTTGCAGGCGGACGTCGCGCAGAACTACTTCAACCTGCGCGAACTCGATGCCGAGATGGACGTGTTCACGCGCACGGTGAGCCTGCGTGAAGAAGCGCTGAAGCTGGTCCAGCGGCGCTTCACCGAAGGCGACATCAGCGAACTCGACGTGGCGCGCGCGAAGTCCGAACTCGCGACGGCGCGTTCCGACACGATGACGATCCAGCGGTTGCGCGCGGCGTCCGAGCATGGTCTCGCGGTGCTGCTCGGCAAAGCGCCCGCGCAGTTCTCGATGGCGGCGAATCCTTTGAAGCCTGTCGAGATTCGCGTGCCGCCGGGGCTGCCTTCGTCGTTGCTCGAACGCCGGCCGGATATCGCAGCGGCCGAGCGCGCGATGGCGGCCGCGAATTCGCGCATCGGCGTGGCGAAGGCCGCGTTCTTTCCTTCGCTGACGTTGACGGGCGCGGGCGGCTTCGAATCCGCGACGCTCGGCGACTTGTTCCAGTGGTCGAGCCGCACGTTCCTTCTGGGACCGCTCGTCGGCACGGCGCTGTCGATGCCGATCTTCGATGGCGGGCGTCGTAAGGGGAACCTCGCCAACGCGCGCGCGGT
Source organism: Caballeronia telluris (assembly GCF_001544495.1). Taxonomy (GTDB): domain Bacteria; phylum Pseudomonadota; class Gammaproteobacteria; order Burkholderiales; family Burkholderiaceae; genus Caballeronia; species Caballeronia telluris. The sequence continues at coordinate 615,825 of NZ_FCNZ02000001.1, forward strand.
GTATGAGGAGGACGTGGCGAATTACCGGCAGCAGGTGCTGGTCGCGTTCCAGGAAGTCGAGGACAACCTCTCGGACTTGCGCATCCTCGAAGAACAGACAGGCACGCAGGCGGACGCAGTGAAGTCGTCGTCGCGGGCGGCGCAGTTGTCGCGCACGCAGTACAAGGAGGGCGCGGTGAACTATCTCGATGTCATCGACGCGGATCGGACGGTGTTGCAGTCGCAGCGGGTTGCCGTGCAGCTTGCCGGGACGCAGGCCGTCGCGACGGTGAATCTCATTCGCGCGCTTGGCGGTGGTTGGGGCGATGCGATGCCCGTGCCGGTCGTCGAGCCCTCGCTGGCACAGCGATGAATCGATGCTGGCGCCTTGGGCGGCGCGATGTCGAACATGCCGCCCCGGGCGCCAGTGCCTACATTGTTCGCGATTGCGAACATATGTCTTCACCCTGGGAACCTTTATCCGGAAGTGCTCGCTCCGTAGAATTCAAATCATGGAATGGGAGCTTGCAATGAGAGCCTTGATCGAAAGACAACTGTATCAACCGGCCGTCGTCCTGCCGCTGCTCGTGCTCATGCGCCTGATGGTCACGCTCGACTTCAACCTCGCGCAAGTTACGCTGGTCGTCGTGGCAAAGGGGTCGCAGTACGTGTTCAAGGCGGTCTTCAAGCCGCGCGCGGGCCGCGGCGAATCGCGCGCGGTCTGCCACCACTGCCACTGCTAAGGCGGCGCAACGCGTCAATACACTTCCGGCACGATCATGCTCTCGGGCACCGGCTGCCGCAGATAATCGTCGTTGTACACGCGCGCTGGCAGGTCGATCGCGGGATGCTCGATCTCGTGATACGGCACCTGGGCGAGCAGATGGCTGATGCAGTTGAGCCGCGCGCGCTTCTTGTCCACAGCCTGCACGACCCACCACGGCGCTTCCGGAATGTGCGAGCGCTGCAGCATGATCTCCTTCGCCACCGTATAAGCCTCCCAGCGCCGACGGCTCTCCAGATCCATCGGGCTCAGCTTCCACTGCTTCAGTGGATCTTCGATACGCGCCTGAAAGCGCACTTCCTGCTCGTCGTCGGTAATCGAGAACCAGTATTTGATGATCTGGATGCCACTTCGCACCAGCATCTTTTCGAACTCGGGCACCGAGCGGAAGAATTCCTCATACTCTTCGTCGCTGCAAAAATTCATCACGCGCTCGACGCCCGCGCGGTTGTACCAACTGCGGTCGAACAGCACGATCTCGCCGCCCGCGGGAAGTTGCGACACGTATCGCTGGAAGTACCACTGCGTGCGTTCGCGATTGTTCGGCGCGGGCAGTGCGGCCACGCGGCACACGCGCGGATTGAGCCGCTGCGTGATGCGCTTGATCGCGCCGCCCTTGCCGGCGGCATCGCGCCCTTCGAAGATCACGACCAGCCGGTGCCCCGTATTCACCACCCAGTCCTGTAGCTTGACGAGCTCGCCCTGCAGCCGGAACAGCTCGCGGAAATAGAGCTTGCGCAGCGCGCGCGATTCCTCGGTGAACGCGCTTTCGCCGTCGAGCAGGCGATCGTCCAGTTCCATTTCGAGTTCTTCGTCGTAGCTGTCGATCAGATCCGCTTCGAAGCGGCGCTGCCTGTCTTGCGAAATCATGATGGGCTCCGTTGATGTACTGGCGCACGGCGCGATCCGGCTTGCGATCCGGCGGGACGGCCGATTGTCCCGGTCGACGGTGTCAGGCGTGTGACGCGCGCCGTATTGGGGTCGATGCAAGGTTCAGCGCGCTTTGCGCGACTAAGCAGCATCGTACTTCGACGCGGCCGGCATCGCATCCCATCCTTCCCGATGCGCGCCGGTCGGTAGAATGGGCCGTTCCCTGTCCAGCCCGAGGCGCCCTCACGATGACCAGCACGAAAGCCACCGCCATTCCCGTATTCGACGAAACCGAGACCGCCCGGCTCTTGCCCTACGATCGCCTCGTGGCGACGCTCGAAGCCACGATGATGGAGTACGCCGATGGCCGTATCGCGAGCCCCGAGCGCATGGTGGTGCCGCTCGCCGAGGGCGCGGTGATGCTCTCGATGCCCGCGAGCGCGCGCGACCTCGCGATGCACAAGCTCGTGAACGTGTGCCCGCGCAACCGCGCGCTCGGCCTGCCGACGATCCACGGCCAGGTTACTGCCTTCGACGCGTCGACGGGCGTGCCGCAATTCATGCTCGACGGACCCACGGTGACCGGCCGCCGCACGGCCGCGGTGACGATGCTCGGTATCCGCAGCCTCTTCGGCCCCGCGCCCGGCGAGGTGCTGGTGATCGGCACGGGCAAGCAGGCGATCCACCACGTCGAGGCGCTGACGAGCCTCTTTCCAGCGGCGCGCGTCCTGATCGCGGGCTCGCAGCCTGCGCGCGCCGAGGCGTTTTGCGCGGCGCATGGTGCGTTGTCCGCAAATCTGACGCCGCTTGCCGGCGACGTTCCCGATTCCGTCGACGTCGTCATCACCGCGACCACCAGCAAGACGCCGGTCTACACGCTCGCGGCACGACAGGGGCGGCTCGTGATCGGCGTCGGCGCGTTCACGCCCGACGCGGCGGAAATCGCGGCGTCGACGGTGCTCGGAAGCGCCGTCTACGTTGACGACCCTGCCGGCGCGCGCCATGAAGCAGGCGATCTGATCCAGGCGGCCATCGACTGGAACGTCGTGCAGCCGCTCGTCAAAGTCCTTCGCGACGATGGCACCCGCGGCGCGCGGCCGCTGTTGCTCAAGACCGTCGGTTGCGCCGCGTGGGACCTTGCGGCATGCCGCGTCGCGCGCGATGTGTTGTCGGAACACTGAGCGCGCTCGCGGTCGTTGCGTCATTCGTCGCCTGGAATGCTCCTTGCTCACATCCGAACCCAGTTGCTTTGAACTGGATTGGACAATGAACAGTCGACACGACAAATGGGCGCCGTCGCCCGCCGCTTCATGGGACGCTGCGACCGTGAGCCTCGACCGCGCGACACCGCCCGCGGCCTATTTCATCTCCGTGCTGGAACTGGCGACCGGCGAAAAGCTCGGCAACGACGAGCGCCTGCGCGCCGTCGCGATGCTTGAGGCGCAGTTCGGCTCGGGCCGCCCGCGCACGCTGTCGGAGGCGGTGCGCATTTGCGCGGGTGCGATCGATTCGTCGACGCTGCAGCGCATGGCGCGCGGAGCCAAAGCGTAGATTCTTCATCAGCGCGTAACAAACGCACGGTTTGCTTAGCTAACCGCGTTCAGCACGCTCGCACGCGCAGGCGCCAATGCGCCTCGCCGCCGACGATCCTGACCGGCGCGAGCGGCTCCAGGTCCATTGCATAGACCGACGCGATCGGCGCGTCCAGCACGCGCGCGAGCATGATCTTGACCACGATCGCATGCGTGACGATGACATGCGGCTCGCCGCGCGCATAAAGCTCGAGCCCGCTTATCACGCGTGTCGCAAGCTGCTCGATGCTTTCCCCGCCATGCGGCGCGCTCGAAGGATCGGACAGCCACGCCGCGAGCCCTTGCGGGTCTTCGTCGTGCACGTCCCGAATCGAACGGCCGTGCCATCGACCGTAGTCGAGATCGGCGAACGACAGATCGACCGACGCATCCGCTGAGATCGCGGCCGCCGTTTCCCGCGCCGGCCGCGCCGGCCCCGTGACGACGCGCCGTCCGTTCATCCCCAGCCGGTTGGCGAGGTCGCTGCAATCGGCCGGATCGATCGGGTCGTCGCGCGAGGGAAAGATGCCCGCTTTCGTCGCGTGCGTCGCGGCGTGGCAGAGCAGGATCAACTCAGTGTTCATGTCTGAATCCTCCGTAGACGCTTTACTTTGCCGTCGATCCTCCTAGAATGGCAAGCTTGCAGTGCGAGGAAGTCGGTGAAAACCCGGCACGGTCGCGCCACTGTGAGCGTGTGTGCCGATGCGGCGCGCGCGCGAGTCAGACCCTCGCTGCATTCTTTCCTTCCTCTTGATCTGTTGGGACGCGCATTCCCTGGAGAACGACATGAATCCTCTCGCAGCTTCCGCTCATGGCGGCGCCGCCGTTTCGCCCGCAAACGATGCACCAATACCCATTCCGGTGCGTGACGTGCTTCCCTGGGCCATCTTCATCGGCCTCATTCTGCTCATCGCGATCTACTTCGTCGGCGCGGAGCAGGGCGCGACTTCCATCTTCTCGGGCACGTACATCCACGAATTCGTCCACGACGGGCGCCATCTGCTCGGCTTTCCCTGTCACTGAGGACGCGCACGATGATTCGCAATCTGTTGATACGCGGCATGATCGCGGGATTGATCGCGGGCCTCATCGGCTTCGGGTTTGCGAGGACGTTCGGCGAGCCGCCGGTCGCGCGCGCCATCGCGTTCGAAGCGCAGCACGAGCATGCGGAACATTCGCACGATCACGCGGCGGCGGGCTCAGCGCACAACCACGGCGATGAAGAGGAACTCGTGAGCCGCGGCACGCAGGCGGGACTCGGGCTGCTCACCGGCGTCGCGGTGTTCGGCACGGCGCTCGGCGGGCTGTTCTCGCTCGTCTTTGCCTTCGCGTATGGACGCCTCGGCGCGTTGCGCGCACGCGGCACGTCGGCGTTGCTCGCGCTCTTCGGATTCGTGAGCGTCGCGGTGGTGCCGTTCATCAAGTACCCGCCGAATCCGCCGGCAGTCGGCGATCCGGAGACGATCGGCGCACGCACGGCGCTTTTCTTCGGCATGGTCGCGATCTCGATTGCTGCGGCGGTGCTCGCCGTGTGGCTGCAAAAGCGCATGCGCGCGCAGCATGGCGGTTGGAACGCGACGTTGATCGCGGGCGCCGTGTATATCGTGTTGATCGCGATCGCACAGTTCGTGCTGCCTTCCATCGACGAAGTGCCGGCGGACTTCTCCGCCTCGCTGCTGTGGAACTTCCGCGTCGCGGCGCTCGGTATTCAGGCGCTGCTCTGGTCGACCCTCGGGTTCGTCTTCGGCGCGCTCGCCGCGCGCGAGCTGGAACGCGCGCCGTCGCGGCGCGTGGCACACGCTTAACGCTCGATCGGCGGGCCGATCGAATCGACAGGCGGCTCGTCGAGCCGCCTTTTTTCATGCCGCTCGACGAGCGTATCGAAGAGCGCGAGTTTCGCCGCATCGTCCATCGTCTTCCACGCCTTGATCTCCGCGCGATTCCTGAAGCAGCCTTCGCAGAGGCCCGTCGGCTGAGCGAGGCGGCACACGTTCGTGCAGGGCGAGCCGATCGGCTGCTGCGATTTCGCGCGCGCGATCGTGAAGGCGAGTTCGAGCGGCGGTTCTTTTTCGACGATCGTTGCAGGGGTCATTGTCATAGGGGTTCGCCGCGAAAGAGCGCGGCTACGGCAGCCGGATTCGACGGCCAGTAAGCGTGCATGTAGGTCGCGGTGACCGGTCCGTGCCGGTACAGCGCTTCGCCCGCCGCGCCGGTGGTCGCGTGCGTCGCGGTCAACAGCGGCTGCATCGGCGTGGCGACGCTCGAATAGTGGAACGTGTGGCCGGTCAGCGTGCCGCGCGACATTTCGATGCGCTGCATAGCGAGCCGCGAAAGGCGCGGCTGCATCGCGGCTTCGCCGGGGATGAGGCCGAGCATCGCGTGCTGCGTGCCGTCGAGGGTCTTTAGCGCATCGAGCAGATAAAGCATGCCGCCGCATTCCGCTACAACCGTTCGTCCGCGCTGCGTGTGCCTCGTGATCGACGCCGCCGTGCGCGCATTGCGCGCGAGCGTCACCGCGTGCAGTTCGGGATAGCCGCCGGGCAGATAAAGCGCGTCGGCATCGTCGGGCACGGGTTCGTCGGCGAGCGGCGAGAACGTTTGGATGCGCGCGCCCATCGCGTGAAGCAGGTCGAGGTTCGCAGGATAGATGAACGAGAACGCGGCATCGCGCGCAATGGCGATGCGCATGCCGTCGAGAAGACGCGGCGGGTTATCCAGCGCCTGGTCCTCGAATGCGACCGCGGGCGGCAACGCGTGGAGCGCAGTGTTCGCGATGGCGTCGGCTGCGCGATCGAGACGCGCGTCCAGATCGGCGATTTCCGCCGCCTGCGTCAGACCGAGATGGCGGTCGGGCAGCGCGATGCCGGCGGCATTCGACAGGTGCCCGCAATAGCGCAGGCCTTCGGGCAACGCTTCGCCGACCATCTGCGCATGCCGCGCGGACGCCACCTTGTTCGCGAGCACGCCATGAAACGGCAACTCGGGACGATAACGCGCGAGCCCGAATGCGACCGCGCCGAAGGTCTGCGCCATGCCGTGCGCGCCGATCACGGCGAGCACCGGCACGCCGAACGCGATGGCGAGATCCGCGCTGCTCGGCGTGCCGTCGAAGAGACCCATCACGCCTTCGATCAGGATCAGGTCGGCCTCGCGTGCGGCATCGCTAAGCAACGCGCGGCACGCGTCGATTCCCACCATCCAGAGATGCAGCGAGTAGACGGGCGACCCCGACGCGCGTTCGAGAATCATCGGGTCGAGGAAGTCGGGACCGGTCTTGAACACGCGCACGCGCAGCCCTTGCCGCGTGTGATGGCGCGCGAGTGCGGCGGTGACGGTCGTCTTGCCTTGATGCGAGGCGGGCGCGCTGATGAAAAGGGCGGGGCAGGTGTGCATCGGAACGATCGCCTTCAGTACTCGACGCCGCGTTGCGCCTTCACGCCCTGCTCGCGATACGGATGCTTGACGAGCCGCATCTCGGTGACGAGATCGGCGGCTTCGATCAGCGCATCGGGCGCATGACGGCCGGTGACGACCACATGCAGCGTCGCGGGCCGCGCGTTCAGTACGCCGAGCACTTCATCGAGCGGCAGGTATTCGTACTTGAGCACCGTGTTGAGTTCGTCGAGGACGACCATCCGATACTCACCGCTCTTGATCATGTCGCACGCGGCGTCCCAGCCCTTCCTCGCGGTGGCGATGTCGGCCTCGCGGTTCTGCGTGTTCCAGGTGTAGCCGTCGCCCATCGTGACGAAGTCACAGTTCGCGATCGCGCCGAGGAAATCGCGCTCGGACGTATGCAGCGCGCCCTTGATGAACTGCACGACGCCGAGCTTCATCCCGTGGCCGAGCACGCGCACGGCCATGCCGAACGCGGCCGTCGTCTTGCCCTTGCCATTGCCGGTGTTGACGATCAAAAGACCCTTCTCGTGATCGGCGGCGGCCTGCTTCTTCTCGTGGCCTTCCTTGCGACGCTGCGTCATGCGCAGGTGCGATTCGGTATCGGTTTTCATGCGTGGCTCTTCGAATGATGAGATGAGTGATCGGCGGCGATGGCGACGCTCACATCGTCGACGATCGTCTTCGGCACGACGATGCGTCCCTCGTGCGACGCGAGCAGCGCGCACGGTTCGCAGACCCCGCCGACGCCCAGATGCTTGCGGACCTGCGCGGACGCCGACGCGCGCGTGTCGACGCCTTCGATCTGTTGCGCCGTGAAAAGCTGCAGCGTCAGGCGATGGCGTTCGCAGAACGCGAGCAGCGCGGCTTCGTCCGACTTGCCTTCGATGCTTGCTACCGCGCGCACGCTGGCGAGCGAACGCGCGCCGGGCGCATCGAGCGCATTGAGTGCAGTCTGCACGGCGGCTTCGATTTCCTCGACGCTCACGCCGCGCCGGCAGCCGATGCCGAGCACGATGGAAAGTGCCGTCATGACGTGCCCGCCATTGCATCGAGCGCGCTTGCGATGCCGAGGCCCACCACCGATCCGATCACGACGATGGCGGGCGCGCCGAGCGAGGCCGCCTTGACGGCATCGGGCAGACTCGCGAGCGGCGCACGCAGATGACGTTGTTCGGGGCGCGTGGCCGCTTCGATGGCAGCGGCGGGCGTGTGCGGATCAAGGCCGGCCGCGATCAGCGCCGCGACGATGTCGGGGAGCCGCCGCATGCCCATATAGATGACGAGCGTCATTTTTGTCGCGGCGAGCGCGGCCCAGTCGGGTTCACGGCTGCCGTCGCCGCTGCCGGCATCCTTGCTCGCGCCGTGCCCCGTGACGAACACGACGCCCATTGCATGATCGCGATGCGTGAGCGGAATACCGATGGCGGCCGGCGCCGCGATGCCCGCGGTGATGCCGTGGATCACGCCGACCTGCACGCCCTCGGCGGCGAGCGCCTGCATTTCCTCGCCGCCGCGCCCGAACACGAACGGATCGCCGCCCTTCAGGCGCGCGACGCGGCGTCCCGCATGCACGTGCGCGAGCATCAGTTCGAGGATGACGGGCTGCGGTGTCGAAGGCTGGCCGCCGCGCTTGCCCACGTAGGTGATGAGCGCGTCGGAGCGGGCGAACGAAAGCACGTCTGGGTTGACGAGATCGTCGACGAGCACGACGTCGGCTTCCGACAGCGCCCTGACGGCCTTGAGCGTCATCAGTTCGACGTCGCCGGGGCCTGCGCCGATCAGGTCGACGCGGCCTTGCGGCGCGGTCATGCGGCACCTCGCCGGTTCGGGCGATGGCGCCATGCAGGTTCCGCACGTTCGCGCGCGATAGCTGGATTCATGTGATGCGTCTGGGATGCACTGCGCACCGCGGATCCGTCCCTCGCGGACGCGGGCGTTCGGCCGAGGCAACGGTGCGATGCACGCGTTGCCTGCCACTTGCGCTGGCCGGTATCCGGGCTTGCGACCTCACTCCGTTCGCCTTCCCGCTCGTTGCCTCGCAGTGGCCGTGAAAAGAATGCGCGGCAGGTTGAGCCGCTGGTCGCGTACCGTTGCGGGGACAGCACAGATTGGCACTTGGCCCTGGGGCTATTGTGCTCCTGTTTCCCGTTTGACTATGCGGGCCTCGACGAGCCGCGCATGAGCACCAGACGCGGGTGGAAAGATAACACAGGAGGGGCGCGGGAAGGGGCGTCCTTTCTTGACGCTCGTGCGCTTGCAGCCTAGACTTGCTCGCATTCTGGTGCTCGCGCGCGTTGCTCTTTCGCGCGCGGTTAAACGGGAAGCAGGAAGCGTCCGGTCCGCCACGGATCGTCGCCAACCTGCGCTGCCCCCGCAACGGTAAGCGAAAGCCGCACGTCGCGCATCGTATCGATGTCTCGCGCGCGGCCATGCCGGCTTCGGTGCACGTGCGTTCGCCGCATCTGCATTGCTCCACTGCGCGTTTGTCATGCCCATCGCGCGGGAAGGTGAAGCGGCGTTTTCGTCAGCCCGGATACCGGCCAGACAACAGAACGGATCGCCGTCGCGGGGATGCGGCGCGGTTCAATTCCTCACGATGCCTGGCGCTTTACGAACCACACGTATCGCCACGGCGCAAGCAGCAGAACACTCACGGAGCAACGGATGCAGACGCGCAAAATCCCGGTGACGGTTGTAACCGGCTTTCTCGGCAGCGGCAAGACCACGCTCATGCGGCATATCCTCTCGCACGCCAATGGTCTGCGCATTGCAGTGATCGTCAACGAGTTCGGCGAGCTTGGCATCGACGGCGAGATTCTCAAAGGCTGCGGCATCGGCTGCGAAGACGAACCGTCGTCGGGCCAACGCAATCTCTATGAGCTTGCGAACGGGTGCCTCTGCTGCACCGTGCAGGAAGAGTTCTATCCGGTCATGGAGCAGCTCGTCGAGCGACGCGATACCATCGATCACGTGCTGATCGAGACGTCCGGGCTCGCATTGCCGAAGCCGCTGGTGCAGGCGTTCAACTGGCCGTCGATCAAGAACGCGTTCACGGTCGATGCGGTCGTGACGGTCGTCGACGGACCGGCTGCGGCGAGCGGCCAGTTCGCGGCGGACCCGCAAGCCGTCGATGCGCAGCGTCGCGCCGATCCGAATCTCGATCACGAATCGCCGCTGCACGAGTTGTTCGAAGACCAGCTAGCGTCGGCCGATCTCGTGATCCTCAACAAGACCGATCTCATCGACGAAGCCGCGCAGGCCAAAGTGGCAGCGCTGATTCGCGGCGAGATTCCGGCCGAGGTGAAGATCGTGCCCGCGCACATGGGACAGCTCGACCTGCATGCGCTGCTCGGGTTGCAATCCGCGTCGGAAGACACGATCCACTTGCGCCACGATCACCACGGTTCGCCCGATGAAGAAGGCCACGCCGATCATCATCACGACGACTTCGATTCGGTCGTCGTGAGCGCGCAGGTCGAGTCGCGCGAGCAGGTCGTCGCGGCGTTGCAGATGCTTGTCGAAGCCAACACGATTTATCGCGTGAAGGGTTTTGCCGCGCTGCCGGGCGCGCCGATGCGGCTCGTCGTGCAGGGCGTCGGCAAGCGCTTCGACAGTTACTTCGACCGTCGCTGGGAAGCGGGCGAAAAGGCCGAAAAGGGCGAAGCGAGCCGGTTCGTGCTGATCGGCGAGGATCTCGACCAGCCCGCGTTGCAGGAAGCGCTGACGTCCGCGCTGTCCCGCGTCCCGGCGCAGGCGTAAGGCGATGCATCTGCTGCGCACGACGCCGGGCGGATTCGTCGATGACGCGGCGGGCGTCATGCGCATCGAGCAGACACCCGCGCCGATCGTCGTGCTGAGTTCCGCCGACACGACGCTCTCGCTGCTCGCGAGCGCGGTGCCGCGTCTGGAAGCGGGCTTTCCGGCGGTGCGGCTCGCGAACCAGGCGTTCCTGCGCCAGCCCGCGTCGGTGGACTTTTACGTCGACGATGTGTTGCGTCATGCGCGCGTCGTGATCGTGGACCATCTCGGCGGCGAAGCATACTGGCCCTACGGCATCGAACGCATCGTCGCGCTCGCGAAGCGTGAGAAGCAGACGCTCGTGATGTTCTCCGGCGACCTTCAGGAAGACCCGAACCTCGTCGCGAAGAGCACGGCCGATCCCGCGTTCTGCCACCAACTCTGGCGCTATCTGCGCGAAGGCGGCGCGCAGAATGCGGAAGAGTTCCTGCGCGCGATCGGTCATCGCGCGTTCGGCTGGGGCCGCGAAGCACGTGCGCCGAGCGCGTTGCCCACGGTCGCGCTCTATCATCCGGCGCGCGACGTCGCGACCATCGACGACTGGCGCGCGCGCTGGACCGAAGGCGCGCCCGTGGTGGCAATACTCTTCTATCGCGCGCATCTGCAATCGGGCAATACGGCCGTATTCGATGCGCTCGTCGGCGCGCTCGAAGCCGAGGGCATGAATCCGTTGCCGATCGCGATGTCCTCGCTGAAGGACGCGGTGAGCCGCGAGGTCGTGCAACAGTTGTGCGCGGATCATCGCGCATCGCTCGTGCTGAATACGACGGCGTTCGCCGCCGGCGTGATCGACGATCCCGCGCCGTTCGAACTGGCAGGCGATGCGCCGGTGCTTCAGGTGATCCTGAGCGGCGGCAATCGCGACGACTGGCTGAAGGACAACCACGGTCTGAACTCGCGCGATGTCGCGATGCATGTCGCGCTGCCCGAAGTCGACGGCCGCATCATCACGCGCGCGATCAGCTTCAAGGGGCTTGCGTATCACTGCAAGCACACGCAGGTCGATGTCGTGCGCTATCAGCCCGACCACGAACGCGTGCGCTTCGTTGCCGAACTGAGCCGCCGATGGTGTCATCTCCGATCGACCGCGAATGCGCAGAAGCGCGTCGCGTTGATCCTCGCGAACTATCCGCTTTCCGAAGGGCGCATCGGCAACGGTGTCGGGCTCGACACGCCGGCGTCGGTCGTCAACATCATGACGATGCTGCGCGATGCGGGCTATCGCGTCGGCCCGCTTCCCGCCGACGGCGACGCGCTGATGCGCTCGCTGACCGAAGGCGTGACCAACGATCCGGTCGTGCGCGACCTGCGCCCCGCGCTGCAAAGCCTCGCGCTCGACGACTACCTCGATGCATTCCACAAGCTCCCTTCGAATGTGCAGCAGGAGTTGAACGAACGCTGGGGACCGCCCGAAGCAGACCCGGCCGTTCGACGCGGCCGCTTCATGATCGCGGGCTGGCGTTGCGGCGAAGTGTTCGTCGGCATCCAGCCCGCGCGATCGCGCGAACGCGGCGACTACGCGAGCTATCACGATGCGGAGCTCGTTCCGCCGCATTCCTATCTCGCGTTCTATTTCTGGCTGCGCGGGCGTTTTTCCGCCGATGCGATCGTGCATGTCGGCAAGCACGGCAATCTCGAATGGCTGCCGGGCAAGAGCATGGCGCTCTCCGGTTCGTGCTGGCCGGACCTGACGCTCGGACCCATGCCGCATCTGTATCCGTTCATCGTCAACGATCCGGGCGAGGGCAGCCAGGCGAAACGCCGCGCGCAGGCGGTGATCGTCGATCATCTGATGCCGCCGCTCACGCGCGCCGAAAACTACGGCCCGTTGCAGGACCTCGAACGGCAGGTCGACGAATACTACGAGGCGCTGATGGTCGATCCGCGCCGCGCGAAGCTGCTGCGCAAGTCGATCCTCGAAGGCATCGTCGCGCAACGGCTGCACGAAGAACTCGGGCTCGCCGCCGCCGATGACGACGCGCTCCTCACGCGCACCGACGCCTATCTCTGCGAATTAAAGGAAGCGCAGATCCGCGACGGCCTGCATACGTTCGGCGCGTCGCCGCAAGGCGTGCAGCGGCGCGACACGCTGCTCGCGCTCGGCCGCTTTCCTGTCGGCGATGCACAGGGCGCGAACGCGAGTCTCCTCACCGCGCTCGCACGCGATCTGCAACTCGGCGACGCCTTCGATCCGCTCGATGCCGACTGGGCCGCGCCGTGGACCGGACCGCGTCCCGCCGCGCTGCTCGACGTGACGGAGGCGGCGTGGCGTCATCACGGCGACACGCGCGAGCGTCTCGAACTGCTCGCGACGACGCTGCTGGAAGCGCCCGACACGACGGACGCATGGCCCGCGACATCGCTCGTCCTTGAGCGCCTGCAAGGCGACCTGCTCGCGCGCCTGGATGCATGCGGTCCGCAAGAATTGACGCAGCTTCGGCGCGGCCTCGAAGGGCGTTTCGTGCCGCCGGGCCCGAGCGGCTCGCCTTCGCGCGGACGCCCCGACGTGCTGCCGACCGGCCGCAACTTCTACTCCGTCGACACGCGCGCGCTGCCGACGCAAGCGGCCTGGTCGATCGGCCTCAAGTCGGCGAATTTGCTGATCGAGCGGCATCTGCAGGATCACGGCGACTATCCGCGCGCGGTCGGTCTCTCGGTGTGGGGGACGGCCACGATGCGCACCGGCGGCGACGACATCGCACAGGCGCTCGCGATGATGGGCGTACGCCCGAAGTGGGCCGCGGGCAGCCATCGCGTGACCGACTTCGAGATCCTGCCGATCACGATCTTCAACCGTCCGCGCATCGACGTGACCTTGCGCGTGTCGGGCTTCTTCCGCGATGCGTTCGCGAACCTCATGCATCTGTTCGATGCCGCCGTGCAGGCGATCGCCGAACTCGACGACGAGCCCGAGGACCTCAACCCGATCCGTGCGCGTATCCTGCGCGAGCGCGATGAGCTGGTCGCGCGCGGCGTCGACGCGAAGGAAGCGCGTGCGCGTGCCGGCTGGCGCGTGTTCAGCACGAAGCCCGGTGCGTATGGCGCGGGCCTCCAGGAACTGATCGACGCGAAGCAATGGCAGGACGACGGCGACCTGTCGCGCGCGTTTCAGAGCGCGGGCGGCTACGCGTATTCGCAGGCCGGCGACGGCATCGATGCGCGCGAGACGTTCGGCGCGCGGCTCGCGGGCATCGATGTCGTCGTGCAGAACCAGGACAACCGCGAGCACGACCTGCTCGATTCGAACGACTATCACCAGTTCCAGGGCGGCATGGTCGCGGCGGTCCGGCATCTGTCGGGTGCGCAACCGGAGGCGTATAACGCCGATCACAGCAACCCCGCCGCGCCGCGCATCCGCACGCTGAACGAGGAGATCGCGCGCGTGATCCGCTCGCGCGTGGTGAACCCGAAGTGGATCGACGGCGTGAAGCGGCACGGCTACAAGGGCGCGTCGGAGCTGGCGGCCACCGTGGACTATCTGTTTGGTTACGATGCGACCGCGCGCGTGGTGTCGGATCATCAGTACGCGCTCGTCACCGATGCCTACGTGAACGACGCCGACACGCGTTCGTTCATGCAGCGCCACAATCCGCACGCGCTGCATTCGATCTGCGAGCGCCTGACCGAAGCGATGCAGCGCGGTCTGTGGCAACACCCCGGCGACTATCGCGCGCAAGTCGAGCGGCATCTGCTCGACGCCGAACAGCAACTCGAAGGCCAATGACCTTGAACGACTCTTCCGTATTTCCCTTTGCCGCGCTGGTCGGCCAGCAGCCGTTGCAAGAGGCGCTGTTGCTCGCCGCCGTCGATCCGGCGTTGGGCGGCGTGCTCGTCACCGGTCCGCGCGGCACGGCGAAGTCGACGGCGGCGCGCGCGCTCGCCGAACTGCTGCCCGAAGGCCGGTTCGTCACGCTGCCGCTCGGCGCGAGCGAGGAACAACTGATCGGCACGCTCGACATCGAAAGCGCACTGCGCGACGGCGGCGTGAAGTTCTCGCCCGGTTTGCTCGCGAAGGCGCATCGCGGCGTGCTCTATGTCGACGAAGTGAACCTGCTGCCGAACCCGCTCGTCGATCAGTTGCTCGACGTCGCGGCGAGCGGCGTGAATACGATCGAGCGCGACGGCATCTCGCATCGGCATGAAGCGCGCTTCGTGCTGATTGGCACGATGAATCCGGAAGAAGGCGAACTGCGTCCGCAACTGCTCGACCGCTTCGGCCTCGCGGTGGAACTCGGCAATTGCTTCGAGGCGCCGGTGCGGCAGCACATCGTCAAGGCGCGCCTCGCGTTCGATACCGACAGCCAGGCGTTTCGCGATCGTCACGCGCGCGAGCAGGCGGCGCTCGCGCAACGCATCCACGAGGCGCGCGCGCAACTCGCGAGCCTCGATTTCGACGATGCCGTCCACGCGCGCGTGAGCGAGCTTTGCATCGCGGCGCAGGTCGACGGACTGCGCGCCGATCTCGTGATGCTGCGCGCGGCACGTGCGCTCGCGGCGTTCGAGGGTGCGCGTGCGATCGACGTGGAGCATGTGGAGCGTGTCGCGCAAGCCGTGCTGAAGCATCGGCGGCGCGAGGGCGAGAAACCGCAACAACCGCAGTCGCAAGGGCATGCAAACCCGCAAGCGAACCCGCGAGCAAACGACGCGGACTGGGGCTATCTGCCGCCCGAACCCGTCGAAACCGCGACGGTCAAGAACGTCAGGCCGTTGCAGCCAAAAAAAGCCTGAGCCATCGAAGGCCGGAGCCGGAAGCCGAGGCAGGCCGCCTTCGATGGCTCGAATCGCAGTCGGCGGGACGCACGATCACGCGCGAAGGCCGCGCGAGCCGTTCCATCGACTGGATGCAGACCTTGCGCGCGAAGCGGCATGCGCCGCTCGAAGCGCGGCACGTCCGGTTTCGCCGCAAGGGCGGGGAGGGCGCGGCGCTCTATTGCTTCGTGCTGGATTGCTCCGGTTCGATGCTCGCGGGCAAGCGGCTCGCGCTGGCGAAGGGACTGCTCGTCGCGCTCTTCGACCGAGCGTATCGCGAGCGGGCGGAGGTCGCGCTCGTGTGTTTCGGCGGCGGGCGGGCCGAAGTGCGTCGTCAGCCGGGCGCGGCGCACTGGTGGAACGAGCACTGGGTCGCGCCGATCGGCGGCGGCGGCGGCACGCCGCTCACGCTCGGGGTGCGTACCGCTGCGAACGTGCTCGCGCGCGCGTCGCGCAAGCGGCCCGCGCAGGCGCGCTGGCTGTGGCTCCTGACGGACGGCCGCACGTCGGATACGCCGTCGCGTCCCGTCGATGCAGACCGCGTCGTCATCGTCGATTTCGAGCGCGATGCGGTTCGGCTCGGGCGCTGCGCGTCGCTCGCCGACGCATGGGACGCGCAGTACAGCACCGCCGACGACCTTGTCTACGGTTTTTCGCCGTACCAGCGCGGCGTATAGACCCACTCGCTTTTCGCGTCCTTCGGAAACGCGCGCGTCGTCGACGAGCCGACGATCACCATCGTGCGCATGTCCACCTGATCCGAGTGCAAGGCGTCGAGCGTCGTCGTGACGAGCGTCTCGCCGGGCCGGCCGATGTCGCGTCCGAGCACCACCTTCGTTGCGCCCGCGCGATGCTCGCGCACGATGTCGAGCGCGCGATCCAGTTGCCACGGCCGCGCCCGCGACACCGGGTTGTAGAACGCCATCACGAGATCGGCCTCGGCCGCGTGCCTGAGCCGCGTTTCGATGATCGACCAGGGTTTCAGATTGTCCGACAGCGACAGCATGCAGAAGTCGTGGCCGAGCGGCGCGCCCGCGCGCGCGGCCGTTGCGAGCGCGGCCGAGACGCCGGGCACGATGTCGAGTTCGACGCTCGTCCATGCGGGCTCGCGTGCGTGCGCTTCTTCGTGCGCTCGGTCGAGCGCTTCGAGCACAGCCGCCGCCATCGCGAACACGCCGGGGTCTCCCGACGATACGACCACGACCCGGCGCCCTTCGCTCGCGAGTTCGAACGCATGGCGCGCGCGCTGCATCTCTTCGCGGTTGTCGGTGCCGTGGACGCGCTGGCCGTCGCGAAACGGGCCCGCCATGCGCACATAGGTGTCGTAGCCGAGGATGTCGTCGGCTTGCGCGAGCGCTTGCTTCGCCGCCGGGACCATCAGGTCCGCGCTGCCCGGGCCGAGACCGATCACGGTCAGCTTGCCGCGCGCCCGGCCGGTCGTCGACGGATCGACGGGACGTTCCGACACCGCGAGCACGATGTCCTGCGACACGAATCGCTCGCTCGCGTCCGTTGGCGGTTCAGCGTTGAAACGCAGCGGCACGCCGAGCGTTCGCGCGGCTTCGGCGAGCGGTTCCGACGCCGCATCGCGCAAGGGTGCCAGCAGCACCGCGAGCGAAAGCGGCGCGATGCCGTGCTCGCGCAACGCGAGGCGCACCCGTTCGGCGATGTCGCCGCGCGAAGCATCGCCCACCCACGCAACGACGCAGCGCGGATGAATCATCAGATCGTCGCCTTCACCCAGGCGCGCGATGCGCGAAGTCACGCGAATCGCGAGCCGCGCGTCCGGGGCGCGCGGCAGGCCGGCATCGTCGAGCCAGGGTGCGGCGCCTTCGATGCGCGTCGGAGCGCCCGCGAGCAGATCGGACACGAAGCGCTTGCCGTGCTCGATATCGGCGAGGACGTAGCCTTCCGGCGGATTCAACAGGCACGTGCCGAAGCGCAGTTCGCCGCTCGTCGTGATCGCGGGCGCGGTGTCGAGCGCCCTGGCGATCTCGCGTGCCATCGCGTTCACGCCGGACAGGCCGCCGACGAGCGGCACGACCGCGCTGCCATCCTCGGCCACCGCGAGCACCGGCGGCTCGGCGCCCTTGTTCGCGAGACACGGCGCGATCGCGCGGATCACGATGCCCGCCGAGCACAACGCGACGATCGGCGTGCCGGCCGCATACAGCGCGCGCAGATGCTCGCCGAGTTCCGTGAAAGCGACATCGGCGCCAACGACGCGGCGCGCGAGTCCATGCACTTGCGCGCCGGAATAAACCGGCTGAATTCGCCGCGCGGTGTCGAGCGCGCCCGGCCCGAGCACGACGATCGCGACACTCGCCGCGTCCCGGTTCAAGCCTGCCATTTTTCCCCCGGCACGACGAGCAGCGAGAAATACGGCGACGCCATCGGATCGACTTCATCGAGCGGCACGATGCGCTGATTCGCCATCGTCGCGCGTTCCACATACAGCGCGCGTTCCGCGAGCCCGAGTTCGACCAGGACGCGCCGCACTTTCTCGAAGTTGCGGCCGAGCTTCATGACGACCGCGGCGTCGGCGGCTTCGAGGCGGCGCCGCAGTTCGTCTTCGGGCAGCACGCCCGAGAGCACTGACAAACTCTGGTTGCGATACACGAGCGGCGCGCCGAGCACGGCCACGCCGCCTAGCATCGAACACACGCCCGGCACGACGTGCGCGTGAAAGCGCGCCGCGAGCCGGTCGTGCAGGTACATGTACGAGCCGTAGAAGAACGGATCGCCTTCGCAGATCACCGCGACGTCGCGTCCCGCTTCGAGATGATCGGCGATCGCGAGCGCCGATTCGTCGTAGAACGCGCTGATGATCGTCTCGTAGCAAAGCGGCGGTTCGAGCGCTTCGGTCGTCACGGGATAGACGAGCGGCAGGCGCGTCTGCGTGTCGTCGAGATGGGCCTCGATGATGCCGAACGCGTTGCCCTTCTTGCCTTTCGCGACGAAGTACGCGACCACCGGCGCTGCTTTCAAGAGCCGCAGCGCCTTCACCGTGATGAGTTCCGGATCGCCCGGACCGACGCCGAGACCATAGAGACGCCCGCTCATCATTCAGCCTCCGTGGCGAGCGCGTTGACGGCGGCCGCGGCCATCGC
The DNA here is from genome assembly GCF_001544495.1 of Caballeronia telluris. Classification (GTDB taxonomy): domain Bacteria; phylum Pseudomonadota; class Gammaproteobacteria; order Burkholderiales; family Burkholderiaceae; genus Caballeronia; species Caballeronia telluris. Next base: position 634,085 of record NZ_FCNZ02000001.1, read on the forward strand.
GCTGCCGCCGCGCCGTCCCTGCAACGCGACGAACGGCACGCCGCGGCTGTCGGCGGCGAGCATCGCCTTCGACTCCGCCGCGCCGATGAAACCGACCGGAAAGCCGAGAATCAGCGCGGGTTTGGGCGCGCCCGTATCGATCAGGTCGAGCAGGTGAAAGAGCGCGGTCGGCGCGTTGCCGATCGCGACGACGCTGCCCGCCAGGTCCGGCAGCCACAGTTCGACGGCCGCCGCCGAGCGCGTGTTGCCGAGCGCGCGGGCGCGTTCGGGCACGGACGCATCGGCGAGCGTGCAGATCACGCGATTGTTCGCCGGCAGCCGCGCGCGCGTGATGCCTTCGGCGACCATGCGCGCGTCGCAGAGAATCGGCGCGCCGGCCGCGAGCGCTTCGCGGCCCGCCGCGCCCGCGCCCGGCGAAAAACGCAGGTCGCCGATGGCGTCGACCATGCCGCACGCGTGGATCACGCGCACCGCGAGCTTTTCGAGGTCGGCGGGAATGGCGGCGAGATTCGCTTCGGCGCGGATCGTCGCGAACGACTGGCGATAGATTTCCTGTCCATCGCGAATGTAATCAAGCATCGGCAGTGCTCCGGGCGAGCCAGGCGGCCGCCTCTTCGATCGTGATGTTGCGGGCGATGCAGCGCGTGTCCGTCTTCGATTGCGCTGCGTGCTGAAAAAGGTCGTAGCGGCCGGGCGACACGGCGACGAGTGTCGTCGCGATGGGCCGCGCCGCTGCGCACGAACGCGCGCAGCCGCTCAGATGCACTTCGCCTGTGCCCGGCGGCAGGCGTTCGGCGAGGCGCAGCGCGTCGGCTTTGGTGTCGGCGGGACTGCGCGCGCAGCCCGGCGAACCCGCGCATGCGATCACGCGCGCGAGCGGCTCGTCGGGCGAAGTGGCGAAGCCGAGCGTGTGCATCGTGTCGAGGACAAACGGCGCGTTCGCCGCTTCCACGCCGGGCAGCAGCACGCCTTGCCACGGCGTCATGCGCAGGACGGACGAACCGCGGGTCGCGGCGAGTTCCGCGAGCGCGTGCAGCGACGATACGGAAAGCCGTCCGAGCGGCGGTTGCGCGCCCACGTGCATCGCGTCGTGCCCGGCTTGCGCATGTGCGCCCAGGCGCAATGCCGGATCGGCGGGAGCACGGCGCCACGCGCGCGCGTCGCGCATGAAGGGGACGTCGAGCGAAGCCAGAACGCGTTCGACGGACACCGCGTCGAGCAGATCGCGCATGCGCGCTTGCTCGGGCGCGGCGAGGTCGAGGAACGCGTGCAGCAGCGCGAGCACGAGCGGCACCGCTTGCGATCGTTCGACCGAGCCGATGGCGGGCGCATCGTCGGGCGCGACGGGCGGACAGCCGGCCAGCCCAAATGCGAAACGCGCGCCGTCGTCCATCGCCGCGAGCCAGATGTCGTGCGGATGATCGAGCATCGCGAGACGCTCGCCGCCATCGAGCAGCAACGCGAACTTCGGCGAGAGCGCATGGAGCCGCACGTCGCGCTGCATCTCCGCGACGATCTGTTCGGCGAGCGAGCGCGTCTCGTCGCACGCGAGGGGACTCAGCAGCAGGTTGCGGATGTCGTCGGCGCCGGGCGTCGCCGGGCCGAGACCGGCATCGAGCAGCATCGCGACGAGCGCCTCGTGCGCGTCGTCGCGGATGCCGCGCAGTTGCAGGTTCGCGCGATTGGTCGCTTCGATGACGCCGGAACCGTGGCGCGCGGCGGCATCGGCGACGACGTGCGCCGCCGCCGACGTCAGCTCGCCACCCATCAGGCGAATGCGGCACAGGCCGCCGTCGCGCGCGGGCACGATGCGCGCAAGCCCCGGACAAGCCGAGGCTCGCGGTGCCGAAGGTGCGTGTGAATGTGTGCTCAAAGCGTAACCCGTGTGGACTCGCGCGGTCACGGCTGGATCGGTACACCCCGCCCGATCGGCGTCTCGCGAGCACTGTGTCGGCAGGTCTCTTGGCTGGCAGGTCGCCATCCGCGCCGGCCTTCCCGGTATAAACCAGTGGCAGTGGGGCGCGGACTCGCTGCGTACAATTGCGGGGGCAGCCACAGTTTCACTGTGTTCCCTGTTAGGCCCGAACGGGCACCGACTAAGCGGGTATTATGCCCGCTTTCAGCGCCCGCCAAGCTTCTCGCGCCCTTGCGTGCGCGCGTCAAACATGAAAGAACCGGAATCGAGGATCGGCGGATGTCACCCTGGCTGACCGTGGTGGGAATCGGAGAAGACGGCTGGGCCGGACTCGGGCGCGATGCGCGTCGCGCGTTGCTCGCGGCCGTCGCGGTCTACGGCGGCGAGCGGCATCTCGCGCTCCTGCCCGCGCGCCTCTCGGCGCGGCGCGTGGCGTGGCCGAAGCCGTTTTCCGTCGAGCCGCTGCTGCATGAAAAAAGCCGGCCGGTCGTCGTGCTCGCGAGCGGCGATCCGATGCTGTTCGGCGTCGGCGGGACGCTCGCGCGGCATCTCGAAGCGAACGCGTGGCGTGTGCTGCCCGCGCCGTCGTCGTTGTCGCTCGCGGCGGCGCGATTGCAGTGGCCGTTGCAGGACGTGGCGAGCGTGTCGCTCGTCGGGCGGCCGCTCGCGTCGCTCAACGCATCGCTCAATCGCGGCGCGCGCCTCTTCGTCTTAAGCAGCGACGGCGCGTCGCCGGCCGCGATCGCCGCATTGCTCGACGCGCGCGGATTCGGCGCGAGCCGCATGAGCGTCTTCGAGCATCTCGGCGGCGCGAACGAGCGGCGCATCGACGCCCGCGCCGACGACTGGACGCACGCGCGCGTCGCCGCGCTGAATCTGGTGGCCGTCGAATGCCGCGCGAACGCCGACGGCGCGAGTCTGCCGCTCACCGCCGGCCTTCCCGACGACGCCTATCGCCACGACGGCCAGCTCACGAAGCGCGACGTCCGCGCGATCACGCTCGCGCGGCTCGCGCCGCGCGCGGGCGAACTGCTGTGGGACGTCGGCGCGGGCTGCGGCTCGATCGGCATCGAATGGATGCGCGCGCATCCGTCCTGCCGCGCGATCGCGATCGAAGCGGATCACGGACGGCAGCGCCTGATCGAGCACAATCGCGACGCGCTCGGCGTGCCGGGCCTGCAGTTGATCGACGGCGAGGCGCCCGGCGCGCTCGTCGGCCTGCCTGCGCCCGACGCGGTGTTCATCGGCGGCGGCGTGACGGTGCCGGGCGTGCTCGACGCGTGCTGGGCGAAATTGCGCGAAGGCGGGCGGCTGGTCGCCAATGCGGTGACGCTGCAAAGCGAAGCCGCGCTCATCGCCTGGCGCGCGCAGCATGGCGGCGACCTGACGCGTATCGGCGTCGCGCAGGCCGAGCCGCTCGGCGCCTTCGATACCTGGCGTCAGGCGCTGCCAATTACGCTGCTGCATGCGTTCAAGCGCTGACTTCGGATCGAGACCACTCAGCCATGCGTGACGAGACGACCGAACAGCCCGCGCCGCTCCGAAGCGGTTACACCACCGGCAGTTGCGCCACCGCGACGAGTCTCGCGGCCGCGCGGCTGCTGCTGTGCGGCGAAGCGAGCGAGGGCGCGGAAATCACGCTGCCGAAGGGGCAGGTCGTCATCATGCCGCTCGCATACTGCCGTCACAGGGCCGGCGACAGCAACATCGCCGAAGCGGCCACGGTGAAAGACGCCGGCGACGATCCCGACGTCACGCACGGCGCCATCGTGTTCGCGCGCGTGCGGTTGTCGTCGAAACCGGGCGTGCGGTTCTTCGCCGGGCCGGGCGTCGGCACGGTCACGCGCGCGGGCCTCGCGCTCGCGATCGGCGAGCCGGCCATCAATCCGGTGCCGCGCAGGATGATGACCGACCACATCGAAGCGCTTGCGCGCGAACACGGCTTTACCGGCGGCTTCGACGTCACGATCGGCGTCGAGAACGGCGAGGCGCTCGCCCAGAAGACGATGAATCCGCGGCTCGGCATCGTCGGCGGATTGTCGATTCTCGGCACGACCGGCATCGTCCGGCCGTTTTCGTGCTCGGCGTATATCGCGTCGATCCATCAGGGCATCGACGTCGCGCGCGCCAACGGCTACACGCACATCGCCGCGTGCACCGGCAACCAGAGCGAGGACGCGATGCGCGCGCACTACGGACTGCCGGACATCGCGCTCGTCGAAATGGGCGACTTCGCCGGCGCGGTGCTCAAGCATCTGCGACGCGCGCCCGTCGGAAAACTCAGCCTCTGCGGCGGCTTCGGCAAGATGAGCAAGCTCGCCTCCGGACACATGGACCTGCACAGCCGCCATTCGAGCATCGACCTGCCGCAGCTCGCCGTGTGGGCCGCCGACGCGGGCGCGGATCAGGCGTTGCAGGACGCGATCCGCGCGGCGAACACGAGCCAGGAAGCGCTCGCGCTCGCGCGGGCGCAAGGCATCGCACTCGGCGATATCGTGTGCACGCGTGCCCGCGACGTGGCGCTCGGCGTGGTGCCGGAAGGCATCGTCGTGGAGGCGTTCGCGATCGACCGGCAAGGGTGCATCGTCGGAGCGGCGTCGTGACGCGCGTGCTGCTTCTCGGCGGCACCGGCGACGCCCTCGCGATCGCGCGCCGTCTCGGTGCCGACCACGTCTACAGTCTCGCCGGACTCGGGCGCGTGCCCGCCGATCTCGCCTGCGAAGTGCGCGTCGGCGGATATGGCGGCGCGCAGGGACTGGCGGCGTTCGTCGCGGCGCAGGGCATCGGATTGCTGATCGACGCGACGCATCCTTACGCGGCACGCATGAGCCGCAACGTCTGCGAGGCGAGCGCTTTGACCGGCGTGCCGTGCTGGGCGATCCGGCGACCCGCGTGGACGCCGCAACCCGGCGACGACTGGCGCAATGCCGACGGCTGGAGCGAAGTCGTCGCGCGCATTGCGCCGTATCGGCGGGTGCTGTGGACGCTCGGGCGCGAGCCGCTTGCGCATGTCGACGAGATACCGCCGTCGCAGCACTGGACGATCCGCTGCCTGGACGCCCACGCGGGCAACGCGCGCGCGACGGTCATCGGCGCGCGCGGGCCGTTTTCCGTCGAAGGCGAACGCGCGCTGTTCGAAGAACGGCGCATCGAGATCGTGGTCAGCAAGAATAGCGGCGGCGGCGCGACCGAGGCGAAGCTCACGGTGGCGCGCGAGTTGCGCGTGCCCGTCGTGATGCTGAAAAGGCCCGAACTTCCCCCGGCGACCCGCGAGTTCGACGACACGGCAAGCGCCCTCGACGCGCTCGCGCACTGGCTGCCTTCCGATCAACCTTTGTTGCAGGTTTCACGATGACGGTCTATTTCATCGGCGCCGGACCCGGCGATCCCGAACTCATCACGGTCAAGGGGCAGCGGCTGATCCGCTCGTGCCCGGTGATTCTCTTCGCCGGCTCGCTCGTGCCCGAGGCCGTGCTGTCGGGGCACGCCGCGCACACGGTGGTGAACACGGCGGAGCTGGACCTGGATGCAATCGTCGCGCTGTTGCGGGACGCGCATGAAAAAGGGCAGGACGTTGCGCGCGTGCATTCCGGCGATCCGTCGCTCTACGGCGCGATCGGCGAGCAGATCCGGCGGCTGAACGCGCTGGCGATTCCCTACGAGATCGTGCCGGGCGTGACGGCGGCGGCGGCGACGGCGGCGACGCTCGGCTGCGAACTCACGCTGCCCGGCATCTCGCAGACGGTCATTCTCACGCGCTACGCCACGAAGACGTCGATGCCCGAAGGCGAAGCGCTCGCCGATCTCGCGCGGCATCGCGCGACGCTGGCGATCCATCTCGGCGTGCGGCACATCGAGCGCATCGTCGCCGACCTGCTACCGCACTACGGCGCGGATTGCCCGGTCGCGGTCGTGTTTCGCGCGAGCTGGCCGGACGAGGAGAAAGTGCTCGGCACGCTTGCCGATATCGCGCCGAAGGTGCAATCGAAGGGGATCGAGCGGACGGCGCTGATTGTCGTCGGTCGTGTGCTCGCGGCTGAAGGTTTCGCGGATTCGTCGCTTTATCGAAAGGCTTGACGGTGATGCGCGATCTCGATTCGCTGTTCGAGGCGTTGTCGAAGTCCGCGTTTCGCCGGCGTTTCAGGCTCGGCGCGCGCGAGCTGGTTTATCTGCACGACAGAGGGCTCGACGAGGTGATCGCACACGCGCGCGAACTGATCGATAAACGGCTCGCCCCCGCTACGCTTTCGAACGACGGCAAGCAGACGCCGTTTCGCGGCCATCCCGTGTTCATCGCACAGCACGCGACCGCGACGTGCTGCCGCGGCTGTCTCGCGAAATGGCACGGGATCGAAGCGGGAAGGGTGCTGGCTGACGCCGAGCGGCAGCACGTAGTCGATGCGATCGCGCGGTGGCTGCGGGAAGAGGCGAAGCGAGAGGTGAAGCCGAAGAAGGATTCGCGGCAGTCGGAGCTTCCATTCTGACACGGCATCGCGCGGCGTCCGCCGCGCGATGCTGTGAATTCAACGCGGCTGCTACGCGCTTCTGCGCGCCTTCGCCCTCCGCGACAGCATATTCAACCCCTCCACCAGCGCCGAGAACGCCATCGCCGCGTAGATATACCCCTTCGGCATAGTCACACTAATCGCACTCTGCCTTGTCCAGTAACGATTTCGCTTCCTGTCTAGGGCCGATTTCCGAGTCTGAAAATGTACGATTGAGGCGCGATAAATCAATGACTTGTCTGGATGTTTTGTACGACACAGTTCGTGTCTTACGGCTTAAGCGCACAGATGAATGGCTGTGTCTTCTTGGATGTATTCCCTCGGCGGCCTCAAAAGCGAGGTGCAACACCTGTCTCGTATAAGGTGTTGCAATGCCCGACAATACTTCGTATCAACAGCTTCAACCTGAAGAACGCCTCGCCATTGCAAGCCTGCGCCAGCACGATGTGAGTATTCGGACCATGGCCCGAATACTCGGGCGTTCGGCGTCCACGGTGAGCCGTGAACTGACGCGAAACAGTTCTCCCGCTGGCTACGCATCAGTGCGGGCTGGAGCGCTCAGCACCGCCCGCCGTAGCGCGGGCCGCCGCCCCGCGAAGCTTTGCCTACGGAGCGTTTGCTGGCGGGTCGTGTCACCCTGCTCGATTGGAAATGGTCACCCCAGCAGATATCGGGCACACTGAAGCGCATGTATCCGACCGAGCCGACCCAGCACGTTTCGCACGAAACCATCTACACGGCCATCTATGCGCAGCCGCGCGGCGAACTGCGCCGTCAGCTCATTGCCTGCTTGCGCCACGGTCATAGCGCCCGCATGTCCCGCACGCGCGGCACCGACCGGCGCGGGCAGATTTCCGACATGGTCAGTATCCATGTGCGGCCGCCCGAAATCGAAGTCCGCCTTCTCCCTGGTCATTGGGAAGGCGACTTTATCAAGGGCGCCGGAAATCATTCGTCTGTCGGCGTCCTGGTCGAACGGACCAGCCGCCTAGTGCTACTCGCCAAGATGGAAGGCGCCACCGCCGCTTCAGCGCTGGCGGCCTTCTCTGCCAAACTCAACTCGATTGCCGTACCGCTGCGACAAACCTTTACCTACGACCAGAGAAAAGAAATGTCGCGGCATCGAGAACTCACTGCATCCACGGGCGTGCGCGTGTACTTCTGTGATGCCCACAGCCCCTGGCAGCGCGGGACCTGCGAAAACACTAACGGATTGCTTCGTCAATATTTGCCTAAGGGCGCCGACCTATCGGTCTACAGTCAGGACGAGATCGACGCCATCGCCGACAGCCTTAACAGCCGGCCTCGCGCGACTCGCGAGTTCCATTCTCCATTCGAGGTCTTCGCCGCTACGCTTGCTTCAGCGAGCCAGCCTTATGGTTCTAAACACTAGACTCCCCGCTGCACTTCAGTTTGAAACCGCCATCTGATTCCGTTCACGAATCTGCGGCTCTCGCTTGCCGATAACTGGGGAAAGCTCCACAAGCGCGGCACGGCCACCGCGGACGCCGCGTTCACTGCGCTTGCGGGCGCCGGTCCGCTGATCTCGCAGGCGTGGGGCGGCATGCCTCTGAAGCTGAAGGCCGTCATCCCGCAGAACGTGTAGCAGCGGATCGCTTACACGCTCTTCGGCTTGACGTTCATCTCGATCCGCTACACGTCGGTGCACCTCGCGCCGAAGGAAGGCGACGATGACACCCAATACCGAGATGGTGCTTGTCGAAGAGCTGCGCCGCGACGAGGGCGTGCGCTATAGACCCTACCTCGATTCGAAGGGCATTCCAACGGTGGAGGGTCGGGCACAACCTGCGCGCAAAGCCGCTGCCGGCCGGTTGGAACTATCCGCTCACCAACATGCAGGTCGACGAACTTCTGGCTGATAACCTCGATGACGTCTACGCCGACCTCGACCGCAACCTGCCCTCATGGCGTGCGCTTGACGCCGTGCGTCAGCGAGTCATCGCCAAATGTGTTTCAACACGGGCATCGGCCGGCTGCTCGGCTTCGCAAAGATTATTGCCGCGGCTCGCGCGCGCGACTACACGCGGGCCGCTGTCGAGATGCTCGACTCGAAGTGGGCCCGCGAAGACGTCGGCATCGGCACGGCCGTGACACCGGGCCGCGCGCTGCGCCTCGCCAACTTGATGAGGGCCGGCAAATGATTGAGATCGTGATGAAACTCGGGCCGTGGATTCTCGCCGGCTTGTCCGCCGCTGCGGCGCTGCTCTTCCATTGGAATGCAAAGGCGAAGGTTGCCGACGCGCAGCACAGGGCGCGAATCGATGTTGCGGCCGCAAAGGCGACACAACATGTGGCGGAAGAGAAGCTCAACGCACGCAAGACGGCAGACGTCCAAGCAGACGCCGATGCCGCAAAGACTGCGGCCACGGCCGCGCAGGAGCGAATCAATGTGGAAAATTCTCAGTCTGTGCTCGACAACGACCTGCTCGTAACGAGCTTCTCTGGGTGCTTCACGGCTCCGGTTCAGATAATCCCGAATCAGGTCAGGGAGGTGCCAGGCCCGATTCGGGTCGTCGATAACTCGTGCCTGTATTTCAAGCCGATCACGCCGAGCGACGCTGATGTGGGCGTCATGTCGCGCGACCTGATCAATCAGATCTCGACGCACGACAAGGTCGGCATCCAGCATTGCAACTGGAAATTTTCAACAGCGCCCGCGCAAAGTTCGACTAGTTCCGGCAGAACATCAGCATCCTCCATCAGCAACAAGTGATCGTTTGGCTGCGCAGGGCGGTCCGCCGGGTTTGCTTGAGAGTCCGCTCACCATGTGTCACTATTACCGCCCATCGACGGACGGGACCGGCCACAGAATGAGCAATCAAAAATCGATAGGCAAACAGTCAAATCTACTTAGGATCGTGGCGGCGTTTTTAGCTTTCGGCGGGATCATTTTTGCTTTCGCACCAATTTACCCAGGCTTTCCCGCTTTTAGCCTTGATTCGTCCTGGCAGTACGCGATGAACGAGGCGGTGGCGCGGAACTTCGTTATCGGAAAGGACATCCTTTTTACTATGGGACCGCTCACGTCGGTCTATTCCCACATATACCATCCGGCAACGGATGCGGCGATGCTGTGGTTTTCCGTGTTTCTTGCTAGTGCGTTCTTTGTGGGCTGCCTCTCACTTGCACGTGGTTCCTTCCTTATCCTGCTGATCCCTTTTGCAATCCCGCAAACAGGGCTCTACGACCCGTTCTTTTTGTGCCTTCCGCTACTCTTCGTTCTCGTCGCGATTGAATGGACTCAATCCGTTAAGCCGCTGCGGAACTGGCTTGCGGCAGCACTTGCAATTTTGGCGGCTGCGCTTTCGATCCTGCCGCTTGTTAAAGCTAGTTTTCTTTTTCCCGTAGCTGTGAGCGCAGTTATCGCGGTCGCAGTCGTCGGCCGCAAGTCGGGTGGGCTAGCTGCGCTTTACGTAGTTTTCGCGATATTGCTGAACTTCACTACTTGGGCTGCTCTTGGTCAGCCAGTGGGTGGGTTCGTGCGCTATTATTTGTCGCAGTTGCCAATTATTTCCGGCTTCAACGATGGAATGTCAACGCTGGGGCCGGTTTGGCAAACAGCAGCGTTTCTCGTCGCTGCGTTGATAATCTTGGTTCTGCTGCTTCGGTCGAGACGATACGGCTCGTCTACCTGGATAGCGGCGCTCAGCCTTGCGATCATCTTTTACGTAGCCTACAAAGCAGGTTTTGTTCGGCACGACGGCCATGCTCGAACGGCCGGCTCTACACTTCTGTTGACCTCGTGCATTTTAGTTCTTGCGCTTCGATCGAGGCTTTCAATAGCAATCTTTGTAGTCGGCATGTTGGCGTGGGCGACCGTAAATTACGCTCACATGTCGGTGGATCCGATCAGCATGTCGTCGCGCCTCACAGCAGTGTGGACTAGATCTTGGACGGGCCTTCGAGTGCGGGCATCCGGGTCAGATGAATTCGAGAAGCGTTTTCAGTCGGCGCGAGCAAAGATAGTCGCTGAACTGCCTCTGCCCCCTAGCGATAGCACTGTCGATCTCTATCCTTTCGACATATCGGCAGTATTGGCTTCCGGTCAAAGATGGGCGCCCCGTCCCGTCCTCCAGACTTACTCAGCGTACACGCCGGCTCTTGCGGAACTCGACCGCGCTCATCTGGCCAGTAAAAACGCTGCGGACCGGATCTATTTCTCGATTTCGGCGATCGACGAACACTATCCTTCGTTAGAAGACGGCACGAGTTGGCCGGAGCTCATTTCGCGGTATCGTGTCACGGCCCTTTTTGGTCAGTATGCGGTGCTGGAAAAGAGGAGCGTCGCGGAGAAGATTGCGTTCAGCGAGCCCGTTGTCGATCAGCGCGATACGCCTCTGGGTCAACAGGTGGCCCTTCCTCAAACGACTGCCCCGTTATGGGCGAAGATCGTCATTCGCCCGACGCTGATGGGTCGGCTGGTGTCCTTCCTGTACAAGCTTCCAGCGCTAAATCTCGTCGTCCTTTATCCGACTGGTGTCGCTGAACATTATCGCTATGTTCCAGGGTACGGCGTCTCCGGATTCTTGCTTAGTCCAACTGTCCACAGCGCCTTCGACTTTGCTGCATTGCAAAGCACAAGACGTGACGACTTATTAGGTGCACGAAAACCGGTTTCAATCGGTATCCAAGGAGACAGTGGAACAAGCTGGCTCTGGCGGAACACGTATTCTCTTCAAGTGTCGGAATTGCAGTTTCATATGGACGACAAAGTAGGCGGTCAGCTTTTCGCGAAGGCTGTGCCCGTCCCGAATGAGATTGAGCCCGGCGGTGTCTGTAACGTTGATGCAATCAATGGCGTCGAGCGGACTGAGAAGCCGAGTCTGCTCTCGCGAAACACATTCTCTGTGATGGGTTGGGGCGCCGTCTCACCGACTGAGGGGATTGGGAATGATCGGGTGTTCGTGTCGATTCGTGGCAGTGACGGCAATGCTGAGATGATTGAGGCAAAGAAGATTCCCAGAAACGACGTGAACAGCCACTTCAAGCAGCCGTCCATGGGAAACGTCGGTTACGAGGTAGTCGTCGACGCAGCCGATCTACATGGGAGATACAACGTCGGCGTTGTACAGAAGACTGGCGGTCGGTATTTCGAATGCCCTGTTCATGCCATCGTGGAGACCCGAGATTATCGTCCGCCGTCCCTTTTCAGTCCGACAGCTAACCTCCCGCCCGTGCGCGACACGGGAGGCGAATGCAGCGTGGACGAAATCAACGGTTCTCCTTACCAGCCCGGCCGGAACATTAGTCTTAAGAATGGCGCGAACACGATCAAGGGCTGGGCGGTTTATGCGGGCGGAGCCGGCGTGCCTAATGAGCGCGTATTCGTAGAGATAACGAGACGTGATGGCTCGGTACAAGTGATCGAGGCGGAAAAGACAGAGCGACGCGACGTAAATGAGCACTTCCAAAACACGGGATCGGGTCGCTCCGGATTCTCTGCGACTGTTGACGGCGTCACCTTGACCGGTCCCTCAAAGATTCAGATCGTGCAGCTATCGAAAGGCCGATATGCGCGATGCCCTGTTGTAGCAAGCCTCATAGGAGGCTAGTCTGCTGGGCAGGCATCCAGAGGGTCGCGCCTCACCGACAAGCGTCGGGGGGCGGGTGGCTGAGAGAGATCCAAGAGATAAAAAGCGCCGCGCGGGCGCCGGGCAAGGCATTCGGAAAACGAGCGCTATGCGAACGCGCCTCTGACTATCGGTGACGCGCACCGCGTCAAGGCCGACAGTGGAGCGCTGTGTTTCGCTTTTCTGACTTGTAGCGCGCGCCCACAGGGGTTGAATCCCACGGTTCGTATCCGGCCGCTGGTGCTTGCGCTGGCGGCCTAGCTCGAATTGGAAGAGTCCCATAACCGTCCGCAAGAATCCGTATGGACAGACAGCGTCATGGCGCCGCGCGGGAATGGTCATCAGAAAATTCGGCACGAATTCGAGACTCATGCCAGACGAACGACCGCTCGACGCGACAACTCGGTCGCGCCGAACCGGTTGCATACTCTGTCAGTGATCGCCCGAAACCCTTTCTGGACTCGCCCTGCGCGCCTTCGCCCTCCGCGACAGCATATTCAACCCCTCCACCAGCGCCGAGAATGCCATCGCCGCGTAGATATACCCCTTCGGCACGTGCGATCCGAACCCTTCCGCGATCAGCGTCATCCCGATCACGAGCAGGAAGCCGAGCGCCAGCATGACGATGGTCGGATTACGCTCGATGAAGCGCGACAGCGGGCCGGCCGCAAACAGCATCACCGTCACCGCCGCGATCACCGCGATGAACATGATCGGAATGTGCTCGGTCATGCCGACGGCCGTCACGATACTGTCGATCGAGAACACGAGGTCGAGCACCAGAATCTGCCCGATGGCCGACATCGGCGAAATTCCGGACGTCTTGCCGGCGCCGCCGTCGCTGAGATCGTCGTCGTGCGCGACGTGATGATGGATCTCCTTGGTCGCCTTCCACACGAGAAACACGCCGCCCGCAATCAGGATCAGGTCGCGCCACGAGAAGCCGTGGCCGAATGCCTCGAAGATCGGCGTCGTCAGGCGCACGATCAGCGCGATCGTGCCGAGCAGACCGAGCCGCATGATCAGCGCGAGCCCGATGCCGATCTTCTGCGTGCGCGCGCGATGCTCGGGCGGCAGTTTGTTGGTGAGAATGGAGATGAAGATCAGGTTGTCGATGCCGAGCACGACTTCCATGACCACGAGTGTCGCGAGTGCAGCCCAGGCGGCGGGGTCGCTTGCCAGTGCCAGGAAATAGTCCATGTGGTTCGAGTGTGGTGGAGGATTCGGTATGTTCGGCCAAGCGCGGCGCGCTGTCGAGGCCGCCGATCATACCCGACGCCGGCCGTGCGATGAAAGGTAATTGAAAAGATCAGAGCAGGGCTGTTGAAAAAAGTTCGCGGCGGCCTGAATGACGCCTGGGTGGTCGGCGCGATTTTCAAAGATGCTCGCGACCGCCAACCCGATGATAGGAGAGAGCGACAACCGCTACCTGACCGCGCTCGACGACGACCGGCGCGCGCTCGGCTACGTTCGGCGGCGCATGGCGTCGCATCATGGTGGTTGCAGCGGAAGCGTCGAATGGCTGAAATTGGGGGCGTATCTACGCGTAAACAATTGATACGTCTGAGCAAACTCCGAACGCATTGCATCGCAGCAATTAGGGTAAACTCCAACTCCGTTTGAGCCGCCTTTCGGGCGGCTCCGCCTTGGTCACAGCCTGCATCGCGCAGGCGCTACCCGAACGCCGCATGCAGCGAAAATCTCAACGCTTCGTCGAACTCGACTTCTTTCGCGGTCTGGTTCTCCTGATCATCGTCGTCGATCACATCGGCGGAAGCATGCTCTCGCGCTTCACGCTGCACGCGTTCGCGCTCAACGACGCCGCCGAAGTCTTCGTGTTCCTCGGCGGCTTCGCGACGGCCACGGCGTATGTGTCGCTCGCGTCGCGCCAGTCGGAAAGCGTCGCGCGCGGGCGTTTCGTCCGGCGTTCGTTCGAGATCTACCGCGCGTTTCTCGTGACCGCCGCGCTGATGCTGCTCGCGAGCTTCGTGCTGCGGCCGTTCTACGGCAGCGCGCCGAACCTCGCGACCGGCGACCTCGACAGCCTGACGAGCGCGCCGGTCGCGTCCATCGCCGAAATCCTGCTCTTCAAACGCCAGCCGTATCTCGCGGCGGTCTTGCCGATGTACGCGTTCTTCGCGCTGGCCGTGCCGCTCTTGCTGCCGCTCGCGCGCTCGAAACCGTGGCTCCTGCTCGGCGGGAGCGTGGTGCTGTGGATGCTCGCGCCGCAACTGGGCGACTACCTGCCGTCCGTCGACGACAATCTCTGGGACTTCAACCCCGCCGCCTGGCAACTGATGTTCGTGCTGGGCGTGCTCGCGCGCTGCCAGCCGATTTACCAGCGCGTAAGTTCGCACCGATTCGGCTGGGTGATGAGCGTGGCCGCGCTCGCCGTCGTCGCAGGCATGGCGTACTACAAGCTGATTCTGCCGGCCGGCGCCATCGACAGCGACTTCAAGCGCAATCTGGCCGGCGCGCGCGTCGCGAATTTCCTGGCGATCGCGTGGCTCGCGGCGAATCTCGTGCGCTATGGCGTCGTGAAACAGATCGCCGCGCGCCTGCCGTGGATCGGCGCGGTCGGTCGCGACGGCATGGTTTGCTTCGTCGCGGGCACGGTGATCTCGCTCGTCGTCGATTCGGTGCTGTTCACGCTGACGGGCGGCTATATCAACGTGCCGCTCGGTTTTGCCGCCGACGCCGTCGCGATTTCGCTGCTGCTCGCCGTGCCGCAATTGCGGCGGCCGCTGGTGCACGCGATCACGCCCAAGCCCGCGCTCGACACGGGCAGAGCCGCCCGCAGCGCACGTTGAGCCGCTAGCCGGTTTTCCCCCGGAACCGCGCCGCAAGCCGGCGCGTTTTGCTTTCCGATCACGTCTTTCGAACGCCTCCGCATGCTCTTCGCCAACCGCCGCGCGCCGCGCGTTAAAACGCGACTAACGGTCAGTCTCGTCACCGCCGGCGCGATCGCCGCCGCTCACGCGGCGCCGCAAGCTGCGTCGACAACGGCGAGCGAGTCGATGCCCGGCGCGACGGCCGTCCGGCACGCGGCGGCATCGGCGAAACCGATGCCTGCCGTGCTGACGTCGGCGGCGGGCAGCAAGGTCGTCGCGCGCACGATGCATTCCGAAGCGCTCGATCGCGACTGGCCTTACGTCCTCTATCTGCCGCCCGGCTATGCGCCGCGCGACGAGCGCTATCCCGTGCTGTATCTGCTGCACGGAAACAACGGCGACGCCTACGACTGGATCACGCAAGGCCGACTGCAAGCGATCGTCGACCGGCTGATCGCGCAACGCGAGATTCCGCCGCTTCTGATCGTGATGCCGCAGGGCGGCACTGACTGGTACGTCGATCGCAAGGAGTCGATCGAAACCGCGTTTTTCGAAGAACTGATGCCGGAGATCGAAACGAAATACGCCGCGCAGACGGGTCGCGAGGGGCGCGTGATCGGCGGCGTGTCGATGGGCGGTTTCGGCGCGCTGCGTTACGCGATGACGCGCCCGCAGCTTTTCTGCGGCGCGATGCTGCTCGGCCCGGCCATTTATGCGGGCGCGCCGCCGGTCGCCTCGGCGGCGCGCTATGTCGGCGTGTTCGGCGACCGCCAATTCGATCCGCTGGTCTGGCGCACGCTGAATTATCCGGCGCAGTGGCAAACGTATATGAGCCGCGGCCTGCGCGTGCCGATGTTCATCGCAGCCGGCGACGACGACCTGCGCATCCAGGCCGAAGCGTCGCTGCTGTACACGCAACTGCGCGAGGCGAAGCAGCCGGCGGAATTGCGGATCATCGACGGCGGGCACACGTGGGCGGTCTGGAGCGCGCTGCTCGCCGAGGGCCTCAAGTACTCGCTGGCGTGCACTCGCTGAACGGGAACATCCCTTGCTTGACCGGTCCCACTTCGATCAAAAAGAACGGACCAGTCATGCTCAAGCTCGCCATTCTCTTCGCGGTCATCTCGGTGATCGCGGGTTTCTTCGGTTTCGGACGCGTGTCGTCGGGTGCCGCCGGCATCGCGAAGATCTGTTTCTTCATCTTCCTGATTCTGTTCGTGATTTTCCTGATCGTCGCGATCTCGGCCGGGTCGCTCGTGCTGTAGTCGAACGCGCTTCACGCCGATTCGATCGTTCCGCCGGGTTTCGCCGACGCCACGAGCAGCGAATCGCTGTCGTCCTTCAGGCCGACGCCGGTCAGCTTCAGCGATCGCGCCTTGTCGAGCAGGTAATGCAGCCTGAACGCGGCGGGTGCATACGCGAGTCCTTCGGGACGCACGTTCGAAATGCAGTTGCGTTCGGCGTCGCTGCGGCCGATGCGTGGCGCCCAGGTCAGGTAGATGCCGAGACTGTCGGGAGAACTGAGGCCCGGCCGTTCGCCGATCAACACCACGACGCTGCGCGCCCGTAAAAGCTCACCGATACCGTCGCCGAGCGCGACGCGCGCCTGCGTCGCGACGACGGCCGGGCCGATGTTCCAGCCAGCGAGACAAGGGCGCAGCGCTGCGAGGAAGGGCGTGGCGTGCCGCGCGGCCGCGTAGGCGGAAAGACCGTCGGCGACGACGAACACGACGTCCGGCGCTTCCTTCAGCGTTTTCGCGTGGGCGGCGAGCGCTGCCGCGCTTTCGTCGCCGAGCGTCCTGCCCAGGTCCGGCCGGCGCAGATAGTGATCGCGATCGGGCGCCGCGCTCGCGGCGTCGAGCGTATCGAATCCGGCGGCGCGCAGAGCGCCGTGCAGCGCGGCGGTGTCGAGCGGCTGATGCACTGCGTCGCGCGCCTGCGCGTGCGAAAGCTCGAACGCGAGCAGCGCCGCGGTCGGCAGGCTGCTACCCGCGCGTCCCAGCGCGATGCGCGCATTCGTGTAGCGGCGCAGCGCGTCCCACGGGTTCTCGTCGACGGACGAAGCGGGCTGGTCGTCCATCACGCGTCCATCCATTCGATGAGCGGCTGCGCGGCCTGCGCGAGCAAGGCGCCGCGCGCGTCGGTGATGCGCATCTGTTCGAGCCACGCTTCGAATTCCGGCGCGCGTTTCAGGTTCAGCACGCGGCGCACGTAGAGCGCGTCATGGAACGACGTGCTTTGATAGTTGAGCATCACGTCGTCGGCGCCCGGAACGCCCATGATGAAGTTGACGTTCGCGACGCCGAGCAGCGTGAGCAGCGTGTCCATGTCGTCCTGATCGGCTTCGGCGTGGTTCGTGTAGCAGATGTCGCAGCCCATCGGCACGCCCAGCAGCTTGCCGCAGAAGTGGTCTTCGAGGCCGGCGCGAATGATCTGCCGGCCATCGTACAGATACTCCGGCCCGATAAAGCCGACCACGGTATTCGTCAGCAGCGGCTCGAACTTGCGCGCGACCGCGTAGGCGCGCGCTTCGCAGGTCTGCTGATCGACGCCATGATGCGCATTCGCCGAGAGCGCGCTGCCCTGGCCGGTTTCGAAGTACATGAGATTGTCGCCCACCGTGCCGCGCTTGAGCGAGCGGCCCGCCTCGTGCGCTTCCCGAAGCAGCGCGAGCGACACGCCGAAGCTCGCGTTGGCCTTTTCCGTGCCGGCGATCGACTGGAACACGAGGTCGACCGGGGCGCCTTTTTCGATGGCCGCGATCGTATTGGTCACGTGCGTGAGCACGCACGATTGCGTCGGAACGTCGTAGCGCTGGCGGAATTCGTCGATCATCACGAGGAGCGCCGTGATCGCGCTCAACGAATCGGATGCGGGATTGATGCCGATGACGGCGTCGCCGCAGCCGTACATGAGGCCGTCGAACATCGAGGCGGCGATGCCTTTGGCGTCGTCGGTCGGATGATTCGGCTGCAGGCGCACCGACATGCGGCCGGGCAGCCCGATGGTGTTGCGAAAGCGCGTGACGACCGGGCGCTTTTTGGCGACGAGGATGAGGTCCTGGTTGCGCATCAGCTTCGACACCGCCGCGACCATTTCCGGCGTGAGGCCAGCGGTCACGCCGACGAGCATCTCGGTGGTCGTCGTGTCGGCGAGGAGCCAGTTGCGGAAGTCGCCAACCGTCAGATGCGAAACCGGCGCAAAGGCTTCCGGCGAGTGATCGTCGATGATGAGGCGCGTGACTTCGTCGTCCTCGTAGGGGATCACCGCTTCGGTCAGGAAGGTTGGCAGCGGCACGTCCGCCAGCGCCATTTTCGCGGCGACGCGCTCCTCTTCCGTTGCTGCGGTGACGCCGGCGAGTTGATCGCCGGAGCGCAAGGGGCTGGCTTTCGCCAGCAGCGTCTTGAGGTCCGCGAAACGGTAGGTTCGGGTTCCGATGGTCTGTGCGTAGCTCATCGCTCGGTCCTTTTGCTGCTGTTTACCGTGGATATTCTGGATGAAAACGCGTGAAGGCGAGACGGCGTGTGCCGCGTCGCGCCCCGAACTGCCAATGTAGCGAGCCAAAAACCGCGAGCGTTATGGAATTCGGCAGGTAATTCGGCGTGTTTCGCGGGCCTGTCCGTCATGCCGGCGAGCGCGCCGCGGGTCGCAAAAGCGCTTGCGTGCGATAATTCGCGTCCCGGTCAATCGTCGAAATGCGCGTCGTCACCTTGAAAAATCTGCTCGTGAACCTGGACCGGCTCAAGGATTTCGACGAAGTCGTCGACGTCCGCACGCCGCTCGAATTCGCCGAGGATCACATTCCCGGAGCGATCAATGCCCCCGTTCTGAGCAACGAGGAGCGCGCGATCGTCGGCACGATGTACAAGCAGGTTTCGCCGTTCGAGGCGACGCGCGTCGGCGCCGCGATGGTCGCGCGCAACATCGCGCTGCATCTCGAGACCACGTTCGCCGACCGTCCGCGCAACTGGCGGCCGCTCATTTATTGCTGGCGCGGCGGCAAGCGCTCCGGCTCGATGACGACGTGGTTCAACATGATCGGCTGGCAGGCGCGTCAGCTCGAAGGCGGCTACAAGTCGTACCGGCGCGCGACGCTCGATCTGCTCGACGCGCTGCCGAAGCGCTTTCGCTATGTCGCGCTCGTCGGCCATACGGGCAGCGGCAAGACGCGCCTGTTGCAGGCGTTGCGCGCGGCGGGCGCGCAGGTGCTCGATCTCGAAGGGCTCGCCGCGCATCGCGGGTCGCTGCTCGGCGCGCTGCCGGGCGAGCCGCAGCCGTCGCAGAAGGGTTTCGACTCCGCGCTCGTCGGCGTGCTGCGCGGCTTCGACGTGTCGCGGCCGGTGTTCGTCGAGGCGGAGAGCCGGCGCATCGGTTCGATCACATTGCCGGAGTCGCTGCTCGTGACGTTTCATCGCGGCGCGTGCGTCGAGGTGGAAGCGAGCCACGACGACCGCATCGCGTTCCTGCTGCAAGACTACGGCCATCTCTTCGACGAACCCGCGTTCTTCAAGCAGCAGCTCGCCAAGCTGATCGGCCTGCATAGCCGCGAGCGCGTGATGCACTGGCATCGGCTGATCGACGAAGGCGCGAGGAGCGCGTTGTTCGCCGAACTGATCGACCTGCATTACGACCCGGCGTATGCGCGCAGCAGCGGCGCGCATTTCACCGAACTGGAGCACGCAACGCATGTGCTCTTTCGTCCGAACGATGCCGACAGCGTCGAGCAGGCGAGGGCGATTCTCGCCCAACTGAACGAAACGGCCGTGGCGACCGGTTGAAGTCCGGCGCTCGAACCTTCGCATCGAATTCGCAATCAACAACGCCTTATTCTCAAGAAAAATGAACACCGCCCATCGACAACCGCGTATCGCGCTCGGACTCTTGACGTTTGTGCTGATCGCCGTGATCGGCCTCTTCTACGTGAAGTGGTTTCCGTACTACAACCGCGCGTTCGTCGCGGCGAGCCAGCATTCGATCGGCAAGTCGATCCTGATGGGCACCGCCGCGAGCGCGCCCGAGGCGTCGCTCAAGGCCGCGCTCGATTACGCGCTGGCCTACGGCAAGGCGATCTGGCAGGCGATGGTGCTCGGCCTGCTGCTCGGCTCCGCCGTGCAGGCGCTGATTCCGCCGCAGTGGGTGGCGCGCGCGCTGGGCCGCAGCGACTTCGGGAGCGTCGTCAATGGCGGCCTGATGTCGTTGCCGGGGATGATGTGCACGTGCTGCGCGGCGCCCGTCGTCGCGGGATTGCGGGCGCGGCAGGCGGCGCCGGGCGCGGCGATCGCGTTCTGGCTCGGCAACACGGTGTTGAATCCGGCGGCGCTCGTATTCATGGGCTTCGTGCTCGGCTGGCAGTGGATGGGCCTGCGGCTCGGCCTGGGCGTGCTGATGGTGTTCGGGCTCGGCTATGTCGTGAACCGGATGGTGACGCCGAAAGAAGCGGAAGCATCGCGCGACGCGCTCAAGCAGATGATCGACGAGGACGAGCCGGGCACGGCGTTTTCGCGCTGGATGAAGATTCTGGGCCGCATGACGCTGCGTCTCGTGCCCGAGTACATCGTGCTCGTGCTGCTGCTCGGCGCGGCGCGTGCGTGGCTCTTTCCGCACATCGGACCTGACATCGACAACAGTCTGATCTGGATCGTGGCGTTCGCGGTCGCGGGCATGCTGTTCGTCATTCCGACGGCGGGCGAAGTGCCGATCATCCAGGCGATGCTTTCGCTCGGGATGGCGGCGGGCCCCGCCGGTGCGCTGCTGATGACGCTGCCGCCGATCAGCGTGCCGTCGCTCGCGATGCTCGGACGATCGTTTCCGCGGCGCGTGCTCGTGGTGGTGTCGGTCGCGGTGGTGGGGTTCGGCATCGTCGCGGGCGGGATTGCTGTCGCGGCGGGCTTTTGAGTGGATTGGCGCGGGCGCGGCGCCTCGGCTGCACGCCGAGGCTCAGTGTCCGGCCCCCGCCCGAATGAGCAGCTTGAACGGCAGGGCGAGCAACATCGCCCCGCCGACCCCGGCGAACCAGAGCGCGACAAACCAACCCGCCCGCGCCAGCTTGCCGCGCCCGGCGGCCTTAATGGTAGTGATGTTCGCCATGCCGCACCTTTCCTCTGAAGACCCAATATCCAAGCGTGGTGTACGCCACGATCACGGGCAGGATGACCGCCGCCCCGACGATCGTGAACAACTGGCTGGAGCGCGGCGCGGCCGCATCCCACAGCGAGACGCCCGGCAAGACGTCATGCGGTGAAATGCTCACGACGAGCCCCGCGAATCCGAGCAGCACGAACCCGAGCGCCATCGCGAACGGCCGTCGCTCATGCCGGGAGCGAATCGAGCGCCGCATGACCCACGCGCACGCCACCACCAGCACCGGCACCGGCAGCAGCCGGTAAAAGAGCGGCGAATCGAACCAGCGCATCGCGATGCCCTGATCCTGAAACGGCGTCCAGATGCTGACCACGGCGATCGTCGCGAGTTGCAGGACGGTGAGCGGCCACACGATCCGGTAGAACCGCCGCTGCAGGTCGCCCTCGGTCTTCGCGATCAGCCAGCAGCAGCCGAGCAGCGCGTAAGTCACCACGAGCGCCACGCCCGTGAACATGCTGAACGGCGTGAACCAGCCAAACGCTTCGCCGGAAAAACGGCCATCGGCGACCGGGATGCCGTCGAGGAACGCGCCCAGCGCCACGCCCTGAAAGAACGTCGCGCCCGCCGATCCGCCGATGAACGCAAGGTCCCAAAGATGCTTCGTGCGCGACGCCTTCGCGCGAATCTCGAACGAGACGCCGCGAAAGATCAGGCACACGAGCATCAGCACGAGCGGCAGATAGAGCGCGGAAAGGACGGTCGAATAGAGCATCGGGAACGCGGCGAACAGACCCGCGCCGCCGAGCACGAGCCAGGTCTCGTTGCCGTCCCAGACGGGCGCGACGGTGTTCATCATGACGTCGCGGTCGTGCTCGTCGGGGAAGAGCGGAAACAGAATGCCGATGCCGAGATCGAAGCCGTCCAGCACGACGTACATCAGCAGGCCCAGCGCGATGATCGCCGCCCATGCGAGGGTGAGATCCATGACTTATGCTCCTTCGATCGATTGATTGACGGCGCTCAACGGGCGCCTCGCGGTGTGGCCGGCGTCGTCGATGCCGGGCGCGTGTGTCGTCGTGCCGGGCAGCGCCGGGCCGTGCTTCAAGAGCTTCAGCAAGTAGTAGATGCCGGTGCCGAACACGAGCGTGTAGACGATCACGAAGACGAGCAGCGAGACTCCGACTTGCTGCGCCGTGACGGGCGAAACGGCGTCGGCGGTACGCATCACGCCGTACACGACCCACGGCTGGCGGCCCGCTTCGGTCGTCACCCAGCCCGCGAGCAGCGTGATGAAACCGGTCGGCCCCATCGCGAGCACGAAACGCAGGAATCCGCGCGATTCATAGAGCCTGCCGCGACGGCGCAACAGCCACGCCGCCGCCGACATCGCGATCATCAGCACGCCGAGTCCCGCCATGATCCGGAAGCTCCAGAAGACGACGGTCGAATTCGGGCGGTCTTCTTTCGGGAAGGACTTGAGTCCGCGAATCTCGCCGTCCCAGCTGTGCGTGAGGATCAGGCTGCCGAGGTGCGGAATCGACACGGCGTACTTCGTCGTCTCGGCTTCCATGTCCGGGATGCCGAACAGGTTGAGCGCGGTGCCGCCTTGCTCGGTGTCCCAGAGGCCCTCGATCGCCGCGATCTTCGCCGGCTGATGCTCGCGCGTGTTGATGCCGTGCGCATCGCCGACGATCGCCTGCACCGGCGTCAGCACGAGCAGCAGCCAGAGCGCCATCGAAAACATCTTCTTGATCGCCGGATCGCGGCGGCCCTTCAGCAGATGCCACGCGCCGGTCGCGGCCACCACCAGCCCCGCGACGATGAACGCCGCGATCGTCATGTGCGCGAGCCGGTACGGGAACGACGGATTGAAGATGATCGCGAACCAGTCGACGGGCACGACGTGGTCGCCTTCGATACGATAGCCCTGCGGCGTCTGCATCCAGCTGTTCGAGGCGAGAATCCAGAACGTCGAGATGATCGTGCCGATCGCGACCATCAGCGTGGCGCCGAAGTGCGCCTTCCTGCCGACCTTGTTCCAGCCGAACAGCATGATCCCCAGGAAGCCTGCTTCGAGAAAGAACGCGGTCATGACTTCATATGCGAGGAGCGGCCCGGTGACGGGTCCGGCGAAGCTTGAGAAGCCGCCCCAGTTGGTGCCGAACTCGTAGCTCATCACGACGCCCGACACGACGCCCATGCCGAACGCGACGGCGAAAATCTTGGACCAGAAGAGGCACAGCTCCTTGTAGACGGGCTTGCCGGTCTTGAGCCAGGCGCCTTCGAGGACCGCGATGAAGCTCGCGAGCCCGATGCTCAGCGCTGGAAAAATGATGTGAAACGATACGGTAAAGGCGAACTGGATTCGCGCGAGATCCAGCGCTTCCTGAGTCGATTGCATGATGGATTGAGCGGGTTGCGCACGTCGCTCGGCGGCGCGCTTTCGTCGGTTGATCGGTTGGTGACGGACGAAGCTTAACGAGCTTTTGAAGTGCGTGTTGCGTCGCGTCAAAGAATGGCGAATGCGCGCAAATGTCGCAGGATCAAGGCGTTGGCGCGCGTAAACGCCTGAATTGGCGTGCTTTTTCGAAATGATTCGCTTGAGCGCGTGACGCGCACGGCGCGCCATTTTCGCGACAATCGACCGCACTGCGACAATCGGACTGCGGGGCGTCTGCGCGCAATTGCGCCGATGTCACGTCGGGCGTGGTGCGCATAATGCTTGGACCTGTACGCGGGGAACTGTGCCATGTCGTCACGACGTCGGCCGTGCCGGACGGTTCGACGGATAACATAGCGGCTTTTTTTGCCGCGCCGATGCGACCAGAAGAGGAGAAACACCATGCGTCTCGATGACGAAGCAGAAAGCCAGAATGTCGAGGACCGTCGCGGCGGCGGCGGAGGATTTCGGGTCGGCGGCGGCAGTATCGGGATCGGGACGATCGTCGTCGCGCTCGCGGCCTCGTATTTCCTCGGCATCAATCCGATGGTGATCATCAACGGCGCCTCGCAGATGCAGTCGCAGGCGCCGCAGCAGCAGGCCGCGCCCGCGAACCGGCCGCCCGCGAACGACGCGGGCGCCGTCTTCGTGCGCCGCGTGCTCGGCAACACCGAACGCACCTGGCAGGAAATCTTCCGCACGCAGTTCAACCAGGACTATCCGCCGCCGAAGCTCGTCCTGTTCTCGGGCGGCACGCAGACCGCCTGCGGCGTCGGCGAAACGGCGATGGGCCCGTTCTATTGTCCCGCCGACCGCAAGGTCTACATCGACCTGTCGTTCTATCGCGAGTTGCGCGAGCGTTTCGGCGCGAGCGGCGACTTCGCGCAGGCTTACGTGATCGCGCATGAAGTCGGGCATCACGTGCAAAACGTGCTCGGCATTTCCGAGAAAGTCGACGCCGCGCGCTCGCGCATGTCGCGCGAGCGCGCGAACGCGCTGTCCGTGCGCGTCGAGTTGCAGGCCGACTGCTACGCCGGCGTCTGGGCCGCGACCGCCCAGCGCGACAACGCCAAACTCATCGAGCCCGGCGATTTCGCGGAGGGCCTGAACGCGGCGGCGGCCATCGGCGACGACCGGCTTCAGAAGCAAACCCAGGGTCGCGTGGTGCCCGAAGCGTTCACGCACGGCACGAGTGAGCAGCGTCAGCGCTGGCTCAAGCGCGGACTGTCGAGCGGCGACATTCGCCAGTGCGATACCTTCGCGGCGTCGACGCTTTGAAATAAGCAAAGCAGAAATCGTCGGTTCCTTGCCGGCGGACGGATGGTTACGCTTTCTCATTCGTCCGCTCGCGCATCCACCGACATGCCCAAACACATTCTGCTGAACGCCTTCAACATGAACTGCGTCGGCCATATCAATCATGGCCTCTGGACGCATCCGCGCGACCAGTCGACGCGCTACAAGGACATCGCGTACTGGACGGAACTCGCGCAGTTGCTCGAACGCGGTCTGTTCGACGGCCTGTTTCTCGCCGATATCGTCGGTGTCTACGATGTCTACCAACAATCGGTCGATCTGCCGCTGCGCGAATCGATCCAGCTTCCGGTCAACGATCCGCTTCTGACCGTCTCCGCGATGGCGGCCGCGACGCGCCATCTCGGCTTCGGCGTCACGGTGAACCTGACCTACGAGTTGCCGTATCTGCTCGCCCGGCGCTTCTCGACACTCGATCACCTGACGAACGGCCGCATCGGCTGGAACATCGTGACCGGCTATCTGGAAAGCGCCGCGAAGGCGATGGGCCTCGGGCAGCAGATCGAGCACGACGAACGCTACGACCGCGCCGAGGAATTTCTCGACGTCGTGTACGAGTTGTGGGAGCGAAGCTGGCAGGAAGGCGCGGTGCGCGCGGACCGCGAAGCGCGCGTCTACGCCGATCCGGCGCGCGTGCGGCCGATCGCGCATCACGGCAAGTACTACGACGTCGAGGGTTATCACTTGTCGGAGCCGTCGCCGCAACGCACGCCGGTGCTGTTCCAGGCGGGAGCGTCGGGGCGCGGGCAGGCGTTCGCGGCGCGCCACGCGGAGTGCGTGTTCGTCTCGCAGCAGGAGCGCGGCGCGCTGAAAAAACTCGTGAGCGGCGTGCGTGACGAAGTCGAACGGGAAGGCCGTCAGCGCGACGACATCAAGTTCTTCATGGGCATGTCGATCGTCACGGCGGCCACCGAGCGCGAAGCGCGCGAGAAATACGACGACTACGTGCGATACGCGAGCCCCGAAGCCGGCCTCGCTCACTACGCGAGTTCGAGCGGCATCGACTTCTCGCGTTATGCGCGCAACGAGCCGATCCGCTATGTGAAGAACAATGCGATCCAGTCGGTCGTGAAAAACCTGACCGCGGCCGGCCGCGAGCGCACGGTCGGCGACATCCTCAGCCAGGAGTTGCAACTCGGCGGCCGCTACCCGACGCTCGTCGGAAGCGCGTCGCAGGTCGCGGACGAACTCATCGCGTGGATCGAGGACACCGGCATCGACGGCTTCAACCTCGCGCGCACGGTCACGCCCGAGTGCTATCGCGATTTCGTCGATCTCGTCGTGCCCGAGTTGCAGGCGCGCGGCGCGTACAAGACGGAATACGGGTCCGGCACGCTGCGCGAAAAGATTTTCGGCGCCGGGCGCGCGCATCTTCCGGACGCGCATGCGGGGTCGATCGGGCGAGAACTACGCGAGTCGGTCAGAAAAGCGTCATAAATTCACGTTGCACGTAAGTCTTGCCGTATAAGTACTTGACGAAAAATAGTTGCCGTCGGACGATGCTGGGAACTGTCTCAATATTGTCCGAATAAATGACCCTGGAATCCGTCATCGCGCCGCTCTTGCCTGCTCTGATTCGTCTGGGGCCCGAGGACGTGCCGTTGCAAACACCGCTGCAATGGCCGATCGTCGCGGAGGATGGTGCGCTGCTGTTAAATACCGGTACCATCGTTCGCGACGAAAGCACGCGCAATTTTCTGTTCGCGCACTTCGAGCCGCATCGTCGACGGGACGCCGAGGCGCCGCGCGAATCCCGTGACGCGGACGCATCGCGTGAGGCCGGACCGCTCAAGCTCGACGACATCGGCCTCGCGATCGGCGCGCGCGTGGGGCTGCGCGCGACAGTCGGTGCCGGCTCGGCGATGTATGCGTCGCGCGTGATCGGCTTCTCCTCGGGGCGGCGCGACGGCGAGCGCGCGCTGTTCGTCACGCAGCCGGTGATGAGCGGCGTGGACCGGCTGGACCTCATCCACGGCGAGCAGGTGGAGATGGTGGCGCTGTCGGGGCGCGGCGTGTTCCGCTTCGCGTGCACGGTCGATGCGCTGTGCCGCGAGCCGTTCAACTATGTCGTGCTGTCGGAGCCGGGCGGCATCAGGCGTCTGCGGGCGCGCAAGTTCGCGCGCATGCCGACGCGGCTGGCCGCGCGCTTTTCAGCGGAAGGGGCAAGCCAGCCGCTCGGGCAAATGGGGCGGGTATGCGACATCAGCCCGTACGGGATGTCGCTCGCGGTGGTCGAGCCGAGCGCCCAACTCGGCGAGCGGCTGCGCGTGTCGTTTCACTTCAACACCGACGACATCGACGTCCATATCGACACGCACGCCATCGTGCGCCATGTCGGCACGTCCGATGGCGCGCAGCAGAGCGCCGCCTACGGACTGGAATTCGAGGCGCTCGAACCGTCGCAGCGCATTGCGCTGAAGTCGTTCATGGCCGAGCACAGCTAGACGGCGGGCGCGCGTTCAGCCGGGAAAGCCATCGGGAAAGAGACGCTCGACGGCAGCTTCGAAGTGCTGCACGGGCGCGGCGCCGCGCAGCGCGATGGGCGGAGGCGGCTCTTCGCCGGGCGCGCCCTCGCGCGACAGGACCGCGAACGGCACGCCGGTCACGCCGATCTTCTTCGCGAAATCTTCGTCCTCGATCACGAGGTCGGTGAATTCGCCTTCCGCCAGCGATTCTTCCAGCAGCTCCGGATCGATGCCGCAGGTCGCGGCGATGTCGAGCAATGCGTCGGTGTCGCCGATGTCGAGGCCGTCCTCGAAATACGCCTTGAAGAGCGCGCGATGCACGAGTTCATAGCGATTCGACTCGCGCGCGAACATCGCCGTCTCGAACGCCTTGCGGCTGCGCGGGTTGACGGCCGGCATGCGCAACGTCAGGCCGCGCTCGGCCGCGAGCGGGTAGACGGACTTTTCCCACTGTTCGATCAGCGCGTCGTTGTTGGCGCCAGGCAGCGGTGTCGGCTCGGGGCGCAGTTCGAAAGCATGCCAGCGGATCTCGACCGCATCGCCGTAGGCGTTGCGCAACTGGTCGAGCACGGGCGTCTGCAGGTAGCAGAAGGGGCAAACGAAGTCGGACCAGACGTCGACGTACAAAGCAGGCGTGGATGCCATGAAAAGCCTCGGGGATGCGGGCGGCGCGCGTCGTGCGAGCGCAGCCGTCTGAACGAAAACCGCTATGTTAACGCGCCGGTGCGCCCTCGCGCTCAGAACCCGCCGTCGAGTTCGATCTTCGTGCCATCGAAGAAACGCGACAGACGAAACGCGCGCGGATCGACGAGCGGCGTGTCGTTCGCCACGATGTCCGCCATCAGCTTGCCCGCGCCCGGACCGATCCCGAAGCCGTGCCCCGAAAATCCCGTCGCGATGAACGCGCCGCGCAGGCGTTCGACGCCCGATATTACGGGCACGGCATCCGGCGTGACGTCGATATAACCGGCCCAAGACTGCGCGACCGGCGTCTTCGCCAGCGCCGGAAAAATCGCACGGAACTCGGCGAGCGCGGCGTCGTTAAAGGAAGCGACCGGCGCCGGATCGAGCGTGCGCACGGTTTCGAACACGGTCGGCCGGTCGAGCGGCCAGCGGCGCGGCCGCCGCAGTTCCTCGAAAAAGCGCGCGCCGATGCCGAGTTTGATCGAGCCGAACTGGCTCTTGAACGCGGGCAGGAACTTCGCGAAGAGCCGGAAGCTGTCGGGCGTGATGTCGTGGTAGCTGTGGAACGCGTTTGCGAGCGTGTAGCCGCCGTCGAGCCGCTTGCGATAACCCATGTCCTGATTGCACGCGCTGACCTCGGGGCCGCCGGCGACCGGTGCCGTGCGCATGACCGACGAGCGCACCATCAGTTGCGGCACGTCGATGCCGAGACTGCCCGCAAAGAGCCGCGTCCAGGCGCCGCCCGCGACGACGACGCTCGCACACCGGATCAGCCCGTATTCCGTGACGACGCCGCTCACCGCGCCGCCGGCCGTTTCGATGCCGCGCGCCGCGCATGGCGTCAGCACCTTCACGCCGCGGCGCCGCAGCGCATTCGCGATGGCGGGAGCGGCGTGCTGCGGTTCCGCGCGGCCGTCCGAGGGCGTGTAGATGCCGCCCGCGAAGCGGCGCGAGGCGCCGCGCATCAGCGAGGCGGTTTCGTCGGCGGAGACGATGCGCGAATCGATGCCCTCGCGTCCGACGAGCCGCCGCGCCCGCGCGAGCCAGTCTTCGTGATCGGCGAGCGACTTGGCGTCGTCGGCGGCGTAGAGGATGCCGCATTGCCGGAAGCCCGTTTCGATGCCGAGCTTCGCGTCGATCTCGCGCCACAGCTTCAGGCTTTCCAGGCTCAGTTCCAGTTCGCGCAGGTCGCGATGCGTCGCGCGGCACCAGCCCCAGTTGCGGCTCGACTGCTCGCCCGCAATCTGGCCTTTCTCGCACAGCGCGACCGACAGCCCCTTCTCCGCGAGATAGAGCGCGCTCGACACGCCGATGATTCCCCCGCCGATCACGACCACATCGGCACGTTCGGGCAACGCCCGGTCCTCGCTTACCTGTTCGACTTGCGGACCCATCCCGCCTCCATGACTTTCGATGTCTGCGCGCCGCTGCCCGATCCGCTAGGATGAAGAGGGCGCCCCGCGTTTCGCGCGCCGGTCCGGGCGAAAACGTTCGATGATAAGTGCCCGTTTAACATCCGTCGACCGTCCGGGCATCGCGCGTGCTGCACTCATCGGTTCGCGCACGCGGGAGTCAACCGCGCGGCGGCCAGTCGCAGCAAATCCACGTCACATTTTCTGGAGAACACTCGTGCAAAAGACAGCATCGGCAAAATGGAGCGGCGGCATCAAGGACGGCAAGGGTTTCATTTCGACGCAAACCGGCGTGCTGAAGGACGCGCCGTATGGCTTCCAGTCGCGGTTCGAAAGCGGCCCGGGCACCAACCCGGAAGAGCTGATCGGCGCGGCGCACGCGGGCTGCTTCACGATGGCGCTCTCGCTGCAACTCGAACAGGCCGGCATGAAGGCCGAGAGCCTGGAAACGAAGTCGACGGTCACGCTCGACAAGGTCGGCGACGGCTTCTCGATCACCGCCTGCCAGCTCGACCTGAAGGCGAAGATTCCCGGCGCCGACAAGGCCGCCTTCGAAAAGGCGGCGAATGCAGCGAAGGAAGGCTGCCCGGTGTCGAAGCTCTTCGCGAACAACGCCAAGATCACGCTGAACGCGGAACTCGAATCCTGATGCGTCGCGCGACGCGATGAAGCAGAAGGCGTGGCTTTGGCCGTAATGCCGTTCAGTTAAGCGACTGAACGGCATTTTTGTTGGCTGCTCAAAGTAGTTGTAAACGGGGCTCGGCGATGT
>NZ_FCNZ02000002.1 GCF_001544495.1 Caballeronia telluris
TCCGCTGACCCGCATTGCTGACACACATCACGCGCTCTCCACCTTACTCCGAGGGGCGTCGTTCGTGGATCGCATACGTTCAGCACGTCGCCAAACAGCACGGCGTCGCCCGGTCCGTCGAAGCCACCCGCGTCAAGCTCAACGTGGATGCGCACGACCCGCAGCAGATAGCCGCGCTGCAGGACCTGGCCCCGCGAGAAGCGCACCGCGCGGATCGCGTCGATGCGCCGGGGAACGGCGTCGTCCACGGTCCAGTCGTAGAGTTCGAGCACCTCGCGCAGTACGGGCGCACCTTCCCCGAGCATGCGGTTGAATTCGTTCGCGCCGTTCGCCGTGAAATGACCCAGCGCGCGGTGCTCGTAGCCCGGGTAATACCGCGGCGGATACTGCGGCAGGCTCGGTCCCGTCAGGTTGCGTACCGACGCGATGCCGGTGAAACCCGGCACCGTCTCGGTGATCGTCGCCTCCGAAAGCGCCAGGCGCGGCAGGCGTCCGTTGTTCGCCAGCGCGCGCACGGTCAAATGGCGGTCCAGCAGCACACGGCCCTCGTCATCCTGCGCAGGGCGATACGTCCCCGCCCACCGCTGCCCCGCCAGCGTGACCCACAGCTCCCGGCCCACCACGCCGTAGCGCATCGCGGTATGAAAGTACCGCTCCGGTTTCTCGTAGCGCGGCGTCCAGCCGCGATGCCGGAAGCTCGTGAACGCGTGGTAGGCGTGCCGGGCGCTGCCGTCCGGATCGGCGGCGGTCACCGCCAGCACGTCGTAGGGCTCGACGTGATCCGCGAGGACGGGCTGCACGCGCACGCGGTGCTCCTTGTCATGCCAGTCGGCGGGCTTCACCGGCTGCGCATCGACTTCGAACAGATTGATCACGGGCGTGCAGAACAGGCGAAAGCTCTCCTTTCCCACCGGCTGGTCGCCGGGCATGCGGGAATCCAGTTCGATTTCGAAGGTCATCCGCGTTTCCCCCGCCGGCACCGTCGCGCTATCGAAGCCGCACAGATCGACGAAGTGAAACTTCTGCGGGAACACGAAATACTCCAGCAGCGTCTGCTCGCGATCGAGCTGCTGGTTGCGCTCCGCGTCCGTGACGGGCCACAGCCGTGTCGACGGACCGAACCCCGCCGCCTCGAAGTACACCCCCGCCAGCGGCTGCAGCGCGCCGTCGTGTATCGATGGCAGGCGCAGCCCGATCGCGGCCACCTGGCGCGTGAGCGCCGCATACAGCGCGGCAGCCGCGGGCCGGTCACCATGCAGATACAGGCGAATGCGCGACAGGTCCGCGTGATCGCGCTGTTCCCCGAACCAGAGGCCCAGGGTAAGGCGGATGACGGTGCGCCCGTCCGCGCGTACCGCCAGCGCGGCGTCCTCGACCGACAGCGGCAGCAGTTCGACCGCCTGCGTGGTGCGAAACGGGCACTGCACTCCGTCGGGTCCGACCGGCGCCGAGCGCACCACGGCCCCGGCAGGAATCTGCGCCGTGGCCGAACGCTGGCGGCTCAGGGGCGAGCATTCGATAATCGACAGCGACGGAATCGCCCGCGCCATGTGTTCATAGAGGTGGTCGAGCAATCCCTCGGTGAGTTCCGGCATCGCGTCGTCGAGCTTCATGCGCTTGGGCGCCACGAGGAACGCAAAGGCTTCGTTGACCGCCCGGACCTGCTGGTCCTCTTGGCCATAAAGCATGCCGAGACGGCGTGCGGTGTCGGGCTGGTCGCGGGCGAACTCGCGGCCCGCCTCACGCAGGTAGCGCATCTCGGCGTCGAAATATCTCAGGAACGGATTCCCGCCTTCCTGCTGGAGCGATTTCCACGGCGCAGTCATGGCTGCAACTCCGGTGGCAACGGTGGCAGGGAGGGCGATCCGGATATCACTCCCGCGCGGCCCGTCACGAAGATGCGCTCCGGCATCCGGAAGCCGCGCAGCTTCAGCAAATCCAGCGGCCCGGCACCCGCCTGCACGCGCAGCAGGTAGTGCAGCGGCGCCGCGGTGTCGTCACCGTGCGTGGCGCTACTCACGGCCGAAGCTGCCTTCGTGTCGCCGCTGGCCACGGTCCAATCGTCACCGCGCGCGGTGCTACTCACGGTCGAAGCTGCCTTCGAGTCGGCGGCGACCGCTGCGCCGTGCCAAACCAGTTCGAAGCGCGTATCGTCGAGCGGCTTCACCCGGGCTTGCTCGAGCATCCGCAGGAACGCCCAGTCGCCGGTCGCGTCGGAGGCGACCCGCAGGCCTCCGTTGAGCGTCTGCCAGGTCAGCAACGCGTGGCCGTTCAGCCCGTTGCCGGGCCACGCGAGCGGTGTCCATGTCTCTCGCTGGTTGAAATACACGATCTGCTGGCCATCGACTGTCAGTTCGGTGCGCGTCACATCCGGCGTCGGCAGCGGCATCATCTCGACGCGATACCCCGCTTGGCCCTGCGCATAGAGGTGCGTCGCCATCGGTCCGATCAGCCGCAACATAGCGAGGAACTTCGGGTCGAACTGCAGCGACTGCGGGGCGAGTTCGTTAGGTACCCACTGGTCGCCCTGACGCTTGAGCACGCCGGACAGCTCGACTTCGATAAAGCGGTTGATCAGCCCGGTATCGGGCCGCACGTAACGGCCGAACTCCGCGAAAGAAGCGTCCGCCGTGGTCGGCGAGAACGGATAGCGCGAGGCGAACGTCGACGCGAAAGGTGCCGTAACGCCCGCGCGCCACGCGTCGTTCAGGCTCGCGGCGGCCGGCTGGAGCACGGCCTGCCACGCCGCGTCGAGCGGCTGCACGAACATCGTCTGCCCGAAACCTGCCCATTGCGCGCCGAGGCTCGCCGCAGTCAGCGCCGCGTCGTCGCGCGCCTGCGACAGGTCCGAGAGCTTGCCCTGAAATACCGCCTGCGCGAGGCCCCGCGCCATCGCCTGGGCATCCGGGCTCGACTGGATCTGCCGCAGCTTCAGCCGCACGGTCGTGTCGGCGGTCAGGACGCGCGAGAGGCTGACGCCGGCGAGTGCGGCGGCATTCGCCCTCGGGGCGTTGCCCGCATTACTGCTGGCGGCGGGCGGGTTCACGTCGCCCACTAGCGCCAGCAGCGGGCCGAACGACTTGTCCAGCGGGTTGAGCGCCACCGGCTGCGTCTCGCCACTGTCGGCGCCTGCGAGCAGTCCCCGCGCCTTGCGCACCAGCGTATCGGTGAGCGCCTGCGAAGGACGGCCCGCCTCACCCTGGTACTGCACCGACTTCATGACCGCCAGCAGCGGCGAAGTCTGCGCATCGGTCAGGCGCGTAAGCTGGTCGATCACGCCCGAGAAATTGGTCGACGCAATCCACTGGAAGCTGTTGAGCATGGTCGACCATGCCGCCGTATAGTCGGTGAAGTAGCGCGTGCGCAAGCGCTGCCTGAGATCGTCCGTGTCGCGCTTCGCATCGAGGACGGCTCCCGCCGAACCGATCGCTCCCTGCGCCGTGGTTGCGTTGACCTGGGCAGACGGACCGTCATCGGTCAGCACCCAGTCTCCCTCGACGTGCTGCTGCTTCGCGGCGTCGTCGATGGCCTTCTCGATCACGCCTTCCCACGCGGCACGCGTGAACAGCCCCGGCACCGTCTGCGTGGTCGTGAAAAGCCCGTGCGCATCCGCTCCGGCGAGCAGTGTCGCGAGCGATACGTCGGCGTATTTGCCACGCGCCTCGTCGAGTACGCTCTGATAGAGCACATCGTCGCTCGCCGCCAGCCCGATCTGGTTGATGAGCGTCGAGCGCATCTGGGTGACGAGCGGCATCGACGTGCCGGCCCGCCAGTCAGGATGTGCCCTGAGGTGGCCGGACCAGAAGCCCGCGAGTTGTTTCGAGGTATCGAGCCATTCCCCAGGGCGCATACCGGCAGGCGCGGGCCACACGTCCAGCAGTTGCGCCTTGAGGAACGCGGCGTCGGCGCGCGCGGGCGTGGCGAGCATCAGGTACGCCTTGAGCCGGTTGTAGGCTGTCTGCTGCGCGTCATGGCTTTGTTGCTCGTCGGCGCGCACCTGCGCAAGCTGGCCGAGCTGGTCCTCCAGCGCCTGCACGACCGGTTGCTGCAGGTTACGCACGGCGACGGTCCCGTAGGGCGGCCAGAGTGCGTCGAGCAGGTCGGCGTTGTGCGACAGGCCCGCACGCAGATACCACGGCACGCCGTGCTGCTGGCGGTATTCGAGTGTCTCGATCTGCCGCTGCAAGGCGAGTTGCGCGCGGGGCGCCTGCGGCGTTCCCGGTGTTGCCGCGAGCGCCACCGCGGCGGTCGTTTGCGCCTCCTGCACGAGTGCCCGGTTTCCGAGGCCCGACACGATCAGGGCGACCGTCCATGCAATCGCCCCGGCGAGAACGCACATCGCCAGCGCACCTGGCCAGTAAAAGCCGGTGCGCCGGCCCCGATAGTGAGGCGACCTTGCTGCGATCTCCCGCCATACCGGCAACAGCGCGGCAGGCTGTTCGCGCGTCACCGTCTGCATCGCTGGTGCGTCGACAGGCTGGCCGGGTGTACCGTCCGTGTCGATGAGCGGCACCGGTACAACGGCCGCGCTCGGGAAGACCGGCGCGAACATGACGCCCGCGAGCGGCGCGCGCAGCCAGTTCGACGCAGCCAGCGCGCGCAGGCTCTCGGCCATCCGTTCGCGATGGTCGCCGACGTACTTCGAGATCTCCAGCATCCAGGGCGTTCGATGCGGCTCACCACATAGGCGCACACCGGCGTCCGCCGTTGTTTGCTCGATCTCCATGAGCAGTTGCGCCAGCCTCGCCGCGGCGTTCTGCGCCTGTCCGCGCGCGGCGTTCGGCATGAAGGTACCGATGGCGTCGAACCGCTCCGGCGGGCCGCCGTGTGCTTGCACCAGATGCAGGAACGTAACGGGTGCGTCGCAGCCGAGCGCGGTGCAGAGCGTCGAGAGCGTGCGGGGTAGATCGGTATCGGCCTCATCGGCGCGCGCCACGTGTACGAGGCCATCGACCGCGCAACGGCGACCCAACTGTCGGATCTGGCGCAGCCACTTCGCCGCCTCAACCCCGTCCGGCGACGCATGGACCAGAACGGTTTCGCCCACGTGCATGACGCCCGCCTGCTTCAGCCCGGGCGCGACCTGATCGACGCGTTCGTCCGTACCGTTCACCAACAGCCAGCGCAGGCGCCGGCGCCAGAACCAGCCTTGCGAGACGCGCAGGTCGTCATAGACGCGTTGCAGCCGTGCATCGCGCTTGAGCGGTTTCGGCGCCTTTGTCTGGTCGCCAGTCTCGCGGCGAAACAACCGTCCGGCGACGGCATATGCGCCGATAAAAAACAGGAGGAGGTGGACGGCGACAACGACAATCACGGCGACAAGGATGGCAATCACCACCCGCATGCGCGCCTCGCCGGGCGCGAGATCGAAGAGGTCGCCGCGAAACCACACAACGCCAGCCGCGATAGTGGCGGCGATCAGGGCCGCGACCAACAGTCCCCAGAGCGCGAGGCGTCCGGACGGCGCGGACTCCGCCACGGGAGCCGGGTCAAGCGGTCGTAAATTCAGTTTCGGATCGGTCATGCAGGGACTGTTCAGGCGACGAAGGAACCTTCCCGGCGATGCCTGGAAGGACGTGAAGAATGGCGGACTGCACACCATCGATGATCAGTTGCGGCCCTTGCACCGCGCCGCATTCAACGGCGGCCGCGACGGACAGCCAGCCGTTGGCGCTGCCAAAATCGCCAACGATGCGGGCCGGCTCGCATTGCGCCTCGCTCTTCGCAATCGCATCCAGGTTCGCGATGCGTAGTCCCCGGTTGCAACGCTCGACGGCACGCGTAATCCACGCGCGCGTCACGGCATCGAAATCGGCCCGGCTCCAGATCACGGCATTGGCGAAGCAGTATTCGATCTCTTCCGCCTTGCCCTCGACGGGCCGATGCAGGCGGGCCATCACGGGCACGTCTTCGGGCAGACGGTAGAAGCCCGCATCGAGCAGCACGGCGAGACATCCCTCCGTGCTACCCGAGGGAGGCTGTTTGTCGTGCCATGCGGTTGCGACCACCAGCAGTGGACGCGCCTCGCGGGCTTCGAGCCACGCGTCGGCCACGAGCAGGCCGTGCGAAGCGGGCACCGCCTGCACGACAAGTGGCGGTAGACCGGCCAGTTGCAGCGCGCCGCGGATCTCCTGCTCGCGCGACGCTTCCTCGCCCGGTTCGGCCAGCACGCGCACCTGCGGCCAGTGGACGAGTTCGTAGCGCGTGAGCGCGTTCAGGCTAACGGCGATCTGTTCCAGCGCATCGGCAATCTTGCGCACGAGCGGGCGAACGGGCTCGATCGGAGCCGCATGCTCCATGCGATTGGACCCGTTCTCCGCAGCTGCCTCCATCAGGTCGGGTTCGGCGAATGTTTGCGGGAGATCGTCAAAGCGGCAATGCTCGATGACGCCCGCGCCTGAGCGGGGCTGCTGCTGTCGGGGCAAGCGCACGCCGGCATGGATCGCCTGTGCAAGCGTCTGGCCGTTCAGGGGCAGACAGTAACCGATCCCCAGCACCCTTAAAGGCTTCTGCGCAACACGGATACGCTGCGCCAGCCAGCGGTCGCGATGTAGGTTGCGGTGGTACGCGCGGTACCACGCGGCCTCGTAGCCTGTGCGTTCGATCGCGAAAAGCAATCCGAAAATCCCATTAGGAATACCGATGACACAGAACCAAAACCATGCACCGCCCGCCCGTTCGCCCTTCGGCCACAACAGCAGCGCAATAGCAGCGCCGAACACGGCGCAGGCCAGCCAGATGCAGAACCACCATGGCCAGAAACGCGGACGGCGTGGATAGGCGCTCGGGCGTCCCGCCTGAGAAAGCTCGATGGGCATTACTCGAAGTTGACGTTCTTCAGTGACGAGATCAGCCGGCAGCCACATGCGCAGCGATGGTCGTGCAGCGCGAACAGCTTGCGGTCGCGGTCG
Organism: Caballeronia telluris; assembly: GCF_001544495.1. Lineage (GTDB taxonomy): Bacteria > Pseudomonadota > Gammaproteobacteria > Burkholderiales > Burkholderiaceae > Caballeronia > Caballeronia telluris. The sequence goes on from NZ_FCNZ02000002.1 coordinate 6,912, forward strand.
GGAAACTTGGCAGCGCCCTCGTCAATGACGGTCGCACCATGCTGGTCGCACACTGCCTCGTCGCCCTTGCGGGCGAGCGGACGGCCCATGAAAGTGGCCCACGGCGAGCACGCTCCTGTCACTTCGCCACCGTGTTCGAGTTTGTCGCCTTTGCGGATGGGGGATTTCATAATTTCCCCCCCGAAATATTTAGCCATTTTTACACCGCTGTCTTGAAAACGGCGGCTCCGACACCGGATCAAACGACTTAATTTTCATTTTTTTAGTATCAATAATATCAAAACCAAATCGACCGGATATAAATACTAAGTTTGATTGGGTTCCAAACGCGGCTTCGTATATCCCGCCGCCATATGTTTTCTCCATGATCATGCGCGGCCTCGGGTTTAAAGTATAAATGGAAAGAAATACAGCCTGGGGGCTTCGAAGATCTACCTTGTTTGGCATCCCATAAACAACAAGTCGCCTACCATTTGAAGCGAACACGCCCCCGGAAATGTCGTGATCAATTTTTACAATCCCTATTTCCCTTCCATTGCGCGTAACGCGCATTTCACTACCTCCGACGATCTGGGCTGAATAAATTCCATCGCAAGAATTAACTACTTCTGCGCGCGCATCAGCCAGAAAAAATGCCAACAAAAAAAGAAGAAAATATTTTTTCACGATTTATCCCCCAATATTCGATACGCATTTTGAGTTTCGGTCCAGCGCAACGGCGGACTGTTCACATCGTACGGGTTGACAATTCTGCTCACCGCACGCGACGCGGCCTCTGAAATTCCACCATCCGCAGCCTTCTCGACGGGATAACGCGTGCAAAAGAAGCCCGCAGTATCAACGCAGGAGTAAGCGTCGTTTCCGACTAACTCAGGATTGTTTATAACTGGACCATCGGCAGGCGGATGACTGCTGAACCAAGCGTGATTATACGAACTACTATCAAGCCACCCTCTAAAAACCCAATATTCGGAATAGTTATATCGCCCAGTAAGTTGTTTGAATCCTCGGCCCCGAAATTTTACCCCGTCACCAACACTCGAGTTGCCTAAGCCGATGTTATGTTCATAATTATGAAAATAAGCGACAATAGCGGGTGGAGAGTTAAGGTAACCGTTCAACTCTGGCATAATTGAGGCGTGGTTGTTTCTGACGGCAGCCGAGATGGCAACGGAAGTCTCGCGGACCACCATCATGTAGTAAGATTCAACCGCAATTTGCCCAAAAAAATGAGAGCCGCGCACTTGAGTGCCAATGCCATATTTTCTAAACGTGCCGTTGATAGCAGGCCGGTATTTCTCCCGATATTCTTCGCCCGCCTTCCCTAACACGGTATATTTCGATTCCGAATAGATTTGCGACAACTCATTCTTGCTCAGCCACCCGCATTTCCTGAAATGCCGAATAAACGCAAGCGGATGGAAGAACCAGAGTTTCTGCCCGGCCGGCAAGCCGGTTTTGTCCCAGAACTGGACCTCCTTCAGATACTTGAGGAAATCGCTATAGCCCTGTTGGTTGCCATGATAGGACCCGCCCTCGTCTAGCAGCTTCGCATAGCGTTGCTCGTTGTGCGTGCTGTCCCATTCGCTGGGCGCATTGCAGATAAAACCGCGTAGCTGCTGGCGCACCTGAGCGTTACCCTTCACATATGCCGAGAGTACGTTCGTCTTATGGGCTTCCGGCCTTTCTCCTGCCACCGCAGGTACTTCGTGCGGCGCGGCATCGGCCAGTAGTTTCTTCAACGCGTGCACGTCGCACAGACCGTCGCTATCGAACGGGGTGTTGGCGTCGCTGACCTTCCGCCAGCCCATCAAGGACAGGAAATCCGCGTCCGAGAACTTGTGGATGTTTGAGTCGTTGATATCGATGTAGCCCACCTGGTTCGCAGCCCAGGTGACCTTCATCCACGTTACGCACGCATCAGCAGCCAGCGTGGGGGTGGCGGACAGAATTCGACCAAAACGCAGCAGCTCATAGCCGTCGCTTGGACAGGTCGCGTAGAGTGCGGTGGCATGCTTGTACAGATCGTACTCGTAGTCCTTTTCCTCCACGGGTTGCGGCGTGAGCAACGTTCGGGTGCCGTCCTGCGCTACGCTCCAGACATTGGTGTATTTCGCACCTTTGCTGAAGTACGTCTCCACCAACAGCGGCAAGGCGTTCGAGCCCGCCTGTCCCGGCTCGAATTTAATCCCGTGCAACTTGTTGTCGGCGTTGGTTCCAGTGGGAAGCCGGAGAAAATTGCTGCCGGCCGGAATGACGAAATACGCATGCCCCCACCAGTCGGTCCCTTCAGATGGAGTGGGCGTCTCGTTGCCGAGTTGTGTGTGCCGGAAATAGGCGTCGAAACCCGCCGGCGTCGTGAAGATTTCGAAATGCAGGTGCGGCATGCCCTCATACTTCCCGAGCCATCCCAGCACGTCCTTGCGCCGGACCTTCTTGCCGCCGCCTGAAACGGCTGGGGGCACCTGCGCGGCAGGGGCGCCCGTCGGCATACGCAGGAACTCGGGCATTTCGTTGGCGTTCGCACTGTGCTGCTGGTATTCCGCCAGCGGCAGTAAATGCATGTAGAGCGAATAGAACGTCAGCGTGCGGCCATCGCCGGTCTCGGTCGTGTGTTTGAGCAGCACAAAACCCGTATGACTCGCGCCGTCGTCAATCGCCTGCTGACAGACCCGATACGCCACGACCTCGCCATCGGCAATCGCGTACACCTTGTCCTTTGTGTCCGGCTGAAGATGGACGCCACCATGCCAGCGACGGTCGAAAGCGATTGGGTAGATGCCGTGTGCACATTCGAACTGGTCTACCGCGTCCATCATTGGATCGGGGTTCGTCCCGGTCGGGAGCGCAAGACCTGCGTCGGGCAGAAACGGGGGGCTGATAATCATAATCGCTATTGTGTATGGCTATATCTGTCGTTGGGCTGGTAGTGGCTCACGGGCAGTTGCGGCAGGCTGACCGCCGTATTGCCAGGTCCTTCGAAGGTGAACGACGCGGCCTTGATGCGGAATTCGCCGGGGCAGTTGAAGACGACATTGCCGTTCTCGATGGTCATCGAGGCGCCGCCGCTAGCCATCATCGCCTTCGTTTTGGCATCCACGAGCACGTTCGCGCTGGCGCTTGAGACGTGCAACTGCTGATCGGCGAAAAGATCCATCGGCGCGCTCTGCGCCTGCAACTCGATTTTCCCTTTCGAGAAAAACTTGATGCCGAGCTTATGCGCGCACAGCGAGATCAATTCGCCCTCCATGCGAGATTTCGCCACCGTGTTCGAGTTTGTCGCCTTTGCAGATGGGAGATTTCATAATTCCCCCCGAAATATTTAGCCATTCTGACACTGCTGCCTTGAAAACTGCGGCTCCGACACCGGATCAAACGACTTAATATTCATTTTTTTAGTATCAATAATATCAAAACCAAATCGACTGGATATAAATATTAGATTTGATTCGGATCCAAACGCGGCTTCATATATCCCGCCGCCATATGTTTTCTCCATAATCATACGCGGCCTCGGGTTTAAAGTATAAATGGAAATAAATACAGCCTGGGGGCTTCGAAGATCTACCTTGTTTGGCATCCCATAAACAACAAGCCGCTCCCCATTTGAAGCGAACACTCCCCCGGAAATTTCGTGATCAATTTTACAAGCCCTATTTCCCTTTTATTGCGCGTGACGCGCATTTCACCACCTCCGACGATCTGGGCTGAATAAATTCCATCGCAAGAATTAACTACTTCTGCGCGAGCGTCAGTTAAGAAAACGGAAAGAAGAAAAAAAAGAAAGCATCTCCCAGAGAAATGATTTTGGATATCATCCTTTTTTCCTTGTCCGCAAAAACTCAGGCCATGGCGCCTGTTGCCTTTGAGAATGGGATGCTTAATTTTCGAGGGTGTCATTTTTATTAAAGAGCGCCGCACAAGCATCATCGTCCGCTACGACACGTCGATTGCCCTGGATGTCCCATACTCCCGGAAAGGAGCCTTGCGAACAGTCCATTTGTCCAGTTGGCGCGACATAGCGTCCGTTGAGGGAGATGATCGCCGTCCCCGCCTCGCCACTACCACCGAAAGCGGATTTCCTCAGTTCACTGAGCTTCCGGCCCGCAACATACGCGCCCTTTACCGAAACAAGGTTTCGTGACGATCCGATACGGGCAACCGTAGCCAGATACGTAAATGGCTGCGCGCTAACAAAATCCAGGGCGACATAAATACCCTTCGAGAGATTTATGTCGGCCAGTACGCCCACATTCGGCGGGATCGAGAGGACATGCACTGCTCGTCCGGCCTGACAATGAGCCAGTTCCTGTTTCGCAACATATCCGGCTTCAGAGACCATGACCGCTGATCTATCGAAACTTTCGACTGCGTAAAGCGGAGGCTTGTCAAGTAAGCACATTCTGGAGCTGTCGATTTTCAATGAGGAACTGGCCACCTTGTAGGTGTCATCCGCATATGCGGTCCGAAACACAAAAATCGACGCCAAAGCAAATAAACTCCAACCGATCCTAGCCATACCGCAAACCCAAGCTGTCTGTTAAAGTCGTAGTCGTTAATCCCTGAGTATATCGAATTTCCGTCGCACCTGCCGAAAATGCGATACACGTCAAAATCAAAAAAAACGATCCGATTAGTTTCATCGCGCCTACTCCGGCATAAGCAGGGACGCCACAATTCCATTTTACTTCAATTTCGGAGTGACAGGATATATCTTTGCAAGTGCCTTTCGAATTGACACCGCGTCCTTGTACTGCGCATGCGTAGAGTGACCGTCGCGAAAACCGCATTCACATTGATCGACAAAGGGTGCGCTGGCATCGCTCTGCAATCCAGCGAAAACGGCTCCCTTTTTAGCGTTTCCGGTTAGCTTGTAGATGTATCCGTCATAATACTCGCCGCCATAATCGTAATGGTTGAGTGTCGTATGCACCAAAATGACGATCTCCTTATCTTTCGCGTCATGATCCGCATTCGCAAAAAAGACAGTAGCAATTTCTGGGATGCCGTCATCTTTCACGTAACGATCGAATAATACATCGTGCCAAAGATGGTTTTCGTCAGCGAACAGCAAATGTGCATCCAACATGTAAGGCCGATTTTCTTTGGTATAGCCAGGTACATCGGAAATGTTCATCACAAAGTAGATGTACACCCCTTCCATGGTAGGTCCCGCGTCAATGATCGGTGGTTGCAATTTATGGGTCGCGTCGGTGCGAGCACTCACTGCAGCCTGAAGTGCAGGGAGGGCGTCGGTTGCATGGGCCCGTAGCACAAAGGACGAAACAAGCAATACAAACAAAAAACGTAATGTAAAAGTCCATCGATTATTCATAACAACCAAACCTCTGTTTGAATTCTACTGGAACATGCTTCGACCGGCGGGTATCCGCACGTGTCTCGCTCTTGGGGCTGAAAACAAATCACAGTCACCCCTCCTTCTGACGCTCCAACGTGCTATTTGCCGGCATAACTGGCGCATCGCCAAGGATGAAATAGGTGTACCTAAAAAACTGCTGACGCGCAGGCAAGCCGCCCGCACCACCCACCAAGCGAAAACAAGCCTGAACATCTGTGTCGAGGGAACCCAGGTCGGCTTTCTTATTGATACGCGTGCCCACCCAAAAGTACCCGGCTGAATCCGCCGCAGTTTCGGCGTCAGCCTGTAGAAGCGTCGGATTGGGATCGGTCGTAAAATCCCTGCCGCGATATTCCCCATACTTGCGATACCCTTTTCGCCATGTCAGGTGAATCAAACCGCGACCGCAAAAACGAGCACCGTCGCCCAACTGCACGTTTTCACCAGCTACGGCTTTGTTGTGAACTTCACCGGGACGTTGGGCTATGTATGTAGCACGATCACGGTTTTTCAGAAAACCAAGATTTTTAAGCCAATTGTACTTGTTGTCGAAATCGTAGGCGGCATCAATGGCGGTATAGCTCTCATACATTTTCCGGAAGTAATCCGCGTTTCCATTCTCTCTCGTTGAACATAAAGCTCCAGTCTCCTTGAAAATCTGCCCAAGGAAGTGGGCATTTCGGAGACTGTTGTTAAATCCATATTTGAGAAGCATGTGATTGAGTGCCTGCCACATGTGTTGTGGCGATTGCCCCCTAGCATCGTTGTTGCCCTCAGTAAATCGTTTCTGGCTCTCAGCCCATGAGATATGACCGCCGGCCTCAGATATCGAAGTACGAGGCAGCAGTTGGGTCTGCTCCTGCAGGCTCATCCACCTGCACTTCCTGAAATGCCGAATGAACGCAAGGGGATGGAAGAACCACAGCTTCTGCCCGGCCGGCAAGCCGGTTTTGTCCCAGAACTGGACCTCCTTCAGATACTTGAGGAAATCGCTATAGCCCTGCTGGTTGCCATGATAGAACCCGCCCTCGTCGAGCAGCTTCGCATAGCGTTGTTCGTTGTGCGTGCTGTCCCATTCGCTGGGCGCATTGCAGATAAAACCGCGTAGCTGCTGGCGCACCTGAGCGTTACCCTTCACATACGCCGAGAGTACGTTGGTCTTATGGGCTTCCGGCCTTTCTCCTGCCACCGCAGGTACTTCGTGCGGCGCGGCATCGGCCAGTAGTTTCTTCAACGCGTCCACGTCGCACAGACCGTCGCTATCGAACGGGGTGTTGGCGTCGCTGACCTTCCGCCAGCCCATCAAGGATAGGAAATCCGCGTCCGAGAACTTCTGGATGTTTGAGTCGTTGATATCGATGTAGCCCACCTGGCTCGCAGCCCAGGTGACCTTCATCCACGTTACGCACGCATCAGCAACCAGCGTTTTGGAGGTGGACAGGATTCGACCAAAACGCAGCAGCTCATAGCCGTCGCTTGGACAGGTCGCGTAGAGCGCCTTGGCGCGCTGATACAGATCGTACTCGTAGTCCTTTTCCTCCACGGGTTGCGGCATGAGCAACGTTCGGGTGCCGTCCTGCGCTACGCTCCAGACATTGGTGTATTTCGCACCTTTGCTGAAGTACGTCTCCACCAGCAGCGGCAAGGCGTTCGGGCCCGCCTGTCCCGGCTCGAATTTAATCGCGTGCAACTTGTTGTCGGCGTCGGTTCCAGTGGAAAGCCGGAGAAAATTGCTGCCGGCCGGAATGAGGAAATACGCGTGTCCCCACCAGTCGGTCCCTCCAGAGGGCGTGGGTGTCTCGTTGCCGAGTTGTGTGTGCCCAAAATAGGCGTTGAAATCCGCCGGCATCATGAAGATTTCGAAATGCAGGTGCGGCATGCCCTCATACTTCCCGAGCCATCCCAGCACGTCCTTGCGCCGGACCTTCTTGCCGCCGCCTGAAACGGCTGGGGGCACCTGCGCGGCAGGGGCGCCCGTCGGCATACGCAGGAACTCGGGCATTTCGTTGGCGTTCGCACTGTGCTGCTGGTATTCCGCCAGCGGCAGTAAATGCATGTAGAGCGAATAGAACGTCAGCGTGCGGCCATCGCCGGTCTCGGTCGTGTGTTTGAGCAGCACAAAGCCGGTATGGCTCGCGCCATCGTCAATCGCATGCTGGCAGACCCGGTACGCCACGACCACGCCATCGGCAATCGCATGCACGCGCCCCTTTGTATCCGGCTGAAGATGTACGCCACCGTGCCAGCGCCGGTCGAAAGCGATTGGGTAGATGCCGTGTGCACATTCGAATTTGTCTACCGCGTCCATCATCGGATCGGAGTTCGTGCCGGTCGGGACCGCAAGACCGGCGTCGGGTAGAAACGGGGGGCTGATGATCATAATCGCTATTGTGTATGGCTATATCTGTCGTTGCGCTGGTAGTGGCTCACGGGCAGTTGCGGCAGGCTGACCGCCGTATTGCCAGGTCCTTCGAAGGTGAACGACGCGGCCTTGATGCGGAATTCGCCGGGGCAGTTGAAGACGACATTGCCGTTCTCGATGGTCATCGAGGCGCCGCCGCTAGCCATCATTGCCTTCGTTTTGGCATCCACGAGCACGTTCGCGCTGGCGCTTGAGACGTGCAACTGCTGATCGGCGAAGAGATCCATGGGTGCGCTCTGCGCCTGCAACTCGATTTTCCCTTTCGAGAAAATCTTGATGCCGAGCTTATGTGCGCACAGCGAAATCAATTCGCCCGCCACCATGCGCAGGCGCTTGACGACGCTCACGTCCATATCCTGCCCTGCAGTGACGATCACATTCTCGCCGGCCGAGTGTTGGGCCGATTTCGGCGTCACGAACGCCATGCCGCCCGGAGCGCTGGCGAGCAGCCCCGCGTCGCGAAGCTGGTTTAGCCCGTCCATGAGCGCCGCCTGCGTGGCTCGGTCCGCTGGCTCTGCCTTGGCCTGCGTGGTCGCCGCCGCCAGATCCGTCACGCGTTGCAGCGCCGCCTTGAGCTGCGCGACCGCGGCAGGCATCTCAAGGTGCGGGGTATCGGCTCCGGCCGCCGCGTCGGCCGAGAAAAATAGCCCCTTCGCTGCGCGAAACGTACCCCACGCCTGGGTCGTCGCCTCGTACCCCGTGCCGCGCGGGAGCTTTTTACTGTTGAGCAGGTAGCCCTGATTCACCGCCGTCTGGCTATAGACCGTCGCGATGCGCGCACTTTCCTTGCCTTGCAGGTCATTGAACACGACCTCCGCGCCGAGCAGCGGCGAGCGCCAGATCGCGTAGCTAAACAATGCATCGGTGCCACGTACCGGATCTCGATGTGCAAAATCGTGCAGGGCGCCGCTGATGTGCAGCCGGTCCACGTCCCCATGAGCCGCCTCGAGCATCACCTCGGTTTTCGGCAGCAGGGGCGAGTGGAAGCCGCCCTGATCCGACGACGAGGAACGCAGCAGGCGCAGGTTCAGCAGCTTGTTATCGGTGTTGCCCGTACCCTGCAAGAACTTCGGCAAAACGGGATAGCGCCCGTACTCATCCAGATACGCGTAGGGCGCCGAATCGAGCGTTGTGACGACGCCCACGACGGAATTCAGAAAACGCCAGTCCCGTTCATAATCAAAACTGGGCCGGTAGGTCAGATGCGCGGGCATCGCCTTGAAGCGCGTATAGGCCGGCTTCGTGCGGCTGCCTGCCATCCTGAACGATGTCACCACGAAGCCATATTCCGCGCTGGGCATCGTCGTGTTCGTCAACTTGACGACCACGCCTGGTGCGATGCCTTTCGCGTCGGTCTTGCCCGCGAGCGTCACCTGACGGGCGATCTGCTCGTCGCGCCGGGTCTGCGCGAGCGCCTCGCCCTGCGTTGGCGTCAAATGAAACTCCGCGCTGCGGCTGATCTGGCCGAACACCGAGCGGTCGTCATCCTCACCAGAGACATTCGCCGTGGCCCGCAGCGGCTCCTCGGGCGTGCGGTAGTTACGCTCCCACAACTCGACCGTGGCCGGCACCAGCGTGCGCTGCTCGTGGACCGCCTGCGCCGCTTCGTGCCAGTTGCTGTGCAGGCCCGAATCGGCCAGCAGAGGCAGGTCGACGGAGCGGATATAGGCGCGTGGGTTGTTCGCAAAAACGAGGATATCCAGCAGCCCGTTCTCCCCGCGTTCCTGCCGGTAGAACCAGAAGATGCCCTTGCGTTTCGCGTGACGGGTGACCATGTTCCACACGGACTCCTCGTACATGACCACCTGCTCCATCTTGTCCTGCGGGCCTTCGAGATGGAACTCGATGTCGAACGCGTCGAAGTTCTGCCCGTCGACTATCAACTGGCGGACCATCTCCTCGAACGTGACATCCTTCAGTACGTCGGATTTGACGACGCGCTTGCACAAGGCGGCAAAGCGCGGCTTGATCCGCACCTGGTAGGCGGCTTCATCGCGGCTCGTGCGGATGCGCTTCCAGCGCGTGACCACGCCGTTGAAAGTCGCCGCCGCGTGGTCGACGGGACTGCTCCAACTCGCCGAGGGCACTGCCGCTTGCTCGTCGACATGCAGGCCCGCTCGTCGCCCTAGGTACTCTTTGCCATCGATAGCCAGGCGCGGCGAGGTCACCGTGATATCGACCTTGTAGTCCTCGCACAACCCGCCGCGCACTTTGAAGTCGAGCACATCGAGGTCGAGGTCCTCTGCGCCAATCCGTATTTTCAGATGCTGGGTGAGCCGCGCGCTCGGGTGGCGCAGCGCATCCGTAAAACTCTTCGACACAGCGTTCATACGCATCCGGTTCCGTTTAAAGGGACGATAAAAGGTCGCTGCGTTTTGCAACATTTATTCCTTCTATTTAGGGGTACCAACAGTCATGCGTCAATTGCACTGAACGGGGGAGGTTTGAAATTTTCAGAAACGTCGTCGCGCGACGACAAATCAGGGGATTTCTGTTTTTCGAGATTGGATTTAGTGGTAGCCAGGGAGGGGGCTGGCTTGCCGGAAGGGAATATCGGCGTGCGCCGCATGTCTTCGGGAACACTGCGGGATAGATACTACTCACACCCGCTTTCGCTGGGGTGGCTTGAGTGCCATGGCGGACGGATCGAAAAATGTCGGCGCAGTGTTACTGCCGCACCAAAAAATCGCCCCTCGGGCAATGGCGAAACACGGCTGAAAAAACAAAAACCCCGCAGAGCCTAGACTCTGCGGGGTTCTCTCTGCCATCGCTGGCGGAGACGGAGGGATTCGAACCCTCGATCCAGGTTTTGGCCCAGATGCTCCCTTAGCAGGGGAGTGCCTTCGACCTCTCGGCCACGTCTCCCAAACTTTCGGTCGCGCAGGGAGTCAGCGCGACGAAGCCAAGATAATAGCGGGTTCGAGCGCGCCGGTCAATTTCGCAGACGAATTTTTTCATTCATCCAGCGCACGCCCTGCACTCGACAACCCGCGACAACGCGACGGCCCGCGAGCCGTGCACGTCGCGTCAAACAAGCGCCATCAAACGCGATCGAGTTCGAACGCCTTGTGCAGCGCGCGCACCGCGAGTTCGGTGTACTTCTCGTCGATCAGCACCGAGATCTTGATCTCGGAAGTCGAGATCATCTGGATGTTGATGCCCTCCTCCGACAGCGTGCGGAACATCGTGCTCGCGATACCCACATGCGAGCGCATGCCCACGCCAACCACCGACACCTTCGACACCTTCGGATCGCCCAGCACGCGCTCGGCATTGACGTGATCCTTCACCTGGCCGCTCAGGATATCCATCGCGCGATGGTAGTCGCCACGGCCGACCGTGAACGTGAAGTCGGTCTTGCCGTCCACGCTCTGGTTCTGGATGATCATGTCGATGTCGATGTTCGCATCGGCGACGGGCCCGAGGATCTGGTACGCGACGCCCGGCTTGTCGGGCACGCCCATGACGGCGATACGCGCTTCGTCACGCTGGAACGCGATGCCCGAAATCACTGCTTTTTCCATGTTCTCGTCTTCTTCAAAAGTAATCAGGGTGCCCGAGTGCATTTCGTCGTCGAGCGGCATCAGCGGGTCGGTCAGGCTGGAGAGCACGCGCGTCTTCACCTGATACTTGCCGGCGAATTCCACCGAACGGATCTGCAGCACCTTCGAGCCCAGGCTCGCCATTTCCAGCATTTCCTCGAAGGTCACGCGGTCGAGCCGGCGCGCTTCTTCGACGACGCGCGGATCGGTCGTGTACACGCCGTCGACGTCGGTATAGATCAGGCATTCCTCGGCCTTCAGCGCCGCGGCGATCGCCACCGCCGACGTGTCCGAGCCGCCGCGGCCGAGCGTCGCGATATGACCTTCCGGATCGACGCCCTGAAAGCCCGTGATGACGACGACCTTGCCCGCCTCGAGATCGGCGAGCACGCGTTCGCCGTCGATCTCGCTGATGCGCGCCTTAGTGAACGCGCTGTCGGTCTTGATCGGCACTTGCCAGCCGGCGTAGCTCACGGCGTCCAGCCCTTCCGCATGCAGCGCGATGGCCAGCAGCCCGACGCTCACCTGCTCGCCGGTGGACGCGATCATGTCGAGTTCGCGCGGGTCGGGATCGGGCGTGATGTCGCGCGCGAGACCGAGCAGGCGATTCGTTTCGCCGGACATCGCCGAGGGCACGACGACCATCTTGTGGCCGGCCTTGTGCCATTTCGCGACGCGCTTCGCGACGTTCTTGATGCGCTCGACGGACCCCATCGAGGTGCCGCCGTATTTGTGTACGATGAGTGCCATTGTCGTTTTGAACTAGAGGAAAAACCGCGCTCGAAGCGCTACGGCGGTTGCGATCGACGGCTTAGGGTGGCGTGGAATTCGGCAACGATCGTGGCGCGCATCGTCTGGATAGCGCAGATGCCGCTCGCGCGAGGCTCGTCCGAGCCTGCTGCACGAAGGTGCGCTTCATGGCCGCTTGATGGCCGCAACCTGCACGCTTTGCGCAGGTTGCTGGCGGCGAAGATCGGGTCACGGATCTCGTGAACGGACGCAGATACGACACAAAACGCACGGCGGAAAAACGAGTTAAATTACCCGATCGGGCCTCAAAATACAAGTCGGAACCGGCATTTGGCTTGAGGCTCGGCGCCCATTTCGCCGCTGTCGCCCGTCGCCGGTTTCACATCACGCAATGATCACGTCCGGCCGCCATACGATGCGTCGAAACGGACCGCGAGCGTCATGTTCCACCGAGCGGTTCGCGCCGATCAGCGGCACGAAAAGCAGCGCGTCGCCGACAAAGACGAGCGGCACATCGCGCTTCCACGCGGGCACGCCGCGCTCCTGAAACAGATTCTTGAGCGTGCGGCTCGGCGCATCGGCGGCAAGGCGCAGACGTTCGCCGCCCGAGCGCGACCGTGCGACAAGCGGCGCCGAACGCAGGACGCTTTCCGCGACTGCGTCGGTATCGTCCGCGCGGTCGCACGGCTCGAACACCAGCGTGCCGCGCCACTGCGGCAAGCGCCACACTTCCTCGCCCTGCCACCGCAATTCGACCGGCATCTTCGGCGCGGCCGCGCCTTCGTCGAGATCGGGCGGATCGGCGCTATCGCCCTTCTCCCAAAAGATCGCACCGCGATATTCGCGCAGACAATGTCCCGCGTGATCGATGCGCAACGCGTGGCCGTCGCGCGTCGCGAGCGCGTCGCGCAGTTGCCGCAGCATGTCGGCGATACGCGCCGTCGACGCCGCCGCCAGGCCGAGCGATCGCATCCAGTAGCGCAGCAGATTGACGGCGCGCTCGTCGTCGAAAGCGAGGAGCACGTCGAGCGCGAGTGCGCCGTCTTCGCGCCGCGCGGCATCGAGATCAATGCGCGCGAGTTCGTCGAGCAGACGCTGCGCCGACGCCGCGTGCGACGCCGTGCGCGAAAGCGCATCCCGGAAGCCGGGAAAATGCACGGCGAGCACAGGCAGCACGTCGTGCCGCAGCGCGTTGCGCGCGTAACGCGTATCGACGTTCGATTCGTCGTCGATCCAGCCCAGGTCGCGTTCGTGCGCGTAGGTTTCGAGCTGCGCGCGCAGCAGATTGAGCAGCGGCCGCACGCGCGGCACGGCGAGCGCACCGTCGGCGCGTTCCGGCGCCATCGCGGCGAGCCCGGCCACGCCGGCGCCGCGCAGAAGCTGAAGCAGCACGGTTTCGGCCTGATCGTCGGCGTGATGCGCGAGCCAGAGAGAACGTGCGCCGTGCTCGTCGCACAGCGCATCGAGCGCGCGATAGCGCACGTCGCGCGCCGCGGCTTCGAGGCTCTCGCCGCCCGCGCGCGTCACCTCGACGTGACGCGCGGCAAAACGCACGCCGAGCGAATCGGCGAACGACTCGCAGTGCGCGGCCCACGCATCGGCGTTCGGGCTCAAGCCGTGATGGACATGCAGCGCGACGACGCGCGATGCGCCCGCGACGCGCACGGCGGCATCGAGCAGCACGGTCGAGTCGAGGCCGCCGCTTAGCGCGACAGCAAATAACGGAGGGGAAGAAACCGTCGTGCGACCAAGCGCCGCGCGCACCGCCTCGGTTACGAGGCGGTGCGCGGGTGTGTCGGTGCCGGATGTCAAGAGATGAGCGCGCGGCTTACGCGGCCGGCAGCGTTTCCTTGAACTTGCCGTAGGCCATCAGCTTGTCGAAACGGCGTGTGCGCACGTCGTTCACGTTCATGCCGTGGAACTGGCGCAGCGAATCGGCGAGCGCCCGGCGCAGGAGCGCGGCCATGCCCTTCGGATCGCGATGCGCACCGCCGAGCGGTTCATTGACGATCTTGTCGATCAGCCCGAGCGCCTTCAGGCGATGCGCGGTGAGTCCGAGCGCTTCGGCCGCTTCCGGCGCCTTCGCCGCGCTCTTCCAGAGAATCGACGCGCAGCCTTCCGGCGAGATCACGGAGTAGGTGGAGAACTGCAGCATCATGACGATGTCGGCGACGGCAATCGCCAGCGCGCCGCCCGAGCCGCCTTCGCCGATGATGGTCGTGATGATCGGCGTCTTCAGTTCGGCCATCACGTAAAGGTTGCGTCCGATCGCTTCCGACTGCCCGCGCTCCTCGGCGCCGATGCCGGGATACGCGCCCGGTGTATCGACGAAGGTGAAGATCGGCAGGGCGAATTTCTCGGCGAGACGCATCAGCCGCTCGGCCTTGCGATAGCCTTCCGGACGCGGCATGCCGAAGTTGCGCAGCGCGCGCTCCTTCGTGTCGCGGCCCTTCTGATGGCCGATCACCATGCACGGCTGGCCGTTAAAGCGAGCGAGGCCGCCGATGATCGCGAGGTCGTCGGCAAACGAACGGTCGCCGTGCAGTTCGTGGAAATCGGTGAAAAGCTCGCTGACGTAGTCGAGCGTGTAGGGGCGCTGCGGATGACGTGCGATTTGCGAAACCTGCCAGGGCGTCAGGTTCGCGTAGAGATCTTTGGTCAGTTGCTGGCTTTTCTTCGACAGCCGCTCGATTTCTTCCGAAATATCGACAGCGGAATCGTCCTGAACGAAGCGCAACTCTTCGATTTTCGCTTCGAGCTCAGCGATCGGCTGCTCGAAATCCAGAAACGTGGTCTTCATTGTTCGAATCCTAGGAACTGGGCAGCGCGTATTCTAACCGCGCGTCACCCTGACAAATTCGGGTCGCAGCTATCAATTATAAGATAGCCATAGCGGCCCTGCCTTCTTTTGGTTTTCAGCGGGTTTCCGGTGGATCCTCAATGGTCGGCGGGTATCGGATCGAGACTGCGCCACATGTACCACGTTGCGACGGTGCGCCACGGTTCCCAGTTCGCCGCGACTTCGCGCGCTTCGCTGCGCGTGACCGGCTCGCCGCTGAAATAGTTGACGCTGATCGCCTGGATGAGGCCGAGGTCGTCGAGCGGCAACACGTTCGGACGCGACAGGTTGAAGATGAGAAACATCTCTGCCGTCCACCGGCCGATGCCGCGAATCTGCGTGAGTTCGGCGATCACGGCTTCGTCGTCCATCGAGGTCCAGGTATCGACGTGCAGCGCGCCCGACTGGAAATGCTGCGCCAGATCCAGAATGTATTCCGATTTGCGCTTCGAGAGTCCGCACGCCTGCAGCTTTTCGTGACCGAGCTTGATGAACTGCTGCGGCGCGAGCTTCGGGCACGCCGATTCGACGCGTTCCCAGATGCTCTGTGCGGCGCGCACGGAAATCTGCTGACCGACGACCGAGCGCGCGAGTGTGGTGAACGGATCGTCGCGGTTGATCAGGTGCACCGGACCGAACTTCGGAATCAGCTTCTTCAGGATGCGGTCGCGCTTCACGAGGTCGGCACAGGCCTTGTCCCAGTAGGCGGGGCGCGTGACTTCGGGCTTGAGGCCGCCGATCTGCACCGGCACCGCGGCTTCCGGCGTGATCGCGCGCGACTTGCGCACGACTTCGCCTTCGTGCTGCGGATCGCGCACGAGCGCCTGGACCGAAGCGCCTTCGCCTTTCGCTGCCAACGCCTTCGCCGCAGCGCCATCGACGGCCGTCACACGCAAGCGTTTTCGCGATGCGGGCGCGCTCGCCACGGTTTTGCCCGCGCGCGCGGCGCCATTGCCGCGGCCCGCGACCGTCACTTGTTCGGACGCCGCTTGCTTCGCCTGGCTCTTGCGCGCGATCGCGTGGGCTGCACCGTTCACTGCCTTTGCAGGCGCCTTCGCCTGCGTGCGCCGCGCGGTCTTCGTTGCGGGCGCTGCATTTCTTGCGGACGCGGCTCGCTTAGCCGGCGCCTTCCTGGCCGTTGCCATCATGCCTCCTGCCTGGTGAGTCGATTGAGGGTGTGAAGGGCCGCGCTCAGACGCGGCGCCATTCGGTCGACCCACCCGGTTTGTCTTCAAGCGCAACACCGGCTTCGAGCAACTGCGCGCGGATCCGGTCTGCTTCGGCATAGTTCTTCGCCTGCTTCGCTGCGACGCGAGCGGCGATCATCGATTCGATCTCGGCCGGCGCGATGCCTGCATCGCCCGTGCCCTTTCCCACCGCCTGCTGCAAGAACGCGCGCGGCTCGCGGCCGAGCAATCCGAGCACACCGGCGAGCTGCTTCAACTGACGCGCGAGCGCGGGCTCGCGCGTGCGGTTCACTTCAGTCGCGAGATCGAACAGCACCGATACCGCGACGGGCGTATTGAAGTCGTCGTTCATCGCCGCCTGGAAGCGCTCTGCGTTCGGCTCGTTCCAGTCGAGCGGCTGATCGTCCGGCTCCACGTCCTTCAACGCGGTGTACAGACGCGTCAATGCGCCGCGCGCGTCTTCGATATGCACGTCACTGTAGTTCAGCGGCGACCGATAGTGTGCCCTCGCAATAAAGAAGCGCACCACTTCGGCATCAAATTTTTCGAGCACTTCGCGGATCGTGAAGAAGTTGCCGAGCGACTTC
Organism: Caballeronia telluris; assembly: GCF_001544495.1. Classification (GTDB taxonomy): domain Bacteria; phylum Pseudomonadota; class Gammaproteobacteria; order Burkholderiales; family Burkholderiaceae; genus Caballeronia; species Caballeronia telluris. The sequence goes on from NZ_FCNZ02000002.1 coordinate 23,598, forward strand.
GACATCTTCTCGTTGTCGATCTGCACGTAACCGTTATGCATCCAGTAGTTCACGAACTGCTGGCCGGTTGCCGCTTCGCTCTGCGCGATCTCATTCTCGTGGTGCGGGAATTGCAGGTCCTGTCCGCCGCCGTGGATGTCGAACCGTTCGCCCAGCAACTCGCAAGCCATCGCCGAACATTCGATGTGCCAGCCCGGACGGCCGCGGCCCCACTTCGAGTTCCAGCCGGTGTCGGCGGGTTCGCCTTCCTTCGACTGCTTCCACAGCACGAAGTCGAGCGGATCTTCCTTCGCATCGTTCGCGGCGACGCGCTCGCCCGCGCGCAGATCTTCGATCGACTTGCCCGACAGCTTGCCGTAGCCCGCGAACTTCCGCACCGCGTAGTTCACGTCGCCGTCCTTGCCCTGATACGCGTAGCCGTTCGCTTCCAGCATGTCGATCATGCCGAGCATCTGCGGGATGAAGTCGGTCGCGCGTGGCTCGAGGTCGGGGCGCGCCACGCCGAGCGCGTCCGCGTCTTCGTGCATCGCGTCGGTGAAGCGCTGCGTGAGCGCCTTGATCGGCTCGCCGTTCTCGACGGCGCGGCGGATGATCTTGTCGTCGATGTCGGTGACGTTGCGCACGTAGGTCACCTTGAGCCCAAGCGTGCGCAGCCACCGCTGCACGATGTCGAACACGACCATCACGCGCGCATGGCCGACGTGACAATAGTCGTACACCGTCATTCCGCAGACATACATGCGCACCTCGCCATCCCGAAGCGGCACGAAAGATTGCTTGTCACGCGCGAGCGTGTTGTAGATGCGCAGTGGATTCATAGAAGGCGATGCTGGGTCGGAACATTCGCGTGTTGGTGTCGCTGGAATCACGTGTCGGCACGATGCTGTTCGATGCGGTGCGAAGACCCGAAAGCGCGTTGCGATGAAGGACGATGGTCCTCCGGCGAAACGCTCCCGATCTCGCGCGCCGCCTGAGCACGCACGTTGCTCACGCTGCGATCAAAACGGAGAGGACCACGAGTGGCGTAACGACAGTCCGACGTTCGACGGAACGGGCAGACCTTTTGTTAGAATGGGTCGGAGTATAACATCCAGACTTGAGCCTATGAAACCATCAAACGGTCGCGCACAAGGCGTTGCCAACCGGGCCGCAAGCCGCGTCGCCACTGGGCTCGCGGGCTTCGTCGCAACGGCTGCCGCGACCACCTTCGTCACTGCAGCGTTCGGTCTCGCGGGCAGCTTTCTGTGCGTCGGTGCGGCTCACGCGCAGGTATCCACCGCGACCTCCGACGGCACGCCGCAGGTCGATGCGAGCATTGCGCAGAAGGACTGGACGAACGCGCTCGCGCAACTCGACGAGCACCTGAAGACCAATCCGCGCGACGTGCAGGCAAAGTTCAAGCGCGCCACGATCCTCGCGCGCCTGAACCGCGACGACGAAGCAATCGCCGCGTTCACCGAGCTCACGCAGGCTTATCCGGAACTGCCCGAGCCGTACAACAACCTGGCCGCGCTGTATGCGAAGCACGGCCGCTACGAAGACGCGCGCGCCGCACTCGAAGTGGCGATCAAGGCGAACCCGAGCTACGCGCTCGCCTACGACAACCTCGGCGATTTGTATCTCCGGCTCGCGAGCGAATCGTACAAGCGCGCGCAATCGCTCGGATCGAAGAGCGCGCTCTCGCGCCAGCGCGTCGCGGATATCCAGAAGGTCATCGCGCCGCCCGCGCAGAAAAAACGCATCGTCCCGTCGTCCGAATACGGCACGCCCGGCGCGAGCGGCACGGGCACGGTACCTGCATTGACACTGCCCACCCCTTACACGCCGTTCGGCGGCCCGACCGGCCCGTTCCCGACGTCGCCCTACGTCGCGCCGAACGCGCAGCCCTGAACGCGCACTTCAGCCCGGCACGTCCGGGCGAACACGCATTCGACGCAGCGCAGGACCCGGCGGATTTCGGCCGCCCCACACGACGCCGCATTCGTCATCACTCCAACCAGAGGATCGATCCTTCATGAAATTGCTGATGTTGGCGCTCGGCAGCGCCGCCCTGATGGCGGGCACTCCCGCCTTCGCCCAGGGACAGAATCAGGCGGGTACGCAGCCCGCGCATCCGAGCGTGCTGTTCAAGACCTCGCAGGGCGACATTCGCGTCGAACTCTATCCCGAGAAAGCGCCGAAGAGCGTCGCGAACTTCCTCGATTACGTGAAGTCAGGTCAGTACAGCGGCACGATCTTTCATCGCGTGATACCGGGCTTCATGATCCAGGGCGGCGGTTACAGCACGAGCTTCGCCGAAAAGCCGACGCGCGCCCCGATCCCGCTCGAAAGCAAGAACGGCCTGAAGAACACCACGGGCACGCTCGCGATGGCGCGCACGAGCGACCCGAATTCGGCCACCGCACAGTTCTTCATCAATACGGTCGATAATGCGGGACTCGACTACCCGAACCCGGACGGCAACGGCTATGCCGTCTTCGGCAAGGTCACGGCGGGCATGGACGTCGTGAAGAAGATCGAGGGCACGCCCACGACCACACGCGGGCCGATGGCCGACGTGCCGCAAAAGCCGGTCGTCATCGAATCGGCGACGGTCGTCTCGAAGTAACACCGCGCATGCCGCCCGCGGGCGGCGCCTCGCCCCACCCCAACAACGGAGAGAACACATCATGGTCGAACTGCATACGAACCACGGCATCATCAAGATCGAACTGGACAGCGAGAAAGCGCCGAAGTCGGTCGAGAACTTCCTCAACTACGTGAAGAAGGGCCACTACGACAACACGGTGTTCCATCGCGTGATCGACGGCTTCATGATTCAGGGCGGCGGCTTCGAGCCGGGCATGAAGCAAAAGGGCACCGACGCGCCGATCCAGAACGAAGCGAACAACGGCCTGAAGAACGACAAGGGCACGCTCGCGATGGCGCGCACGAACGACCCGCATTCGGCGACCGCCCAGTTCTTCATCAACGTGAACGACAACGACTTCCTGAACCATTCGTCGCCGACGCCGCAAGGCTGGGGCTATACGGTGTTCGGCCGCGTGGTCGACGGCCTCGACGTGGTCGAGAAGATCCGCAAGGTCAAGACGGGCTCGAAGGGCTTCCATCAGGACGTGCCCGTCGACGACGTCGTGATCGAGAAGGCGGTCGTCGTCGACTGATGAGCGACGCGACGCCTGACGACGCGCGAACAGCGGGCGCGGCCACGGAGCCGCGCCCGCTGTTTTTTATCGCCGACCTGCACTTGAGCGACGCGATTCCGAACACGGTCGCGGCGTTCGAGCGCTTCGTGCGCGTGACGGCCAACGAGGCCGATTCGGTCTTCATCCTCGGCGATCTGTTCGAATTCTGGATCGGCGACGATGTCCTCGACGCGTCGGTCGACCACGAGCGCGCGCGCTTCGCACGACGCATGACGGCGCTGATGCACACGCTGTCGGAACGCGGCATCGCGCTCTACGTGATGCACGGCAACCGCGACTTCCTGCTCGGCAGGCGCTTCATGAAGGCCGCGGGCGCGCTGCCGCTGCCCGATCCGTTCACGATGACCGCGTTCGGCACCCGCATCGTGCTCGCTCACGGCGACGCGCTCTGCACCGCCGATACGGGCTACCAGCGCTTTCGGCGTTTCGCGCGCAACCGTCTGGCGCAGCGTCTGTTCCTGAGCCTGCCGCTGAAGAAGCGGCTGGCGATCGCGGAGCGCATGCGTTCGAAAAGCGAGGACGCGCGCGCGCTGCCCGTGTCCGCGAAATACGATGTGACGCGCGAGGCCGTCGCACAACTTTTCGCGTCGAGCGGCACGCACACGATGATCCACGGCCACACGCACCGGCCGGCGCGCCATCGCGAAGCCGACGGCACCCGCTGGGTCATTCCCGACTGGGAACTCGATCACGGCGAGCCGCGCGGCGGCTATCTGCGACTCGACGCCGCCGGCATCCGGGCATTGCCGCTCGACTGAACGCGCGCCGCTTCGTCCCTTGCTTCTAGCGGCGTGCCGCCGCTTCTCCTTCCATCGCCTCCGACAGCCGCTTGAGGTCCAGCAGCGCGGCGCCGTCGATGCCGTTGAGCGCTTCCACGCGCGTGCCGATCCGCTCGAGCGCCGCGACGATATCGTCGATCCGCTGCGTCTCGCGCGACGCGTGGTCGATCAACCCGTGAATCGCGAGCGACACGGGATCGTCGGCGTTCGGCGTGATGCCGTAGGCGCAGAAGCCGCCCGTCTCGGTCTTGCGCGATTCGTCCGCGGCGCGCTCGGTGGCCGGCACGACGATCCGCGCCGGGTTGCCGACCGCCGTGCCGCCCGCCGGCACCGGCTTCACGACGACCGCATTCGAGCCGATCTTCGCGCCCTCGCCGACCGTGAAGCCGCCGAGCACCTTCGCGCCCGCGCCGACGATCACGCCGCGGCCGAGCGTCGGATGGCGTTTGGCGCCGCGCGTGAGCGACGTACCGCCGAGCGTCACGCCCTGATAGATCGTGCAGTCGTCGCCGAGTTCGGCCGTCTCGCCGATCACGACGCCCATGCCGTGATCGATGAACACGCGCCGCCCGAGCGTCGCGCCCGGATGGATCTCGATGCCGGTGAGAAAACGCGCGATCTGCGAGACGAACCGCGCGAGCCAGCGCCACTGCCGTATCCAGCACCCATGCGCGAGCCGGTGCAGCACGATTGCGTGGAATCCCGGATAACACGTGAGCACTTCCCAGGCGCTGCGGGCGGCGGGGTCGCGCTCGCGGATGGCGGCAATGTCTTCGCGCAGGCGTTTGAACATGTCGATGGCTCGGTGATTGAGGGGACGGGCGCCGCGTCGATCCGCCGCTTTGGTCTGTCGATATGATCATTCGGACAGCCTCAGCACGGATCGCGCAAAGCTTATATCGGGTTTCGCCGATGGTTTCGGGCGATTGTAGGATGAGCCCGCCGACTCTGCTCGATGTCCCCGTCGCGCACGCGGTCGCTCGGGTCGCTCGGGTCGCTCCGGGTCGCGCTAGCCGGCTTTCCGGCCCCGCAGCAAGATGTGTTTCGCGATGCCGCGCAGAATGTTCACCTCCTCGCGCTCCAGTCCCGAACGCGCAAAGAGCCGGCGCATGCGCGACATCAGTTTCTTCGGATTTGCCGGATCGAGGAATTCGAGTTCGATCAGCGCGTTTTCCAGATGCGCGTACATGCCCTCGATTTCCTCGCTCGACGCGCTCGCGCTCGCGGCTTCGAGCGCCGGCGACGGGCTGTCGTCGCTGTAGGCAAGCCGCAGTTCGTAGGCGAGCACCTGCACGGCTTGCGCCAGATTCAGCGAGCTGTAAGCCGGATTGGCCGGAATATGTGCGAGCGCGCTGCAGCGCTCGACATCCGCGTTCGAGAGACCGGTGCGCTCGTTGCCGAACACGAGCGCGATGTCGCCGTGACGCGCGCCGTGGTGCACGAATTCGTGTGCGCGCGCGGCAGCCGCGCGCGGCGGCAGTTGCGGCGGGCCGTATTCGCGCATGCGCGCGGTGAGCGCAACCGACCAGTGCACGCCTGCGAGCGCATCGGCGAGCGTATCGACGACGAGCGCCGACGCCAGCACATCGTCGGCGCCCGAGGCCATCGCGACGGCTTCCGGCTCGTTCTTGACGTTCGCGACGCGCGGCGCGACCAGCACGAGACGCGCGAAACCCATCGTCTTCAGCGCGCGCGCCGCCGCGCCGACATTGCCGGGATGGCTCGGCTCGACGAGCACGAAGCGGGTCGACGTGAAGCCGTCGTGGGGATGAGGAAATTCGAGTGGATCCAAAGCGTCGGTCGCCGGTGAAAGGTTCGAGCACGCTATGGTAGCGCCTCGCGTCACGCGCCTGAACTGGCCGAACGTAATAGGACGAAGCCGAAACCGCTGTCGCCGGCTTACTTCAGGTAAAATACCGCCTTCGCGCGCCTCGAAGCTTCAATTAACGGCTTCAACTGACCGCTTCCGTTGAAATTCGGCCGGCCGCCCCGCTCTTATCCAATTCGTCTTCCGTCGACAGTCGTTGTCGCCAACTTTCCGGCTCGCCCGCGCACCCGAACGGTGCCGGCCACGCGCCGGCCAAAGGATCAAGCTCATGCATCCGATGCTCAATATCGCTGTCAAGGCCGCCCGCCGCGCCGGACAGATCATCAACCGCGCGTCGCTCGACCTGGACCGCGTCCAGGTCAGCAAGAAACAGCACAACGACTTCGTCACGGAAGTCGACAAGGCGTCCGAAGCCGCGATCATCGAGACGCTGCACACTGCCTATCCGGACCACTCCATCCTCGCGGAAGAATCCGGCAAGGACGACCGCGAGTCCGAGTTCCAGTGGATCATCGATCCGCTCGACGGCACCACCAACTTCATCCACGGCTTCCAGTATTACTGCGTGTCGATCGCGCTCGCGCACAAGGGCATCGTCACGCAGGCGGTCGTCTACGATCCGACCCGCAACGACCTCTTCACCGCCTCGCGCGGCCGCGGCGCGTATCTGAACGAGCGGCGTATCCGCGTCGGCAAGCTCGACCGTCTCGCGGATGCGCTGATCGGCACCGGCTTCCCGTTCCGCGACGGCGCGGGCCTCGACGCCTACGCACGGCTCTTCTCCGAAATGACGCTCTCGTGCGCGGGCCTGCGCCGTCCGGGCGCGGCCGCGCTCGACCTCGCGAACGTCGCGGCCGGGCGGCTCGACGGCTTCTTCGAGCAGGGCATCCATGCGTGGGACGTCGCGGCGGGCAGCCTCATCGTCACGGAAGCGGGCGGGCTCGTCGGCAACTACACGGGCGAGTCGAACTTCCTGCACGAAAACGAGATCGTCGCGGGAAATCCGAAGGTCTACGCGCAGATGATCAAGATTCTCGATCCGTACACGCGCACGCGGCAAAGCGCCGCCTGAACGCGCGTGTAATGCCTGGATTGGCAAAGGCGGCTTCGGCCGCCTTTTGCTTTTCGGCACGCGCACCTTTCGCCGATCCCCCTTCGCCGCACGCTGGGCGCGCATCGTGCTCTGCAAGCATTGCGCGGCTCCGCTAGAGTGCATGTCTTTGCCGGGAGCGTCGCGTTCCTCGCGCGGCGCCCGCCGACTGCCACTCTTCCTCTCTCATGAAAAAAGGCTTCTACACGATCATCGCCGCGCAGTTCGTCTCGTCGCTCGCCGACAACGCGCTCCTGATCGCCGCGATCGCGATGCTCACCGTGATGAAGTCGGCGTCGTGGATCACGCCGCTCCTGCAGATTTTCTTCACGATTTCCTACGTGCTGCTCGCGCCATTCGTCGGTGCATTCGCGGATGCCCTGCAAAAGCGCCACGTCATGTTCGTCTCCAACGCGTTCAAGGCCGCGGGCTGCGCGATGATGATCGCGGGCGTGCATCCGATGCTCGCGTATGGCGTTGTCGGTCTCGGCGCCGCCGCCTATTCGCCGGCCAAGTACGGCATCCTCACCGAGCTTTTGCCGCCCGAGAAGCTGATCGCGGCGAACGCGTGGCTCGAATCGGCGACGGTCGGCTCGACCATCCTCGGCACCGTGATCGGCGGTGCGCTCGTGAGCCAGTACGTCGACCGCTGGGTGTCGGGCCTGCATCTGCCGCTCGTGCGCACCGCCGCCGACGCCGCCCTCTTCGCCGTCATGCTGATCTACGCCGCGGCGGCCGTCATCAACGTCGGGATTCCGGACACGGGCGCGCGCTATCCGAACCGGCTCACCGAGCCGACGAAGCTGATCGGCGACTTCTCGCACTGCTTCAAGGTGCTATGGTCGGACAAGCTCGCACAGATCGCGCTCTGGGTCACGACGCTCCTCTGGGGCGCGGCCGTCACGCTGCAACTGCTGGTGCTGAAATGGGCGGATGCGAATCTGGGCCTGTCGCTATCGAAGGCAGCCGTGCTGCAGGGCGTGACGGGCGTGGGCATCGCGATCGGCGCGGGCGCGGCGGCGGCGTGCATTCCGCTCAGGCAGTCGCTGAAGGTGCTGCCCGTCGGCGTGGTGACGGGCGCGGTCGCGGTTGCGATGGCGTTCTACAACAAAGACTTGTTCCCCGCGGGCGCGGGCGTGCACATCGGGCCGCTCTTCGCGCCGGCCTATATCCTGATGGCCTATCCGCTGATGATCCTGCTCGGCAGCCTGTCGGGCTTCTTCATCGTGCCGATGAACGCGATCCTCCAGCATCGCGGCGCGACGCTCCTGTCGGCAGGACATTCGATCGCGGTGCAGAATTTCAACCAGAATCTCGCCGTCCTCGCGATGCTCGGCTCATACGCGCTGCTGCTCACCGTCAAGGTGCCGGTGCAGTGGATCATCGTGATTTTCGGGGTCTTCGTCTGCCTGATGATGTTGCTTGCGATGCGCCGTTATTCGCATAACGAGCGGCACGCCGACCTCGGCGCGCTGGTGGAGGAATGAAGCTTGCTGGAGGGTGTACTCTCACCTCGACGCCTCGTCGATCGGCGCCGGAAAAGCGGGGAACGACGAGGCGAGGTCGCAGTCGTAACGATACGACGACGCTACAGGACGACTCGTCGCGCAAGGCTGGCATGACGCCCCGGCGCCGCAGCCGGCCATTGCCCGAACGAGCCGCGATTTCACTTTTCGGCACGTCAAAAGGAGCAGCAAATGGGATTGTTCACACGTTCGACGCTCGATAGCAAGATCAATGGCGCGGCCGATCTCGGCCAGCGCGCGGTGGCCGGCGCAAGCGACGCGGTCGATTCCGCCAGCGGCCAGCTGCGCAGTCTGCTGGATGAACTCGACAGTTCGCTGCGCGACGCGAAGGATCTCGATGCAGACAAGCTTCGCAAGGAGCTGCAATCGAAGCTCAAAACCGTGCGTTCGCAAATGGACGGCGCGAGTTCAGCAGTGACGGCCAAACTGGGCGACGCCGCCGGCTATGCCGACGAATTCGTGCACGACAAGCCGTGGCACACGCTGGGCGCGGTCGCGGGGCTGGCGTTGCTAGTCGGCTTTCTGGCGGGGCGCGCTTAACGCCTGCAACGGGTCGCGCTTGCCGCACCGACGCCGGTTTTCGAACCGGCGTTTGCTTTTGCGCTAACCGCACGATTGCGCAGTGGCTGATTCGTTGGCTATCCGGCCGACGGTAACCCGTGCGCGCGACGGGTTACACTCTCGCCCTATATGACCGGTTCGTTCCGCAACTGGTCCTCCTGCACGAACGTACGCAAGATGGGCACTCACACCGCAACTCCCGATACGGCTGGCGCCCCCGTGGCAACAGCCGACCTGTCGCACCATACGCCGATGATGCAGCAGTATCTGCGCATCAAGGCGGAGCACCCCGGCACGCTCGTTTTCTACCGGATGGGCGACTTCTACGAGCTTTTCTTCGACGACGCCGAAAAGGCCGCGCGTCTGCTCGATCTCACGCTCACGCAGCGCGGCGCCTCGGGCGGCAATCCGATCAAGATGGCGGGCGTCCCGCATCACGCGTGCGAGCAATATCTCGCGAAGCTCGTGAAGCTCGGCGAATCGGTCGCGATCTGCGAACAGATCGGCGATCCGGCCACGTCCAAAGGTCCGGTCGAGCGCAAGGTCGTGCGCGTCGTCACGCCCGGCACGCTCACCGATGCCGCGCTCCTCTCCGATAAAAGCGACGTCTATCTGCTCGCGCTCTGCCCGTCGCACAACCGGCGCGGCGTGGTCACGAGCGTCGGGCTGGCGTGGCTTAATCTCGCAAGCGGCGCGCTGCGCCTCGCCGAAGTCGCGCCCGAGGAAGTGGGCGCGGCGCTTGAACGCATCCGCCCGGCCGAAACGCTGATCGCCGATTCGATCGCCGATTCGATCTCGAACGCCAGCGCGTCGTTCAGCGTGCCGAATATCGGCGCAACGACGCGCGTGCCCACGTGGCATTTCGACGTCGCCTCGGGCGGTCAGCGCCTGTGCGAGCAACTCGACGTCGCGAGCCTCGACGGCTTCGGCGCGCACTCGCTCACCTGCGCGTGCGGCGCGGCCGGCGCGCTCCTGCTCTATGCGGCCGCGACGCAGGGCCAGCAGTTGCGTCATGTGCGCAGTCTCAAGGTCGAACACGAATCGGAATACATCGGCCTCGATCCGGCGACGCGGCGCAACCTCGAACTCACCGAAACGCTGCGCGGCACCGAATCGCCGACGCTTTGTTCGCTCCTCGACACCTGCTGCACGACGATGGGCAGCCGCCTCTTGCGTCACTGGCTGCATCATCCGCCGCGCGACGCGTCGATCGCGCGCGGACGTCAGCAGGCGATCGGCGCGCTGCTCGACGCACCGTCGGGCGCGAGCCTCGACACCTTGCGCGCGGCGTTGCGGCACATCTCGGACATCGAACGCATCACCGGACGCCTCGCGCTTTTATCGGCAAGGCCGCGCGATCTGTCGAGCCTGCGCGATACCTTCGCCGCCCTGCCCAAGTTGCGCGAGTTGCTGGGCGCGGTGCGCATGAACGCCGTCGCGCTCGAACGCATCGATGCCTCGCTCGAACCGCCGCGCGCGTGTCTCGATCTGCTCGCGGCGGCCATCGCGCCCGAACCGGCGGCGCTGATCCGCGACGGCGGCGTGATCGCGCGCGGCTACGATGCCGATCTCGACGAACTGCGCGACATCTCGGAGAACTGCGACCAGTTCCTGATCGATCTGGAGGCGCGCGAACGCACGCGCACCGGCATCGGCAATCTGCGCGTCGAGTACAACAAGGTGCACGGCTTTTATATCGAAGTGACGCGCGGCCAGACCGACAAGGTGCCCGACGACTACCGCCGTCGACAGACGCTCAAGAATGCCGAGCGCTACATCACGCCGGAACTGAAGGCGTTCGAGGACAAGGCGCTCTCGGCGCAGGAGCGCGCGCTTGCCCGCGAACGCGCGCTTTATGACGCGCTCTTGCAGAACCTGTTGCCGTTCATCGCGGACTGCCAGCGCGTGGCGCAGGCGCTCGCGGAACTCGACCTGCTCGGCGCCTTCGCGGAACGCGCGCGCGCACTCGACTGGGTCGCGCCCGAGTTCGCCGCCGACGCCGGCATCGATATCGAACATGGAAGGCACCCCGTCGTCGAAGCACAGGTCGAGCAGTTCATCGCCAACGACTGCTGTCTTTCCACCGATCGCAAGCTGCTGCTCATCACCGGACCGAACATGGGCGGCAAGTCGACGTTCATGCGCCAGACCGCGCTGATCGCGCTGATGGCGTATGTCGGCAGCTACGTGCCGGCGAAGCGCGCGCGATTCGGCGCGCTCGATCGCATCTTCACGCGCATCGGCGCCGCGGACGATCTCGCCGGCGGCCGCTCGACGTTCATGGTGGAGATGACCGAAGCCGCCGCGATCCTGAACGACGCGAGCGCATCGAGCCTCGTGCTGATGGACGAAATCGGCCGCGGCACGTCGACCTTCGACGGCCTTGCGCTCGCCTGGGCGATCGCGCGGCACCTGCTCACGCACAACCACTGCTACACGCTCTTCGCGACGCACTACTTCGAACTCACGCAATTGCCCAACGAGTTCACGCAGGCGGCGAACGTGCATCTCTCGGCGGTCGAGCACGATCACGGCATCGTGTTTTTGCATGCGGTCAACGAAGGTCCCGCGAACCAGAGCTATGGCCTGCAGGTCGCGCAACTGGCGGGCGTGCCCTCGGCCGTGATCCGCGCGGCGAGGAAGCACCTCGTGCATCTCGAACAGCAATCGATCGGGCAGCCCTCGCCGCAATTCGATCTGTTCGCGGCAGCGCCCTATGCCGAAGAAGCGCCCGACACGAAAGACGCCGCGCTGGAGAAGGAGCACCCGGTGCTCGACAAGCTGCGCGCGCTCGACCCGAACGACCTGCGTCCGCGTGACGCGCTCGATCTGCTCTACGAACTGCATGAGCTGGCGACGCCCGCGCCGGATGCATCGCGTTGACGTGACCCGTCCCGCGCGCCTGGCGGCGCGGGCGCTGGCGACCGCGTTGCTGTGCGGCGCGTTCATGCAGCAGCCTGTATCGGCACAGGACGGCCCGCTCAAATTCGCCGTCATCGCCAATGCGCTGACGAGGCCCGCGGACGCAGCCCCCGTGCGTCAGTTGCTCGACTCGATTGGACGCGAGCGCGACATGGCGTTCATCGTCTACGACGGCAATATCAAGGGCCCTCTCGAACCCTGCCGCGACAGGATCTACAACGCGCGTCACGATCTGCTCGACGCATCGCGCACGCCGCTCGTATTGATTGCCGGACAGCACGACTGGGCCGATTGCGGTGAGGCGCAGGCAGGCGGCTACGATCCCGTCGAGCGACTCGACTTCGTGCGCCAGCTCTTCTTCGGCGATTCGACTTCCCTTGGCTCCGCATCATTCGCGCTCGCGCGGGAAAGCGAAGTCGCGCGCTTCAGGCCGTTTCGCGAGAACGTGCGCTGGCGGGCACAGGGCGTCGCGTTCGTCGGGCTGAACGCGCCCGGTCCGAACAATCACTATCTGACAGCGGGCGGACGCAACGGCGAGTTCGAGGACCGGACCGTCGCGAACGGATTCTGGCTCGAACACGCGGCGGAGTCCGCGCGACGCTCGGGCGAACGCGCGCTCGTCATCTTCCTCGAAGGCGATCCCGACTTCGCGCGTTACGAGCGACGCGACCGCTTCGCGTGGTTGCGCTTCACGCGCGGCAATCAGCCACGCGACGGTTTCGTCGAATTCAAGCGCAGTCTCGTCAAGGTGGCCGAACTGTTTCGCGGTCCGGTGGTCGTCGTTCACGGTGCCGCGACGCCGGTCGCTGGCGGCTTTCTCATCGACCAGCCGCTGCACGACGAAAAAGGATCGCTCGTCGTGAATCTGACGCGCATTGCCGTCGCGCTGAAAAAACCGCAGGTGCAATGGCTAGAAGTGCAGACGGATGCGAACTGGCGGCCGCCATTCAGGGTGCGCGTGAGAGATGTCGCAAGACACAGCGCGGCGACGTCCGAACGACCAGACAAGCCGTATGAACTCCACGAGCCGCCGCCGGACGATGCGACCGCGTCCCAGCCTCGCGACGAGCTTCCCGCATCGTTGCCGCCACCGGCCTTGCCGCCCGCGGCGCCCGGCGGGCTGCCGCCGATCCTCACGCCGCCCCAGGGCATGCCGCCGATCCTGCCGACGCCTGCCTCGGGCGTGCAGAACGGCACGTATAAAGCCAATCCGGCGAGCGGCGCGGGAGAATGAAAAAGGGCGCAGCGATTATCGCTGCGCCCTTCTCTCATGCGTTTGAACGGCGTGACGCTCAATGCAGCGTCGGGCCCGATTCCTTGCCGGGTTCGTCGTCGGCGTCGTCTTCGTCCTCGTCGAGAATCTCGAGGCCGTCGGCGCCATGCGCGTGCTGATGTTCGATTTCATCCTCGGTTGCGGTGCGCACTTCCTGCACCGACAACGCAAAGCGCAGCGCCATGCCCGCGAGCGGATGATTGCCGTCGAGCACGACTTTGTCTTCCGCGACGTCCGTGACCGTGTAGATCAGCGAGTCGACGTCTTCTTCGCCGTCTTCCGGCGTGCCTTCGAACTGCATGCCGACTTCGAGCGGCTCGGGAAAGCGGCTGCGCGCTTCCACTTTCACGAGTTCGGGATCGTATTCGCCGAACGCGTCCACGGGCTCGAGCTGAATCTGCGTCTGATAACCGGCTTCCTGCCCGTCCAGCGCTTCCTCGATCTTGGGGAACGTGCCATCATAGCCGCCGTGCAGATAGACCATCGGCTCGTCGCTTTCCTCGATCAGATTGCCCTGCGCATCCGATAGCTTGTAGGCGACCGATACGACGGTGTCTTTTGCGATTTTCATTGGATTCTCCAAGATACAAGTCTCAATTATACGATGCCAACGCGGCCCCTTGATGCAACCGCCGGACGGCCGAAAGCGCCGCTCCCGGACGAAGTGACACCCCTTTTGGGCAACCGGACGCCCGCGCAATTCATGCGCCGGTACTGGCAGAAAAAACCGCTCTTGATTCGCCAGGCGATTCCCGATATTCAGGCGCCGCTTTCGCGTGACGAACTGTTCGAACTCGCCGATCTCGACGACGTCGAGTCGCGCCTCATCACGCATTTTCGCAAGACTTGGGCGCTGGAACACGGACCGTTCGCCACCGACGAATTGCCTTCGGTGAAAAAGCGCGAATGGACGTTGCTCGTGCAAGGCGCGAACCTGCATCACGATCGCGCGCATGATCTGATGAACCGCTTTCGGTTCATCCCGGATGCGCGGCTCGACGATCTGATGATCTCCTATGCGACCGACGGCGGCGGCGTCGGCCCGCACTTCGACTCCTATGACGTGTTCCTGCTGCAGGTCCACGGCAAGCGGCGCTGGAGAATCGGCGCACAACGCGACCTCTCGCTAAAACCGGGAGTGCCGTTGAAAGTTTTACAGCATTTCGAGCCCGAGGAAGAATGGGTGCTGGAGCCGGGCGACATGCTCTATCTGCCGCCGCATATCGCCCACGACGGCATCGCCGAAGGCGAATGCATGACGTGTTCGATCGGCTTTCGCGCGCCGTCCAAGCAAGAGATCACGGGGCAGTTTCTCTATCATCTTGCCGAGCGCTCGGGCGATTCGGACGTCCCGGCCGCGCACTATCGCGATCCGAAGCAGCCGGCGGTGAGCCGTCCGGCAGAGCTGCCGCAGCTTCTGCTCGAACGGGTTGGCGCGATCCTTGCGAACGTCACATGGCACGAAAAGGACGTTGCGTCATTCGTCGGGTCTTATTTGAGCGAGCCGAAAGCGAACGTAGTCTTCGACCCGCCCGCTCGACCGCTCACCGAGCAGAAGTTCATTGAACGAGCGAAGAAGTCCGGTTTGAGGCTCGACCGAAAGACGATGTTGCTTTACGACAAGCGCTCATATTTTCTCAATGGCGAACCTGAATTGCTTGAGCCAAAACTCAGAAAATGGCTCCCTGAATTGGCGAATAACCGGCATTTGGAGGCGAAACGCTTTGTAACACTTGCGGACGATTCGACAATGACATCCCTCCTGCACGAGTGGTATCGTGCGGGCTGGATTCAGGTCGACGCTTACGCCTGACGTAAAGCCCGTCCGGCTGTTCCATAACGTGAAAATTTGTATGAGAAAGACAACGTATTGGCCCTGCATTTATCGACGGTCGATACGAAAGTGCATATAATTTCCGCCCAAGCCGCGGGAAGTCTCACACTCAAATATAATGTGGGTCTCCGCGAGCGGCCCTGGTCGGTGTCTCAAGCACATTACCGGTAATTTGCGCTGTTGCTTACCTTTAACCATAAAAGGACGTGATCATGAAGAAATCTCTCCTCGTAGCATCCCTGTTGGCTGCTGTTGCTCTGGCTGCATGCAACAAGTCTAGCGATACGGCTGCTCCGGGCGCTGCAAGCGATACGTCGGCTGCTTCGGCACCGGCTGCTGCTGCATCGGACGCAAACGCTGCAGCATCGAGCGCATCGGCTGCTGCGAGCGACGCTTCGTCGGCTGCTGCTGCTGCTTCGGACACGGCTGCTTCGGCTGCTGCTCCGGCATCGGGCGCAAGCCAGTAAGGCTTGCATGCGGGTCCCGCCAAGGGACTTGCGTAAAAAAACCGGCTCTCGAGCCGGTTTTTTTACGCCTGCGGTTTGATCGCCGCGATTGTTCAGTTCACGCAGGATGGCTCATAGCGTGAGCCAGTCGAAACCTTCCGCCTGCGTCGCGACGACCACATCGACCGCCGACGCCCCCAGCACCGTCGCCAGCGCCGTCTGCGCGAGATGCGGCAGATTGTTCTGCTGGCTCAGATGCGCGGCCACCAGATGCCGCAGCTTCGAACGATCGAGCGTGGCGAGAATTGCCGCCGCCGCGTCGTTGTTCAGATGCCCATGCGTGCCGCCGATACGCGCCTTCAACGATGCCGGATAGCGGCTCGTCGCGAGCATCTGCAGGTCGTGATTGGATTCGAGCACGAGTGCGTCGCAGCCGGACAGGACGCTCGTGATATGCGGCGTCGACACGCCGACATCGGTCAGGACACCGAGGCGGCTCGCGCCGTCGGAGAAGACGTATTGCAGCGGCTCGCGCGCGTCGTGCGGCACGGTATAGGGCAGCACCGACAGATCGCCGATGGCGACGCTCTCGTCGCCCCACAGCACGTGCAGATCGACCGGGGCTTCGTCGGCGCCGATCGCGCGCGCCGTGCCCCAGCTCATATGGAGCGGAATGGACCATTTGCGGCCGAGCGTCAGCGCGCTGCCGATATGATCCGTGTGCTCATGGGTGATGACGATCGCGTCGAGATCCTCGACGCTCAAGCCCAGCCGGCCAAGTCGGCGCTCCACTTCCTTCGCTGAAAAGCCGCAGTCGAGCAGCACGCGGGTGGTCGTCGTGCCGCACTGCGCCTCGACGAGCAACGCATTGCCTTCACTACCGCTGCCGAGACTCGCGAATCGCACGGCCCTTCGCTCAGTTCAACTGGGCGTGCAGCAGCGAGACGATCCGCTGCGCATCCGACGAACCATCCAGTTGTCCGTTCGAATCGACGACCGCGACCTGCGTCATCGAATCCGCCTTCGGGCGAACGTTGACGAGGAACTGACGCGTGGGCGTCGGCGTGTTGCTCGAGAAGAACTTGCCAAAGAGGCCGTCCTTCTTCAGTTCCTGCATGGAATCCGAGTAATGCACGTAATACAGGCCCTTTTCGCGGTCGCGGTTGTCGACCGTGAAGTTCGTACGGTCGAGCGCCAGTCCGACGCGCAGCCATGCACGATCGAATGGCTCGGCGATGTCGAGCGTCGACGCGTTGCCCGCCGTCTCCACCGCCACCTTCGCGCCGGCCGGGCGCGCATCGGTGATCAGCTGCTTCGCCTGCGCGTCGGTCAGGCCGAACTTCTCCATGATCTTCGCGAGGAACGCAGCTTCGAGCGCCGGATTGCGCGGCCGAGCTTCCCAGCGCGAGGACGTCTTGTCCTGTCCCGTCAGCACTTCTTCCATCGCGCTGTGCGTGACGGAGATGTCGGTCGAACCGTTCGCCGCGCGATCCACCTGCGTGCGGAACATGTCACGCGTACCCGACGAATATGCAAAGTCGACCAGCTTGCCAATGCTCTTTCTAAACCAGTCGTCCGGAATGTTCGCGCGGTTCTCGGCCCAGTCGGTCGCCATGATGCCGGTCTGCGGCGCATCGGTCTTGAGCGTGAAGCCGCTCTCCTGCCAGAACTCCTGCAACTGCGGCCAGACCTGGTCGGGCGTGCGACCGTCGACGACGAGCCAGCGACGGTCGCTGTCACGCTCGACGTGCATTCCGTAGGGATCCTGCGCGGTCGGCACGCCGAGCGTGGCGTTGCCGGCCGGCGTGAGCGCGCGCTCGGTGCCGCCGCCAAGCGCATTCACTTTCGGCGGCGCGGCGTAACGCTGGCTGATGTCGGCGGTCGAGAGATCGGACGGCACGTTGAGCGACGGCGCGGTTTCAGCGGCCTTGTAGTTGACGCGATCGGGTGCGAGCCAGTCGTTCAGCGTATCGCAACCGGAAAGCGCGACGACCGTGGCGAGGCCAAGCGACAGCGCGCTCAGGCGCGCGGCGTGAGTGGAGAGTGCGGATCGTTTCATGAGGTCCTTCGTGATGCTGAAAGCGCGTTGCCTCGTGCGGATGCCGGGGAACGGAGTCGATAACGAATTCGATGAATGAAGACGGCTAGCGACGGTTGTGGACTGGCTGCATGGTCGATCCCGATGAATGGCGGCGGCACGGTCTAATGCGTCATGTGCGCGCCGCTGCCATCGATCGGGTCTTAGGCCAGGAGCCCTGTTTCGCGCAAGGCATCACGCACGATGTCGTGATAGCGCGCGTCGAGCGGCGTGAGCGGAAGGCGAATGCCGCCTTCCATGCGGCCCATTGCTTCGAGCGCCCACTTCGCAGGAATCGGGTTCGATTCGCAGAAGAGCTGTTTGTGAAGCGAAAGAAGCTTCAGATGAATCTTGCGGGCGGTGATCGCGTCGCCTTCGAGCGCGGCGCGGCACAGTTCGCTCATCGCTTTCGGCGCGACGTTCGCGGTGACCGAGATGTTGCCGTGACCGCCGAGCAGCATCAGCGCGATCGCGGTCGGATCGTCGCCGCTGAAGATGCCGAAGCCGGCCGGTGCGTGCTTGATCAGGTGCGCCGCGCGGTCGATGTTGCCCGTCGCTTCCTTCACACCGATGATGCCCGGCACGCCGGCGAGGCGCAGGATCGTTTCGTTGTTCATGTCGGCCACGGTGCGGCTCGGCACGTTGTACAACACGACCGGCAGGTCGACCGATTCCGCGATCTTCACGAAATGGCGGTACATGCCTTCCTGCGTCGGCTTGTTGTAATACGGGACGACTTGAAGCGTGGCGTCGGCGCCGACCTTTTTCGCCGCCTTCGACAATTCGACGGCCTCGGCCGTGGAATTGCCGCCCGCGCCCGCGATGATCGGAAAGCGGCCGGCCGTGTGCTCGACTGCCGTCTGCACCATCAGGACGTGTTCCTCGACCGAAAGCGTGGCCGACTCGCCGCTCGTGCCGACGACGACGAGGCCGTTCGAGCCTTCCGCGACGTGCCAGTCGATCAGTTTTCGAAACGCCGGCAGATCGAGACTACCGTCCTCGTGCATCGGGGTGACGATGGCAGGAATGCTGCCGCGGATCTGGATGCCGCCGTGTGTTCCGTTTGTCATGAAACGCTATGAATTTGATCGGTAAACCGCGATTGTAGCGGATTAGCCCGCCAGATCGTAACGCGGCGGAAGCGACGCAGTGTTACGAACGGTGAGGCCGGTTGAGGATCGGTCCGGCTCGCGGACCGCGCAGATTCGTTGCACGTAGGATGCGCGCGGATCGCTCGTAAAGCCATCCTGAAAAGCGATGATCCGCAGGCGCGAATGAAACGCATCGATGAGTTCGCCGGGCGCGAGCAGAAATGCCGGATTGGACGGCTTGCCGACGGTTTCGTTGCCGAGCGCGAAGGTTTCGTAGATCAGGATGCCGCCCGCGGCGAGCGCGTCGGCGAGATGCGGAAAGAGCGGGCGATGCAGGTAACGCGTCACGACGACGGCGGCGAATTTTTCATCGGCCGGGAGCGGCCACGGCGCGTTTTCCAGATCGGCCGCGCGCGTGGCGATCCGCTCGATGCCCGAGAGCGAGCCGAGCGCTTCCTCGTCGCGGTCGACGGCGAGCACCGGATGTCCGCGCGACGCGAACCAGCGCGCGTGTCGGCCGCTGCCCGCCGCGACGTCGAGCACCGCCCCGCCCGCCTCGACGAGATGCGCCCATTGCCGCACCCAGGCGCTCGCGAAGTCCGCCCCGTGTTCCATTAGTTGTACGAGAGCCCCATCGCTTCGCGCACGTCGCGCATCGTTTCGGTGGCGAACTTGCGCGCCTTGTCGCAGCCGTCTGCGACGATCGCGCGCAGCAGCGACGGATCGTCCATGTATTTTTGCGCGCGCTCGAGCATCGGCTGCTGCTCGCGCAGGATGCCCTCGATCACCGGCTGCTTGCAGTCGAGACACCCGATGCCGGCGGTGCGGCAGCCCTTTTGCACCCATTCGTGCGTGGCTTCGTCGGTGTAGGCCTGATGCAGCTGCCACACCGGGCACTTGTCCGGATCGCCCGGATCGGTGCGGCGCACGCGCGCGGGGTCGGTCGGCATCGTGCGGACCTTTTTCGTGATCGTTTCCGCGTCTTCGCGCAGGCCGATCGTGTTGCCGTACGACTTCGACATCTTCTGGCCGTCGAGGCCCGGCATGCGCGATTCGGCCGTGAGCAGCACTTGCGGCTCGACCAGAATCAGCTTGCGCGCGCCTTCCAGATAGCCGAAGAGCCGCTCGCGATCGTTCATCGACAGGCTTTGCGACTCCTGCAGCATCGCGCGCGCCTGTTCGAGCGCTTCGTCGTCGCCTTCCTGCTGGTACGCGACGCGCAGCTCGTGGTACAGCTTCGCACGCTTGCCGCCGAGTTTCTTCGCGGCGTCGAGGGCCTTCTCCTCGAAATCCGGCTCCTTGCCGTACAGATAATTGAAGCGGCGCGCGATTTCACGCGTCATTTCGACGTGCGGCACCTGATCCTCGCCGACCGGCACGAGCGACGCACGATAGAGCAGGATGTCGGCGGCCATCAGCACGGGATAGCCGAGAAAACCGTACGTCGACAGGTCCTTTTCCTTCAGCTTCTCCATCTGCTCCTTGTAGGTCGGCACGCGTTCGAGCCAGCCGAGCGGCGTCGCCATGCCGAGCAAAAGCGACAGTTCGGCGTGCTCGGGCACGCGGCTCTGGATGAAAAGCGTCGCCTGCGCCGGATCGATGCCGGACGCGAGCCAGTCGATCAGCACTTCCCAGACGTTCTTCTCGATCACTTCGGGCGTTTCGTAGTGCGTCGTGAGCGCGTGCCAGTCGACGACGGCGAAGAAGCACGGGTACTCGGACTGCAGCCGCACCCAGTTTTTCAGCACGCCGTGATAGTGGCCGAGATGCAGCGAGCCGGTCGGCCGCATGCCTGAGAAGATACGGTCAGGGAACATGGTTTTATAAGAAGAACGAGGCAAAGGGATTCAGAATGGCCGACACCGCCGCATAACCGATGTTCACGAGCGGACTCAGCCAGAACCGCGTGAGGACACCCGTCACGACGAGCGCCATCACGATGAAAAAGCCGTACGGTTCGAGCCGTTGCAGCGCAAGCGACGCGCGGATCGGCAACAGCGCCATCAGCACGCGGCCGCCGTCGAGCGGGGGCAGCGGAAAGAGATTCAGCACGCCGAGCACGAGATTCACGCCGACGCCCGCGGCCGCCATGCGCGTAAAAAACGCCTCGTCGACGTGAAAGCCGGCAAGCGCGACCGCGATCACGCCCCACACGAGCGCCTGCACGAAGTTGCTGGCCGGACCGGCCGCGGCGACCCAGAGGCTGCCCCAGCGCGGATTGCGCAGGTTGCCGAACGCGACCGGAACGGGCTTCGCGTAGCCGAACATGAAGGCGCCGCTCGTGACGAAATAGAGAACGATCGGGATGACGATGGTGCCGAGGGGGTCGATGTGCCGCATCGGATTGAACGATACGCGGCCGAGCACGTAGGCGGTGTTGTCGCCGAGCAGGCGTGCGACATAGCCGTGCGCGGCCTCGTGCAGCGTGATCGCGAAAATCACCGGGAGCGCGTAGACCGCGATTGTCTGTATCAGGGAAGAATCCATAGCTCGCTATTGTAACAAGCGTCTCAGGCTGTTCAGGGCGCCACTCATGGCGGGCAAGGTCACGGTTGCGCGAGGCGAGCGTGGGTGCGGTCGGGTTGTGACCCGTTTGTCGGCCGCAGGCAGGAAAACCGCCGCCGACCGGAGAATAATGCCTTCGGTTGAAATATTTCGCCCGATTTTATCTGCGGCGCGCGCGACGGCGCCCAAGCGCACTCATGCGCTCAGGCCGAACGGCTCCAGACTGCCGCGCCCCGGGCGCACCAGCACCGGCTCCTCGCCCGTCAGGTCGATGACCGTCGAAGGCTCGGCGGCGCACGCGCCCGCGTCGATCACGAGGTCGATCTGTTTTTCCAGCCGCTCGCGGATGTCCTCCGCGTCGTTGAGCGGCTCGGCGTCGGGCGGCAGGATCAGCGTCGAGCCGAGGAGCGGCTGGCCGAGCGCTTCCAGCAGCGCGAGCGTGATCGCGTGATCGGGCACGCGCAGGCCGATCGTCTTGCGCGACGGATGCGAGAGGCGTCGCGGCACTTCCTTCGTCGCCTGCAGGACGAACACATAAGGCCCCGGCGTCACCGATTTCAGCAGCCGGTACTGCCGGTTGTCGACCTGCGCGAAATTGGCGAGCTGCGACAGATCCCGCACCAGCAGCGACAGCAGTTGCTTCTCGTCGAGCCCGCGAATGCGGCGAATGCGCTCGACGGCGTCCTTGTCGTCGAGATGACAGGCGAGCGCATAGCTCGAATCGGTCGGCATCGCGATAACGCCGCCGTCGTTGATGATCTGCACCGCCTGGTTGATCAGGCGCGGCTGCGGATTGTCCGGATGAATGCGAAAGAATTGAGACATGGCGGCGTGATGTTTTTGGTATCGCTTGTCGCGCGACGCAGCGGGAGCGCGGTTGCCGCACGGCTCGCGAAGCGCGGACGGTGCGGTTCGATTCAGAACGCGAACGGCGTA
Source organism: Caballeronia telluris (assembly GCF_001544495.1). Lineage (GTDB taxonomy): Bacteria > Pseudomonadota > Gammaproteobacteria > Burkholderiales > Burkholderiaceae > Caballeronia > Caballeronia telluris. The sequence goes on from NZ_FCNZ02000002.1 coordinate 45,672, forward strand.
ATGCATGATGTGAGCACCGTCTGAAGAACTCGATGCAAACGTGCGAGAAACGTGCCAGGTGCGCCGATGCGTTCGCGCGCGCGCGGCGAGGCGCTCAGAGCCAGCGCTCCCAGACGGGCTTGAGATCGGAGGGAAGCGGCGGAAGCAGTCCGAGGTCGATCCGGCCTTCGCCCGCGCCGTGAAAGTCCGAGCCGCGCGACGCGTAAAAACCGTACCGGCGCGCGACGTCCGCGTACTCGCGATACTGGTCCGGCGTATGGCTGCCGGTCACCACTTCGATGGCATTGCCGCCCAATTCGATGAACTCGTCGAAGAGCGCGGCGAATTCGGTCGGCGTGAAGGTGTAGCGGCCGGGATGCGCGATGATCGCCTCGCCGCCCGCCTCCCTGATCCATTTCATGGCGTCCGTCAGTTTCGACCAGCGGTGGCCGACGAATCCCGGCTTGCCCTCGCCGAGATAGCGCGCGAAGACGTCCGAAGTCGATTGCGCGAGGCCCGCTTCCACCAGATACCGCGCGAAATGCGTGCGCGAGATCATCTTCGGGTCGTTCACGTAGCGCAGCGCGCCTTCGTAGCAATTCGGGATGCCGACCTTCGCGAGCGCCTCGCCGATCGCTTCACCGCGCGCGGCGCGGCCGTCGCGCGTGGCGGCGAGGCCGTCGAGCAGCTGCTGGTTTTGTGGGTCCACGTTCAGGCCGACGACGTGCACCGTGCGGCCCGCCCACGTCACAGAAATTTCCACGCCCGCGAGATAGCGCATGCCGAGCGCTTCGGCCGTCTCGCGCGCTTCCTGCTGGCCGCCGAGCTGGTCGTGATCGGTGAGCGCCCACAGCGTCACGCCGTTCGCGTGCGCGCGGCGCGCGACCTCGGCGGGCGCGAGCTGGCCGTCGGAGACGGTGGAGTGGCAGTGGAGATCGGCGTTCATCGTGGATAGGTTGAGAATTCACTGACATTCTACTGCAACGCACGATTCGGGCCGCGTGCCCTAGTCCTCGCAGAACTGCGCGATGAGCGCGGCGACGCGCTCGGGCTGGTCGTGATGCAGCATATGTCCGGCGTCCTCGATGATTTCCTCGCGCCAGTCGGGAAAAGCGGCAAAACGCGCCTTGAATTGGTCGAGCGGGACGTCGCCTGCGATCGACGCGAGCGTGGGCGAATGCGCGGCTTCGACGTGCAGCACCTTCGCGCGCACCTGCGACCAGACCGCCATCACTTCGTCGAGCCGGTAAAGCAGCGGTCCGCGCAGTTTGTGAGCGGGATCGGCGAGCAGGTGGAAGCGCCCGTCGTCACCCTCCTTCGACCAGTGTTGCGCCAGAAAACGCGCGCGCGGCCACGCAAGACGCGGATTCGTGCGGATCAGGCGCGCGGCGACTTCGTCGAGCGTCGCGTAGCTGCGCAGTTCGGGCGGCGCGCGCAGATCGTCGAGCCATTGCGCGATGCGCGCGGGCGAGCGCTTCGGATCGCCCGCGGCGAGGCCGAAGCCTTCCAGATCAACGACCCGGCGAACGCGCCCTGGCCGCACGCCGGCGTACAGGCCGACGACGTTCGCGCCCATGCTGTGCCCGACGAGATTCACTTCGCCATGCGGCGCGTAGTGGTCGAGCAACACGTCGAGGTCGGCGAGGTAGTCCTGGAACCAGTAGTGGCCGCCGCCGCGCTCCGCGACCGGCCACGCGGACAGGCCGAAGCCGCGCGCATCGGGCGCGATCACCTGCCAGCCGTCGCCGAGCGCGTCGACGACGAACTGGAACGACGCCGCCACGTCCATCCAGCCGTGCAGCATGAAGAGCAGCGGCGCATCGGGCGATCGGGCGTCCCAGCGCCGCACGTGCAGGCGCACGCCGCGCGCATCGACGAATTCCGAGAAAGAAGTGCGCATCGCCGGCTCCAAAAAGAATGATCGTTCGATTATAGCCAGCGGCGCTAATTCTGAGATGCGCTAGTCGTCGAGTTGCGCGAGTGCGCGCAGTTCTGCTTCGTCGAAACCGGCGTCGCGGCGCGCCTCGAAGTTGAACGGGCCGCGCAGTTTCGGCGCGCGGTACTGCCCGGCGAGTCGCGCGTAGGTGAGATGCGGATCGGCGCCGGCCGCGTCGCACAGATGCCGGAACCAGCGATTGCCGATCAGCACGTGGCCGATTTCGTCGCGCAGGATCACGTCGAGAATCGCCGCCGACGCGTGGTCGCCCGCCTGCATAAGGCGCTTGCGGATCGGCGGCGACGCGTCGAGACCGCGCGCCTCCAGCGTGCGCGGGACGAGCGCCATGCGCGCGAGCACGTCATCGCGGGTACGCTCGGCCATTTCCCACAGGCCGTCGTGCGCCGGAAAGTCGCCGTAGACGTGGCCGAACTCGCCAAGCCGCGCGCTCAGCAGCGAAAAGTGATGCGCCTCTTCGGCCGAGACTTTCAACCAATCGAGATAAAACTCATCCGGCATCGACGGGAAGCGCCAGACGGCGTCAAGCGCGAGGTTGATCGCGTTGAATTCGATGTGCGCGAGCGCGTGCAGGAGCACCGCCCGCCCCGCTTCGGTCTGCATCCCGCGGCGCTTGAGCGATCCCGGTTCGACGAGCGGCGGCCGCTCGGGCCGGCCCGGCAGGCCGCCGGGTTCGGCAAGCCGCAGCGCAGGATCGACCGATACCTCGCCGGCCCGTACGCGTACATGGAGCGCACGGGCGCGCGCGGCTTTTGTCTGCGGATCGCGTTCGCAGAGGATGTCGAGCGCCGTCTGGCGGGCGCAACGCGAATCGGAATCGATCGGAGAGGAAGGGTCGGGCATGGCGGGGAACGTTCGGGCAGTAGAGACGGGCTTGGCGCGCAAAAGGCTAAAATGGCGCTTTACGAACCGGACTTCGCCCTCGGACAAAGCTGAAAAGGTACGCCGCCGTCCGGCATTGTAGCGCCGGGTTCGCGTGCCGAAGCCGCCGATGCGCGCACCGTCCCCACCGACCAGGAGACACAGTTGGCCATCTACAAGCTCGGCGACGAGGCACCCACCATCCACGAAAGCGTGTTTCTCGCGGATACCGCGACCATCATCGGCCGCGTGACGCTCGAGGAAAATTCGAGCGTCTGGTTCGGCGCGGCGCTGCGCGGCGACAACGAGCCGATCGTCGTCGGGCGCGGCAGCAACGTCCAGGAAGGCGCGATCCTGCACGCCGACCCCGGTTTTCCGCTGACCATCGAGGCGAACGTGACCGTCGGCCATCAGGCGATGCTGCACGGCTGCACGATCAAGGAAGGCGCGCTGATCGGAATCCAGGCGGTGGTCTTGAATGGCGCGGTAATCGGCCGCAACTGTCTGGTTGGCGCGGGCGCGGTGGTGACCGAAGGCAAGGTGTTTCCCGACAACACGCTGATTCTCGGCTCGCCCGCGAAAGCCGTGCGCGAGATGACCGAGGCGGACATCGCCCGCATCCAGTCGGCTACGCGCAGTTACGCGGACCGGCGCGAATACTACAAGGCGCAACTCGTGCGGATCGGCTGAAAGGCGATCCGCGGCACGACGTGGCGCCGTATCGAAAGGAAGAGTTGTGAACGACCAGTTGCAGAAATTCATGTTCAACGCGGCGCCCGTGCGCGGCGAAATCGTCTCGCTGCGCAATACGTGGCAGGAAGTGCTCGCGCGCCGCTCGTATCCGGTGCCCGTGCGTAACGTGCTCGGCGAGATGACGGCCGCCTGCGCGCTCCTGTCGGCGAACCTCAAGTTCGACGGCACGCTCATCATGCAGATCTACGGCGACGGGCCGGTGACGATGCTGGTCGTCCAGTGCAGTTCGGATCTTTCGCTGCGCGCCACGGCGAAACTCGCCGATGACGCCGCCGAGCGCATCACCGAAGGCATGTCGCTCGCGGACCTGCTCAACCAGCACGGACGCGGCCGCTGCGTGATCACGCTCGATCCGATCGAGAAGAAGCCGGGTCAGCAGCCGTATCAGGGCATCGTGCCGCTGTCGGGCGAGCACGGTCCGCTCGGCTCGATGGCCGAGGTGCTGGAACATTACATGCATCACTCGGAGCAGCTCGACACGCGCATGTGGCTCGCGGCGAATACGGATCGCGCGGTCGGCATGCTTTTGCAGAAACTCCCGGGCGACGGCGGCATCGTCCCGCATCCGGGCGAGCACGACGCCGATACGTGGCAGCGCGTGTGTCATCTGGGCAGCACGCTCTCTGTTGACGAACTGCTCGGCGAAGAGCCCGAAACCGTGTTCCGGCGTCTCTTCTGGCAGGAAAACGTGCAGCATTTCGAACCGGCCGCTACGCGTTTTCAGTGTTCCTGTTCGCGTGAGAAAGTCGGCGGGATGCTGAAGATGCTGGGTCGCGAGGAAGTCGATGGCGTGATCGACGAACGCGGCAGCGTCGAGGTGCATTGCGAGTTCTGCAATCAGCGCTACGAATTCGACCCCGTCGACGTTGCGCAACTTTTTGTCGCAAAGGAACTCTCACAAGGAGTGAGCGAGGCGTCTCAACAGCGTCATTGAGCCTTGATTTCACGAAGGTTTTATCGGCACGGGCGCACGCTGGCGCTGTCTGTGCCGGGTGGACCGCGCGCCGTGAGCGCGTGTTCCGGCACGATATGATTCAGGTCTGTCTGGTTCTACGGCCCGCTGGAGGTCGATATGAAAAAAGCTGCGTGGTTCCGGGGTGTTTCGTTGTCGGTATGCGCGTTGTCGGCCGCCGCGTTGCTCGCGGCCTGCACGATGGACCCGCCCGGCCCGTCGCCGATCTATAGCCGCCTGCCTTCGGCTCAAACCCAGCCGCAGCAGCCGCTGTCGAAGGACGAGCAGCAACGCTACAACCAGATCGATCAGCAAGTGCTCGCCGAGCAAAAGCAAGCGATGGCCGCCGACGCCGCCGCACAGGCGTGGTCGCAGTATTACCGTGCGCCCGTCAGCATCTACGGCGGGTATTCCAGCGGCGGCTGGGGCGGCGGTCCGTACTGGGGAACCGGCATCGGTTTCGGAACCGGTTACTCGTGGTAAAGACGAAGCGTCGAAACGAAAAAAGCGCGGTCGATGACCGCGCTGTTCTTATGCCGATGACCTTCCCGTTCAGCCGCCCTGCTTCTTTTTCGCGTCTTCCTTTTCCTTCGCGGCCTTCTTCTCGAACGCGCGGCGTTCTTCCTTCGAACGCGACACGGGATTCGGCACCACCCGCAGGGGCGCCGCCGACACCTGACCGCGCGTCGACGCATTCGCGCTAGGCGCGTTCGCCGAGTTGACGGGCGCGGCGGAATTCGGCGAGACGAACTGCACGAAGACCTCGCTGTCCTTCATCATGCCCATCTCATAGCGCGCGCGCTCCTCGACGGCCGCCGTGCCGCTCTGCAAATCCTGGACTTCGCCCTGCACGCGTTCGTTGCGCAGTTTGAGGTCGGCGTTCTTCTGGGTCTGCTGCGCGAGTTGTCCCTGCAATTCGTGGACGCGCAGCCAACCCCCATGTCCCCACCACAGCGGATATTGGATCAGCGCCAGCAGGAGGATGAGGACGACAGTGACAAGCCGCATTGAGAGAGCCGAAATAAGCGCCGCCCGGCGTTCGAAACGCGAGGGCGGCGGGCTGAAAAATTAACTAACGTCCAATTCGGCTAAAGCTTTAGCGCAAGTTGTAGAACGCCGACTTTCCCGGATAGCTCGCGATATCGCCGAGATCTTCCTCGATACGCAGCAACTGGTTGTACTTCGAGATGCGATCGCTGCGCGACAGCGAGCCCGTCTTGATCTGACCGGCGTTCAGGCCGACGGCGATGTCCGCGATCGTCGAATCTTCGGTTTCGCCCGAACGGTGCGAAATCACCGCTGTGTAGCCCGCGCGCTTCGCCATCTCGATGGCCGCGAAAGTTTCCGTCAGCGTGCCGATCTGGTTGATCTTGATCAGGATCGAGTTCGCGATGCCCTTCTCGATGCCTTCCTTCAGGATGCGCGTGTTCGTGACGAACAGGTCGTCGCCGACGAGCTGGATCTGCTTGCCCAGGCGATCCGTGAGAATCTTCCAGCCTTCCCAGTCGCTCTCGTGCATGCCGTCTTCGATCGAGATGATCGGGAACTTGTCGGCGAGCGTCGCCAGGTAGTCGGTGAATTCCGCCGACGACAGTTGCAGGCCTTCGCCCGCCAGTTGGTACTTGCCGTCGTGGTAGAACTCGCTCGCCGCGCAGTCGAGTGCGAGCAGCACGTCTTCGCCCGCGCGATAACCGGTGCGTTCGATAGCTTGCAGGATCGTGGAGAGGCACTCGTCGTTGCTGCCGAAGTTCGGCGCGAAGCCGCCTTCGTCGCCGACCGCCGTGCTCATGCCGCGCTCGGAGAGGATCTTCTTCAGCGAGTGGAAGATTTCGGCGCCGCAGCGCAGTGCCTCGCGGAAGGTCGGCTGGCTGACCGGCACGATCATGAATTCCTGGATGTCCAGGCTGTTGTTCGCGTGCGCGCCGCCGTTGACGATGTTCATCATCGGCACCGGCAGTTGCATCGCGCCCGAGCCGCCGAAGTAGCGATAGAGCGGCAGGCCGGCTTCTTCAGCCGCGGCCTTCGCGACCGCCATCGACACGGCGAGCATCGCGTTGGCGCCCAGGCGCGACTTGTTGTCGGTGCCGTCGAGTTCGAGCAGCGTCTTGTCGAGGAACGCCTGTTCCGACGCGTCGAGGCCCATGATGGCTTCGGAGATTTCGGTATTGATGTGCTCGACGGCCTTCAAGACGCCCTTGCCGCCATAGCGATTGCCTTCTTCGTCGCGTAGTTCGATCGCTTCACGCGATCCCGTGGATGCGCCCGACGGCACGGCAGCGCGGCCCATCGTGCCCGATTCGAGCAGCACGTCGCATTCGACGGTGGGATTGCCTCGCGAATCGAGAATCTCGCGGCCGATGATATCTACGATAGCACTCATGGTTTCCTCAAGAAATGACGTTGAATTCCTGCTGCCGGCGACGCTTCCTGCCGGCCTTGCTCAAGATTTTCGAAGGAAGCGGAGACGCGGGCACGGATGTGCCGCTCCGCTCAGACTCCTTCGACCACCATCAGGTTCACCCGCGCCGCGCCTTCGCGGACCTGCCTCGCGGCTTCATATTCGGCGGAATGATAGAACGTCTTTGCTGCTTCGAAGGAAGGAAATTCGAGGACGACGGTGCGCGAATGGAACGCGCCTTCGAGCGTTTCGCTCTGGCCGCCGCGCACGAGGTACGTGCCGCCGTGCGCTTCGATCGCCGCCGGCGCGAGCGCACGGTAATCGGCGTACTGCTCGGGGTTCGTCACTTCCATGTTCGCGATGATGTAGCCTTTCGCCACTGAGTTCTCCCCCTGTCCGATGCTGCTTTGTGCAGCGATTTTTTTGATGCGAACGCCGCGACCGCGACGTTCGCGACGCGCTTTCAGCTGAAATCGTTCTCGAGGAACGGCCCGCGCTTCACGGCCTGATCGAGCGCGACGAGCGTTTCCAGCAACGCTTCCATGCGATGCAACGGTACGGCGTTCGGCCCATCGGACTTGGCGTTCGCCGGGTCCGGATGGGTCTCCATGAAGAGCCCCGACACGCCCGTTGCGACCGCCGCGCGCGCGAGCACCGGCACGAATTCGCGCTGGCCGCCGGAACTCGTGCCCTGCCCGCCCGGCAACTGCACCGAGTGCGTGGCATCGAAGACGACGGGCGCGTTCGTCTCGCGCATGATCGCGAGCGAGCGCATATCCGAGACGAGGTTGTTATAGCCGAACGACACGCCCCGCTCGCACGCCATGAAGCGGTCGTCCGACAGACCCGCTTCGCGGGCGGCGTCGCGCGCCTTGTCGATCACGTTCTTCATGTCGTGCGGCGCGAGAAACTGGCCCTTCTTGATGTTCACCGGCTTGCCCGAGCGCGCGCATGCGTGGATGAAATCCGTCTGGCGGCACAGGAACGCGGGCGTCTGCAACACGTCGACCACCGATGCGACCGCTTCGATCTCGTGTTCCGAATGGACGTCGGTCAGAACCGGCAGGCCGAGCTGCTTCTTCACTTCGCCGAGAATGCGCAGGCCTTCGTCCATGCCGAGCCCGCGAAACGACTTGCCCGAACTGCGATTCGCCTTGTCATACGACGACTTGTAGATGAACGGCACGCCAACTTTCGCGCAGATTTCCTTCAGCCGCCCGGCGACGTCGATCGTCATCTGCTCCGATTCGACGACGCACGTGCCCGCGATCAGGAAAAACGGCTTGTCGAGACCGATGTCGAAGTCGCAGAGTTTCATGCCTGTGCTCCCGCCGTGGCGCGCGCGGCCGCTTCCTTGCCATCGGCCGCCTGCGTGCCGTCGGCCGATTCACTGTGCGTGCGCGCGGCTTCGACGAACGCCTTGAAGAGCGGATGACCGTCGCGCGGCGTCGAAGTGAATTCGGGGTGGAACTGGACACCGACGAACCACGGATGCATCGACTGCGGCAATTCCATCATTTCCGGCAGATCCTCGCTCGGGGTACGGGCGCTGATGATAAGGCCGCCCGCTTCGAGCTGGGGCACGAAACGGTTATTGACTTCATAACGGTGACGGTGACGTTCGTTCACATCCGTGCCGTAGATGCGCGCGGCCATCGTGCCCGGCTTGATCGGACACTTCTGCGAACCGAGGCGCATCGTGCCGCCGAGATCCGATTCCTCGTTGCGCTTTTCGACGCGGCCCGCACGGTCGTACCACTCGGTGATGAGCGCGACGACCGGATTCTGCGTGGACGGCTCGAACTCGGTGCTGTTCGCGTCGGCGAGGCCGGCGACGTCGCGGGCGAATTCGATCACCGCGAGCTGCATGCCGAGGCAGATGCCGAGATACGGTGTTTTCGATTCGCGCGCGTACTGGATCGCCTTGATCTTGCCTTCCGTACCGCGACGCCCGAAGCCGCCCGGCACCAGCACGGCGTCGAGATGCTTCAGGCCGTCGACGCCTTCCGCGTCGATCTGCTCGGAGTCGATGTATTCGATGTTGACCTTGGTCGACGTATGGATGGCCGCGTGGCGCAGCGCCTCGATCAGCGACTTGTACGATTCGGTGAGTTCGACATACTTGCCGACCATGCCGATCGTCACTTCGCTCTTCGGATTCTCGAGCTTCTCGACGAGCTGCGCCCACATGGCGAGATCGGCCGGCTGCGGCGCGAGCTTGAGTTCCTCGCAGATGATCTGGTCGAGGCCCTGGTCGTGCAGCATCTGGGGAATCTTGTAGATGCTGTCCACGTCCCACACGGAGATGACCGCGTCTTCCGGCACGTTCGAGAAGAGCGAAATCTTCTGGCATTCGTCGTCGGGGATGCGGCGGTCGGCGCGGCACAGCAGCACGTGCGGCGAGATGCCGATCTCGCGCAGCTTCTGCACGCTGTGCTGCGTCGGCTTCGTCTTGAGTTCGCCCGCGGTGGCGATGTACGGCACGAGCGTCAGATGCACGAAGCACGCGGTGTTGCGGCCGAGGCGCAGGCTCATCTGGCGCGCGGCTTCGAGGAACGGCAGCGATTCGATGTCGCCGACCGTGCCGCCGATCTCCACGATCGCGACATCCGGCTCGCCGCACGTCGCCGCTGCGGCGCCGCGTTCGAGGAAAGCCTGGATTTCGTTCGTGATGTGCGGAATGACCTGGACCGTCTTGCCGAGATACTCGCCGCGGCGTTCCTTGCGGATCACCGATTCGTAGATCTGGCCGGTCGTGAAGTTGTTGGCCTTGCGCATCTTCGTGCTGATGAAGCGCTCGTAGTGGCCGAGGTCGAGGTCGGTTTCCGCGCCGTCTTCCGTCACGAACACTTCGCCGTGCTGAAACGGGCTCATCGTGCCGGGGTCGACGTTGATGTAGGGATCGAGCTTGAGGAGGGTGACTTTGAGGCCGCGCGATTCGAGGATCGCGGCGAGGGAGGCGGCGGCAATACCTTTGCCAAGGGAAGAAACTACGCCGCCGGTGACGAATACATATTTGGTCATCGCTAGGTGCTCGCGGGAAAAACGGATTATACCGTAAAGGCTGCCTCCGACCCAGCGCGCGCCGCGCGAGTTTTGCAGTGCAGCGTTGCACTTTTCCGCGCCTGCTGCGCGTGTTTGCGCCGGATCAGCCGAGCGCGTTGAGCATTCGATGCACGGCGCGCGCGGTGTCGATCGGCCGCTCCATCGGGAAGAGATGGCTGCCTTCGATCCACTCGAAATGCTCGCCCGCGACGCGCCGCGTGAGATCGAGCCCCACTTGCCGCACTTCCTTCGAATGCGTCCCCGCGATGAAGCCGACCGGCACCTGCGCGCCGCGTGCGAGCCGCGCGCCGAGCGTATGCGGCAGCGTCCGGTAGATCAGGTATTCGACGTGGCGATCGAACGCGAGCGTGCGCGCGCCGTTCGCGCCCGTCTGCGGAATCGCGTAGTCGATGTAATCGGACAGCATGCGCTCGTCCCAGCGCGCGAACGCCGGCTTCGCGTGGAAGTGCCGCCACGCTTCGTCGCGGCTCGCCCACTGCGTGCGGCGCTTTTTCGTCGCGGCGGCGGGCGACAGGCGCTCGTCGAGCCCGGTGAACTGCGACACGCGCAAGACGCTGCTGCGCCAGCCGCCGATCACCGGCGAATCGAGCATCACGACGCCCTTCACCCACTGCGGGCGCTTGAGCGCGGCCATCATCGAGAGATAGCCGCCGAGCGAATGGCCGACGAGCCATACCTTCGCGCGTTCGTCCTGCGCGGCCGTCGCGCCGTGGCGCGTGCTCGCGATGTCGTCGAGCAACTGGTCGACGAGACGCGGCCAGTCACGCGTGACGGGATAGCGCGGATCGTGGCCGAAACGCTCCACCGAGCGGATCTCGTAGTCGTCGGCGAGTTCGGCGAAGATCGTCCGGTACGTCGATGCCGGGAAGCCGTTCGCGTGCGAGAAATGAATGATGTCCTTCAAGCGGTGAGCGCTCCTCTGTCGCGTGTTTTTCTTGTTCCGTTCACCGGTCCATCCAGTAGCGCGCGTGCGTCTGCCGGTAGCGTTCGAGCGAAATCGCCGATGAAACCTCGATGCGCGCGGCGCCGTCTTCGTCGCTGCGCGAGAGTTCGAGCCCGCGCAGGCGATAACGCTGGAAAACGGTCGGATGCGGATGGTGAAAACGGTTGCGATAGCCTACCTGAAATACCGCGACGAGCGGCCTGACGGAATCGAGGAAAGGCTCGGTCGACGATGTCTTGCTGCCGTGATGCGGCACGACGAGCACGTCGGCACGCAACGCGCCGGCGTCGCGCCGCAGGAGCGTGCGCTCGACGTCCGCTTCGATGTCGGCGGCGAGCAAGGCCGAACGGCCCGCCGCGCTCGTCACCTTCAGCACGCACGACTGCGCGTTCGGCTTGCCCGCAAGCGGCGCAGGATCGGGCCAGAGCATCGCGAACTCCACGCCGTCCCACGTCCAGCGCTGGCCTGCCGCGCAGCGCAGCGCGTCTGCGTGGTGCGCTGCGGCGGTTCGCCAGAGCGCGTCTTGCGGCGGCAGCGAAGCCACGAACTCGCGCACGGCGATCGATTGCAGCACGGCCGGCGCGCCGCCCGCGTGATCCGAATCGGAATGGCTGATGACGAGCGCGTCGAGCGTCGTCGCGCCATCGGCGAAAAGGTACGGCACGACGATCCGCTCGCCCGCGTGCGTCGATTCAGGTCCGGGACCGGCGTCGAAGAGCAGCGTGTGGTGCGCCGTTTCGATGACGACCGACGAACCCTGCCCGATGTCGAGCGCGGTCAGCCGGAATGCGCCCGGCGCGGGCGCGTGAGGCGCGGGCAAGACGAGCGGCAGCCAGGTCAGTGGCGCGGCGAAGCCCAACGGCCAACCGCGCGGCGCGAGTGCCCACGCGACACCCGCCGCAGCCGCCGCCAGTGCGAACGGTCCGGGCTGCGGCAGGCGCCACAACGCCCACGGCAGGCTCGTGAAATGCGCGAGCACGTCGCACATGATCGCGAGAAGGCTGTGCGCGAACTGATAAGCGAAGCCGTCGAGCGGTGCGGGCAGCAGCACGCCCGCGAGCACCGTCGGCGTGACGAGCATGCTGACCCACGGAATCGCGATGGCGTTCGCCAGTGGGCCGATCAGCGGAATCTGCGAAAACCAGTAGGCGGTGAGCGGCGCGAGCGCGATCGTCACCGCATATTGGACACGCGCGCTCGACGCGGCGTGCGCGCGCAGGCGGCTGGCCGTGCTGCGCGCACGCGCCGACCAGCGCGCGAAGCGCCGTGTCGCGGGCGGTTCGATCGGGTTCAGGAGCGCGGCGTCCTTGTTTGCGCGCTCGTCAGCACCCGCTTCCGTCGCGCGCTGACGCGCTTCGTAGGCGTCGACGTCGCGTGAGGTTTCCTCGCGACCGTCGTCGCCACGCCCTTTCGACGCCCGCCGCCCGTGCGCCGCGATCGCGAAGAGGATCGCGCCAACGGCACAGAACGACAGCCAGAACCCGGCCGCCGTAACCGCCCACGGATCGGCGAGGAGCACGAGCGCGAGCGCCCACGCCAGCACGAGCGACGGCGCAAGCCGCCGCCCTGCCATCGACGCGAGCGCGACGACGCCGAGCATCCACAACGCGCGCTGCGCCGGCACGTTGAATCCGGCGAGACCTGCGTAAGACGCCGCGAACACCGCCGCGCCGCCCGCTGCCACTTTCTGCGCGGCCACGCAAAGCGGCAGCGGCACACCGCGCCAGCGCGCGCGGCGCCATAGAAAACCGGTCAGCCACGCCGCCAGCCCCGCGACGAAGCCGATATGCAGCCCCGAGATTGCCACCAGATGGCTCGTGCCGGTCGCGCGCATCAGCGCCCAGTCGTCGTCGCTCACGTCGTCCTGCGCGCCCACCGCCAGCGCCACGACAATCCCGCGATGCCGCGCCGCGCCGAGCGTGCGCCCGATGCGTTCGCGCAAATGCGCCCGCAGACGGTCGATCGCCAGCGCGATGCCGTGCGCGTCGCGAGGCAGCCGGCGCGCGCTCGCGTTCTCCGCCACATAGCCCGTCGCGCGGATATCGCGTGCGAGGAGCGCCGCTTCGGCGTCGCGCGCCCCGAAGTTCGCGTTGGCGTGGGTGCGCTTCAGACGGACCGTCAACGTCCAGCGCTGGCCGGCAACCAACGCGGGCGGCGGCGCGCCAACGACGGCGAGCCACGACAATTGCACGACGCGCGGAAAGTCGCGCAGCTTTGCATCGTTCGACTCGACCTGGAAGAGAAAGCGCGCGCCATCGTCGTCGCTTGACGGCAGCCCGCGCACGTAGCCGTTCAAAACGATATTGCGCCCTTCGTAGGCAACCGGAAGCTGCGCCTGCATGCGATCATCGGCGCGCACGGCCGCGTAACCGAAGCCGAACACGAAAGCCCCGGCCAGCAGCGCGCCGCGATACCGCCGAGCCAGCACGCACGCGCAGCAGAACACCACGCACAAGCCGAACCACTCGCCCCACCCCGGCAACGCGGCCTGCTGCTGCAACCATCCGACACCCAGCGCGAACCCGATCAGTACACCCCGCACGCACGCCTCGCCCAAGTTCATGACGAGCGCATCCGCACCGGATGACCGATTCATCCGATGTCCGTCGTCGACACGACAACGATTATGAGGAGAGCAGCCCGAGTCGCGGCAGCGCGGCGTGAGCGTTAGCCGTTGTGCCTAGGGAAAGCGCCGCTTCGTCGATGCCGCGCAGTTGCGCCAGCACTTCAGCGATGCCCGGCACCTGATCCGGCGCGTTGCGTTCCTTGTAGCGCCAGGACGGCGCGATATCGGGCGCATCGGTTTCGAGGACGATCGCCGCGAGCGGCAGTTGCTGCGCGAGCCGCCGAATCTGCCGCGCGCGCTCGAACGTGAGATTGCCGCCGAAACCGAGATGCATGCCGTGCGCGATGAACGCCTCGGCCTGCTGGAAACTGCCGTTGAACGCATGCGCGATGCCGGTTTTCACGCCATTGACGCGCAGCCCCTTGAGCACCTTGTCCTGCGATTTGCGCACGTGGCAGATCACGGGCAGATCGAACTCGCGCGCGATTTTCAGTTGCTCGTCGTAGAAGAACTGCTGGCGGGCGTCGTCGAGCGTCGGCACGAAATAATCCAGCCCGATTTCGCCGATACCGACGAAGCGCGGATCGTCGAGGCTCGCGGCGATCGTTTCGCGCAGCACGCGCAAGTCGTCGTCCTGCGCGCGCGGCGTGAAAAGCGGATGAATGCCGAGCGCATATGCCCCGCCGTCGATGCAATGCGCCAGATCGCGCACCGTCGCGAAGTTCGCGCGCTCGACACCCGGAATCACGATCCGCGACACGCCCGCGCGCCGCGCCGATGCCGCAACGTCGTCGCGGTCCGCGTCGAATTCGGAAGCATCGAGATGGCAGTGCGTATCGATCCACATGATCTGGAGAGCTTACACCGGGACCGGCGGCTCTTCGTACAGCACGCCGTCGCGCAGCCGCATGATGCGGTCGCAGCGCGCGGCGAGGTCGGGATCGTGCGTGACGATCACGAAGCTCGTCTCGAGTGTCTGCGACAACTCCAGCATCAGGTTGAACACGGTGTCGGCGGTGCCGCCGTCGAGATTGCCGGTCGGTTCGTCCGCGAGCACGCACGCGGGATGCGTCACGAGCGCGCGCGCGATCGCCACGCGCTGCCGCTCGCCGCCCGACAGCTCGCCCGGCCGATGCTTCGCCCGATGCCCGATGCCCACGCGCTCCAGCATGTCCATCGCCTGGCGGCGCGCGGCTTCTTCCGGCATGCGGCGAATCCTGAGCGGCATCGCGACGTTGTCGAGCGCGGTGAATTCCGCGAGCAGATGATGAAACTGGTACACGAAGCCGAGCGCGCGGTTGCGCAGTTCGTTGCGCTCGCGCTCCTTCAGTTCCGTGAACGGCTTGCCGAGCAGCGAGACCTTGCCCGCGCTCGGTTCGTCGAGGCCGCCGAGCACGTGCAGCAGCGTGCTCTTGCCCGACCCCGACGCGCCGACGATCGCGAGCTTCTCGCCGCGATAGACGTCGAGTTGCGCGTTGTTCAGCACCTGCACGTTGAAGCCGCCCTGCACGAAGGTCTTCGAGATCGCCGAAGCCTGCAGCACGATGGTGTTGTTCGTATCACTCATAGCGCAGCGCCTCCGCCGGACGAACCTTCGCGCCGCGCCAGCTCGGATAGAGCGTCGCGAGCGACGACAGCACAAACGCGATGATGCCGATCTTCGCGACGTCGCCCGGCACGAGTTCGGACGGCAGTTCGCTGATGAAATACACCGAAGGCGGCAGGAACTGCACGCCGATCAGGTGCTCGATCATCGGCACGAGCCACGGAATGCTCCACGCGATGAGACACCCGAGCGACACGCCGATCGCCGTGCCGATGAAGCCGATCGTCACGCCCTGCACGACGAAGATCTTCATGATCGAGCCCGGCTGCGCGCCGAGCGTGCGCAGGATGGCGATGTCGGCCTGCTTGTCGGTGACGGTCATCACGAGCGACGAAACCAGGTTGAACGCCGCTACCGCGATGATCAGCGTGAGGATGATGAACATCATGCGCTTTTCGATCTGCACGGCGGAGAACCAGGTCTTGTTCTGCTGCGTCCAGTCGCGGATGTAGAGATCGCCAGAGAGCGTGCGCGCGAGCTGGTGCGCGACGTCGGGCGCGCGCTGCATGTCCTTGAGCTTCAGACGCACGCCGGTCGGCGCGGGCAGGCGAAACAGCGCCTGCGCGTCGCGGATGGCGATGAGCGCGAGGGTCGAGTCGTATTCGTAATGCCCCGATTCGAACACGCCGACGACCGTGAACTGCTTCAGGCGCGGCATCATGCCGGCCGGCGTGATGGTGCCTTCGGGCGCGACGAGCGTGATCTTGTCGCCGGTGGTGACGCCGAGATTGGTCGCGAGATCGGCACCGAGCACGATGCCGAATTCGCCCGGCACGAGGCTCGCGAGCGAGCCCGCGCGCATTTCACGGCCGATGTCGGAGACCTGCGGTTCCAGCGACGGCTCCACGCCGCGCAACGCCACGCCGCTCACCGCGCCCTGGCGCGTGAGCAGCGCCTGCGCCTCGACATACGGCGCCGCGCCGGTCACTTCCGGATTGCGGCGCGCTTCCTGCGCGGTGAGTTGCCAGTTGGGCATCGAGCCGGTCGGCGAAAAGATTTCGACGTGCGAGAGCACCGAGAGCATGCGGTCGCGGACTTCCTTCTGGAAGCCGTTCATGACCGAGAGCACGACGATCAGCGCGGCGACGCCGAGCGCGATGCCCGCCATCGAAACGAGCGCGATGAAGGAGATGAAGCCGTTGCCTGTCGTGCGTTTGCTGGCGCGCGTGTAGCGCCAGCCGATCTGCCATTCGTAGGGTAGTTTCAAGCGAGTCCTTTTGTTTCGATCCGCGCAAGCAGGAGGCCGGCGAGCCGGCCCGCGTGCCGTTTGCGATTCTTGCGCGACGCGCATCTTCACGAATCATCGTATATACGCGCTATATACGCGCCCAATCGCCCACCGGACGCCCTGGCGCGCATTCGGGCGGGCGCGAGCCCCGCGCCGGGCGATCAGTCAACCGCGAAGTTTGCCATACAATGCGCACCATCATGCCCGTTCACCACCTTCACCTTCTGCTCCCGTTCGCGCTGCCGTCCGCCGCGGACGCCGCGACCGCGCTGCACAACCTGGAAACCCCCGCGCTCGAAAAGCTGCTCGCCCGCGCGACGCTCGACGAGCGCGTGATCGGCGAGGATTTCCAGCGCACGCTGCCGCACGAGCGCTGGATCGCGCGCGCATTCGGCGTCGCGGACGCAACGGATGCCGCGCTCGCCGACGACGCGCCGCTCGCGCCCTATATGCTGCTCGCCGACGGCGGCACGCCCGGCGATGCGCGCTGGGCCTGCGTGGAGCCGGTGCATGTGCGGATCGCGCACGATCATTTGGTGCTGATCGATCCGGCGACGCTCGAAGTCTCCGCCGACGAAGCCCGCGCGCTCTTTCAAACCGTGCAGCCGCTGATCGAAGAGATGGGCGTCGACGTGCAGGCGCCGGGCGCGACGCGCTGGTATGTGTCGGGCGAGAGCCTCGGCGCGCTGTCGGGCGCGTCGCCGCTGCGCGCAAGTGGACGCAACATCGAAATCTGGCTGCCGCACGAAGCGAAGACCGGCCAGCGTTCGCGCGCGTGGATGAAGCTGCAGAACGAAGTGCAGATGGCGTGGTTCGAACATCCGCTGAACGAAGCCCGCGAGGCGCGCGGCCTCCCCGCGATCAACTCGATCTGGCTGCACGGGCAAGGCGTCTATCAAACGGTATCGAGCCCGTTTTCGCGCGTGATGTCCCACGCCGCGGCGACGCGCGGACTCGCGCTCGCCGCCGATCTTTCGCCCTCGGCGCCGCCCGCGTCGTTCAGCGCGCTCGCCGCAGCGGACGACAAAGGCCGCACGCTCGTCGAACTCGATCCGTTCTCGGCGCCTTTCATCGAACAGGACTGGGCGCGCTGGAACGCGGCGCTGCAACAACTCGAAGCCGACTGGTTCGCGCCCGCGCTCGCCGCGCTGAACGACGGCTCGCTCGGCACGCTCGCCATGACGCTTTGCAGCGACACCGGTTCGGTGACGCTCACCGTCACGCGCGGCACGCTGCGCAAGTTCTGGCGGCGCCGCCCGATCGCCGCGCTCTTCATCGAATAAATCACCGGCCTTTCTCGCATGACCCGAATCGTCACCCGCGCCCCCTCCCCCGTCGATGCCGAAGTGCTGATGCGTCACGGCCTGCATCCGGTCATCGCGCGGCTTTACGCGTCGCGCGGCGTGAGCACGCCCGACGAAATCGAAACGGAGCTGAAGCGCCTGCATGCACCCGTCGGCCTGAAAGGCTGCGACGAAGCCGCCGTGGTGCTCGCCGACGCGCTCGCCGCGAAGCGCCGCATGCTCGTCGTCGCGGATTACGACTGCGACGGCGCGACTGCCTGCGCCGTCGCCGTGCGCGGGCTGCGCATGTTCGGCGCGCAGATCGGCTATCTCGTGCCGAACCGCTTCGAATACGGCTACGGCCTCACGCCGGAAATCGTCGAACTGGCCGCGCGCAATCCGGCGGGCCAGCCCGATCTGCTGATCACGGTCGACAACGGCATCGCGAGCGTGGACGGCGTCGAGGCCGCGAACGCGCTCGGCATCGACGTGCTCGTGACCGACCATCACCTCCCCGGCGACGAACTGCCGCCCGCGCGCGCAATCGTCAATCCGAACCAGCCGGGCTGCACCTTTCCGAGCAAGTGCATCGCGGGCGTCGGCGTGATGTTCTACGTGCTGCTCGCGCTGCGCGCCGAACTGCGCCGCCGCAACGCCTTCACCGACGCGCACCCCGAGCCGCGCCTCGACGGCCTGCTCGATCTGGTCGCGCTGGGCACGGTCGCGGACGTGGTGAAGCTCGATCCGAACAACCGGATTCTCGTCGCGCAGGGCCTGAAGCGGATTCGCGCGGGCCGCATGCAGCCGGGAATCGCCGCGCTCTTTCGCGCGGCCGGGCGCGACGCGCGCGCGGCGTCCGGCTTCGACATGGGCTTCGCGCTCGGCCCGCGCCTGAACGCGGCGGGACGACTCTCGGACATGTCGCTCGGCATCGAGTGCCTGACGACCGACGACATCGGCCGCGCGTGGGAACTCGCGCAGCAACTCGATGCGATCAACCGCGAGCGGCGCGAGATCGAAGCGGGCATGCAGCAGCAGGCGCTCGACGAACTGCAATCGGTCGATCCCGGCGACCGCGCGACGCTCACGCTCTTCAATCCGGCGTGGCATCAGGGCGTGATCGGGATCGTCGCCGGGCGGCTCAAGGAGCGCTATCACCGGCCGTCGTTCACGTTCGCGCACGCCGACGAGAGCGGCGTGCTCTCGAAGGGCTCGGGGCGCTCGATTCCCGGCTTTCACCTGCGCGACGCGGTCGATCTGATCTCGAAGCGCGAAGCCGGGATGATCGTGAAATTCGGCGGCCACGCGATGGCCGCGGGCCTCACGATCGCCACCGCCGACATCCCGCGCTTCACGGCGGCGTTCGAAGCCGTCGGGCGCGAGTGGCTGACGGCGGACGCGCTCTCGCGGGTCGTCGAGACCGACGGCGAGCTGGAGGACGCGTATTTCACGCCGCAATTCGTCGAACTGATCGACGCGGCCGTCTGGGGACAGGGTTTCCCGGCGCCGGTCTTTTCCGGCGAGTTCGAGGTGGCGTCGCAGGCGCTCGTCAAGGATAAGCACCTGAAACTGCAACTCGCGCGCGGCCGTCAGCGCTTTTCGGCGATCTGGTTCAATCACGTCGATCCGCTTCCCGCGCGCGCGACCGTCGCCTACCGGCTCGTCAGCGATTCGTGGAACGGCGTCGCGCGCGTGCAGATGATCGTCGAGCACGCGGGGTAGATTTTTTGCTGGCGCGCGTGGGCTGCCCGACACCCCGCGCAAGCGGCCCCCGGGCGCGTCCGAAACGTCCGATCGGCTATAATTTCCCCTTTTCACTTAGCCGAAAGATCGAACATGGAAGCGGAACGTCTCAACTCGATCGAGAACCTTCTCGCCGACCTGCGCCATCGCGCGGGCGAGCTTCGGGGGTATCTTTGACTACGACGCCAAAGCCCAGCGTCTAGAGGAAGTCAACCGGGTTCTCGAAGACCCGAACGTGTGGAACGACTCGAAGAACGCCCAGGCGCTCGGCCGGGAAAAGAAGCTGCTCGACGGCGTCGTCACGACGCTCACCGACCTCGATCGCGACCTGCGCGACACGCAGGATCTCTTCGACATGGGCCGCGAGGAAAACGACGAGGAAACGCTCGTCGCCTGCGAAGCCGACGCAGCGTCGCTCAAGGCGCGCGTCGAAGACATGGAGTTCCGCCGGATGTTCGCGAATCCGGCCGATCCGAACAACTGCTTCATCGACATTCAAGCCGGCGCCGGCGGCACCGAAGCGTGCGACTGGGCCGCAATGCTCTTGCGTCAGTACCTGCGCTATTCCGAGCGCAAGGGCTTCAAAACGGAAGTGCTGGAAGAATCCGAAGGCGATATCGCTGGCATCAAGAGCGCGACGATCAAGGTCGAAGGCGAATACGCGTACGGTTATCTGCGTACCGAAACCGGCATTCACCGCCTCGTGCGCAAGTCGCCGTTCGACTCGTCGGGCGGTCGGCACACGTCGTTTTCATCGGTGTTCGTGTACCCGGAAATCGACGATTCGTTCGAAATCGACGTCAATCCGGCGGATTTGCGCATCGACACGTTCCGCGCGTCGGGCGCGGGCGGCCAGCACATCAACAAGACCGATTCGGCCGTGCGGATCACGCACATACCGAGCGGCATCGTCGTGCAGTGCCAGAACGACCGCTCGCAGCACCGCAACCGCGCCGAGGCCATGGCGATGCTGAAATCGCGCCTCTACGAAGCGGAAATGCGCAAGCGCCAGTCGGAACAGGACAAGCTCGAAGCGGGCAAGTCGGACGTGGGCTGGGGCCATCAGATCCGCTCCTACGTGCTCGATAACAGCCGCATCAAGGATCTGCGCACCAACGTCGAAATCAGCAACACGAAGGCCGTGCTCGACGGCGACCTCGACGACTTCATCAGCGCCAGCCTGAAACAGGGCGTGTAAGCGCGAACGGCGCGGCTTTTCACGAAGCCGCGCCGCATCGTTTTCCGAGCGGCGCACTGCCCGGCTCACGCCACGCCGCGCTTGTCGCCCAACCGAAATCAAAGCCAAATCATCATGACCGAACCGACCCAGACGAGCGCCGCTCCCGAACTGGAAGAGAACCAGATCGTCGCCGAACGCCGCGAGAAGCTGCGCGCGCTGCGCGAGCAAGGCATCGCCTATCCGAACGATTTTCGTCCGACGCATCACGCCGCCGCGCTGCAAACCGAATTCGCCGACACCGACAAGGAAGCGCTCGAAGCGAATCCGCTGCAAGTCGCGCTCGCCGGCCGGATGATGCTCAAGCGCGTGATGGGCAAGGCGAGCTTCGCGACCGTGCAGGACGGCAGCGGCCAGATCCAGTTCTTCATCACGCCGGCGGACGTCGGCGCGGAAGTCTACGACGCGTTCAAGAAGTGGGACCTGGGCGACATCGTCGCGGCGAAGGGCGTGCTCTTTCGCACCAACAAGGGCGAACTGTCGGTGCGCTGCACGGAATTGCGGCTGCTTTCGAAGGCGCTGCGCCCGCTGCCCGACAAGTTCCACGGTCTCGCCGACCAGGAAATGCGCTATCGCCAGCGTTATGTCGACCTGATCGTGACGCCCGAAGCGCGGCAGACGTTCATCGCGCGCACGAAGGCGTTCACGTCGATCCGCAATTTCATGGCGCAGGCGAACTTCATGGAAGTCGAGACGCCGATGCTGCATCCGATTCCCGGCGGCGCGGCGGCCAAGCCTTTCGTCACGCATCACAACGCGCTCGACATGCAGATGTTCCTGCGCATCGCGCCCGAGCTGTACCTGAAGCGGCTGATCGTCGGCGGCTTTGAGCGCGTGTTCGAAATCAACCGGAATTTCCGTAACGAGGGCGTGTCGCCGCGTCACAATCCGGAATTCACGATGATGGAGTTCTACGCCGCCTACACCGATTATCAGTGGCTGATGGACTTCACCGAGCAGTTGATCCGCCAGGCCGCCGTTGACGCGCGCGGCACCGCGGCCATCACGTATCAGGGCCGCGAGCTGGATCTCGGCAAGCCGTTCCATCGGCTGACGATCGTGGAGGCCATCCAGAAATACGCGCCGCACTACACGACCGAGCAACTCGCCGATGCCGCGTTCCTGCGCACGGAACTGAAGAAGTTCGGCGTCGACACGGCGCAGCCGGCGTTTCTGAACGCGGGCGTCGGCTCGCTGCAACTCGCGCTCTTCGAGGAAACCGCCGAGTCGCAATTGTGGGAGCCCACGTTCATCATCGATTACCCGATCGAGGTGTCGCCGCTCGCGCGTGCGTCGGACAAGGTGGACGGCATCACCGAGCGCTTCGAGTTGTTCATCACGGGCCGCGAGATCGCGAACGGTTTTTCCGAGCTGAACGATCCGGAAGATCAGGCGGCGCGCTTTCAGAAGCAGGTCGACCAAAAGGACGCCGGCGACGAGGAAGCGATGTACTACGACGCCGACTATATCCGCGCGCTCGAATACGGCATGCCGCCGACAGGCGGCTGCGGCATCGGTATCGACCGTCTGGTGATGCTGCTCACCGACAGCCCGAGCATCCGCGACGTGATTTTGTTCCCGCATCTGCGTCGCGAAGATTGAGTTGCCCCGGCACCAAGTCGTTGAAAAAACGCGCATCGCACGATGCGCGTTTTTTCTTCCGCGACGAGTGTAACCATCGGTAAAAGCTCACACGCCGCTTCGGCGGCGGTCCGCTGGAATGGCGTGTTCTGGCACCGAAAGTGCTTGAACTAAGAGGAACGAGCGTCGGTTTCCGTTACAGATTGAAATGCCTGCGGGGCCGATTTCCGCGACACTACGCTCATACATCACGCGCCTCGAAGCGGAGGTTCCACATGGCTGATACCAACGACAAGCTCACCCCACCCGGCGCGTCGCAATCGCGACGCCTGCACCCGCTGATCGCGACGGCGGCGGGCGCGGTCATCATCGCGAGTCTGGCGGCGACGGCTGCGATCACCGGGATTTTCCCCAAGGCGTCGAGCAATCTCGCCCAGAACGGGCAAACGCAGACTGCTGCGGTCGCACCGCAACCCGTCGTCGATTCGGCTTCTCCGAGTGCAACGGCCGCTCAGCAGCAGGCGGCTCAACAGCAAGCGGCCCAGCAAGCCGCCCAGCAACAGGCTCAACAGCAGGCCGCAGCGCAGCAGCAGCAACTGGCGCAACAACCGCCCGCGCAACCCGCGGCTCCGTCTCAGCCGTCCTATGCGCAAAAACCGGCCTACTGCTCGACCTGCGGTACGGTCGAATCGATCACGGCGGTCAAGCGTGAAGGCCACGGTACCGGCATCGGCGCGGTCGGCGGCGCGGTCGCGGGCGGGGTCGTCGGCAACCAGTTCGGCAGCGGCGGCGGCCGCACCGCGATGACGCTCCTCGGCGCGCTCGGCGGCGGCCTCGCCGGCAATTCGGTCGAAAAGCACGTCCGCAGCGAAACCGACTACACCGTTCGCGTGCGCATGGAGAGCGGCAAGTACCGCACGTTCACGTATCGCGAGCCGCCGCCGTTCCAGCAAGGCCAGCCGGTCCGCGTGCGCAACGGCACGCTCTCGGCTGGCTGACCGGCCGCTCTCGGCAATCAAAAAGCGAGCACAAAAGCAAAACGGCGATTCCATTCGGAATCGCCGTTTTCGATTGGCCTATGCGATACGAAATCGCGGACGCTCAATAATCCGCGTCCTCGATCCACGCGGCCTGAATCGCTTCGAGAATCTTTTCGTTCGACTTCGACGGATCGTCGTCGAAGCCTTCCAGCTCGGTGATCCAGCGATGCAGATCCGTGAAACGTACATATTGGGGATCAATTTCCTGATGCGCGTCGGTCAATGCCATCGCGATCTCCTGCGTGTCCGTCCACTTCATGGCAAGCGCTCCTGTCAGTGATTTTCCTTTGCGTGATTGATGGAGTAGCGCGGGATCTCGACGACCAGATCCTCTTCGGCCGGCACCATCGCCTGACATGATAACCGCGATGTCGGCTCGAGACCCCAGGCCTTGTCGAGCAGATCGTCCTCGTCTTCTTCCGACGGCACGAGCGCATTGAAGCCCTCGCGGATGATCACGTGACACGTCGTACACGCGCACGACTTCTCGCAGGCATGCTCGATCTCGATGCCGTGATCCAGCAGGTTGTCGCAGATGCTCTTGCTCAGGTCGGCGTCGATCACCGCGCCGTCCGGGCACAGTTCCACATGAGGCAGTACAACGATTTGAGGCATGAGTCTTTCCGTAATTCCGTAGATTCGATGGTTCGATCAGACGTCGTCGAGCTTGCGGCCCGCGAGCGCGCGGCGAATGCTCTTGTTCATCCGGCGCGCGGCGAATTCGTCGGTCGCTTCCGAGAGCGTCTTGGTCGCGGTTTCGATCGCGTCGTGGTCGTCGCCGCGCGCGACCGTCGCCAGTTCCGCAACGAATGCGTCGATCTGCGCGCGTTCAGCGTCGTCGAGGAGTTCCGGGTCGGCGGCAAGCGCCGCCTGCGTCGCTTCGACGAGACGTTGCGCTTCCACCTGCACCTCGCGCAGCGCGCGGGCGCGCATGTCGGTTTCGGCCGTGGTGAAGCTCTCTTCGAGCATGCGGGCGATGTCGTCGTCGGCGAGACCGTAGGACGGCTTCACCACCACCGACGCCTCCACGCCCGATTCCTGCTCGCGCGCGAACACGGACAGAAGGCCGTCAGCGTCGACCTGATAGGTCACGCGAATGCGCGCCGCGCCCGCCGCCATCGGCGGAATGCCGCGCAGCTCGAAGCGCGCGAGCGACCGGCAGTCGGCGACGAGTTCGCGCTCGCCCTGCACGACGTGGATCGCCATCGCGGTCTGGCCGTCCTTGAAGGTCGTGAAATCCTGCGCGCGCGCGACGGGAATCGTCGAATTGCGCGGGATGATCTTCTCCGTGAGGCCGCCCATCGTCTCGACGCCGAGCGAGAGCGGAATGACGTCGAGCAGCAGCCAGTCGTCGCCCTCGCCGCGGCGGTTGCCGGCAAGGAGATCGGCCTGGATCGCGGCGCCGAGCGCGACGACCTGGTCCGGATCGAGATTGATGAGCGGCGGCTGGCCGAAATACTGTTCGACGGCACGCCGGATCACCGGCATGCGGGTCGCCCCGCCGACCAGCACGACGCCCTTGATGTCCGCGGGCGCCACCTTCGCGTCGCGCAGCGCCTTGCGCGTCGGCGTGAGCGTGCGCGCGACGAGCGCTTCGGTGAGCGTCGCGAATTGCGCTTCGGTGATCGTCACGCCGATCGACTTGCCGCTCGACAGCGTCACGTCGATGCGCGCTTCCGGCGCGTCCGACAGCGCTTCCTTCGCCGTGCGCACGCGATCGAGCAACAGACGCACGTCTTCGGGCGTGCCGATCTCGACGCCCGCCTGCGCAACCACATGCCGATACAGCACATGGTCGAAATCGTCGCCGCCGAGCGCGGAGTCGCCGCCCGCCGCCAGCACTTCGAACACGCCCTTCGTGAGTTTCAGGATCGACAGGTCGAACGTGCCGCCGCCGAGGTCGTAGACGGCGTACAGGCCTTCGGACGCGTTATCCAGACCGTAGGCGATGGCCGCCGCGGTCGGCTCGTTCAGGAGGCGCAGGACGTTCAGGCCCGCGAGGCGCGCGGCGTCTTTCGTCGCCTGACGCTGGGCTTCGTCGAAATAGGCGGGCACCGTGATCACCGCGCCGACGAGTTCCTCGCCGAGCGTGTCTTCCGCGCGATAGCGCAGCGTCGCGAGAATCTCCGCTGACACTTCGACCGGGCTCTTCACGCCATCGACGGTGCGGATCTGCACCATGCCCGGCGCGTCGATGAAATCGTAGGGCGCGTTTTCCGCCCCTTCCACTTCGCTTTTGCCGCGCCCCATGAAACGCTTCACCGAGACGATCGTGTTGCGCGGATCGAGCGCCGCTTCTTCCTTCGCGATCCGGCCGATACGTCGCCCGCCCTTTTCCAGATAGCGCACGACGGAGGGCAGCAGCACGTGGCCGTCCTCATCGGGGAGCACTTCGGGCACGCTGCTGCGCACGGCCGCGACCAGCGAATTGGTCGTGCCGAGATCGATGCCGATCGCCACGCGCCGCTGATGCGGCGCGGGCGCCATGCCGGGTTCTGAGATTTGCAGTAAAGCCATCGTTGTTTTAGTGGGGGTTATGCGCGCGCATGGAGTGGGTCCGCTTCACGCGAGTTCGAGCTTCTCGATCTGCGCGCCGATCTCGCTCGCGACGCGCTCGATGAACATCAACTGGCGCACGGCTTCGCCCGCTGCCTGATCCGCGTGGCTGTCGATCAGCGCCGCGAGCTTCGCAAAACGCTGGCGTTCTTCGTCGCGCAATTCGTCGAGCAGCGCTTCGAGTGCGCCGAGATTCTTCGCGCCCGCCGCGTCCTCGATGCTCTCGCGCCGTTCCATCTGCTGCATCAGGAACGCGGGCTCCATCGCTGTGTTGTTCTCCGCGCCGACATCGACGCCGCGCAGCGACAGCATGTAGCGCGCGCGCTTCAACGGATCGCGCAGCGTCTGGTACGCCTCGTTCGCGCGCGTCGCCCATTGCATCGCGATGCGCCGTTGTGCGTCGCCGGCCGCGGCGAAGCGGTCGGGATGCACCTGCGCCTGCACCGTGCGATACGCGTCGTCGAGCGACGGCTGGTCGACGGCGAAGGTCGGCGGCAGGTGGAACAGGTCGAAGTGGCTGTCGTTGAGCGTTGCCATGATGGGGTATCAGGTGAAACACATGCAATAAGCGGGAGCACGAAAGAAAAAGGCGGCACGCGCCGCCTCTTTTGCCGGTACTCCCGGCGTCAAACGCGAAACGACTCGCCGCAGCCGCACTCGTCTTTCGCGTTCGGATTGTTGAAGCGAAAGCCTTCGTTCAATCCTTCGCGGGCGAAGTCGAGTTCGGTGCCGTCGAGATAGGCGAGGCTCTTCGGATCGATGATGATCTTCACGCCCGCCGACTCGAACACCTGATCTTCCGGCGACAGTTCGTCGACGTACTCGAGCTTGTATGCCAGTCCCGAGCAGCCCGTCGTGCGAACGCCCAGCCGCAGGCCGACGCCCTTGCCGCGTCGCGTCAGGTACTTATGCACGTGCTGTGCCGCTTTTTCGGTCAACGTGATTGCCATAGTCTCTCGTTCCCGCAGTTGCTCGTCCGCCCGGCGTTCTTCCAAGCCCGGCGGTCGCAGACTGCAGCCTTGCTCTGCATCGAAAATCAGGGGCGCGTTCGTGCGCCCGCCACTCACTTACGCCGCGTGCTGCTTCGCTTGCGTCTGCTCCGCTGCCGGAGCCGCCGCGCCGTGACGCTGCTTGTAGTCGGCGACCGCTGCCTTGATCGCGTCTTCCGCGAGAATCGAGCAGTGGATCTTCACCGGCGGCAGCGCGAGTTCTTCCGCGATATGCGTGTTCTTGATCGTCAGCGCCTGATCGAGCGTCTTGCCCTTTACCCACTCGGTCACGAGCGAGCTGGAGGCAATGGCCGAACCGCAGCCATACGTCTTGAACTTCGCATCTTCGATCACGCCGTCCGCGCCCACGCGGATCTGCAGCTTCATCACGTCGCCGCAAGCCGGGGCGCCGACCATGCCGGTGCCGACCGTGTCGTCGTCCTTGCCGAACGAGCCGACATTGCGCGGGTTTTCGTAGTGGTCCAGAACCTTGTCGCTATATGCCATGATTCAAACTCCTTTCGTATTCCGTGTGTGGTCGTCGATTCCGTCGCGATCCGGGGCGCTCAGTGCGCAGCCCACTGGATGGTCGAGATGTCGATGCCGTCCTTGTGCATTTCCCAGAGCGGCGACAAATCGCGCAACTTGGCGATCTTGCCCTTCAGCAGGTTGATCACGTAATCGACGTCCTGCTCGGTCGTGAAGCGGCCGACCGTGAAGCGAATCGAGCTGTGCGCGAGTTCATCGTTACGGCCGAGCGCGCGCAGCACGTACGACGGCTCCAGCGACGCCGACGTGCACGCCGAACCCGACGACACCGCGACATCCTTCACCGCCATGATCAGCGATTCGCCTTCGACGAAGTTGAAGCTGATGTTGAGGTTGTGCGGCACGCGGCGCTCCATGTCGCCGTTGATGTACACCTCTTCCATGTCCTGCAGACCTTTCATCAAACGGTCGCGCAGCATGCGCACGCGCTCGTTTTCCGTCGCCATTTCTTCGCGCGCGATGCGAAACGCCTCGCCCATGCCGACGATCTGATGCGTCGCGAGCGTGCCCGAGCGCATGCCGCGCTCGTGGCCGCCGCCGTGCATCTGCGCTTCGATGCGCACGCGCGGCTTGCGTCGCACGTACAGCGCGCCGATGCCCTTCGGGCCATACGTCTTGTGCGCCGAGAACGACATCAGGTCGACCTTGAGCTTCTGCAGGTCGATGGCGATCTTGCCGGTGGCCTGCGCCGCGTCGACGTGAAAAATGATGCCCTTCGCGCGCGTGATCTCGCCGATCGCCTCGACGTCCTGAATCACGCCAATCTCGTTGTTCACGCTCATCACCGAGACGAGGATCGTGTCCGGGCGGATCGCGGCCTGGAGCTTGTCCAGATCGATCAGGCCGTCGTCCTTGACGTCGAGATACGTGACTTCGAAGCCTTCGCGTTCCAGTTCGCGCATTGTGTCGAGCACGGCCTTGTGCTCGGTCTTCACCGTGATGAGGTGCTTGCCCTTACTTTTGTAGAAGTGCGCGGCGCCCTTGATCGCGAGGTTGTCCGACTCCGTTGCGCCCGACGTCCAGATGATCTCGCGCGGGTCGCAGTTCACCAGCGCGGCGACGTTCTCGCGCGCTTCCTCGACCGCCCGCTCCGCGTCCCAGCCGTACTGGTGGCTGCGCGACGCCGGATTGCCGAACTGCTCGCGCAGATACGGAATCATCTTGTCCACCACGCGCGGATCGACGGGGGTCGTCGCGCTGTAGTCCATGTAAATGGGCAGGTGGGGAATATCGTTGTTCATCAGTCGCTCCGGGTAAAACGGTCAAATGGCGTTGTTCTCGACGTTCGCGCTGCGCCCGACGTGCCCGGGGCGCGCGCGGGTTCGTCAGCCCGCCAGGTTGAAAACGGAATTCGGTCCTTTGGGCACGACGCGCGCCTTATCGACGCTCGCCGACTCCGTACGCCGGTCGCGCAGCACCGCCGACGATCCTTCGCGCGCCCGCTGCTGGTCGACGAGATCCTTGAGCGACACCGAATCGAGATACTCGACCATTTTCTGGTTGAGCGTCGCCCAGAGTTCGTGGGTCATGCAGTGGCCGTCGTGCTGCTTCGTGCCTTCGCAGCTGCCCTTGCCGCCGCACTGCGTGGCGTCGATCGGCTCGTCGACCGCGATGATGATGTCCGCGACCGTCACGTTCTCCGCGCGGCGCGCGAGGTTGTAGCCGCCGCCCGGCCCGCGGACCGATTCGACGATCTCGTGCCGGCGCAGCTTGCCGAACAACTGCTCGAGGTAGGAAAGCGAGATGCGCTGGCGCTGGCTGATGCCGGCCAGCGTCACCGGGCCCTGCTCCTGGCGCAAAGCCAGGTCGATCATCGCCGTGACGGCGAAACGGCCTTTCGTGGTGAGTCTCATAATTGGGGGCTACCGCTAATACTTGAGGATTTTCGTCCAGTATAAATAGCCTACATTTTTAGTCAAGTATCCAGCTCGGAAAATCTATAGGAATTTACTTAAGGAGCGGCGGTCGGCCTGCGTGCGGCGCTCTAGACGACGAGTTGCGTGCGCAGCGCCTTGAGGAGGCCTTCGCACGCGTCCTCGCACTGGTCCAGCACGCGCTCGAAGCCATCGTCGCCGCCAAAATACGGGTCGACGACCACGCGGCTGTCGTCGCGCGTCGCGAACTCCATCAGCAGACGAATCTTGTCCCGGTGCTCCGCCGGGCAGATTTCCGTGAGCGCGGCGGCATTGGCGTCGTCCATCGCGATCAGGAGGTCGAAGTGCGCGAAGTCGTCGGCGGTGATCTGTCGGCCTCGCAACGGCGACAGGTCGTAGCCGCGCCGGCGGGCCGCGCGCTGCGCGCGCTCGTCGGGCGGCTGGCCGATGTGCCAATCGCCGGTGCCCGCCGAATCCACGATGATCCGGTCAGCGAGCTTCGCCTGCGCCACGCAATGCAGAAACACGGCCTCCGCGCTCGGCGAGCGGCAAATGTTGCCGAGACACACGAAGCAGACGGCGATCGAGTTCATCGTTGGAAGGCGGCGAGGAAGTGAGCGGGATTGCACCGGCTGCGCGCGTGGCCGCCCGCCGCTTTTCGCAAATTCCCGCGAATTATACAAAGAGCCGGAAAAAACCGCCGGACTCGGCGGCCAGCGCCATCGGAACGCGCCTAAAAGCGTCTCAGAGCACGCGCGGCGACGGCGCCGCATCGTCGGACGATGCGCCCGCAGGATTCCACATGCCGTCGGGCTCGACGTATCCGAAGGACACCGCACGCGCCAGTTCCGCGCTCAGGTTCGCGCTGCTCGCGAGTTCGCCGGACGTGGCGTCGGCATGGCCGTTGCTCGCAGCGCTGAGGTAGGCGGCAAGCACGATCGGAACGAGGATCGCGACGGGCCAGTAGGTCGATATTGTCTTTTTCATTGAGCACCCCTGCTTCGATGTCGTGCGGGCAACAGGCCCACTTGTCGACAGCTAGAAGTCTACGGGTTTGCCCTTATCTCATAAAGACGCTTAAAAGCAAAGCTTTGTTGCACGGCGAACAACAAGCCGTTTCGCCACGCGCGATGTGTGGATAATTCCACCGCCAGTTATAAAGGCTTACAAAGTTTTCGGGGACACCCGCGCCACCGCGGTGTCTGATAAGTAATCGGTCAACGGTTTTGCCAACATCATGAAACTCGCAGTCGCAGGAATCGTCATCACGTCGTCGGCGCTCGTCGCCGGATGCGCGGTCTACCCGGACGGCACGCCCGCCTATGGCGGCGGTTATCCGGCCGGATACGACCCGGGCTATGGCGCCTATGGTTACGGCGGCCCCGTCGTGCAGTCCGGCGTGTACGTCGGCGGTGGGAGCTATTACGGTCCCGGCTATTACAATCCGCCGCCGCGGCGATACTGGGACGACGGCCCCGGTTACCGGCGTCCGTCGGGCGGCGGCTGGCAGGGACGCCCGCAAGGGGAAGGCGGCCACGGCGGACACAACGGCCCGCCGCCGGGACAGCAGGCGGGCGGTGGCGGCGGCGGAAATCACGGCGGCCAGGGCGGCCAGGGCGGACAGCAGGCAGGCGGCGGTGGCGGACGCCCGCCACCGGTCGCGGTCGGCGGAGCGGCGCCAAACCGGCCGACCGTCGCGCCCGCTCCGCAAGGCAACCAGGGCGGCAGTCGCAGCGGGTTGCCGCCGCGACAGAGTTCGGGGCCGTTCGGCGGTTGACACAGCACCCAGCAAACGTACGCAAGAAAAAGCCGCGTGAATCCTTTGGATTCACGCGGCTTTTCCGTTGGATGTGAAGACCGGCTCACCCGATATGCGATCGCTGCGCCTTGTAGAGTTCGCGAAACGTCCGGCCGACGGGCGCGGGCATGTCGCGGGTGTTGGTCCACCCGCCGCCGAGCGGCAATCGCGTGATCGCTTTGCGGTTCCCGCCCATGCGTTCGAGGATGCGCGCCGAAAGCTTCGTGAAGAGCGCATACCAACCGGGATGCAGCGCGAGGAAGCCCCACGCGGCCAGCGCCGCGCGCTCGCTCCACGGCCTCAGGCGGCGCTCGACCTGCTTCTCGCGCAGCTTGCGCAGCAGGTCCGACAGCGGTATCCCGACGGGACAGACGCTGTTGCACTCGCCGCAAAGCGTGGCGGCCTGCGGCAGATCGAGCGCGCGATCGATGCCGGTATAAGCCGGCGTCAGCACCGACCCCATCGGTCCCGGATACACCCATCCATACGCATGCCCGCCGATCTTCTGATACACGGGGCAGTGATTCATGCACGCGCCGCAGCGGATGCAGCGCAGCATCTCCCGAAATTCCCCGCCGATGAGCCCCGTCCGCCCGCCGTCGACGAGCACGAAATACATGTGCTCGGGCCCGTCGAGATCGCCTGCGCCGCGCGGGCCGGTCAGCAGCGAAAAGTAGTTCGACATCGTCTGCCCGGTCGCCGAGCGCGGCAAGAGGCGCATCGCGGTGGCGAGGTCTTCGAGTGTCGGCAGCACTTTTTCGACGCCCGTCACGGCCACGTGCACGCGCGGCATCACGGTGCACATGCCTTCGTTGCCCTCGTTCGTCACGACCGCCACCGAACCCGTCTCCGCGATCAGGAAATTGCCGCCCGTCACGCCCATGTCCGCCGACATGAAGTGCGGCCGCAGCACCTCGCGCGCCTCGCGCGTCATGTCGGGAATCTCGGTCAGGCGCGGCTTGTGATGCGTCTTCGCGAAGAGATCGGCGATCTCCTCCTTGTCCTTGTGGACGACGGGCGCAATGATGTGGCTCGGCGGCTCGTTGTCGTTGATCTGAAGGATGTATTCGCCGAGATCCGTCTCGATCGACTGCACGCCCATCTCGCCGAGCACGCGATTCAGCTGCATTTCCTCCGACACCATCGACTTCGTCTTGATCACCTTCTTGACGTCGTGCTTGCGCGCGATGTCAGCGACGAGCCGTGCCGCGTCCTGCGTCGATTCCGCGTAGAGCACCGTCGCGCCGCGGCGCGTCGCCTCGCGCTCGAAGGTGTCGAGCCACACGTCGAGATTTTCCAGCGCGCGGTCGCGGCGCTCCTTGAGCGCGGCGCGCGTGGCCTCGAAGTCGATCGCGGTGATCGCGCTCGCCCGGGCGCTGACGAATTTCGTCGACAGTTTGGTCAGGTTCTGTTGCAGGCGCTGGTCGGCGAGCTTGCTGCCCGCGCGCGCCTTGAACTGCATGGTCTGGACTTGCATGGCGGCTCCGGTTGGCGGTCAGGCGTCGCCCGCGAGGACTTGCGCGATATGCAGCACGCGCGTCGCGGTGTCGCCGGTGCGGCGCAGGCGCCCTTCGATGTTGAGCATGCAGCCGAGGTCGCCGAGCACGACGGCATTAACGCCGCTCTCGCGGATGTTGGCGCACTTTTCGTCGACGATCGCCGTGGAGATGTCGCCGTACTTCACCGCGAACGTGCCGCCGAAGCCGCAGCAGTGTTCGCAGCCCTTCATCTCCGTGACCGGCACGCCCGCCTGCGCGAGCAGCGCGCGCGGCTGCGCCTTGACGCCGAGTTCGCGCAGACCCGAGCACGAATCGTGGTACGTCACGGCACCTTCGAACACGCCCGGCTCGATGCGCGCGTTCGCGACCGTCACGAGGAAATCGGTCAGTTCGAACACGCGCGGCTGCAGGCGCGCGTAGCGGTTCATCAGTTCGGGATCGTCGCGAAAGAGATCGCCGTAATGCGCGCGGATCATCCCGCCGCATGAGCCCGACGGCACCACCACGTAGTCGAACTGTTCGAACTCGCGCAGCGTCTTTTCGGCGAGATCGCGCGCGAGGCGGCGATCGCCGGAGTTATAGGCGGGCTGGCCGCAGCAGGTTTGCGCGGGCGGCACGACGACCTCGAATCCAGCCTTTTCGATCAGCTTGATGACGGAAAAACCGATCTCCGGCCGCATCAGGTCGATGAGACAGGTGACGAACAAACCGACTCGCATGGGGACTTCCTTTTTTCGACACGTACGGGAAACGTCCCCGATTATCCGCGATTAAACCGCGCGCGCGAACGGCGCCTGATTAAAAGGGCAAGACCGGCGCGCACTTCTTTTTCACATTACGAGATACAATTGCCGTTCCGCTGTTTGACGCGTCAACCGATTTTCCACGATGAGCGATACGAACCCGGAATCCAAAACGTCCATTCAGGTCATCGAGCGCATGATGAAGCTGCTCGATGCCCTCGCCGCGCACACCGATCCCGTCAGCCTGAAGGAACTTGCAAAGAGCACGGAGCTGCATCCGTCGACGGCGCACCGGATCCTGAACGACATGGTGTTGTGCCGGCTCGTCGACCGGTCGGACCCCGGCACGTACCGCCTCGGCATGCGGCTGCTCGAACTCGGCAATCTCGTGAAGGCGCGCCTCTCGGTGCGCGAAGCCGCGATGCCGCCGATGCGCGAACTGCACCGCCAGACGGGCCAGACGGTCAATCTCTCGGTGCGTCAGGGCGACGAGATCGTGTATATCGAGCGCGCGTATTCGGAGCGTTCGGGCATGCAGGTCGTGCGGGCGATCGGCGGGCGCGCGCCGCTGCATCTGACCTCGGTCGGCAAGCTCTTTCTCGCCGCCGACGAAGCCTCGCGCGTGCGTGCCTACGCCACGCGCACGGGTTTGTCGGGTCATACGCAGAACAGCATCACGGATCTCGCCAAGCTGGAACGCGAACTGACCTTCGTGCGCCAGCAGGCGTGCGCGCGCGACAACGAGGAACTGGAACTGGGCGTGCGCTGCATCGCCGCCGGCATCTACGACGATACCGGGCGGCTCGTCGCGGGATTGTCGCTGTCGGCGCCCGCCGACCGCCTCCAAGATGCGTGGCTCAAGCAACTCAGCCACACGGCGCTCGAGATTTCGCGCTCGCTCGGCTATCACGCGCAAGTGCCGCAAGAGGCGCAGCCACAGCCGCATCGCTGAACGCGGCGCCCAAAAAGAAAACCGGATTCATCTCGCGATGAATCCGGTTTTTTCTTGCCGCGCTCGGGAAGATCAGGTCCCGCCGCCGCCCGCGTCCGCGCTGGTGATGCGCGGCTCGCCAGCCGTATCGAGATACGCGCGAAGACGGCCCGCGTCGGCGAAACGCGAATACTTGCCCGACGAATCGAGCAGCACCATCACGACCGGCCGGCCGTTGATGGTCGCCTGCATCACGAGGCACTCGCCCGCTTCGTTGATGAAACCCGTCTTCTGCAAGCCGATGTCCCACGACGGATCGCGGATCAGCGCATTCGTGCTCCGGTAGGCGATGTTGCGCTTGCCCGTGAACACGTCATAGCTGGTATCGGTCGAGAACTTGCGGATCAGCGGATACTGGTACGCCGCGTTGACCATCTTCACGAGGTCGCGCGCGCTCGACACGTTCTGGCTCGTCAAACCCGTCGAGTTCTCGAAGTGCGTGTCCATCATGCCGAGCGACTTCGCCTTCGCGTTCATCGCGGCGATGAAGCCCGGACGGCCGTTCGCGTAGTAGCGCGACAGCGCGGCGGCGGCGCGGTTCTCCGACGCCATCAGCGCGATGTGCAGCATGTCTTCCCGATTGAGCACCGAGCCGACCGCGAGCCGCGAACCGGTGTACTTCTCGTAGTCGCGATCTTCGTCCGTGACCTGGAGGTCTTCGTTGAGCGCGGCGTGAGAATCGAGCACGACCATGGCGGTCATGAGCTTCGTGATCGACGCGATCGGCACGACCGCGCGCGAGTTCTTGTCGAACAGCATTTCCTGCGTGTTCTGGTCGATCACATAGGCGACGCTCGAACGCAGCGCGAGGGTGTCCGGCGTTTCGTGCAGCCCGAACGCCTGGCCGACGGTCGGTGTGCGCGGCTGGTACGCGACGGCGTGCACCGCGCTACGGCGGCCGTGCGGGTCCATCCGGTAGTTCACGCGACCCTTGCGCGACGCGCGGGGCGCGTCGTCGTCATCCGCGGCGGCGACTTTGGCGGACTTCGCGGCGGGCGCGGCTTTGGCGGTCCGCGCGGACTTCTTCGCGCGGGGCGCCGCCTGGGCAGCTTCGGATTTCGTGGATTTCTTGGCGGCCGTCTTGGACGCCGTGGTGGTCTTTGCGAAGGCTTCGCCGGGCATGGCCGCGAAAGATGTTGCAACCGCGATGGATACCGCGACCGACATGGCGGTCCGGAGCGCCACGCCTTGCATCACCTTTAGCGGCGAAAACATTTCGGTTTTCATTAGTGTTCTGTTCTGGGGCGGCGAGAGAGTACCGCAAGTGTAGTAAAGCTGCGAAATTTAAGCAATATTAAGCACTTATCGACGCTCTTTAAACCGAGTTGTAAGACTCGATTGCGAAAACCCAATAAGGTTTAGCATTTCCATCGTCAAAAACGATCGTTCTTCGGAAAACTTTGCGCCGATTGCCTGGTACGCGCCCGGGCTTTCTCTGCCTATCGGCAATTAATTCTGCAACTTGAGGGAAATGTCGACTTTTTCGTGTCCGGAGCCGTCAATCACGCAACCGGAACCGGTCGACGCGAAAACGGCGGGAACGCCTGTTGCCGTTCGGCAACGCGCGTTTCGACTGAGTCCAAATGTTAACGTTCCTTGAACAATTTAGGTTTACGGCGGCATCCTAAAAAAGTGCGGCGCCTGGATTTGGGTGTCGGCGGCGCCGTGCGCAGGCAGTCGAGGCGAGCTGGACCGTCTGCAAGTGGACATCGACCGTATCGTCGATATCGCGGCCGTAGGCGCCCGCCATCGTGATCGCGACCGGCAGTTCGCGCGCCGCGGCCGCTTCGAAGACGAGGCGGTCGCGGCGCGCCAGACCGTCCATGCTCAACGCGAGGCGGCCCAGCCGGTCGCCTTTGTGCGGATCGGCGCCCGCGAGGTAGATGATCAGCGCAGGCTCGCAGCGCTCGAACATCGTCTGAAGCGCGCGAGCGAGCGCGTCGGCGTAAGCGTCGTCGTCGCAGCCGTCGGGCAGCGCCACGTCGAGGTCGCTCGTTTCCTTGGCGAACGGATAGTTCGACTCGCCATGCAGCGACAGCGTGAACACGCTCGGGTCGTCGCGGAAAATGGCGGCGGTGCCGTTGCCCTGATGCACGTCGAGATCGACGATTGCAATCTGTGCACGCGCGCCCTCGCCGCATGGCTTCCGCGCGTCGGCCTGCATGGCTCGGGCGGCGACGGCGGCGTCGTTGAACACGCAGAAACCAGCGCCGTGCGCCGCGTACGAATGATGCGTGCCACCGGCGAGATTCACCGCGAAGCCGTCGACGCGCGCGGCACGGCACGCGGCGATCGTCGCGCCGACCGAACGCCGCGAGCGCTCCACCATTTCCGGCGACCAGGGAAAGCCGATCTCCCGCTGCTCGCGCGCATCGAGCGCCCCGGTCGCGACGCGCTCGATGTATCCCGCGCAATGGACGCGGGCGAGTTCGGTGTCGCTGGCGATCGGCGCTTCGTGCAGCGCGACATCGCGCAGTTCCGCTGCGACACGCTCGCGCAGCAAACGATATTTCTGCATGGGAAAGCGGTGACCCGCCGGCAACGGCAACACGAAACGGTCACTATAAAATGCTCTCATCCAGTCCCCAGCCCTCTTTTCCGACGCCCGATCGTAGCTCGGAATCGTCCTGTACGCCTTGTCCCGTCTTGGTGCGTCCGGGTTTTCCCGTACGCTCAGAGCGTGCGTTTCATCGCATCTAAGTTGTTGTTTAACAAAAAGATTACGCTCTTTGTGCGGTGCACAAAAAAGGCTTGACTCCTATCAGAATTTGGCTAAAATGGGTTCCATGTTGCGACGCACCAATCGATGTTGCTTCATTCGGTAGCCGGATTCCCGGCGTCCGCCACAAAACCACGACCCGCGTTTCAGGGTCGAAATTCAGGAGTGTGAGATGACCCTGTTGACCCCCGAGCAAATCGCCGCCGCGCAAAAAGCCAACTTCGACACCCTCTTCGGCCTCACGAACAAGGCGTTCGAAGGTATCGAAAAGCTGGTCGAACTGAATCTGCAAGTCGTGAAGTCGACGCTGGCTGAAAGCCAGGAAAACGCGCAGCGCGCGCTGTCGGTGAAGGACGCGCAAGAACTGCTGTCGCTGCAAGCCAGCCTGACGCAGCCGGTCGCCGAGAAGGTTCTGTCGTACGGCCGTCATCTGTACGAAATCGCATCGGCTACGCAAGCTGAATTCGCCCGTGTCGCCGAAGCTCAGTACGAAGAGCAAAACCGCAAGGTGCAAACGCTCGTCGACAACGTCGCGAAGAACGCACCGGCGGGTTCGGAAACGGCAGTCGCCGTGATGAAGTCGGCCATCACCGCCGCCAACACCACGTACGAAACGGTTCACAAGGCAACGAAGCAAGCTGTCGAAATCGCGGAAAGCAACTTCAACGCAGCCGCTACGGCCGCCACGAAGGCCGCTACGCAAGCGACGGAACAAGCTTCGCGCGTCGCGAAGAAGTCGGTTGCCTAAGGTTTTTTGCGTGATAGCCCGCTGATTTTCTGGCCGGTCACGCGAACTTAGGTAGCAGAAGAACCGCGCTCATTCGAGCGCGGTTTTTTTTCGTCCGTCGCATGGATGCCGAAAAAAAACGGCGCACCCGAAAAGGGTGCGCCGTTCGTGGCGACTCGACCGCAACCGCCCGCGCTTACTTCTTGCGCTGCGGCGGCAAGTCGGTACAGACGCCTTCGTACAGCTCCGCCGCCATGCCGATCGACTCGCCGAGCGTCGGATGCGGATGGATCGTCTTGCCGATATCCGTCGCGTCCGCGCCCATTTCGACCGCGAGACACACTTCGCTGATCAGGTCGCCCGCGTTCAGACCGACGATCCCGCCGCCAATCACGCGATGCGTTTCCTCGTCGAAGATCAGCTTCGTGAAGCCTTCGTCGCGGCCATTGGCGATCGCGCGGCCGGAAGCGGCCCACGGGAACACGGCCTTCCCGTACTTGATGCCCTGCGCCTTGCACTCGTCTTCCGTCTTGCCGGCCCAGGCCACTTCCGGATCGGTGTACGCGACCGACGGAATCTGCAGCGCGTCGAAGTACGCCTTTTCGCCGTGCGCCGCTTCCGCCGCGACGTGGCCTTCGTGGACAGCCTTGTGCGCGAGCATCGGCTGGCCGACGAGATCGCCGATCGCGAAGATGTTCTCGACGTTCGTGCGCATCTGCTTGTCGACGTTGATGAAGCCGCGCTCGGTCACCGCGACGCCCGCCTTGTCCGCGCCGATCTTGCCGCCGTTCGGGCTGCGCCCGACCGCGACCAGGACGAGGTCGTAGCGTTGTGCTTCGGCCGGGGCCTTCTCGCCTTCGAACGACACGTAGATGCCGTCGTCCTTCGCTTCGGCCTGGGTCGTCTTGGTCTTGAGCATGACGTTCGCGAAACGCTTCGCGTTGTACTTCTCCCAGACTTTCACGAGATCGCGGTCGGCGCCCATCATCAGGCCGTCCAGCATTTCGACCACGTCGATTTCCGTGCCGAGCGCCGCGTACACGGTCGCCATTTCCAGCCCGATGATCCCGCCGCCCACCACCAGCATGCGCTTCGGAATCTGGCGCAGTTCCAGCGCGCCGGTCGAATCGACGACGCGCGGGTCTTCCGGCATGAACGGCAGCTTCACGGCCTGCGAGCCCGCCGCGATGATCGCCTTCGCGAACTTCACGACCTTCTTGCCGTCGGCGGTTTCGACTTCCATGTGATTCGGATCGACGAAGTTGCCGACGCCCGTCACCACCTGCACCTTGCGCGCCTTCGCCATGCCGCCCAGACCGCCCGTCAGCTTCTTGACGACGCCTTCCTTGAAGCCGCGCAGCTTGTCGAGGTCGATGGTCGGCTTGCCGAAGCTGATGCCGTGATCGGCGAGTTCGTGCGCTTCGTCCATCACGAGCGCCGTATGCAGCAGCGCCTTCGACGGAATGCAGCCGACGTTCAGGCACACGCCGCCGAGCGTCGCGTAACGCTCGACGAGCACGGTCTTCATGCCGAGGTCGGCCGCCCGGAACGCGGCGGAATAGCCGCCCGGGCCGGCGCCGAGCACGAGCATGTCGCACTCGATGTCGGCTGCGCCCGAGTAGCTGCCGGCCTTCAGCGCGGGCGCTGCGGCTTTTTCGGCCGGCTGCGGTTGCGCCGCCTGCGGCTTCGTCGGCACTTCGCTCACGCCGCCGCCCGAGCCTTCGAGCGTCAGGATGACGACGCCTTCCGACACGGTGTCGCCGACCTTGACCTTCAGTTCCTTGACCGTGCCAGCTGCCGGCGACGGCACGTCCATCGTCGCCTTGTCGGATTCGAGCGTGACGAGCGACTGTTCCTTCTCGACGGTGTCGCCCGGCTTCACGTGCACTTCGATGACAGGGATGTCGCTGAAATCGCCGATGTCCGGCACCTTCACTTCCTGCGTGCCGCCGCCCGCCGCCTTCGGCTCGGCGGGTTTGGCCGTCTCGGCAGGCTTCGCGGCCGGCGCGGCAGCGGCGCCCGCGCCTTCTGTCTCGATCATCGCGATGACGGAGCCCTGCGAGACCTTGTCGCCCGCCTTGACCTTCACTTCCTTGATGGTGCCCGCGACGTCGGCGGGCACTTCCATCGTGGCCTTGTCGGTTTCGAGCGTGATGACGCCTTGTTCTTTTTCGATGGCGTCGCCGGCCTTGATGTTGACTTCGATGACATCGACGTCAGTGAAGTCGCCGATATCGGGTACTTTTAGTTCGACGAGACTCATGGTGTCCCCTAAGAATTGTGCGGAGAGAACCGGGCTTCGGGCGAAGCGGCCGGTTCCTTCGTCGGCGGATGACAGGCGCTGCCGCCTAAAGAACGGCAGCGCACCGGATCAAAGAATCACCCGACGGAAATCCGCCAGAATCCCCGACAAGTACGCGTTGAAGCGCGCAGCCTCGGCCCCGTCGATGACGCGATGGTCATACGAGAGCGAAAGCGGCAGCGTCAGGCGCGGCACGAACTGCTTGCCGTCCCAGACGGGCTTCATCGCGCCGCGCGACAACCCGAGAATCGCGACTTCGGGCGCGTTGATGATCGGCGTGAAGTTCGTCCCGCCGATCCCGCCGAGCGACGAAATCGAGAAGCAGCCGCCCTGCATCTGGTCGGGCTTCAGCTTGCCGTCGCGTGCCGCCTTCGAGAGGTCCGCCATTTCCTTCGCGATGTCCAGCAGCCCCTTCTTGTCGCAGTCGCGAATCACCGGGACCATCAGGCCGTTCGGCGTATCGGCGGCGAAACCGACGTGGTAGTACTGCTTGTAGACGAGGTTGTCGCCGTCGAGGCTCGCGTTGAAGGTCGGGAATTTCTTCAGCGCCGACACCACGGCCTTGATGACGAATGCGAGCATCGTGATCTTGATGCCGGCCTTTTCGTTTTCCTTGTTCAGCTTCACGCGCAGCGCTTCGAGTTCGGTGATGTCCGCTTCGTCGTTGTTCGTGACGTGCGGGATCATGACCCAGTTGCGATGCAGGTTCGCGCCCGAAATCTTCTTGATGCGCGAGAGCGGCTTCGGATCGACGGGGCCGAACTTCGTGAAATCGACCTTCGGCCACGGCAGCAGACCGAGTTCGCCGCCGCCACCGCCAGCCGGTGCGGCCGCTGCCGCCGGCGCCTTGCCCTGCCCCGACATCACGCCCTTCACGAACGCGGTGATGTCGCCTTGCGTGATGCGTCCCTTCGGGCCGGAACCCGTGACGCGCGACACGTCGACGCCCAGGTCGCGCGCGAACTTGCGCACCGAAGGCGACGCGTGGCTCGACGTGCGCGTGCCGTCGCCGGCGGGCATGACGGGCGCCTGCGCGAGCGCGGACGGCGCTTCTTTCTGCGGTGCGGGCTTGGCCGGTGCGTCGGAGGGCGCCCCGGCTTTCGGCGCGTCCTGCTTCGCGGCGGGCGCAGCGGACGCAGACGGCGCGGCAGCCCCGCCGCCACTTTCCAGCACGACGATCAGCGTGCCTTCGGACACGGTGTCGCCGAGCTTGACCTTCAGTTCCTTGACGGTGCCGGCCGCGGGCGACGGCACGTCCATCGTCGCCTTGTCGGATTCGAGCGTGATGAGCGACTGCTCCTTCTCGACCTTGTCGCCGACTTTCACCGCGATCTCGATGACCGGGATGTCCGTGAAGTCGCCGATATCCGGCACTTTCACTTCGACGGTGCCACCGCCCGACGACGCGGCGGGCGCCGCGCTCGCCTGGGCCGGTGACGCCTTGGGCGCTTCAGAAGCGGCAGCAGCACCGCTCGCGCCGCCTTCGAGCACGACGATCAACGAGCCTTCCGACACGTTGTCGCCCACTTTGACCTTCACTTCCTTGACGGTGCCCGCGGCTGAACTGGGGACGTCCATCGTGGCTTTGTCGGATTCGAGCGTGACGAGCGACTGCTCTTTCTCGACGGTGTCGCCGGGCTTCACGTGGATCTCGATGACCGGGATATCGGAAAAATCGCCGATGTCCGGCACTTTGACTTCGATCGCTTGACTCATTATTAGTGTCTCCTGGGTTGCACGACCCATCCTCCCCGCGTTTGGGCTCGGGGAGGATGCGCCTTCACAACGCTCGGGGGCGATGCCTTAGACGGTCATCGGGTTGGGTTTGGACGGGTCGAGGTTGTACTTCTTGATCGCCTCGCCGACGACCTTGCGCTCGATCGTGCCTTCGTCCGCGAGCGCGTTGAGCGCCGCGAGCGTGACCCAGTAGCGGTCGACTTCGAAGAAGTGGCGCAGCGCCTCGCGCGTGTCCGAGCGGCCGAAGCCGTCGGTGCCGAGCACCACGAACTTCTGCGGCACGTACGCGCGGATCTGGTCGACGAGCGCGCGGATGTAGTCCGTCGACGCAATCACCGGGCCCGGCGCGTCCTTCAGCAGCTTGGTGACGTGCGCGACCTTCTTCTCTTCCGTCGGATGCAGCAGGTTGTAGCGCTCGACGGCCTGGCCTTCGCGGGCCAGTTCCGTGAAGCTCGGCACGCTCCAGAGGTCGGCGGCGACGCCCCAGTCGGTCTTGAGCAGCTCGGCCGCGGCGATCACTTCGTTGAAGATCGTGCCTGCGCCCATCAGCTGAACGCGCGGCGCCTTCGCGTCGGCGTCGGCCTTCCTGAACGCGTACATGCCCTTGATGATGTCCGATGCAACCGCGTCACCCTCGGGGATCGCCGGATGCTCGTAGTTCTCGTTCATCACGGTGATGTAGTAGTACACGTCCTCCTGGTCCGCGACCATGCGGCGCAGGCCGTCCTGCATGATGACCGCGAGTTCGTAGCCGAACGTCGGGTCGTAGCTCACGCAGTTCGGAATCGATGCCGCCCACAGGAGCGAATGGCCGTCTTCGTGCTGCAGACCTTCGCCGTTGAGCGTCGTGCGGCCGGCCGTGCCGCCCAGCAGGAAGCCGCGCGAACGCATGTCGCCGGCGGCCCAGGCCAGGTCGCCGATGCGCTGGAAGCCGAACATCGAATAGAAGATGTAGAACGGGATCATGATCTCGCCGTGCGTCGAATACGACGTCGCGGCCGCGATCCAGTCACACATGCCACCGGCTTCGTTGATGCCTTCCTGCAGGATCTGCCCGGTTTCCGATTCGCGATAGAACATCAGCTGGTCGGAGTCTTCCGGCACGTACTTCTGGCCTTCCTGATTCCAGATGCCGATCTGGCGGAACAGACCTTCCATGCCGAAGGTGCGCGATTCGTCCGGGACGATCGGCACGATGCGCTTGCCGAGCGCCTTGTCCTTCAGGAGGATGTTCAGCACCCGCACGAACGCCATCGTCGTGGAGATTTCGCGGCCCGGGCCCGTGCCCTTCAGCACCGGCTCGAACGCCGACAGTTCCGGCACCGGCAGCGACTCGGCCTTCTCGCGGCGCGTCGGCAGATAGCCGCCGAGGTCCTGGCGGCGGGCGCGCATGTATTCGAGTTCCTTCGAGCCTTCCTCGAAGGTGAGATACGGCACGTCCTCGATCTTGTCGTCGGGAATCGGCAGGCGGAACTGGTCGCGGAATTTCTTCAGCGTCTCGATCGGCAGCTTCTTCTGCTGGTGCGTGATGTTCATCGCCTGGCCGTGCTCGCCCATGCCGTAGCCCTTGATGGTCTTGGCAAGGATGACGGTCGGCGAGCCCTTCGCCTTCTGCGCCTGATCGTACGCGGCGTAGATCTTGTGCGGATCGTGGCCGCCGCGGTTCAGGTTCCAGATGTCCTCGTCGGACCAGTCGGCGACGAGCGCCTTCAGTTCCGGCGTGTTGAAGAAGTGCTCGCGCACGAACGCGCCCGATTCCGACTTGTACGTCTGGTATTCGCCGTCGACGACTTCCATCATCCGGCGCATCAGCGCGCCCGTCTTGTCGCGCGCGAAGAGCGCGTCCCAGCGGCTGCCCCACACGACCTTGACGACATTCCAGCCGGCGCCGCGGAATTCGCTTTCCAGTTCCTGGATGATCTTGCCGTTGCCGCGCACCGGGCCGTCGAGACGCTGCAGGTTGCAGTTGATCACGAAGACGAGGTTGTCGAGCCGCTCGCGGCCGGCCATGCCGATCGCGCCGAGCGATTCCGGCTCGTCGGTCTCGCCATCGCCGAGGAACGCCCAGACCTTGCGGCCTTCGGTCTTCGCGATGCCGCGTGCTTCCATGTACTTCATGAAGCGCGCCTGATAGATCGCCATGATCGGGCCGAGGCCCATCGAGACGGTCGGGAACTGCCAGAAGTCCGGCATCAGCCACGGGTGCGGATAGGACGAAATGCCCTCGCCGCCGACTTCCTGGCGGAAGTTGTTCAGTTGCTTCTCGGTCAGGCGCCCGAGCAGGAACGCGCGCGAGTACACGCCCGGCGACGAGTGGCCCTGCACGAACACGAGGTCGCCGCCATGATCTTTCGACGGCGCGTGCCAGAAGTGGTTGAAGCCGACGTCGTAGAGCGTCGCAGCCGACGCGAACGACGCGATATGGCCGCCGACGTTCGTGTCCTTGCCGGCGCGCAACACCATCGCGATGGCGTTCCAGCGCGTGTACGAGCGGATGCGGTGTTCGATGTCCTGGTCGCCGGGAATCTTGGCCTGATTGGCGACGGGAATGGTGTTGATGTACGGCGTGTTCGCGGAAAACGGCAGATGCTCGCCATGCACGCGGGCGAATTCGATTTGCTTTTCGATCAGGTAATGCGCGCGATCAGGACCCACTGCCGATATCACGCCGTCTAGCGCTTCGAGCCACTCGGCGGTTTCCTGGGGATCGTCGTCGTTGGCGTTGGCGACATATTTCAGAACTT
Organism: Caballeronia telluris; assembly: GCF_001544495.1. Taxonomy (GTDB): domain Bacteria; phylum Pseudomonadota; class Gammaproteobacteria; order Burkholderiales; family Burkholderiaceae; genus Caballeronia; species Caballeronia telluris. Next base: position 90,090 of record NZ_FCNZ02000002.1, read on the forward strand.
CGTCGGGTACAGCGGACATGCTCGTCTCCTGATTTGAGGAACGCTCTATGAACAGACATCACGCGCCATACGGCGCCGGCCGCGTGCGGCAATTCTAAAGAGGGTCCGGACAAACACGCAAGGAATATTTCGAATCATGAGAGCGAATCTCATAATACGAAAAATTGCTGCAACGCACCGTCGGTGAAGGCTTTTCTGATAGACGTTTCGCTCCCTTGCGACCATTTGAAGGCGGTTTCCCGCCTTTTTACGCCATTTAACAATCAGACGCTGCGTTACAATTGCCGCCATGTTGACCGATCGGCTTTTCGCACGTTCGGCGAAGTCGTCGCGCAAGCCGACAGACTCGTCGCCGTCCCGCTGGCACCACGGACCGTGGTGGTCGAACTCCTATTTACTGACGCCGCTCATCTCGATTCTGGTCTTTCTGGTCGTGATGAGCCTGATTCTCTGGAGTCTCAACCGGCGCGAACAGCAGCAGCAGGAAGACACGCTGTACCGCAATGTCGCGTGGGCCCAGCAGCAGATTCGTCTTTCCATGACCGGAGCGCAAGAACAGATTCAGGCGCTCGCCCGCGATATCGCCACCGGACACGGCGATCCGGCGAATTTTCAGACCTCCTCCACCGACATCATGCAGGGTCATCCCGAGATCCTGTACATGAACTGGTACACGAGCGAGCATAAGCCCCGCTGGCCCAACACGCCGCTGCCGGTGCTGGGTTCGCGCCTCGCCAAGCCCAACGACACGCAAATGGACGAAGCCGTGCAGGCCTCGTTCGACGAAGCGCGCACGACGCGCCGCCAGATCTATTCGCCGCTTCTCTACGACGATCTCGGCAACGGCTACATCACGCTGCAAACGCCGGTATTCCGCGAACGGGAGTTCATGGGTTCGATCGCGGCGGTGTTCTCGATCGAAGGGATACTCAAGCACGACATTCCGAGCGAGTTGTCGGCGAAGTACAAGATTTCGATCACCGATCCGAACAACCGCGAGCTCGCCACCACGTCGAGCCGTCCGCGCCTGCCGCGCGACATGTTCTACGACCTGCCGCTCGACCCGCCGGGACAAGGCGTCTCGGTGCGCGTCTACTCGTATCCGCAGCTCACGAACTTCACGAACAACACGCTCGTGTGGCTCGTGGCCGGCCTGTCGTGCTTCGTGCTGTGGAGCCTCTGGAGCCTCTGGAAGCACACGCGCCAGCGCTTCGAGGCGCAGCAGGCGCTCTACGCCGAAGCGTTCTTCCGCCGCGCGATGGAAAATTCGGTGCTGATCGGCATGCGCGTGCTCGACATGCACGGGCGCATCACGCACGTGAATCCGGCGTTCTGCCGCATGACGGGCTGGGACGAAAGCGATCTCGTCGGCAAGACCAAGCCGTTTCCGTACTGGCCGCGCGACTCGTACCCGGAGATGCAGCGCCAGCTCGACATGACGTTGCGCGGCAAGGCGCCTTCGTCCGGGTTCGAACTGCGCGTGCGCCGCAAGGACGGCTCGTTCTTCCACGCGCGGCTTTACGTGTCGCCGCTCATCGACAGTTCCGGGCGGCAGACCGGCTGGATGTCGTCGATGACGGACATCACCGAGCCCAAGCGCGCTCGCGAGGAACTCGCCGCGGCGCACGAGCGCTTCACCACCGTCCTCGAAAGCCTCGACGCGGCCGTGTCCGTGCTCGCCGCCGACGAAGCCGAACTGCTCTTCGCGAACCGCTATTACCGGCACCTGTTCGGCATCCGGCCCGACGGGCATCTGCAACTCGCGGGCGGCGGGTTCGACGGCGCACAGACATCGCCCGATACGATCGACATGGTGGATACCTATGCGGGCCTGCCCGCCACCGCGCTCACGGAGAGTTCGGCGGACGCGCAGGAAGTCTATGTCGAAGGCATCCAGAAGTGGTTCGAAGTGCGGCGCCAATACATTCAGTGGGTCGACGGCCATCTCGCGCAGATGCAGATCGCGACCGACATCACGCAACGCAAGCAGGCACAGGAACTCGCGCATCAGCAGGAAGAGAAGCTGCAGTTCACGAGCCGCCTGATGACGATGGGCGAAATGGCGTCGTCGCTCGCGCACGAGCTGAACCAGCCGCTCGCCGCGATCAACAACTACTGCTCGGGCTGCGTCGCGATGGTGAAATCGGGCCGCATGACGCAGGAGAACCTCTTGCCCGTGCTCGAAAAGACCGCGCAGCAGGCCGTGCGCGCGGGGATGATCATCAAGCGCATCCGCGAGTTCGTGAAGCGCAGCGAGCCGAAGCGCCAGGCGACGCGCGTCTCCGACATCGTCGCCGATGCGGTCGGGCTCGCGGAGATCGAAGCGAGAAAACGCAAGATCCGGATACTGACCGAGATCCGCTCGCGCATGCCGGTGATCTACGTCGATCCGGTGCTGATCGAGCAAGTATTGGTCAACCTGTTGAAAAACGCGGCCGAAGCGATGCATGATGCGAAACCGAACGCAGTGGATCCGGTGATTCGCGTGGTCGTGCAGCGCACCGACGGCAACTTCGTGTGCATCAGCGTCGTGGACCAGGGTCCGGGCGTCGACGAAGCCACCGCCGAGCGTCTCTTCGAACCGTTCTACAGCACCAAGTCCGACGGCATGGGCATGGGGCTGAACATTTGCCGTTCGATCATCGAATCGCATCGCGGACGCCTGTGGGTCGTGAACAACGTCGAGTCCGACGGTCACATCACGGGTGCCACGTTCCACTGCAGTCTGCCAATTGGAGAGTCCGACAGCCCGAGCAACGGCGGGCCGGACGCTCACAGTGAACAAACCAGACAACAAACCGTTACGGGAGAGCTATGAGCAGTCCAGTCACCACTCAGGAAACCGTCTTTGTCGTCGACGATGACGAAGCCGTGCGTGATTCTTTGCGCTGGCTGCTGGAAGCCAACGGCTATCGCGTGCAGTGCTTCGCGAGCGCGGAGAGCTTTCTCGACGTCTATCTGCCGGTCGCGCATTCGGGCGCGATCTCGTGCCTGATCCTCGACGTGCGGATGGCGGGCATGACCGGCCTCGAACTGCAGGAAAAGCTGATCGCGGAAAACTCGCTGTTGCCGATCATCTTCGTGACCGGGCACGGCGACGTCCCGATGGCCGTCTCGACGATGAAAAAAGGCGCGATGGACTTCATCGAAAAGCCGTTCGACGAAGCCGAACTGCGCAAGCTGGTCGAGCGCATGCTCGAAAAGGCGCGCAGCGAGAGCACGAGCGTCCAGCAGCAGCGCGCGGCCGCCGAGCGTCTCGGCAAGCTCACCGCGCGCGAGCATCAGGTGCTCGAACGGATCATCGCGGGGCGCCTCAACAAGCAGATCGCCGACGATCTCGGCATCAGCATCAAGACGGTGGAAGCGCATCGCGCGAACATCATGGAGAAGCTGAGCGTCAATACGGTCGCCGACCTGCTGAGGCTCGCGCTCTCCAACAAGCCCCAGCAATGAGCCTTCGCGGCTGACACCGGCCGCCGATCGTTTTTGCGCGCGCGCGCCGGATCGTCGATATCCGGCGTTGCGCGCCGCCGCACATCCTCCCGGCCCGCCTCGCCTCTTCTTCCCCACCTGCGCACAAGTTCCCGCGTTTTCGGAAACGTGGTATTGCTTCTATCACGTTGACACGTCATGTCTACGGCCATTTAAATAGCCCAACCGACACCACCGGAACCCGTTATGCACGACAAGGCGTCAAGCAACGTCCTGGATCGGCAGGCAGGCCGCAGTGACCTCGGCGTTGCGTGCTCCCGCCCGTCGGTTCGCGCGGGCGCTTCGATCCGGCTCTCGCGCCGCGCGCCGGGCCTCGTCCACCCTTCGAGTCAAACGCCCTTTCCGATTCTTTCGCCGCACGGCGGCCTCGTCCGGTTCCCGGCGATGCGCGTCCTGGCGGTCTTGTCATCGGCTGTCGCGCAGGCGGCGGCCCGGAGGACCCGATCGTGAATCGATACTGGAACGACGTATCGGCACCGTGCGTGCCCGATGCCTGCCCGACCTCGCGCACCCTCTTGCTGTGCGCGGCGCTCCTCGCGGGGCCGCTCCTCGCGGTCCACGCGCCGCCCGCGCTCGCGCAGGCGCAGACGAGCGCACCCGCCGCGGCGAAGCTCTCCAACCAGCAGCTCGATTCACTGACGGCGCCCGTCGCGCTCTATCCCGACGCGTTGCTCGCGCAGGTGCTGATGGCGGCGACCTACCCGTCGGAGGTGAGCGCGGCGGCGTCGTGGTCGGGTTCGCACACGAACCTGAAGGGCGACGACGCCGTGAAGGCGGTCGCCTCGGAGCCGTGGGACCCGAGCGTGCAATCGCTCGTGGCGTTTCCGCAGGTGCTCGCGACGATGGCCTCGAAGCCCGACTGGACGACGCAGCTCGGCAACGCCTTTCTCGCGCAGCCGAACGACGTGATGGACTCCGTGCAGCGCCTGCGCCGCGCGGCGCAGACGGCCGGCAACCTGAAGTCGAACGAGCAGCAGAAGGTGGTCGTCGAGCAGAGCACGATCCAGATCCAGCCGACCAGCACGCAGGTCGTCTACGTGCCGACCTACAACCCGACGGTCGTCTACGGAGTCTGGCCTTATCCGGCGTATCCGCCCATCTATGTGCCGCCGCCGCCCGGCTACGCGATCGCGTCGGGGTTCGCGGCGGGCATCGCGTTCGGCGCGGGGATCGCGGTGACCAACGCGCTGTGGGGCGGCTTCAACTGGAACAACCACGACGTCAACGTGAACGTCAATCGCTATAACAACATCAACGTCAACAACCGCATCAACGCGAACAACACGACCGCGCGCTGGAATCGCAACGATCCGCAGTTCAATCGCAACAACGCGAATCTGAACAACCGGCAGAACAACCTCAACGCGGGCAACGCCGGCGCCAACCGCGACCAGTTCCGCGGCCGCGACGACCCGCGCGCGCAGGCGCGCCAGACGCTGCAGACGCGCACGGGCCAGGACGTGGGCGGTTCGGCCAGCCAGCGCGTGCAGGACATCAGGCAGGGCGGCAGCCGCCCGGGCGGCGGCGCGGGAGGCGCGGGTGCAGGCGGTGCAGGTGCCGCGAATCGCGCCGATTTGCAACAGCGCGCGCAGGGCGTCAACCGCGACAACGCGTTGCGTGGCGCCGGCGACGGCAACGCCGCGCGGCGCGACGCGCAGCGCGGCCAGGCAAGCCGCGAATCGTTCGCGAACCGCGGCGGCGGGGGCGGCGGGGGCGGCGTGCAACGCGGCGGCGGCGGCGGTGGATTCAGCGGCGGCGGCCAGCACGGAGGCGGCGGATTTGGCGGGGGCGGCGGCGGAGGCGCACGCGGTGGCGGCGGATTCGGTGGCGGTGGCGGCGGCGGCGGTCACGGCATGCATCGCCGGTGATCGCGCGCGACCGCGCGCGTGCCTCACGTTTTGACGCAATCAGCTTCAGGAGCCCAGCAATGACTCAACTTTCCTTCATCGTCCCGTCCGCGATCCTTCGCGCGCGCGTCGTGGCATGGGTCACCGCGGTCGGCGTGCTTGGCACGTTCGCGGCCGCCCCCGTGCTGCTGGTCGCCACGCCGGCGGCTCACGCACAGTCGACCTACCGGAGCCCGGACGCCGCCGCCGAAGCGCTCACCGACGCCATCGCGAGAAACGATCACGACGCCTTGCGACAGGTGCTCGGCAAGGACTTCGGCCGCTTCATCCCGACCGACAACATCGGCGAGCAGGACATCTACGACTACCTCGGCGCGTGGGCGAAGCAGCATCGCATCGTCAACGATGCCGCGCCGCTCGGCGGACAGGCGAGCGCGCACGTCGAAGTCGGCGACAGCGGCTGGACGCTGCCGATCCCGCTCGTGCAGCGCGCGAAGGGCTGGCAGTTCGACCTGCCCGCCGCGCGCGACGAGATCATGACGCGGCGCATCGGCCGCAACGAGCATTCGGCGATGCTCTCCGCGCTCGGCTACGTCCATGCCCAGCACGATTACCAGAAGCAGCAGCAGCACTTTGCGCAGCGCTTCGTCAGCACGCCGGGCAAGCGCGACGGCCTCTATTGGGACAGCGCGCCCGGCGAGCCGGAAAGCCCGCTCGGCCCGCTCGCCGCGACGATGCCGAACCACACCCTGCCCGCCGACGCCTATCACGGCTACCATTTCAAGATCCTCACGGCGCAGGGTCCGCACGCGAAAGGCGGCGCCGGAAGCTACGTGAGCGGCGGCGAGATGTCTAAGGGCTTCGGCCTCGTCGCCTGGCCGGCGCAATACGGCAAGACCGGCGTGATGACGTTCATCGTCAACCAGGACGGACAGGTCTACGAGAAGAACCTCGGGCCGTCGACGGCGACCGCCGCCGCCGCGCTGCGCCAGTTCGATCCCGACGACAGCTGGCAGCCCGTCTCGCCCTGAGACCGCCGAACGCTGCAGGGCCGGAGAGGACGAGCGAGGCCCGCCGCCGGGCCTCGCAGGGCAGCGCATCAGCCCGAAGCGGTATAATTTCACTCTTTCCATCAGCGCCGTCCCAATCGATTTTCAGGGCACGGGTTCGAGCGGCTGCAAGCGGGTTTCGAGCGAGTTGCAAAGCGCGCCGTTCGGGCGCGGGCATCGTCGGTCGCTCTGACTCGCCAGGTTTTCGACCGGCGCCTGTCGGCAAACCGTGCCGAAGCCGCCCAAAACCGCGCCAGAAGGCGACCCGCACCCGCCGCCCAAAGTCGACACCCAGGGCACGGCGCCCGAGCGCACGCCGCGAAAACCGTCCGCATCACACCACTTGCCTACTCTCAACCGATTCGCCATGACTGCCCAACTCATCGACGGCACCGCCCTGTCCAAGAAACTCCGTACCGATGTCGCCACCCGCGCCGCCGCCCTCACCGCCCGCGGGCACCAGCCGGGCCTGGCCGTCGTGCTGGTCGGCGACAATCCGGCGAGCGAAGTCTACGTGCGCAACAAGGTGAAGGCGTGCCAGGACAACGGCCTGCATTCGGTGTTCGACCGCTTTCCGGCGTCGCTCTCCGAGGCCGATCTGCTCGCTCATATCGACACGCTCAACCGCAATCCGGCGATCCACGGCATCCTCGTGCAGTTGCCGCTGCCCGCGCACATCGACAGCCACAAGGTCATCGAGGCGATCGCCCCGGAAAAGGACGTCGACGGCTTTCACGTCGCCAATGCGGGCGCGCTCCTGACCGGCAAGCCGCTCTTTCGCCCGTGCACGCCGTATGGCGTGATGAAGATGTTCCAGGAATACGACATCGACCTGAAGGGCGCGAACGCGGTCGTGATCGGGCGCTCGAACATCGTCGGCAAGCCGATGGCGCTGCTCTTGCTCGAAGCCGGCGCGACCGTCACGATCTGCCACAGCAAGACGCGCGACCTCGCCGCGCACACGCGCAACGCGGATGTGGTCGTCGCGGCGGTCGGCCGCCGCAACGTGCTCACCGCCGACATGGTGAAGCCGGGCGCGACGGTGATCGACGTCGGCATGAACCGCGACGACGCCGGCAAGCTCTGCGGCGACGTCGATTTCGCGGGCGTGCGGGAAGTGGCCGGCTTCATCACGCCGGTGCCGGGCGGCGTCGGCCCGATGACGATCACGATGCTGCTCGTCAACACGATCGAAGCGGCCGAGCGCGCGGCGCAACGGTAGGCACGCGCATCGCAGCCATCGCGTCCGTAGCGACAATCGATTTGAGATTTGCTTTCATCGCCCCAATAATCGCCCTGTAGCCATGAACACGGGCGGGCGCCTCGCGGCCCGTCCCTTACACGAGACCGGGAGAGCCATGAGCGACACCACGTTAGCCACGTCAGCGGATCAGGCCAACCCGCCCAACCCGCTGCTCGATTTCTCCGACTTGCCGCGTTTCGGCGAGATCAAACCCGAACACGTGACGCCCGCGCTCGACGAACTGCTCGCCGCCGCGAAAGCGGCCGTCGAGCACGCGAGCGCGCCCGATACGCCCGCCACCTGGAAAGACATCGTCCAGTCGGTCGAATCGGCTTCCGAGCGGCTATCGCGCGCGTGGAGCGTCGCGGGGCACCTGAACGCCGTCGCCGATACGCCCGAGCTGCGCGCCGTTTACGGTGAAAACCTGCCGCGCGTGACCGAATTCTGGGCGAGCGTCGGCCAGAATCTCGCGCTCTACGAAAAATACAAGGCGATCGCAGCCGGCGACGAGTTCGCCACGCTGTCGCCGGAACGCAGGAAGATCCTCGAAAACTCGCTGCGCGACTTCCGTCTCTCCGGCGCCGAACTGGCCGAGGACCGCAAGCCGCGCTTCGCGCAGTTGCAGGAAGAACAGGCGGCGCTGTCGAAGGCCTTCTCGGACCACGTCCTCGATGCGACCAACGCGTTCGCCCATTTCGTCACGAACGAGCGCGAACTCGCGGGACTGCCCGAAGACGTGATCCAGGCGGCGCGCGAAGCCGCGCAGAAGGACGGCAAGGACGGCTGGAAGTTCACGCTGCATTTCCCGTCGTATTTCCCGGTGATGCAGTACGCCGAACACCGTCCGTTGCGCGAGGCGATGTATCGCGCCTACGTGACGCGCGCGTCCGAGCTTGGCGCGATGTACGGCGACGGCAAGCCCGAATGGGATAACACCGCGAACGTCGCAGAGAATCTCAAGCTGCGCGCCGAAGAAGCGCATACGCTCGGCTACCAGAACTTCGCGGAAGTATCGCTTGCGCCGAAGATGGCCGAGTCGCCCGCGCAGGTGATGGCATTCCTCGAAGACCTCGCGAAGCGCGCCCGCCCGCACGCCGAAAACGACTGGATGGAACTGCGTGCGTTCGCCGCGACCGAGCTCGGCATGCCCGAACTGCTGCCGTGGGACGCGACCTTCGCCGCCGAGCGCCTGCGCCAGCAGCGCTATTCGTTCTCGGAAAACGAGGTGAAGCAGTATTTCCCGCAGGAAGCGGTGCTCAAGGGCCTGTTCAAAGTCACCGAGACGCTTTTCGGCGTCTCGATCCGCCGCGACGAAGCGGCCGTCTGGCATCCGGACGTGCGTTTTTTCCGCGTCGAGAACCAGGACGGTTCGATGGTCGCGCAGTTCTATCTCGACCTGTACGCGCGCGAAGGCAAGCGCGGCGGCGCCTGGATGGACGATGCGCGCTCGCGACACAAGCTCGCGGGCGGCGACGTGCAGACGCCCGTCGCGTACCTGACGTGCAATTTCTCCGCGCCCGTCGGCGGGAAGCCGGCGTGCTTCACGCACGACGAAGTCATCACGCTCTTTCACGAGTTCGGTCACGGGCTGCATCACATGCTGACGCGCGTCGATGAAATGGGCGTCTCGGGCATCAACGGCGTGGAGTGGGATGCGGTCGAACTGCCGTCGCAGTTCATGGAGAACTTCTGCTGGGAGTGGGACGTGCTCACCGACATGTCCGCGCACGTCGATACCGGCGCGCCGCTGCCGCGCGAACTCTTCGACAAGATGCTCGCCGCGAAGAATTTCCAGAGCGGCCTCGGCACGCTGCGGCAGATCGTATTCTCGATGTTCGACATGGTGCTGCACACGTCCTACGACCCGTCGCGCGACGAAGGCAAGAGCGTGACCGACGTCGCCCGCGAGATCAACGAGAAGTTTCATGTGGTGCCGCAGGCGCCGTTCTCGCGCTGGCCGAACACGTTCACGCATATCTTTTCGGGCGGGTATTCGGCGGGGTACTACAGCTACAAGTGGGCGGAGGTGCTGTCGGCGGATGCGTATGCCGCGTTCGAGGAAGCGGCGAAGTTGGCGAACCGGTCGGTGCTGGATGCTGAGACGGGTATTCGCTATCGACGCGAGATTCTGGAAGTGGGCGGCAGCCGGCCCGCGATGGAATCGTTCAAGGCGTTTCGTGGACGGGAGCCGAATATCGATGCGCTGTTGCGGCATAACGGGATGACGGCGGATGCAGTGCATTTGCGGGTGGATTGATTTTCCCGCTGTGGAGATGTTGTGATGACAAAGGCCCTTTCGAGGGCCTTTGGTTTTGCGGGTATCGATATTTGATGGTTGGTTGCGGTGTTATCTGTTGCGGGACTAACGTTGCGGCACGACAAGCTCGCGTTGCTCAGCGGCGGATTTCGATCGAAAACCGTTTGAGGAAATCTGGGAAGCGAATCGGCGGCGAGGAGCTTACGGCGCCGATAAAGTCGCGAAGCCACACGTAGGGCTCGACGCTGTTAAGTAAAGGATTTGTTACGCACTCGGAGCGTGTCTTCTCGGTCCATGCCACCTAAATGACGACAAGACTGCTTCCAGAGTTTCCCTTAACCGCAGCATTGACTCAGGTGATACATCGATCTCCCCATAATGGCCGTCTGACATTGTAGATCCATACTTTGAGCACATAAGACCGTTCAGTATAAGAACCCCACCATTTGGCGCATTGATGAACTCATTTTCAACTGGTTTAAGTTCAAGGGGCTGAGGTTTCCGGCCTGCGCCTAGACCCCGAGGACGATCTTCAAGGTGTTGGGCCGTATTGCGAACACCACGAAGGTGAGGGAAAGCGTCTGCGAACTTCGCATGATGAGTTGCCACGTCCGCAGGGACTTTTTCTTCCTTCGCAAGAACGCCGAAGAATTTATCGAAAGCATCGAGCGCGTACAAAAATGCACGGGTGTAAATGAATGACAAGTTATGTTCGAACTCGCATGGCACAACGCCGGTTGCCCACCTTTCTCGCTTGAAGCGGACTTCGGTTTCAAAGTGGATTTCGTCAAAATTATCCCAAGGCTGGATGCCAGCATGCATTTTCTCAACGGCATGCCGGATCTCAGACCGACGCTGCAAATCGCGCTCCCAGTTCTCACGATCTGCAACCGAGCGGCCAATCGACTGCGCGCCAATAAACAAATTTAATGCCGCATTGGCTTCAAAAAATTGCGATTCAAGAAATCGAAGCTGCCCCTCAATCCGCCACGTCCATTCCCTGTCTTCATAGTCGAGCCATGTACCTGGGGTAACTATTTCAAACACAATCATGGTCGTCCTTTAACGCTAATATTCTGTTTAGTTTATCTAACACTTTAATTAGTATGCCAGACGACATTGACCATGCCTGCGACCGGACGCCACAGGAATATCTCTTGCACACAACACACGCGGCTTGCCGGGGAATCTGGTCGTCTAGTGGGGTGTTCTGAAGTGAGCGCAACCGGTCGTTCCGCGACACCTCATTAGCACTTGCGTCCCTCTGCTCACACTGCGCCCATAAAGAAGAAGGGATCGTTGATACGGTTACCCGCTTTTCACCGCTCCAGCCTAAAACTCACCTCCCCCGGCCTCCCCTCCAACGCCAAACTCGCGCGTACCAAAGGCGACCGACTCACCACCTTCCCCCGCCGAACCACCGCCGTGCGCGCCGCCCGCAACCGTATCGCCTCCACCGGATCGCGCGCATCCAGCACCACGCAATCCGCGTTGCATCCCACTTCGATCCCATACCCTTCGATCCCGAGGATGCGCGCGGGCGTCGTCGTCACCGCGTCGAACGCGGCGCGCATGCCGTCGATGCCCGTCATCTGCGCGACGTGCAGCCCCATGTGCGCGACTTCGAGCATGTCACCCGAGCCGAGGCTGTACCACGGGTCCATCACGCAGTCGTGGCCGAACGCGACATCGATGCCCGCCGCCAGCAACTCCGGCACGCGCGTCATGCCCCGCCGCTTCGGATAAGTATCGGAGCGCCCCTGCAGCGTGATGTTGATGAGCGGATTCGCAATCGCCGCGACGCCCGCTTCGCGCATCAGCGGAATTAGCTTGCTGACGTAGTAGTTGTCCATCGAATGCATCGACGTGAGATGCGAGCCGGTCACGCGTCCGTGCAAGCCGAGCCGGTGCGTTTCGGCGGCGAGCGTTTCGATGTGGCGCGACATCGGGTCGTCGCTTTCGTCGCAGTGCATGTCGACGCGCAGGCCCTTTTCCGCCGCGAATTCGCACAGCAGTTTCACCGACGCCGCGCCGTCCGCCATCGTCCGCTCGAAATGCGGAATGCCGCCGACCACGTCGACACCCAGCGCGATCGCGCGCTTCAGGTTCTCGAACGCGCCCGCGCAGCGCAATACGCCGTCCTGCGGAAACGCGACCAGTTGCAGGTCGAGATACGGCTTCACGCGGCGCTTCACTTCGAGCAGCGCTTCCACGGCGAGCAGGCGCGGGTCGCATACGTCGACATGCGAGCGGATCGCGAGCAGACCGCGCGCGACGGCCCAGTCGCAATACTGCATCGCGCGCTCGACGAGCGCTTCCTGCGTCAGTTCCGGCTTCAGTTCGCCCCAAAGCGCGATGCCTTCGAGCAGCGTCCCCGACGCGTTCACGCGAGGCAGGCCGTAGGAGAGCGTCGCGTCCATGTGAAAGTGCGCGTCGACGAAAGGCGCGGTCACGAGCGAACCGTCCGCGTCGATTTCTTCGCGCGCGGCGGCCGGCAGATGCGGCTCGATCGCGACGATGCGGCCGGCTTCCATCCCGATGTCGACGGTATCGCGGGAACGGGCGAGCGCGGCGCGGCGGATGATGAGGTCCATGGGCGACTCCTTGGGCTTGCGGTTTTGTCGTTCCGGTCGATTGTAGCGGGACAGAAAATGCGCGGGTCCTGGGCGATAATCGAGGTCCCTCGCCACATCGACCCGATACGAGAATCGTGAAAATCGCCACCTGGAACGTCAATTCCCTCAAAGTCCGCCAGCAGCATGTGATCGACTGGCTCGAACTGAGCCGCGTCGACGTGCTGTGCCTGCAGGAACTGAAGCTCCCCGACGAGAAATTCCCGCGCGCCGACTTCGAAGCCGCGGGCTTCAAAAGCTGGTTCGCGGGACAGAAGACGTATAACGGCGTCGGCATCCTGGTGCGCGACGGCGTCAACGTCGACGAAGCGAGCATTGTGCGCAACATCCCGGGCTTCGACGATCCGCAGCAACGGGTGATCGCCGCGACCGTTGAAGGCGTGCGCATCGTGTCGGCGTATTTCCCGAATGGACAGGCCGTCGGCAGCGAGAAGTTCGCCTACAAGATGCGCTGGCTGGACGCGCTCGCCGACTGGATCGGCGCCGAGATGAAGCTGCATCCGAAGCTCGCGCTGGCGGGCGACTACAACATCGCGCCCGAAGACCGCGACGTGCACGACCCGAAAGCGTGGGAAGGTCAGAACCTGGTGTCGCCGGAGGAACGAGCGCACTTCGTGCGGCTCGTGGAACTCGGCCTGACCGACGCGTTTCGCAAGTTCGAGCAGCCCGAGAAGCTCTTCACGTGGTGGGATTACCGCATGCTGGCGTTTCGCCGCAATGCTGGGCTGCGTATCGACCACATCCTGCTGTCGGCGGAACTGGCGTCGCTTTGCTCGGCCTGCGAAGTCGACAAGGTGCCGCGCAAGTGGGATCAGCCGTCGGACCACGCGCCCGTGATCGCGACGATCGGCTGAACGATTGTGAAGACGCCGCGACGATCAGGCGTCGAGATGCAGTTCCTGGATCTTGCGCGTGATCGTATTGCGTCCGATGCCGAGGCGCTCCGCCGCTTCGACCTTGCGGCCGCGCGTGAAATCGAGCGCTTCGCGAATCACGGCCGCCTCGAAGCGGCGCGCGAGTTCGTCCATCACATCGGCGGTGTTCTCGCGCAAGAGCCGCGCGACTTCGGTGCGCAAGCCGTTCTCCCACACGCTGACCGGCACGCCCGCAGGCGCCGCGCCAGCTAGCGTCGCCGGCATGCCCGACGTGCCGTTGCTACCCGCCGCCGGCTGCGTCATGCCTCCCGAATCCGCGTTCGCCGCGAGCGCGGTGCTTTCGCCGGCATATTCCTGCGTCGGTGTGAGATCGGGCGGCAGGTCCTTCTGCTCGATCGTCTGCGCGGGCGCCATCACCGTAAGCCAGTTGCAGAGGTTTTCGAGCTGCCGAACGTTGCCCGGAAACGGCAGCGACGCGAGATAAGCGAGCGCCTCTTCCGACACGCGCTTCGACTCGACGCCGAGATCGCGCGCGCTCTTTTGCAGGAAGTGGCGCGTGAGGAGCGGTATGTCCTCGCTGCGTTCGCGCAACGCGGGCAGTCGCAGCCGGATCACGTTCAGCCGGTGATACAAGTCCTCGCGGAACAAGCCCTGACGCACACGCGATTCCAGATTCTGGTGCGTCGCCGCGATCACGCGCACGTTCGCCTTGAGCGGATTGTGACCGCCGACGCGATAAAACTGCCCGTCCGACAACACCCGCAACAGGCGCGTTTGCAGGTCGAACGGCATGTCGCCGATTTCGTCGAGGAAGAGCGTGCCGTTCTCGGCCTGCTCGAAGCGGCCCTGCCGCATCGCCTGCGCGCCGGTGAACGCGCCGCGCTCGTGGCCGAAGAGTTCGGACTCCAGCAGATCCTTCGGAATCGCCGCCGTGTTGAGCGCGATGAACGGGCCGTTCGCGCGCGGGCTATGTCGGTGCAATGCGCGCGCGACAAGCTCCTTTCCGGTGCCTGATTCGCCCGTGATGAGCACGGTCGCCGCCGAATGCGACAGCCGGCCGATCGCGCGGAACATGTCCTGCATCGCAGGCGCCTGGCCGAGCATCTCCGGCGTCTCGGTCACGCGGTCGTCATAAGCGGCTTCGCCGCGCATGCTTTCGTCGACGGCGCGGCGGATCAGCTCGACCGCCTTGTCGACGTCGAACGGCTTCGCGAGATATTCGAACGCCCCGCCCTGAAACGCGGCGACGGCGCTGTCGAGATCGGAGAACGCGGTCATGATGATGACCGGCAGCCCCGGCAGCCGGTCGCGCACGGTTTGCAGGAGTTCGAGGCCCGAGCCGCCCGGCATGCGGATGTCGGACACGAGCACCTGTGGACTTTCCTGCTCGAGCGCGGCGAGCGCATCGCGCACGCCGGAGAAACTGCGCGTCGCGAAGTTCTCGCGTGCCAGGGCTTTTTCGAGCACCCAGCGGATGGATTGGTCGTCGTCTACTATCCAGATCGGCTTCATATCGTTCGGCGAGAAGTCTTCGTGTGGTTCGGTGTGAGCCCGTCGAAACGCTCAGGCGTCAAATGATGGTCTGGATGATCAAACTGCTTGGTCAGCACCGCGACCTCAGCTTCCAAACGGAAGCAGGATCGCGAATTCGGTGCAGCCCGGCCGGCTCTCCACTTCGATCAATCCGTCGTGCTGCTGAACGAAGGACTGCGCGAGCGTGAGGCCGAGACCGCTGCCGTCTTCGCGGCCCGACACGAGCGGATAAAAGATGCGCTCGCGAATATCGCCGGGGATGCCAGGGCCGTTGTCAGTGATACGCAAGTCCAATGCCAGTTTGTGCAGGCGCTTGCCGATCGTGACCTTGCGCGCGATCCGCGTGCGCAGCTCGATCTTGGCGTCGCCCTGCGAAATGCGCTCGCGCAACGCTTCGGCCGCGTTGCGCACGATATTGAGGAGCGCCTGAATCAGTTGTTCCTTGTCGCCGCGCAGGTCGGGCACGCTCACGTCGTAATCGCGTTCGATCGTGAGGCCACGCGGAAACTCCGCGAGGATCACCTGCCGCACGCGCTCGCACACTTCGTGGATATTCACATCGCCGACGATATGCGGATGACGATGCGGCTCCAGCAAGCGGTCGACGAGCGTTTGCAGCCGGTCGGACTCCTTGATGATCACCTGCGTGTACTCGCGCAGCTCGTCGCGTTCGCGCGCGCCAAGTTCGAACTCCAGCAACTGCGCGGCGCCGCGAATGCCGCCGAGCGGATTCTTGATCTCGTGCGCGAGATTGCGGATCAACTGCTTGTTGACCGCGGTCAGATCGTGGATGCGCTCTTCGCGGTCGCTTCTCAGATGCCGCTCGTTCTCGAACAGTTCGAGCAGCACGTAGTCGGCCGCCACTTCGAGGTAGGCGACGACCGCATGCACATGCAGCGGCTCGCGCCCCGGGCGTTCGAGCACGGCGTCGAGATGCGTCGCGTTGAAACGGTTTTCCGCAATTTTCGCGATCGTGCCGACCAGCTCTTCCGCGTTCGCGAAAAGCTCGGGCCAGTGCGTCTGCGTCAACTGCTTTCTCGACATCTCCAGCATCGACTCCGCCGACGGATTCGCATACGCGATCTTCAGACTGCGCTTATCCAGCACGAGCACGACGGTCGGCAGCGCCTCCAAACCCGGCAAGAGACCCGTGTGCACGAGCTGCGAATCGTCCGACAGCGCATCGGACTGCGTCTTTCTCGACTTGATCAGATTCTTGAGAACCATCTTGCGATGAGGCCTTGGTCGTGGATCTGTCTTGAAATTCAGGCGCGGCGGCGATTAAAAAAGGGACGGCGCGCCGTCCCTTTTCTGTCGTTTACCGCGTTGCTCGCAACGAGGCGCGCGCTGCATCGGCCCGTACATCGCACAGGCGATCAACCCGCGCCATCGAGCGCGCTTACAGCGAGTAGTACATTTCGAACTCGATCGGATGCACCGACTGACGGTAGCGTTGCAGCTCGCCCGTCTTCAGTTCGATGTACGCGTCGAGCATCGAATCCGTGAACACGCCGCCGCGCGTCAGGAACTCGCGGTCTGCGTCGAGCGCGTCGAGCGCCTGGTCGAGCCCGGCACACACGGTCGGGATCTTTGCATCCTCTTCCGGCGGCAGGTCGTACAGGTTCTTGTCGGCGGCTTCGCCCGGGTGGATCTTGTTCTGCACGCCGTCGAGACCCGCCATCATCAGCGCCGAGAAACACAGGTACGGATTCGCGAGCGGATCCGGGAAGCGCGTTTCAATACGACGGCCCTTCGGATTCGACACGTGCGGAATGCGGATCGATGCCGAACGGTTACGCGCCGAGTACGCGAGCTTCACCGGTGCTTCGAAGTGCGGCACGAGACGCTTGTACGAGTTCGTACCCGGGTTCGTGATGGCGTTGAGCGCGCGAGCGTGCTTGATGATGCCGCCGATGTAGAACAGCGCGAATTCCGACAGGCCCGCGTAGCCGTTGCCCGCGAACAGGTTCTGACCGTCCTTCCAGATCGACTGGTGAACGTGCATGCCCGAACCGTTGTCGCCGACGACCGGCTTCGGCATGAACGTCGCCGTCTTGCCGTACGTGTGCGCCACGTTGTGGATGATGTACTTCATCTGCTGCAGCCAGTCGGCGCGCTGAACGAGCGTCGAGAACTTCGTGCCGATTTCGTTCTGGCCCTGGCCCGCCACTTCGTGGTGGTGCACTTCGACCGGAATGCCGATCTGTTCGAGCAACAGACACATTTCCGAGCGGATGTCCTGGAACGTGTCGACCGGTGCGACCGGGAAGTAGCCGCCCTTCGTGCCCGGACGGTGGCCGGTGTTGCCGCCTTCGAAGTCCATCGTCGACGACCACGGTGCTTCTTCCGAACCGATCTTGACGAACGTGCCCGACTGGTCGGTGCCGAACTTGATCGAGTCGAAAATGAAGAATTCCGGTTCCGGACCGAAATAGGCCGTGTCGCCCAGGCCCGAGCTCTTCAGGTACGCTTCGGCGCGTTTCGCGAGCGAGCGCGGGTCGCGTTCATAGCCCTTGCCGTCCGACGGTTCGACGACGTCGCACGACAGCACGAGCGTCGATTCCTCGTAGAACGGGTCGATGAAGGCGGTGTCGGCGTCCGGCACGAGCAGCATGTCCGACGCTTCGATGCCCTTCCAGCCGGCGATGGACGAACCGTCGAAAGCGTGGCCGCTTTCAAATTTGTCTTCGTCGAATGCCGAAACCGGCACCGAAACGTGTTGTTCTTTGCCGCGCGTGTCGGTGAAACGGAAATCGACAAACTTGACGTCCTCGTCCTTGACGAGTTGCATGACGTCGGCCACGGATTTACTCATTACCTATCTCCTGATTAACAAAAGTCGGCGAACGACTTCGCCGCCCCGTACCGATCCGAAAACTATCGGCGTCTACAAAGCAGCTTCCATGCCAAGACGCACCATCGTTGCGCCAAGCAATTGAAGCAGCGCGCATTTTCGGTGAAGGTTCCCTTTTCGCCGCTCGGTCCGTTCGATGGCCGACGCGCGGTAGTGCACGAAAATGGTGCTTCATCCAGCTACTCGTCTAACGTTAGCACCGAAACGAGGCATTCGATGTTTCGCGCACCAACTTGATGCATTGCGCAGGCGGTCGCGTCTCTTAGCGCAGGCTCACAGGCCGCGGCACCGTCACGCTAGAATGAGCTTTTAAGCTCTCCGGAGACTTGCGTCATGAGCACGCTCGAGCAGTTATACGGTCAGGCCACGGCTCGCGCCGCCGAGAACCGCTTGCCCTACGCCGGCGCCATTCTGCCCACTGAGGCGTTCGAATTGCTGCAACTCGATCCGCGCGTGCGCCTCGTCGACGTTCGCACCCGCGCGGAACTCGACTGGGTTGGCCGCCCGGCGATCGACGGCGCGCAGTACGCCCACATCGAGTGGATCCGCTACCCGGGCTCGGTGCCGAATGCCGAGTTTATCGAACAACTACGGCAAGTTGCCACCCCGGATACCCCGGTTTTGTTCCTCTGCCGCAGCGCGGCGCGCTCCAAGCTCGCCGCGGTGGCCGCGCAGAAAGAAGGCTTCACGCAGGCGTTCGACCTGCTGGAAGGTTTCGAAGGCGACAAGGACTCGCAGGGCCATCGCAAGACCGTGTCGGGCTGGTGCTTCCGCAAACTGCCGTGGATCGGCGCCTGAGAGCCGCTCGGAGTCGTTGAAACCGCCGGCCGTCACGCGTCCGGCTGCGCCTCCACTATTTCCCCGCCGAGGGCGTGGACGCCCTCGCGCAGCGCTTCGAAAGCCGCGCCCGCGGTCTCCGGATCGCCTTTCACACCAAGATCGATATGAGCGCGCGCGTAGATCGCCCCGCGCGACGCATCGCCGACGCTCGGCAGGCTGAACACCCGCACGCCCGGAAAGTCCTGCTCGATCGCGACCATCAGCGGCGTGATGCGCGACTCGGGCAGTCCGAACACCAGCACGGACCGCTCGACATAAGGCTTCGCGTGATGCAGATGCGCGTACTTCGTGTCGAGCACCCATTCGATCATCGGCCACGCCATCACCGGAAAGCCCGGCACGAAATGATGATCGGCGACAGAAAAACCGGGAATCCGGTTGTAGCTGTTCGGAATGATCGACGCGCCCTGCGGGAAGGTTCCCATGTTGAGCCGGTGCAGGTTCTCGGGCGACTCCAGATCGACCGGCTTGCCCGCCGCCATGTCGATCACGCGCGCCCGAATCAGCTCCGCGGCTTCTGGATGCAGCGCGAGCGGCACGCCGAGCGCGCGGGCGGCGCATTGCCGCGTGTGATCATCGGGCGTCGCGCCGATGCCGCCCGTCGAGAACACCACGTCATTCGACGCGAACGTGCGCGCGAGTGTCGCCGTGATGCGCGCGGGGTCGTCGCCGATGTATTCCGCCCAGTCGAGCGTGAGACCGCGCGCCGCCAGCAATTCGATGATTTTCGGCAGATGCTTGTCCGAGCGCCGGCCGGACAGAATTTCATCGCCGATGATGATGACGCCAAAGCCCATGAAAGCCTCTCAGGATTGAACCGGCAACGCCGGCACGCCCGTCGTTCCGGCACGCAGGCGTTCGAGCGCGTGCAGGCAGTAATGCGCGAACCAGAGCGCCGAAAAGACGAGGATGAATGCGTAGATCCAGATCGTGGCTGCGGCGACGACCGGAAAAAGCGGCAGCAGCCATACCGACCAGGCCCACAGCATCGTCGGCAGCGAGCCGAACAGGCCGCTCACGATGCCGATTGCGAAGAGCGGCCAGCGCGCCGTCCGCACGATCTGGCGGCGCTCATCGGCGCTTGCGTGCAGCGCGAGCGCGTCGTAGGTCATCACGCGATAGGTCAGCCAGCCCCACAGCAGCGGGGGAATCAACGCGAAAAACGGCGGGATCAGCCACAGCGGCAACGTCACCACGAGCAGCACCAGACAGACGACCGTCGTCACCACCGAATGGCCGAGACTGCCGTACCACGAGCCGCCGCGTCGCGCTTCGAGCGTCGCGTATTGCCGCCGCGTGAGCAGCTTGACGACGGCGGGCATCGACATCGTCGCGATCAGCAGCAGAACCGTCACGACGATCAGCGGAATCGCCATCACGACGACCAGAAACGGCGCAATGACCGAATGCAGCGACGAGAAGCCGAAGGAATCGAAGAGACGGTACATCGAGGACGTGAACGCCCAGCCGTCGAGCCAGCCGGTCGCCGCGCCCGTCAGCGTCTGCCAGAAGAACCACAGGACGACACCCCACCCCGCCGTCGCGACGGCGAACGGCATGAAGGTGAGCCAAAGCATCCGCGGGTGAAACGCGTTCGCGAGCGCGCGCACGAACGAACGCAGCAAGTCATTCATGCGTGATTTGCCTGAAAGGGAACAACTACGTGCATGGGGCCGAAGCCAAACGCCGACGCCGGCCGACAAAGAAGACAGGATAAACCACGGAAGGCCGGCCGCGCAGTTGGCCGATTGGCCGACCGCTGGCCGTTGAAAGAACAAAACAGTGCGCGCCGCCGAAGACGGCGCGTAGGCCGTCAGACCGGCGCGGCGTCGGTATCGGAATTGCGGCGTCCGCCGTTTCGCCACGCGGCGATGCGCGCGCCGATGCGTCTGAACGCGAGCCAATGCTGCTCGATGAACCCGTCGCCGTAGTTCACCGCGCGCGCGTCAGGCGCGGCGATCTGGTCGCGGATACCGGTCGGTTCGACCTCCCGATTCCACGACACGCTGCGGAACAGCATGTCCCACCACGGGAACAGCACGCCGAAATTGCAGCCGTACTGGGTGCCCTCGTGCCCGAAGCCGATGGCGTGATGCCGGCGATGGAACGCCGGGCCGACCAGCAGCCGTTCGCCGAGCCAGCCGTAGTGCAGGCGGATGTTCGCGTGCTGAACGCTTTGCATCAGGTTCGTGATCGCGACCAGCACGACGAACTGCGCCGGCTCCACGCCGATAACGAGTGCGATGGCCGCGAAAAAGCTTGCCTGAAGGATGTCGTCCAGCAGGTGGTTCCGATCATCCGACCAGAGCGACATCTTCTGCTGGCTGTGATGCACGGCGTGCAGTTCCCACCAGAGGCCGAAGCGGTGCTCCAGACGGTGATACCAGTAGCCGGCGAAATCGAGCACGACCAGATAGATGGCGAACGCGAAGAGCGGTTGGGTCGTCACGCCCGGCCAGAGATTGTCGATTTCGAGATTCGGTACGTTATGCAGACGCAGCCAGCTTTGCAGCGAATCGAAGAGCGGCTGGAACGTGAAGAAGAAAAACAGGTTCAGGATGCCCAGTTTCACGATCCACGTGTACAGCACGTCGACCCGCACGCCCTTGCGGTTTTCCCACCTTTCGGCCGGCCGCAGCGCCTCCAGCGGCCGGAGGACCGCGTACATCGCGATCACTTCCAGCACGCCGACGATCACCCAGTAGAGCGCGTCGTAGGTATCTTCGTCGTAGTCCATCAGGCCGACCTTGAACAGGAACGGCTGAACGACGTCGACGTACAGAAGTGTCTGAAGCGCCGAAACGAAACTATCGAGAGACGAAAGGATGGAATGAAACATGGTGCTCCGTCAGATGCAGCGGCCGATCTGCATCAATGGTAGTACACACTCGCCGTCAGGCGCCGTTCGGCGCGCGATTGTAGAAATAAATCCCGTGCGGCGAGCGGCCCACGGCGATCGTCTGAATCAGCTTGCGATTCGTCAGGTCGATGATGCCGATGTGCTTCGCGAAACGGAACGTTACCCACAGATAGCGTTTGTCGGCGGAAAGTTCCATG
Organism: Caballeronia telluris; assembly: GCF_001544495.1. Lineage (GTDB taxonomy): Bacteria > Pseudomonadota > Gammaproteobacteria > Burkholderiales > Burkholderiaceae > Caballeronia > Caballeronia telluris. The sequence goes on from NZ_FCNZ02000002.1 coordinate 111,770, forward strand.
TCGTCGGGGCCGGGCATGAGACCGGTGATGTCGCCCACGTTCGTGAGCGTGTCCTCGTCGATGATGCTGATCGTGCTTGCCACCCGGTTCGACACCGCGACGTGCTTGCCGTCCGCGAGCGAGCGGAAGTTGTGCGCGCCATTGCCGGTCTTGATCGTCTTCACGACTTTCTGGCTGCGCCAGTCGACCACGGCGACGTAATCGGCGCCCGTCATGCCGACGAGCAGGAACTTGTCGCCGGGCGTGAGCCAGACGCCCGCCGGCACCTTGCCGACCTTCATTTTCCATTTGACCGTCTGCGTCGCGAGATCGATCGCCGCGATTTCACCCGAGACCTGCAGCGAAATGAACGCCGTCTGGCTGTCGTTCGTGAACGCGATGTGGCTCGGCATGGTGGCGAGCGGCAGGCGCTTCGCGATCGAAATGTCCTTGCCGTCGTAGTGGTAGATGTCCAGGCGATCGAGGCGCAGGCCGGTCGTCACGAGCCACTTGCGATCCGGCGAGAAGCCGATCTGGTAAGGATCTTCGATGTTTTCGAGCCAGCGCTGGGTCTTGCCCGTCTTCGGGTCGACGAACATCAGGTTGTTCGAGACCGAATTCGCGACGATCAGCGACGACCCATCGGGCGTCGGCATCAGGTGATGCGGTTCCTTGCCGGTCGGAACGGTTCCGACGACCTGACGGCTGCCTTCGTCGATCAGGCTCAGCGTGGCCTCGCCGGAATTCAGCACGATCACGTTGTTGGCGCTTGCTGCGGTGGCGAGTAAGGCGGCGCCGGCGGCGAGCGCCGCACGGACGACGGTCGCGCGAACGCGGCCGGAGAGGAAGAGATTGCGCATGAAAGGTCGAGTCGAGAAACAGCTGACATTGTAGAACGTTTGCCTGTCCGGGAGCGTTGACCCGGGCGCGGCATTTTGGCGGGCTTGGCCCGAGAAAACGCCCTTTCCCCGGCAATTCGCCAACCGCGATCCCGAATACACGGACGGATTTCCATCGGATCGGCCCTAGATCCCTCGCGCGCCATTCTTAAGATCAAATAGAGAAATAATTGTCAATTTCTCGTTTCAATCGAATTGAAACAAGATAAATCGAGAAACGAGAAACGAGAAATTTTATTTTGGGAATCACCGCTCTCACGCAATGAATTAGCAATTAGGAATATTCGTGTATTTAAGGTCGCGCTTCACGCCGATCATCACGCGCTTCCGGAGAGGGCCTTCGTGCTGCGACTCGCTGCGCCCGACCGGACAGCGCGAGCAACGCCGCGTACGCAAAAAAGAATCGACTTTTTAGAGCGACAGGCTCGGACGACGACGTTTTCCTCGAACCCACAGTAACTCATTGTTTTTGTTAGGCATCCTTTTTATGAACAGAATCTTCAAGGCAGTCTGGAACGAGTCGAACGGCACGTGGGTCGCCGCTTCGGAAACGGCACGGGGAAAAACGAAACGGTCGAGTTCCCGCGCGGCACTGGTGCTGGCTTGTGCAGTGGCCGCGAGTGCAGCAATCGCCGGGCAGGCTCGGGCGGCCGATTGGGTCACCGACGCGGACGGATCGCTCTCGGCTGGCCTCGGCTCGACCGCATCGAACGGCGGGGTCGCCATTGGCTGGAATACGCAGGCTACCGGGAACGGCAGCACCGTGGCGATCGGCGACTACGCGAATGCCAGTCAGGACAGCGCCGTCGCCGTCGGTAATGGCGCGCAGGCGGGAGGTGAGTTCAGCGTCGCCACGGGTTACGGCGCGAACGCGGCGCAAGACGGGGCCCTCGCGATAGGCGGTCTCGCGCAGGCAACCGGCTCGCAGGCTATCGCCACGGGTTCGCAAGCGACCGCCGCCATCGACGGTGTGGCCGTGGGCGCGAATTCGAACGCTGCGGCGCAAGGTGTCGCCACGGGCACCGGCGCAGTTGCTGGCGGCCTCGGCGTCGCATCGGGCTATGGCGCCCAGGCCGCAGACAATTCGACGGCAGTCGGTGGCCTTTCCAAAGCGTCGGAAGATAGCGCGGCGTTCGGCACCAATGCACAGGCAACGGGCAGCGCCAGCGTTGCGGTGGGTTCGGCGTCCAACGCCACGGGCGACAACTCGGTTGCCGTGGGGACGCAGGCGACGGCAACCGCACAGAATGCGGCGGCCTTTGGCGTCAACGCGCAAGCCACCGGTACGTCAAGTCTCGCCGCGGGCTCCGCCGCGAACGCGGCCGGTTCAAACGCGGCCGCAGTTGGCGCGAATGCTTCCGCTTCGGCTGTCGATTCGTCGGCGTATGGTTCAGCGGCCTCTGCCGGAGGCGCCGGCGCAGTCGCCGTCGGGCATCTGTCGAACGCTGCGGGCAATAGCGCGGCAGCGGTAGGCGAACTGGCGAACGCGTCGGGTGAAAGCGCTGTAGCGGTCGGAAGTCTCTCGCAGGCAAATGCAGACGCTACAGTCGCCGTCGGCTCCGCCGCGAACGCCTCTGGTTCAAACGCGGCCGCAGTTGGCGCGAATGCTTCCGCTTCGGCTGTCGATTCGTCGGCGTATGGCTCAGCGGCCTCTGCCGGAGGCGCCGGCGCAGTCGCCGTCGGGCATCTGTCGAACGCTGCCGGCAATAGCGCGGCAGCGGTAGGCGAACTGGCGAACGCGTCGGGTGAAAGCGCTGTAGCGGTCGGAAGTCTCTCGCAGGCAAGTAAGGACGCTACAGTCGCCGTCGGCTCCGCCGCGAACGCCTCTGGTTCAAACGCGGCCGCAGTTGGCGCGAATGCGTCGGCATCGGGTGATCAATCGTCCGCATATGGCGCGGACTCCAAGGCGTCCGCCAACGGCGCGACGGCGATCGGTAACGGCGCACAAGCCACCGGTCAGCAATCGGTTGCGTCGGGGCAGAACGCGAGCGCCGATGTCCAGGGCGTCGCCACCGGCGCAGGCGCCAGCGCCGGCTTGCAGGCAGTCGCTAACGGAGCGTATTCCGAAGCCTCGGCTGCGGGCGCGGTCGCCGTCGGCCATGGGGCTGCAGCAACGAAGGACGGCGCGACCGCGGTAGGCGAGAACGCCTCCGCATCCGGAGAGTCCGCAGCCGCCTTCGGCACGTATGCACGGGCAAGCGGTAACAACGCGGTGGCGATCGGCGCGAACACGCAGGCTGCCGACAACAACGTCGCGCTCGGCTCAGGTTCGGCAGCGACCCAGGCTCCGCGAGACAGCTACACCGGCTACAACCTCACCGGCACGCAAGCATCGAAGGGCGAAGTCAACATCGGCAACCGCACGATCAGCGGCGTCGCCCCCGGTTTGAACGACGACGAAGCCGTCAACGTCGCGCAGTTGAAAAGCGTGAACAGCAAGCTCGACGGCGCGGTGATGTACGACCCCAAACCGAATGGCTCGATCGACAAGACCAGCGTCACACTGGGCGGTATCGGCGCGTCCGCGCCCACGACGCTGCATAACGTCGCGGCTGGTGTGGAAGGAACCGACGCCGTGAATGTCGACCAGTTGAACAGCGCGATCAGCGACGCCGACAACCCGTTCTTCAAAGCGCAAGGCGATCGCGCGAGCGAAGGCGCGAAGGCGACGGGCGCACACTCGGTGGCATCGGGCGCCAACGCATCGGCCACCGGCGACAACGCGTCCGCCTACGGCGCCAACTCGGTGGCCTCCGACACGAGTGCCACTGCAGTCGGCGCGAATGCCAAAGCGGGCTTCGCGGCGGTAGCGACCGGAGCGAATGCCACTGCCAGCGGCGTCGGGGTGGCAACGGGGTTCAGCGCTCAGGCTGGGGAAAACGCAACTGCAGTGGGCGCGCTCGCAAAGGCCTCCGGCGACAGTTCCGCCGCCTTCGGCGTCGGAGCAGTTGCAGGCGCTGACGCTAGCATTGCAGTCGGCTCGCAGGCCAACGCGGGCGGGACGAATGCCATCGCGATCGGCCTGATCGCTCAGGCGGCACAGGAAAACAGCGTCGCCATCGGTCAGGGCGCGACTGCGACGCACGCCAACAGCGTCGCCCTCGGCGCGGGTTCGGCAACGAAGACCGGTGCGCAGTCCAACTACGCCGCCTACGGCCTTTCCGCTCCGCAAACCTCGTCGGGCGAAGTCAACGTCGGCAACCGCACGATCAGCGGCGTCGCAGCCGGTTCCGCCGACGACGAAGCCGTCAACGTCGCGCAGTTGAAGGGCGTGAGCGCGCAGGTCGATACGGTCACGCAAGCCGTCGACGGCGCGGTCAAGTACGACCGCAATCCGGACGGCACCGTCAACAAGACCAGCGTCACCCTCGAAGGCGACGGCGGCACCGCCCTCCACAATGTCGCGGCCGGCACCGCCGCCAACGACGCGGTCAACGTCGGCCAGTTGAACGACGCGCTCGGCCAGGTCAACAACGCCGTCGTCAACGCCGCCAATCCGTTCGTGAGCGCGGAAGGCGACCGCGACACGGAAGGCGCCTCGTCCACCGGCGCGCATTCGGTGGCGGCGGGTGCGAGCGCATCGGCATCGGGCACGGGCGCGGCTGCGTTCGGCGCAGGCGCCACGGCCTCCGGCAACGGCGCGCTCGCCGCCGGCCAGAACGCATCGGCTTCCGGCAACGGCGCCACGGCACTCGGCAGCGGCGCGAAAGCCACCGCCGACAACGCCGTCGCCCTCGGCCAGAACTCGGTCGCGGACCGCACGAACACGGTGTCCGTCGGCGCCGCCGGCCAGGAACGCCAGATCGTCAACGTCGCGCCGGGCACGCAAGGCACCGACGCCGTCAACCTCAACCAGTTGCAGCAAAGTTCGTCGAACACATTGAACCAGGCTAACGCCTACACCAACCAGAAGTTCGACGACGCCCGTCGCGACGCCTACGGCGGCACCGCAGCGGCGATCGCCATCGCGACCCTGCCCCAAGCGGTGCTGCCGGGCCACGGCATGGTAGCGGTCGGCGCGGGCACGTATGGCGGCCAGAGCGCGCTCGCCATCGGCGTGTCGCAACTGTCCGACAACGGCGTCTGGGCCTACAAGTTCACCGGCACCACGAGCACCCGCGGCCAGTTCGGCGTCGGCGTCGGCGCCGGCATGCACTGGTAAGCGGACGGCCTGATCGTCGCAAGCACGCTCGGGCCGGGTTTCGGCGGCATCCGCTGAAACCCGGCCCGACACAACAAAAAGATCGAACAAGGTGACTCAAGCATGACGAAAGAAACAGTTCGCACTCTCTCCCGTCGCGCGCCCGTCTGGGTGACGCTCGCCGCGGCGCTGTCGGCCGCCGCGCTGATGCAGGGCTGCGCGACGCGCAGCCACCTCTCCGACGACGGCATGAACGACAAGCTCGTCTTCCCGGCCGCGGACTCGTCGACGTGGACGCACAACGGCACGTTCCCGCTCGTCGAGGCGCTGCGCAAGCTGCGGCCCGGCATGACGAAAGATCAGGTCGCCGGCCTGCTGGGGCGGCCGCACTATTCGGAAGGTTTTTTCCTCGTTCGCGAATGGGACTACCGCCTGAACGTGACGAACGAAGCCGGCGCGCCGCAGTTCGCCTGCCAGCTGAAGGTGCTGTTCAATTCGCACAACGAGGCACGCGGCTACTATCGCAAGTGCGGTGACAACGTCGAGACGCTCGCCGACGGCAAATGGCGCAAGTACGAACCGCCGGTCGAAGTTCATTCGCGCGGTGACGACGTAGAACCCGTCGCGACGACGGCAGCGGCGGTCAACGCCGTTTCGAGCGAAGCGGTGAAGACGGCGCAGATCGACTGACGCCGTATCGACCGAAGAAAACACGAGGCCGGCATTGCGCCGGCCTTTTTCGTCTGGAGCGTCGCTCTCTCAACGCTGCATCGATTCCCACACCTTGTGAAGGCGCTTGACGGAAATCGGCATCGGCGTGCGCAACTCCTGCGCGAAAAGCGATACGCGCAATTCTTCCAACAGCCATCGATATTCGGCGAGCCGCGCATCCGCCACGCCCCCGCGCTGGGCGATCGCGCGCTGATAGTGCTGGGCGAGCGGCTGCAAATCGGCGAAAAGGCGCGCGTCGCGCGACGGGTCGGCTTTCAGCTTGTCGATCCGAAGCGCGATCGCCTTCAGATAACGTGGAAAATGCGCGAGCTGCACATAAGGCGTGTCGATCACGAAACGCTTGCCGATCAGCCCGCTCAATTGCGACTGCATATCGGTGTACGCGGTCCCGAACGACTTCGCCTGCGCCAGCTTCTTCGAGACGCCCGCATATTCGGCCAGGATCTGTCCCGCGAGCCGCGCGATCTCCTGCGCGAGCAACGTGAGACGCCCCTTCCCTTCGTCACGGCGCTTGTGGAAGCTGGCGTCGTCGTCGGGAAGCGGCTCTTGCAGGCACGCGCGATCCAGCGCGGTCTCGATGATCTGGTCGCGCAATTCCTCCAGCGTGCCGAGCGCCATATATTGCAGCGACATCTCGCGCAAGCCCCCGAGATTCTTCTCAAGATACTTGATCGGCTCGCGCAACTGCAGCGCGAAGAGACGCCGCAGACCCGCGCGGTGAATGCGCGCCGCTTCCTCGGGCGAATCGAACACTTCGACATCGCAATGCGTCGCGCGATCGACGAGCGCCGGATAGCCGAACAGCGTCTGCCCGCGACGACGGATTTCCAGCAGTTCGGGCAGCTTGCCGAAATTCCACGTCGTGAGATTTTCGTAGAGCGCGGTGCTCGACGGATCGCTCGACGGCGCCGCCACCGACGTCGAAGGCGCGGCATCGTCGCGCAGATCGAGCGTCGCCGCCGCGAGCTTCTGGAAATGCTGCTGCGCCTGGCCGCCGAGTTCCGCGCGCAACTGCGCGAGATTACGCCCCATCGCGAGCTGACGGCCGTGCTCGTCGATGACCTTGAAGTTCATGAAGAGATGCGCGGGCAGCGTTTCGAGCTTGAAGTCCGCGCTTTTCATCGCGACCTGCGTCTCGCCGCGAACATCGGCGATCAGTGCTTCGAGCAAACCGCCCGCGCCAAACTTCGGCCCGCCGTGACGATCGACGAAACCGGCCGCGAACTCCGGCAGCGGCACCACATGCCGGCGCAGCTTCTGCGGCAGCGACTTCAGCAGCAACTGCGCCTTTTCCTTCAGCATGCCGGGCACGAGCCATTCGGCGCGGCGCGCATCGACCTGATTCAGGCCGTAGAGCGGCACGGTGAGCGTCACGCCGTCGCGCGGCGAACCGGGCTCGAAGTGATACGTGAGCGACATTTCGATGCCCGCCATCGTCATGCGCTTCGGAAACAGGTCCGTCGTGATGCCGGCGGCTTCGTGGCGCATCAGGTCGTCGCGCGACAGGAAGAGCAGCCGCGACTTGCCCGCCTTCTCCTCGTCGCGCTTCTCCTCGTCGCGATACCAGCGCTCGAACGCCGCGCCCGTGTGGATGCCTTGCGGCACGAGCGCGTCGTAGAACGCGTGGATCAGTTCGTCGTCGACGAGCACGTCTTGGCGGCGCGACTTGTGCTCCAATTGCTCGATATCCGCGACGAGCTTGCGGTTGTGCGCGAAGAACGGCAGCCGGGTATCAAATTCACCTTCGACCAGCGCGCCGCGAATGAACATTTCGCGCGCGCGCGCCGGGTCCTGGCTGCCGAAAGACACGCGCCGCCGCGCGTACACGGTGAGCCCGTGCAGCGTCGCGCGCTCGAACGCGACGACCTGCGCCGCCTTCTTCTCCCAATGCGGCTCGGAAAGCGACTTCTTCAGCAAATGCGCGCCAACCTGTTCGAGCCATTCCGGCTCGATCTTCGCGATGGTGCGCGCATACAGGCGGCTCGTCTCGACGAGTTCGCCCGCCATCACCCAGCGCCCCGCCTTCTTCAGGAGCGCCGAGCCCGGCCACAGATAGAACTTGATGCCACGCGCGCCGAGGTAATACGGTTCGTCGTCGGCTTTGAGGCCTACGTTGCCGAGCAAACCCGTCAGGAGCGACAGATGCACCTGTTCGAACGTCGCCTCGGCATCGTTGATCCGCCAGCCGTGCTCCCGCACGACCGTCAGCAACTGCGAATGCACGTCGCGCCATTCTCGCAGACGCATCTGCGACAGGAAGTTCGCGCGGCACGCATCGCCGAGTTGCTTGTTCGACTTCTTGTGCGCGATCGCTTCCTCGAACCACGCCCAGATGCGCGTCCATTGCAGGAACTCGGAGCGCTCGTCGACGAACTTGCGGTGCGCCTGGTCCGCCTGCTCCTGCGCCTCGACCGGCCGGTCGCGCGGGTCCTGCACCGACAGCGCTGACGCGATGATCAGCACCTCGCGCAACGCCTGGTGATCGCGCGCGGCGAGAATCATCCGCCCGACGCGCGGATCGAGCGGCAGGCGCGCGAGTTCGCGGCCGAGCGGCGTCAGCGCGTTGTCGTCATCGACGGCGCCGAGTTCGTTCAGCAGTTGATAGCCGTCGGCGACGGCGCGGCCCGGCGGCGGTTCGATGAACGGGAACGTTTCGATCGCCGTCAGATGCAGCGACTTCATCCGCAAAATGACCGACGCGAGCGACGAGCGCAAAATCTCGGGATCGGTGAAGCGCGTACGCGACTGGAAATCGGCTTCGTCGTAGAGGCGGATGCACACGCCGTCCGCCACGCGCCCGCAGCGGCCCGCGCGCTGGTTCGCCGCCGCCTGCGAAATGCCCTCGATCTGCAGTTGCTCCACCTTGTTGCGATACGAATAGCGCTTCACGCGCGCCATCCCGGTATCGACGACATAGCGGATGCCCGGCACCGTCAGCGACGTTTCCGCGACGTTGGTCGCGAGCACGATACGTCGCGCGTTCGACGGCCGGAACACGCGCTCCTGCTCCGCCGCCGACAGGCGCGCGAAGAGCGGCAAGATTTCCGTATGCGGCGGATGGTGTTTCCTGAGCGCTTCGGCGGCGTCGCGGATCTCGCGCTCGCCGGGCAGGAACACGAGGACGTCGCCGGGGCCTTCGCGGCACAACTCATCGACGGCATCGACGATCGCTTCCATCAGGTCGCGGTCGGTCTCGCGCTGGGTTTTCTGGCGCGACTCCTTCTGCGGCGTGCCCTGCGCGTTCTTCACGGCGGGGCTGTCCTCTTCGACTGGCCGGTAGCGCATTTCCACCGGATACAGCCGCCCGCTCACCTCGATCACCGGCGCGGGCTTCTCGTCGCTGCCGAAATGGCGCGCGAAACGGTCGGCGTCGATGGTCGCGGAGGTCACGATCAGCTTCAGGTCGGGCCGGCGCGGCAGGATTTCCTTCAGATAGCCGAGCAGGAAATCAATATTGAGACTGCGCTCGTGCGCCTCGTCGATGATGATCGTGTCGTAGGCCTTGAGCAGCGGATCGGTTTGCGTTTCGGCGAGCAAAATGCCGTCCGTCATGAGTTTGACCGACGCGCCGGGCGCGAGATTGTCGGTGAAACGCACCTTGTAGCCGACCACTTCGCCGAACGGCGTGCCGAGTTCCTCCGCGATTCGACGCCCTGTCGCCGATGCCGCGATCCGGCGCGGCTGCGTATGGCCGATCAGGCCCGAACCGCCGGCGCCGAGGCCGCGTCCGAGCGCGAGACAGATTTTCGGCAACTGCGTGGTCTTGCCGGAGCCCGTCTCGCCGCTCACGATCACGACCTGATTCGCCTCGATGGCGCGTGCGATTTCCTCGCGGCGTCCAGAGACCGGCAGCGCTTCGGGGAATGTGATCGGCGGGATCGGGTTCGGTTCGACCGCCGCTCGTTCGCGGCGCGGGGTGGCGGGTTTCTGCGCTCGCGTTTCGTCCGAAGCCAGGGGCGCGCGCGGTCGTGACGGATCGCGCGCGGCGGGTTGGGACGGCGTATCGGCGGCTCGCGCTTTCGGGCGGGTTTCGTCTGTCGTGCGCGGTGCGCGCGGTTGGGTCGGGCGTTCCGTAGCGCGCGGCGGCACGCGACGCTCGGCGCGTTGCGGCGCATCGCCGGGGGCGCTTTCCTTGGCGGAGGCTCGACGCGCGCGTGGTCGTCCGTCTTCTGGATGGGCTTCGGCCGGGACTTTCGGTGTGTCGCCGCGCGCAGCCGGCTTTGCTGTTCCGCCGTTCGCGCGCTCGTTCGCATGCGCTGCTGCGCGTTGCTGCGCGCCGACATTCTGCTGTTTCTTATTAGGGCGCGGAACGTCAGCTGCCCGGCTTCGCGATTCGCCGGAACGCGCCGGCGGCGTCTGCACGGCCTGCCGCTCGCCGCTGCTCGCGGGCTTCGCCACCGCGCCCGCGTTCCCCGACGTCCCCGCAAACCGCCGCGCCGCCGCCTCCTTCTTGCTGCGCGCCCGGCTCGCTTCGTCGTCGCCAGCGCCCGGCGGACGTGGCGCACCATCGCGCAACAGATTTTCACGCAGCTTTTTCAACTGCTCCTGAGGGTCGAGCTTGTCCCCGTCGACGGGGCGTTTGGAAACATTCGGCATAGCGTCGCATTATAATCCGGGCATGAATTCTCAAACCGACCTCCCCACCGCGCCGTCGCCGGTTGCAGCCGAACCGGAAACGCCCCAGATCTCCGACGTGGACGCCAAGCACGCCCAGTTCGTCGAATGGATGCGTTCCGTCGCGCCGTACATCCACGCGTTCCGCAACAAGACGTTCGTCGTCGCGTTCGGCGGCGAGCTGGTGCAGGAAGGCCGGCTCAACGCGCTCGTGCAGGACGTCGGTCTCCTGCACGCGATGGGCATCCACGTCGTCCTCGTCCACGGCTCGCGGCCGCAGGTCGAAGAGCAGTTGCGGCTGCACGGCGTCGAGTCGTCGTTTTCGCACGGGCTGCGCATCACCGATGCGCGCGCGCTCGAATCCGCGAAGGAAGCCGCCGGCGAAGTGCGCCTCGACATCGAAGCCGCGATCAGCCAGGGCTTGCCGAACACGCCGATGGCGCATGCGCACATCAGCGTCGTGTCGGGCAATTTCGTGACGGCGCGGCCGGTCGGCATTCTGGATGGCGTCGATTTCCAGCACACGGGCGTCGTGCGCAAGATCGACGGCGATTCGGTGCGCCAGTCGCTCGCGAGCAACAAACTCGTATTGCTCTCGCCGCTCGGTTTTTCGCCGACGGGCGAAGCGTTCAACCTGTCGATGGAAGACGTGGCGTCGGCCGCCGCGATCGCGCTGCGCGCCGACAAGATCATCTTCCTGACCGAAACGCCGGGTCTCGTCGATGAAAACGGCGATCTGGTGCGCGAAATGTCGCTCGACGACGCCTATCGTCTGCACGAAGGCGGCGAATTGCAGGGCGACGCCGCGTTCTACCTGAAGCACACGATCCGCGCGTGCCGCGGCGGCGTGGCGCGGGCGCACATCATTCCCTACGCGCTCGACGGCAGCGTGCTGCTCGAACTCTTCCTGCACGACGGCGTCGGCACGATGATCTCCTACGAGAACCTCGAGAGCCTGCGCGAGGCGACGCCGGACGACGTCGGCGGCATTCTCACGCTGATCGAGCCGCTCGAATCGGACGGCACGCTGGTGCGGCGCGGGCGCCACCAGATCGAACGCGACATCGACCACTTCTCGGTCATCGAGCACGATGGCGTGCTGTTCGGCTGCGCGGCGCTCTATCCGTACACGCAGGAGCGCATCGGCGAGATGGCGTGTCTCACGGTCGCGCCCGAGGCGCAAGGTTCCGGCGACGGCGAGCGGCTCTTGAAACGCGTCGAACAGCGCGCGCGGGCGCGCGGCCTCACGCACATCTTTGTGCTGACGACGCGCACCGAGCACTGGTTCCTCAAACGCGGTTTCGTGAAAGCCACCGTCGACGACCTGCCCGAAGACCGGCGCCGTCTCTATAACTGGCAACGCAAGTCGCTCGTATTGAAGAAGCAGCTTTAACTCACCACATTCGGGCGGCCGCAGGTAACGACCACGACCGCGACGCCCCGCTACCCCGACTTGAGGAGAAACACACGATGGCCCGAATGGTTCAATGCGCGAAGCTCGGCAAGGAAGCCGAAGGACTCGACTTTCCGCCGCTGCCGGGCGAACTCGGCAAGCGGATCTACGAGACAGTCTCGAAAGAGGCGTGGCAGGGCTGGCTAAAGCAGCAGACCATGCTGATCAACGAAAACCGCCTGAACATGGCCGATCCGCGCGCGCGCCAGTATTTGCTCAAGCAGACCGAGAAATATTTCTTCGGCGAAGGCGCCGATACCGCGTCGGGTTACGTGCCGCCGCAAAGCTGAAAGCGCGCACGGCAACCTTCCAAAACCGACCCCTCGCGGTCGGTTTTTTCTTGGGCGAACGCCACGTTGAACGAACGCCCAGGAATCGCCGCAATCCTTTATGAGATAAGGGATTCGAGACTTTTTGATATAGCCCGAAAGCCCGGCGGTTTGCGCTTCATCCGTCATCGTGTTACTATCTACTTCGTTCAAACAGCAATTCACCCTGATTCACGCGCACGCGCCTCGGCAATCATAATGCCCGACACGCTGCGATTCGTGACTGTTTCATACAAAAAGGCTCGACGGTCCTGATCTGCGCCGGCCTTTTTCGTATTCAATTTTTTACCGTCGACGAGGCGGCCTACACCGCGGCAACTCCCGGGTTCGCCGTCCGCTTCGTCAAAATCGCGCTGTTTTCGTTGAGTGCACTTTCGCGACCCTCGCCGCGATGCACCGGCTTTGGCATTGTCTTCGTCGCCGCGTGTTTGCGCGGTGAGCGTGACGGCCAAGCCCTGCGGCGACACCCACGACCGCGCCACCCGCCTTCGGCACCGTCGCGAAACTGCACTTCGGAATGGCGCTTTCCTGGCAATCCGCGCCCCATCGGGCGCGCCGGCCGCGTTGTCGACCACGCTTCAAGGTTCACGACGCACCGCCGGCATTGAACAAGGAGAACTCCTACCCATGTCCGCCCTACACGAAGTACGCGACGGCCTTTGGCGCAAAAGCGACCATCGCGATCATCATGACCGGCAAGCCCAGCCGACTCTCGACGACATCACCATCGTCGATCAATCGCTCCTGAAGCGCGCGGTCGGCGCCATGGCGATCGGCAACGCGATGGAATGGTTCGATTTCGGCGTCTACAGCTACATCGCCGTGACGCTCGGCAAAGTGTTCTTCCCGTCGAGCAATCCGACCGCGCAGCTGCTCGCCACCTTCGGCACGTTCGCCGCGGCGTTTCTCGTGCGTCCGCTCGGCGGCATGGTGTTCGGCCCGCTCGGCGACCGCATCGGCAGAAAGCGCGTCCTCGCGATGACGATGATCATGATGGCGATCGGCACATTCTGTATCGGCCTGATTCCGAGCTACGGCTCGATCGGCATCTTCGCGCCGATCCTCCTGCTCGTCGCGCGTCTGCTGCAAGGCTTCTCGACGGGCGGCGAATACGGCGGCGCGGCGACCTTCATCGCCGAATTCTCGCCGGACAAGAAGCGCGGCTTCATGTCGAGCTTCCTCGAATTCGGCACGCTGGTCGGCTATGTGCTCGGCGCGGGCGTCGTCGCGGTGCTGACGGCCACGCTCTCGCAAGAGTCCCTGCTCTCGTGGGGCTGGCGCATTCCGTTTCTCGTCGCCGGGCCGCTCGGGCTGATCGGGCTCTACATCCGGATGAAGCTCGAAGAGACACCCGCGTTCCAGCGCGAAGCCGACAAGCGCGAATCCGAAGCGCACGCGACGCCCAAGCAGCAGTTCCGCGACACGCTGATGGAGCAGTGGAAGCCGATGCTGCAATGTATCGGCCTCGTGCTGATCTTCAACGTGACCGACTACATGGCGCTGTCGTACCTGCCGAGCTATCTCTCGGCGACGCTCAAGTTCAACGAGACGCATGGTCTCTTCATCGTGCTCGTCGTGATGGTGCTGATGATGCCGATGACGCTGTTCGCGGGGCACCTGTCGGACAAGATCGGCCGCAAGCCCGTGATGCTCGCGGGTTGCGTGGGTCTTCTGGTGCTGGCGATTCCGGCGCTCGAACTGATCCGCATGGGCACGATCCTGCCGATCTTCAGCGGCATGCTGATCCTCGGCGTGATGCTGTCGTGCTTTACGGGTGTGATGCCGTCGTCGCTGCCGGCGCTCTTTCCGACCAAGATCCGCTACGGCGCGCTCGCCATCGGCTTCAACGTCTCGGTGTCGCTCTTCGGCGGGACGACGCCGCTCGTGACCGCGTGGCTCGTCGATGCCACCGGCAACCTGATGATGCCCGCGTATTACCTGATGGGCGCGTCGGTGATCGGGATCGTGTCGGTGCTCGCGCTGCACGAGACCGCGAGGAAGCCGCTGAAGGGCTCGCCGCCCGCTGTCGGCTCGCGTGCGGAAGCGCATGCGGTGCTGCGCGGCGCGCGCGAAGCCGCCGCGATGGATGACGAGCGGTTTCCGGAAGGCGCGGTGCGGGCTTGACCGACGGCTGATAACTGCTTGATTCATGCGAAGCCGGCGCGAGAGATCGCGCCGGCTTTTTTGCGTCCGGTTCTCGTGTGCGTCGCTAGTCGATCAGCGGCACGATGCGCGTGTCGATGTGGCCGTTTTCGATCGTGAGTAGCCCCACCGTGACGGGCAATTTGAAGCGCCGCGGACCCGCGCTGCCCGGATTCACGAACAGCACGCCGGCGCGCAGTTCGACGAGCGGCTTGTGCGAATGCCCCGTCACGACGACGTCGATCCCCGCGAGATCGCGCGGCACGTCGGCGATATCGTGGACGACGAAAATCTTCGCCCCGCCGATGTCGAGCGTCGTGTGTTCCGGCAACTCGTCGATGCGCTCACCCGAATCGTTGTTGCCACGCACGACTGTGATCGGCGCGAGGGCCGCGAGCGTATCGAGGACCGCCGGACGGCAGATATCGCCCGCGTGGACGATGTGCTCGCAGCCTACGAGCGCCGCGAGCGCTTCAGGGCGCACGAGATTGTGCGTATCCGAAATCAGGCCGATGCGGATGGCGGAAGGCATGTTGGCAACCCGTTGACGATCAGGCATCGAGCCTAGCACGCTTGCGTGGCCTCAACTGAATTCTTGCAGAATTCGCAAGAATGATTCGCGAATCGACCGCTTAAACGTTGTTAATCAACTATCTACAATGCAATCACTGGCTGGCGAACAAGGATGTTCACAGCAAAGAAAACACCATCTGGAGGTAATCAATCATGAAATCGCTTATTCAAGCCGTTGTTGTCGCTGCCGCCCTCGCTGCTCCGGTGGCTTCGTTCGCTCAGTCGAACGCACCGCTGACCCGCGCTCAGGTCCGCGCCGAACTCGTGCAACTGGAAAAGGCCGGCTACAACCCGAACGCAAGCGATGCGAACTATCCCGCGAACCTGCAGGCCGCACAATCGCGCGTGATCGCTCAGAACGACGTCGTGCAGTCGAGCTACGGCGCATCGGCCAGCGGCTCCGCACAGTCGGGCCGCGTGACGACGCCGGCTACGGCTCAGCCGGTGTATTTCGGTCAGTAAATCGAAGACGGCGCGGCGAACGGTGTGTCGAGGTCGGCATCGTTCGAATCATCGCCTCAGGCATGAAACGAGGCTCGTTCCCGCGAACGAGCCTCGCTCTGTTGAATAAAGACCTCCGCCGCCGGCCTTGCCGGCGGTTTTTGCCCAGTTCTCGTTGGAGTTTTGGGCTCTTTTTGTGTCTGGAGGCCCGTGCGCGGAACCGGCCGCTTCGAAATCGCCGGGCACGCGTCCCGCCTGATGTCCCGACTTGGGCGGTTTTTGCCCCGCGGCGCCGCGATGGTAGAATCGCGTCCGCCCTGCCGGGGTGATGAAATTGGTAAACATAGCGGACTTAAAATCCGCCGCCTCACGGCTTGCCGGTTCAAGTCCGGTCCCCGGCACCAGACGAATGAAGCCCGGCGAATCTCAGGCCGCGGCAACCGCCTTCCCTTCACCTCCCCGCGCCATCAAACCGCCCTAAGCAACCTCTCCGCGTCCCTCACCGCATCGAACAGCGCTTCGATCGCCGTATCGCGGTCGATGATGCAGACATGCTCGATGTTGAACGGCAGCGCATCGACGTCGACGAACCGCACGGTGCCTTCGAAGCAGGCGCGGCCTCTGCCGGTGCGAACGGACGCGATGTAGTTGGGGGTGATGTAAAGCGCAACGGGCGTCATGGCGGACCTCCTGTCTCGACGACTCCATCTGTGCCGAAAGTGTAGACAGATCGCCTTGGCGCGAGCACCCCCGTTGCGCGGGGAAACCGCACCCCCGGTTCGCTGCCAGTCCATCCATCGCGCACGAGGCGCGACTGGGACAGACGGCCAGGCAAACCCGCCACGCGCCCCGCCGCGTTTCGGTAAGCTTGCAGCTACGCACGCGCCACTTCGGGGGACATCGCCATGCTGCTCGCGCAAATCAGCGACCTGCATCTCACTGCGCCGGGCACGCTGGCTTATGGCCGGATCGATACCGCGGCGCATCTTGCGCGCTGCGTCGACACGCTCAACACGCTCGATCGGCGACCCGACGCCGTGCTCATCACGGGCGACCTCGCCAACGACGGTCATCCCGACGCCTACCGCCATCTGCGCGCGCTGCTCGCCCCGCTCGCGATGCCGTGGTATCCGATGGTCGGCAATCACGACGACCGCGACGCCCTGCGCGCGGTCTTCCCCGAACGAAAGGAACTGTCGGCGGGCGGCGAATTCATCCAGTACGCCTTCGACATCGAAGGCGTGCGCGTCATCGCGCTCGACACGATGAACCCCGGCAGCGACGCCGGCCGCCTCTGCGACGCGCGCCTCGCATGGCTCGCAGAGGAACTCGACCGCGCTCGCGCGATGCCGGTTCTGATCGCGCTGCATCATCCGCCGTTCGCGACGGGCATCCGTTTCATGGACGACGTCCGGCTCGACCCCGCCGACAGCGCGCGCCTCGAAACTCTCGTGCGCGCGCATCCGAACGTGGAGCGCGTGCTGTGCGGACACATGCACCGGACGATCGTCGCGCGCTTCGGCGGCACGATCGCGTGGTGCGCGCCATCGACCGCGCATCAGGTCGCACTCGAACTGCGCGACGACGGCCCGGCTGCCTACGTGATGGAGCCGCCCGGCTTCGCACTGCATCTGCACACGCAAGAACGCGGACTCGTCACGCATTACCTCAGCGTCGACCAGGGCGACGGCCCGCGGCGCTTCGACGAGCAGGACTAGAGCGTCTCCAGTATGATCGGCGGCTCGGCTGAAGGGCGCCGCTGTAGGCGAGAGCCTGCGCAAGCGTCTCCGGCCGCTCATCAGGAACCGCGAGGCCGCACGCCTCGCCACTCGAACAGCACACGACCATGTCCTCGCCCATGCCCGCACCGGAGCACCGAACAGATCACGGAAGAGATCACCGAAACGAGCGCCATCCGCACTACTCGCGCGCGACGCTGTGGCTCCTCGCGACGATCGCGGGCATCTCGGTCGCGAACATCTACTTCAATCAGCCGCTGCTCGACGACTTCCGCGCGTCGTTTCCCGGCAGCGCGTGGCTGATCGGCGCGGTGCCGGCGGCGACGCAGCTCGGCTACGCGATCGGCATGTTCTTTCTCGCGCCGCTCGGCGACCGCTTCGACCGGCGTCTTCTCATCCTGATCCAGCTTGCGGCGCTCGGCATCGCGCTCGTCGTCGCGACGGCGGCGCCGACGCTCGCGGTGCTGATCGCGGCGAGCCTCGCGATCGGCGTGGTCGCAACGATCGCGCAGCAAGCCGTGCCGTTTGCCGCCGAACTCGCGCCGGCCGCCGAACGGGGCCATGCCGTCGGCACCGTAATGAGCGGCCTGCTGCTCGGCATCCTGCTCGCGCGCACGGTCTCGGGCATCGTCGCGCAGTACTTCGGCTGGCGCGCGGTGTTCGGCGCGTCGGTCGTGGCGACGATCGTGCTGGCCGTCGTCGTCATCGCCCGGCTGCCGAAGAGCCGGCCGACCTCGACCCTGCCCTACACGAAGCTGCTCGGCTCGATGTGGCATCTCGTCGCCGAGCATCGCGGATTGCGCGAAGCCTCGCTGACAGGCGGCGCGATGTTCGCGGCGTTCAGCATCTTCTGGTCGGTGCTCACGCTGTTGCTCGCGGGCGAACCGTTCCACATGGGTCCGCAGGCGGCGGGCCTGTTCGGCATCGTCGGCGCGGCGGGCGCGCTCGCGGCGCCGCTCGCCGGCAAGTCGGCCGACCGGCGCGGGCCGCGCGCGGTGATCTCGCTGTCGATCGCGCTCGTCGCCATTTCGTTCGTCGTGTTCGCGTTTTCGGCGCGCAGCATCGCGGGGCTCGTGATTGGCGTGATCGTGCTGGATATCGGCGTGCAGGCCGCGCAGATTTCGAACCAGTCGCGCATCTACGCACTCGCGCCGGAAGCGCGCAGCCGCGTGAACACGGTGTACATGGTCGCGTACTTCATCGGCGGGGCGCTCGGGTCGGCGGTGGCGTCGCTCGCGTGGCACGCGTTCGGCTGGACCGGCGTCTCGCTGGCGGGACTGGCCGCGGTCGGTCTGGCTGCATGGAGCCATCGGCGCAGGCGCGTCGGCGCGGCGTCGCAGGCGGGTTAGCTCGGCGCGCGCTTACGCCAGTCTTGGCGGCGTTTCAGCTTTCGCGGCTCGCTGCCGGCGTCCCGGCGAACGTCTGTGCGACCTGCTTTCGGGATTCGCCGAACACTCGACGAATCCGCGTACCGGCCGGCGGAGGTATCGAAGAAACCGTCAGGCCGAATACTGTCGAGTTGCCTGATGCCCGGTTACTCGGCCTTTTGCGGATCGATCTGGGCAGTCGGCGCGGAGGCTTCCTGCGGCGGTGCCTCTTCCTTGATCTGATACGACGGATCGCGCACCCAGCGGCCCAAATCCTTGGCAATCACGATGGCCGTGCGATCGAGGATCGAACACGTACCCTTGAACCCGCCCCACATGCCGCCAACCGACCAGCGATTGACCCGGGTGTGACGGATCACCTTGCCATCCTCGATTAGATCGGCGAGCACGGTCGTGGCCTTCGGTCCGCTCCATGCGCCGCCGCCGACGCCGAACACATTGGTGATCTGCACTCTGAGGATGCTTGCGCCGCCCGCATCGGTCTGCGATGCAATGGTGCCGTCGCCTGTCTTGTTGAGCTTGCGAAGCACGTCGCCGATGTGACGCGTCAACAGGTCGTCGACGCGGCATTCGCTTTTGACCTTCTCCACGCCGCGGGCGTCGGGCGCATAGGCAACAGGGGTTTCGAGCAGTACGGGGTTCGCGGCAAAGGCGGAACTGGCAGACAGACACAGGCCAAGAAGCAAAACGCGTTTCATGTGTGGTGGCTAGAAGTCGAGATAGGAGCATCGCCTACGGATGCGGCGGGAGCCTCGGGGTTCGCATTAGAACCGGGCCGTCGCGGCAAAGCAAGGCCCTGAAAGGGCATCGACTTCCAACGGTGTGACAAGTCGCCGGCGTCAGGACGACGCGTTACGCCGCTCGCGCGCATAGTCGTGCAGCGCGTCGATCACGCGGTCGAATTCGAGCGATTTGTCGAAGAAGTGACGCACGCCGTATCGCAGACAGCGTTCGCGATAGGCCGGCAGCGCGTGATTCGTGAGCACGCAGACAAACGACGTCTCGACGAGCCCGCGCTCCCGCAGATACGCCAGCACTTCGATGCCCGAGCCGCGCTTGAGTTGCAAATCGACGATCACCGCGTCGAACGAGTGCGCCGACAAGAGCGCAATGGCTTCGTCGGGCGAATCGGCGTAGGCGGTCACGCGCAGCTGGCCGGACGCATCGATCGCCTCGACGAGGCTGCGCCGGATGAGCGGCGAATCCTCGATCAGGAGCACCCGCAAGGGCCGTTTGGCCTCGCGTCTGCCGGCATCGTCGATGGTCGTCTGGTGGCCCACGGCGGGCGCCTCCCAAGGTGAGCGGTGAGTGAAGCGGCCGGTTATTCGATCAGGCCGTTCTTGATCGCGTAGTACGTGAGATCGGCGTTGTTCGACAGCCGCATCTTCTCCAAAACCCGCGCGCGATACGTGCTGACCGTCTTCACCGACAAATGCAACTCCTCGGCAATCTCGGTCGGAATCCGGCCGCCGGCGAGCTTGCAGAAGATCTGGAACTCGCGTTCCGAGAGCGTTTCGTGCGGCCGCTCGGCCGCGGGTTTCTCCAGCTTGTCGGCGAGCGCATCGGCGATGAATTCCGACAGATAGCGATGCCCGCGCGCCACCGTGCGGATCGCGCGCACAATCTCGTCGGGCGCCGCGTCCTTGGTGAGATAGCCGTTCGCGCCCGCGCGCAGCAGGTTGATCGCGTACTGGCTTTCGGGAAAGCCCGAGAGCATCAGCACGCCCTGCTCCGGCCGAAGCTGCTTGATGACGCGCAGCGTGTCGATGCCGTTCTTGTCGGGCATCGCGATGTCGAGCAGCACCACGTCGAAGGCGCCCGCCCGAACCAGCGCGATGGTTTCGTCGCCTGTCGCGGCTTCCGCCGCCACCTCCATGTCGGGTTCGTCGGCGACGAACTGCCTGAACCCGCTCCGGACGATCGCGTGATCGTCCGCTATCAACACTCGAATCATGTGCGCCGTCCGCGCGTAGAAAAATCTGCCCGCGCCGGCTCCGCAACGGCGCGGCCGGCGCGCGCCAGGCGATCAGCCATTCCGGCCTTCGAGCAGGTCCGCCATGTCGTCGGCGTGTTCTTCCTCGACTGCGAGAATCTCCTCGAAGATGCGCCGCGTCGTCACGTCCTTCTCGCCGAGATAGCGGATGATTTCGCGATAAGTGTCGATGGCGATGCGCTCGGCGATCAGA
Organism: Caballeronia telluris; assembly: GCF_001544495.1. GTDB lineage: Bacteria > Pseudomonadota > Gammaproteobacteria > Burkholderiales > Burkholderiaceae > Caballeronia > Caballeronia telluris. The sequence goes on from NZ_FCNZ02000002.1 coordinate 132,386, forward strand.
TTCTCACGAATCATGTCGATGAGATCGGACCCTTCCTTGTACTCCGAATGCGAGCGCGACTTCAGGCTGTCCGGCGCGAAATTCGGCTCGCCACCCAACTGGACGATGCGCTCGGCGAGCGTATCCGCGTGTTCCTGCTCCTCGGCGGCATGCTCGGCGAATTCGCTCGCGACGGCTTCCGAGTGAATGCCCTTCGCCATGAAATAGTGACGCTTGTAGCGCAACGTGCAGACAATTTCGGTTGCGAGCGCGTCGTTCAGGAGTTTCAGCACGACTTCGCGATCGGCGCCGTAAGTCGCCGTGACCGGACCTTCGTCCATGTGCTGGCGCGCATCGGCGCGAATTTTCTCGACATCCAGGACGAACGGGTCCTTCGACTGAACCGGCTCGGCTTTTGCAGCAGACGATTTCGACATTTGATTGCTCCTGGCAAAGTGGTGTGGTTTGACATCGGGCGTCGCCAAGCGGCGCTTCGCGAAGTGTGTGGCGTCGATTCATTGCGTCGATCGTCGGCTCCGAGCACGCGGCGTGCCCGGTACTTGGCGCGCGCGAAATCGCCCTGTGACTACCGCGTCAGGTTCGGAAAACGCCGAGCAGCAGCGTGACCACGAACACCACGAGAAAAATGTAAAACAGGATCTTCGCGATTTCAGCCGCGCCCGCGGCGATGCCCGTAAAACCGAACACGGCCGCGATGATCGCGATCACGAAAAAAACAGCGGCGTAATGAAGCATGGCGACCCTCCTTGAGGGATGAAACCGGGTCCGGACGTCGGCGGCGGCGGACAGCGCGCCCCGGCGAGCCCGGTGCGCAGACATGCCGTCGCCGGGGCGGCGTCAAGCACCCGTCAGCGTCGAAAAGAAGGCGACTCGGAACATTCAGGGAGCGGCCGGCGCCAGACAGCAAGAGCGCTGAGGCCGCCCGGACGATCAGCGCGCCGCTAATCGACCATTTTCTTGGTGACGACGAATCCGAGCACGAGGAAAACCACGCACAGGATCAGGAACAGCACGAACAGGAACTTCGCGATGCTGGCGGCGCCCGCGGCGATGCCGGTAAAGCCCAGGAGACCGGCGATCACGGCCACGATCGCGAAAAACAAAGCCCACTTCAACATGATCGTTCCCCGTGTGAAAGTTTGACTGGCTCATTGATGGTAATAGCGTCGGCATGCGGGCGCATCCGGGCTGGCGCCTTTTTTGCTGTGGGAATCCACTGACAAGCGCTTTCAACGGGCCTGACCGTGCCCTCGCCTCGCATGCGAGCGCGGTTCACGCCCACTACGACGAAAAAAGTCACATGAACAAGGCAATACCGTCCGCCGGGGTTCGGCAGGCATCGGCGCCAAAGCGGGGCAATCCGGGACGCGTCGCTCGCCTGAACGACTTCATGCGCCGCTGGAGCTGGGCAGTCGCGATGACGGTCGCGATCGTCATTACGGTCGGCGGGCTCGTCGTGCTGGAGTCGGGACGCATGCGCATCGCCGCCGAATACGAAGTCGCGCTCGACGCGAAGGGTGCCACCACGCAACTGACCGAACTCGCTGCCGAAATAGCGACGCTCGCCGCCGACGAACGCGCCTTCGTGCTCGCGCCCGAGGCGTCGCGTGCCGCGTACGCCGCGCATTTCACGCAGGCGGCGGCGCGGATTCGCCGGATCATCGCCTCGCTCGACGGCTACTACCACCGCAAGGCCGACGACACCGCGCTCGCCAGCTTCGCGCAGGTGAGCGGCGCGGTCGATGCGCAGATCGCCGCCGGGCTCGCGACGCTGTCGAACCCCGCGCTCGGCGCCGACGACGCCCGCGCGCTCGCGCTCAAGACGCCCGAAGGCGGCGAAATCCTGGAAAGCACGCTGGCGCTTTTACGCCTGACGGAGGAACGCCGCGCGCAACATGCACTCGATTCGAGCCGCGCCGACCAGCGCATCTCGACGTTCTGCGTCGGCGCGTTGTGCGCGCTCAACATCGTGTTGTTCCTGCTGCTGTTCCGCAACCTGGGGATTCAACTGGACAAGCAGGATCGCGTGCAGAAAAAGCTCATTACGCAGCAAGAGGAACTCGACCAGCTCGTGTTCGAGCGCACGCGTCAGCTCGAAGCGCTCGCGTGGCACTTGCAGTCGGTGAGCGAGAACGAAAAAACCGAGCTCGCGCGCGAGCTTCACGACGAACTCGGCTCGATCCTGACCGCGAGCAAGATGGATGTCGCGTGGGTCAACGGCAAGCTGAAGCACGCGGAGCCCGCGATGGCCGAGAAGCTCACGCGCGCGCTCGCGAACCTCGATCAGGGCATCGCGCTCAAGCGCCGGATCATCGAAGACATGCGGCCCACCGTCCTCGCGAACTTCGGGCTCGTCACGGCCCTCTCGACGCTCGCCGACGAAGCGGCGCAGCGCAACGGCTGGACCGTCGAACTCAAGCTTCCGGAGAGCGACGTGAAGCTCGGCGACGAAATCGAGATCGCGCTCTTTCGGGTCGCGCAGGAGTCGCTCACCAACGCGGCGAAGTATGCGCGCGCAAGCGGCATCGAGATTGCGCTGACGCTCGACGCCGAGCGCGTGTCGCTGCATATCGCCGACGACGGCGTCGGCATTCGCGCGCAGGATCTGAAGCGCACGCACACGCACGGTCTGCTCGGCATGCGCCAGCGCGTGTCGGCGCGCGGCGGTCGCATCGAGATCGAGCCGCGTGTGCCGCACGGCACGAGCATCCGCGCGACCTTGCCGCGCGAGCGCACGGACGCCAAGCACGCGGCTTCGCTGGATACGGGCATTCCGCTCGCGTAGGAGGACGCCGACATCAATAGCGGACCCGGCTGACGCGAAAAACACGTGCACGCCTACAGCCTGCGCATCGTGCTTTTTTTAAGATGGTTCGGACAGAATGCTCGGCGCGACGCGCAGGGCGAACTCAACAACGATGCGCGGACGCTCCGCTCCCGCATCTCCAACTGCTAGGGGAACACTCATGACTCGACTCATCGCTTTGTTGCTGATCGCTGGCACGGCTGCCCTCGCGGGCTGCAACACCATGTCCGGCGCGGGCCAGGACATCTCGAAGGGCGGCCAGGCCATCTCGAACTCGGCCGAAGAACACAAGTAAGGATCGCGACCGCCCGGGCTGCCGCGCAGCGCAGTCCACACCGATTCAGGTTGAGCGTTACCTGTCGGCCCGTCCCTTTTAGCGGCGGGCTTTTTTTGCGACAGTCTGTTGCAGCAGATTTCGCGTGACATGAAAAAACAAAAGGCCTTCGCAATCGCGAAGGCCTTATTGTTTCCCAAGCGCGATCCGCGTCGCGCTTTCTCCTGCGTTACTGCGTGTCGGGCAATTCGATCGCGGGCGTCTGCGTGTTGCCGCCCTGCGCGACGAGCAGGCGGATCTTGTTCGGGATCACTTGCGAAAGCGCGTTGCCGGCGGGCAGCGTCGTCACGAGCCAGTCCGCGTTGTTGCCGAGGTTGAACGACGCCGACGTGTAGACCGGCGTCTTCGATCCAGGCAGCGTCGCGATCAGTTGATAGGTTCCGCCGGAGAGGTACAGCGAATCCTGGGTCGTCGCCGGGACGGCATTCTTGTACGCGACGCCGGCCATCGTCGGGCTGATCGCGCTGATGCTGGTGCCAGGCGCGACGAGATAGAGGTCGAGATTCTGTGCATTCGCCGACGCGTTGAAGCCCCGCACGCGTGCGCTCGTCGACAGCAGGCCCTTGTCGAACGGATCGTCGATGACGGCGATCGACGGCAGGAAGCCCGCGTCCGGCAGCGCGATCACGGTGTACTCGTGACCCTTCGCGGCGTTGGTGATGGTCGAGTCGGTGGCGAGTTGCGTCGTCGTGTTGACGGCCGCGTACGAGAAGGTCTGGGCGCCGGTGTTGATCGTGGCGAAGTTCGTGACGGCCTTGTAGGCGAGGTTCGCCTGCAGGACGTGACCGTTGTTATAGAAGTCGACGTTCGGTGCGCTCGGAATGGCGTGGATGAAATGGACTTCGGGTGGCGTGACGCCGAGTTCCTTGCCAACGTCGTCTGAGCTGCCGCCGCAGGCGGAAAGGATCGATGCGGCACAAGCAAGCGCGGTCACGGTGCGGATGAGCTTCATGTCTTCACCTTTATTATCGATTGATGTTGATCGTTATGTCGGGCCGTCGCGCGTTCGGTAAAACGCTTGAGACCAGCCCGCTTTTTTCCCCGGGGCACCGTTCGACGGATGCGCATTCGCACGGCGCCGGATGGGTGCCGACACTGAGCAACTGATGTGCCGCTGTGGACGGGGACGAAGCGCGGCTTGGCCGCCGCGCTCGGTGGGACAAGGCGCTTGCGTGATTTAGAGTTTTTGCTCGAACCAGACGTTCCGCGTGCGGCCCGCCGGAACGGGTCTGGCAAGTCTTACGCGACGTTTCCCGTGTCTTACATCGTCGCGCGGTTGATCGACTCGCCGCGCGGCCGCTCTCAGACGAGGCCGCGCCGCCGGTAGTCGAACCAGAACGACAAGCCGACGCTGATCAAGATGACGACGGTCGCGATGACCGTCCAGCGCGTGATGACTTCGCCGAGCAGCAGCGAACCGAGCGCCACCGCGACGACAGGATTCACGTACATGCAACTGCTCGCGATGATCGGACTCGTGTGGCGGATCAGATAGCCATACGCGACATAGGCGGCCATCGTCCCGATCAGCATCAGATAGAGAAACGAAGCGAACGGCACGAAGCCGATGCTCGCGATCCGCTCCCCTGAAAACCAGGCGACGATCGTGGAAATCGTGCCGCCGAGTCCGATTTGCAGCGCCGTCGACACGAAGAGATCGGACGGCAGCTTGAGCTTCCCGGCGAGATGCGCGCCGCCGGCCCAGAAGATCGCGCCGCACAGGATGGCGAGGCTGCCGGCGGTCGACCCCGACGAGGTGTCGCCGTGATTCAGCAGCGCGATGCCGACCAGCCCGAGCCCGACCGCGACCCACTCGCCCTTTGCGATCTTGCGGCCCGTGAGCGCGGCGATGACCGTCGCGAAGAGCGGCACCGTCGCGACCATCACGGCCGCCGTCCCCGTTTCGACCGTACGCATGCCGAATGCGAGCATCCCGCTCGACAGCCCGACGAGCAGCGTCCCGACGATCGCCGCATTGCGAATCTCGGCGCCCGTCGGCCAGATCGGCTTCTTGCGCGCCGCGAAGATGAAAAGCCCGATGCCCGCGAAAAGATTACGCAGCCCGGACAGCATCAGCGGCGGAAACGACGCGAGCGACAGATGCACCGCCATGTACGTCGATCCCCACACGATATAGACGACGGCGAGCGCAAGCGCGACCCGGCCCTGTTGCGTCTGCGGCAAACGGAACGGAAAACGGTCGAGAAGATTGAACGGCAGGCTGGACGGCAGCTTCGGCGGGTGCGGCTGTTGTGGCTGTTGTGGCGTTTGCGTGACAGACATCCGTCACTCCGCTTCGACCAGGATTGCAGACAATTCCGCTGACACACCGCCGCAGCGGACAGCCGGAGAACGACGCGCGTGCGAAAGGGGCGTCGCGGCAAGACGGGCAAGACAGGACAACATGGCGGAGTGCGGAAGGATGTCGGGCGAAAAACGGGCCGCCGCGCGTACTAGGGAAAGTACGGAAAACGCGGTGCCCGCCATTATGCAGTAAGCGCTCTATGCGCGAAGCGCAGTGTTACAGATGGTTGCCAACACGCCACGGTGCGGTGTAACGTAGCGGCTGCTAACGCGGGGGTCCTGCGCTGCGCATCGCAATCCGTCGAAAACTTCGCATCGTCGAAGGTACAAGCTGGATTGCCCGCGCATCGTGGGTGAGAAATACCCTTTGAACCTGATCTGGATAATGCCAGCGCAGGGAAGCGTTCGGGTTTCAACGCGCAGGGTTCTTCTCACTCTTCCGCATCCTCCGAAGCCCGCAACTCCTTCCGTCTCGTTCCTCCCTGTTTAGCTCCTGAATCAGTCGCCGCCGGGCGTTCGTCCGTTCGTCCGCCGGCTTGCTGGAAAAAACCGTCCCCAGGAGAGACAGCACATGAATGCCAACCCGAAGTTCCTGTCAGAGAACGCCGTCGTCGACGCCGCTGCCATCGCGCCGCTGCCCAATTCGCGAAAGGTCTACGTGACGGGCTCGCAGCCCGACATTCGCGTGCCGATGCGCGAAATCACCCAGTCCGATACGCCCGACAGCTTCGGCGGCGAGAAGAACCCGCCGGTCTATGTTTACGACACCTCCGGCCCGTACACCGACCCGGACGCGAAAATCGACATCCGCTCGGGCCTGCCCGCACTGCGCCAGCGCTGGATCGAAGCGCGCGGCGACACGGAAAGCCTCGCGGGCCTGTCGAGCGACTTCGGCCGCGAGCGCGCCGCCGATCCGAAAACGGCCGAACTGCGCTTTCCCGGACTGCACCGCCATCCGCGCCGCGCGGTCGCCGGCAAGAACGTCTCGCAGATGCACTACGCGCGTCAGGGCGTCATCACGCCGGAAATGGAATACATCGCGATCCGCGAGAACCAGCGCCGCGCCGAATATCTCGAAACGCTGCGCGCGAGCGGTCCGAACGGCGAAAAGCTCGCGAAGATGATGGGCCGCCAGCATCCCGGCCAGGCGTTCGGCGCCGCCGCGTTCGGCGAGAACGCGCTGAAGGCGATCACGCCCGAGTTCGTGCGCGAGGAAGTGGCGCGCGGCCGCGCGATCATCCCCGCGAACATCAACCACCCGGAATCGGAGCCGATGATCATCGGCCGCAATTTCCTCGTGAAGATCAACGCGAACATCGGCAATTCGGCGGTGAGCTCTTCCATCGGCGAGGAAGTCGACAAGATGACCTGGGCGATCCGCTGGGGCGGCGACACGGTCATGGACCTCTCGACCGGCAAGCACATCCACGAGACGCGCGAGTGGATCATCCGCAATTCGCCGGTGCCGATCGGCACGGTGCCGATCTATCAGGCGCTTGAAAAGGTCAACGGCAAGGCCGAGGACCTCACCTGGGAAATCTTCCGCGACACGCTGATCGAGCAGGCGGAACAAGGCGTCGACTACTTCACGATCCACGCCGGCGTGCGTCTGCAATACGTGCCGCTGACCGCGAACCGCATGACGGGCATCGTGTCGCGCGGCGGCTCGATCATGGCGAAGTGGTGTCTCGCGCATCACAAGGAAAGCTTCCTCTACGAGCACTTCGAGGACATTTGCGAAATCATGAAGGCCTACGACGTGAGCTTCTCGCTCGGCGACGGCCTGCGTCCCGGCTCGATCTACGACGCCAACGACGAAGCGCAGTTGGGCGAACTGAAGACGCTCGGGGAACTGACGCAGATCGCGTGGAAGCACGACGTGCAGGTGATGATCGAAGGCCCGGGCCATGTGCCGATGCAGCTCATCAAGGAGAACATGGACCTGCAACTCGAATGGTGCGACGAAGCGCCGTTCTACACGCTCGGGCCGCTCACGACCGACATCGCGCCGGGCTACGACCACATCACGTCGGGCATCGGTGCGGCGATGATCGGCTGGTTCGGCACGGCGATGCTCTGCTACGTGACGCCGAAGGAGCACCTCGGCCTGCCGAACAAGGACGACGTGAAGGAAGGCATCATCACGTACAAGCTCGCCGCGCACGCCGCCGATCTGGCGAAGGGTCATCCGGGCGCACAGGTGCGCGACAACGCATTGAGCAAGGCGCGCTTCGAGTTCCGCTGGGAAGACCAGTTCAACCTCGGCCTCGATCCGGACAAGGCGCGCGAATTCCACGACGAAACGCTGCCGAAGGACTCAGCGAAAGTCGCGCATTTCTGCTCGATGTGCGGCCCGCACTTCTGCTCGATGAAGATCACGCAGGACGTGCGCGACTATGCGGCGAAGCAAGGTGTGACCGACACGGAAGCGCTCACGCAAGGCATGCAGACCAAGGCGATCGAATTCGTGAAGAAGGGCGCGGAGATTTACCAGCGCACCTGATCGCGGCTGCCCGGTGCCGGATTTACCAACCGGGCGGACAAGCAGCCCGTCGCGCGACATGCGCGACGGGCTGTTTCATTTCTGAAGCATCGCCTCGAACGCGCGTGCAGAAGGTCTCCGCGAGACGTGACGAGCAGGCATCTTTCCTGCTTAAAAATGAATGAGCCGGCAAAAACGCAAGTCGCTGCATGGCTCCAACAGGAATAGCCGCGGGGGACACACGCAGTTCGCGTCTTCTGCGGCGGCCCGGCACCCGATAAAAAGGGAAGCCGCCAAGGCGAACGCGCCGGGCCGCATCACCCTGATAAACACATTGGAGAGTCGAAATGAAAAATATCAAACAGATCGGCGCTGCTGCTCTCGTCGTCGCATTGCTCGGCGGCCTCACCGCCTGCGACAGCATGACCACACGGCAACGCGATACCGCGGTCGGGGCGGGCGTCGGCGGTGCAGCGGGCGCGGTGATCGGCGGCAGCGCGCTGTCGACGCTCGGTGGCGCGGCCGTCGGCGGTGTGATCGGCAACCAGGTCGGCAAGTAAGCCTGAGTCTTGCGCTGCGGATTGCGACATGGGAACGCGCTCCGCAGCGTTAAAATGAACCGAAACATCCGAATCCAGCTTCGAGCACCCCGCTCTCACGCCAGCAGCCGACGATGCGCCAAGCTCTTTTCGCCGACCCGTTCGACCCAGCGCGCGAACGAAGCAGCACTTAAGGCAGTTGCAAGAAAGGAGCAGCATCATGAATCCGAAACTCTCGTTGCCCGCGCTCGCGAGCGCTGTCGCATTGAGCGGATGTTATTACGTCGGTCCTTACGGCTATTCGGCTTATCCTCCTTATCCCGCTTATCCGGTTGTCGGCGCGGCATATACGCAGCGGGAAGTGCCCGTCGGTACGCAAAGCACGACCGGGCAATCAGGCGATCCCGCCACGACCACCACGACGACGCAGTATGTCGTCGCGCAGCCGCCCGTCGCGTACACGACCTATCCGGCGTACTACCCTGCCTACCCTTATCCCGCTTACTACGGTTACGGCTATCCGGCGATTTCGATCGGTTTCGGTTACTGGGGCGGCGGAGGCTGCTGCTGGGGCGGCCACGGAGGATGGCACGGTGGCGGCGGTGGTGGTTGGCACGGCGGCGGAAGCGGCTGGCATGGCGGCGGCGGCATGGGACACAGCCACTGACAGTCCAATGGCGGCGACCTCGTGTTACTTCCGTGTAACTCAAAGCGGCTGGCCGCACGCAGTTGTATCGTCGATGTAACGTTTTTTCGCTGCGGATTTAATTCCACTGGCGGGTCGCTCCGATCCGCCATCCTCCTTCGCTTTACCCACAAAGGCTTCCATCCCACCGCGCGCTGTACTGGCACGTTTTTCGCTATATAAAGTTCCCTTATATGCCGCGGCGGCGTGCGTTCCTGCGCAATGTCTGCTCGGCGTCTCGCATGCACACTTGCCTGAAGGGGAACGGACATGATGGCCTTCGCGTTTTTCCTGTTGTGGATGCTCGCCTCTCTCGGTCTGCTGACGATCTGGGTATTTCGCAGCGCGCCCGTCGTCGAACGCGATACCGTCGAAGCCAAGACCTGACTTCCCGGGTGGCCGCGCGCCATTCGCCGCCAGCCCGCGCGGGGCGCGAGCGCACGCGCGTATTGTCGCGGCCGTCCATTCTTCGCTTGACCGGCATGATTCCCGCTCTATGCTTAGTCATTGCGCGTTATGCAACTGCTTAAGCTGAAAAAAATCCACGGCGCCGGCCGCTCGTTTCGGCGCTAAGGACAGCCACGGCACAGAACACGTCTTCACTCCACGCGCGCCTGTTCCCGACTCGACAGCCAACGACCCGAGTCAACACCCTGGAGGCGACATGTTCCATCAGTTGCTCACGCCCATCGCTAACTCGCTCGGGGCATCGTTCGTGGTGGCCGCGCTGCCGATCCTCGTCGTGCTCGTGCTGCTTGGCTGGGCACGCCGCCCCGCGTGGCAGGCGTCCCTTGCGGGGCTCGTCGTCGGGCTCGTCGTCGCGGTGGCGGGCTGGCATTTCCCGCTGCGTCTCGCGCTCGATTCCATCGCTGCCGGCGCTGTCTTCGCGCTCTGGCCGGTGATGTGGATCGTGTTCGCCGCGATCCTGCTCTACAACGTGTCGTTGCGCTCCGGCCGCTTCGACGCCTTTCGCCTCTGGATGATCGACAACCTGCCGAACGACCGGCGCATCGTGCTCGTCGTGATCGGCTTTTCGTTCGGCGCGCTGCTCGAAGGCATCTCCGGTTTTGGCACGCCGATCGCGATCACCAGTTCGCTGCTCATTCTGCTGGGCTTTCCGCCGCTCGAAGCGCTCACCTTCACGCTGATCTTCAATACGGCGCCGGTCGCGTTCGGCGCGCTCGGCGTGCCGATCACCGTGCTCGGCGCGGTGACGCACCTGCCGACCGACGCGCTCGCCAAGATGGTCGGCCGGCAGTTGCCGTTCTTCGCGCTCGCGCTGCCCTTCTATGTGATCGGCATCTACGCGGGCCTTCGCAACATGCTGCGTGTGTGGCCGGTGCTGCTCGTGTCGGGCGGCGCGTTCGCGCTCACGCAGTTCGTGACGTCGAATTACATCAGTTATGCGCTCACCGACGTGCTCTCCTCGCTCGTCTCGCTGATCGTGACGATCGCGTTCCTGCGCGTCTGGAAACCCGCTCCCGACGACGCTTTCGCAGTCAACGTCGACCGCGCCGGGCAGACGCGCGGCGAGCGCTCGGGCGCGCAGGGCTGGCTGCCGTGGATCGTGGTGTCGGCGGTGGTGATCGTGTGGACGGTGCTCAAAATCTTCCTGATCGGCGACGTGAAAATTCCCTGGCCCGGGCTCGACAAGGCCGTCTACATCACGCTGTACAACGCGCCGTATGGCGCGATCTGGGACTTCCAGCCGCTCGCGACGGGCACCGCGATCCTGGTCGCGTCGATCCTGACGGCGCTCCTCGTGCGGCTGCCGGCGGCGGAGTACGGCGCGGCGATCGTCGATACGTGGGTACAGACGCGCATCGCCATCCTGACGGTCGCGACCATCGTCGGACTTGCCTATCTGATGAACTACTCGGGCATGAACTACACGCTGGGGCTTGGCGTGGCGTCGGTGGGCGCGTTCTTTCCGCTCGTGTCGGCGTTTCTCGGCTGGGTCGCGGTGTTCCTGTCGGGCAGCGACACATCGGGTAACGCGCTCTTCGGCAACCTGCAGGTGGTCGCGGCGCGGCAACTGAATCTCAATCCGGTGCTGATGGCGGCGACCAATTCGTCCGGCGGCGTGATGGGCAAGATGATCTCGCCGCAAAACATCTCGACGGGTGTCGCGACAACCGATCTGAAGGGGCAAGAAGGACTGGTTTTCTCGCGCACCTTCAAGCATTCGATCCTGCTGACGGTGCTGCTCGGCGTGCTCGTGTGGCTGCAGCAGAACGTCCTGACGTGGATGATTCCGCCGCATTGAAAACGGCCGCGCTACTCCCCTTCCACGCGCCCTCGCCCTGCCTTGATCGCGCCACGCCGCACCTTCGATTCGACGCGCCGCTTCTGCGAGGCGCGCGTCGGCTTGGTCGCGACTCGCGCGCGACGCGTCACGCTGACGCTATGGATCATCTCGGAAAGACGCGCGAGCGCCGCCGCGCGATTCATGTCCTGCGTGCGATGCTCCTGCGCCTTGATGACGATCACGCCGTCGCGCGTGACCCGGCTGTCGGAAAGCCCGAGCAGGCGCAGCTTGATCGTCTCCGGCAGCGACGACGCCCGGATATCGAAGCGCAGATGGATCGCGCTCGACACCTTGTTGACGTTCTGGCCGCCCGCGCCCTGCGCACGGACGGCCGTCAGCTCGACTTCGTTCGGCGCGATTTCGTAGCGATGCGTCGTCATGGCGATTCCCCCGCCAGGCGCGCGACCTGGGCGATGCGCGCGGCCAGCCCGGAATCGCGCCGGGTCGGCGTCGCGACGGCCTGCGCGAAAATCGCCGGCGCGCCGATCACCTCGACGCGCTGCTTCGCGCGCGTGATCGCCGTGTAGACGAGTTCACGCGACAGCACGCGGTTGAACGTGGCCGGCAGCACGAGCGCGGCGTGATCGAATTCCGAGCCCTGCGACTTGTGGACCGTCAGCGCGAACGCCGTGTCGTGCGGCGGGAGCGCCGCCGGCGACACGAATCGCAAGCTCGCATCGGCCATGCGGAACGCGACGCGCAGCGCGCCGTCGGCGGCAGGCATCGCGATGCCGATGTCGCCGTTGAAAAGTCCAAGCGCGTAGTCGTTGCGCGTCACGATCACGGGCCGCCCGGCGAACCACTGCGCGCCGAACGCAAGCGCGCCGCCCGCCCGCTCGCGCACCTTCGCCGCGAGGCGCGCATTGATCTCGTCGACGCCGCGCGCGCCCTCGCGCGTCGCGCACAGCACGCGATAGCGGTTGAGCGCGTCGAAGAGCGCGGCGACGCCGGACTGCCCTTCGAGCGCCTCGGCGAGCGCCTGCGCATACGGCGCGAAGCCCGCGGCAAGCCGCGCGAGCGTGCGTTCGGACAGCGCGGGCGCGTGGTCGTCGACGAGAACGGCGGCACGCGTCACGCCATCCGCGGCATCCGACGCCTGCAAGGCTGCCAGCGCGGCCTCGGCCGACCCACGCCGGATCGCAACCGACAGCCGGCCGATGTCCGAATCGAGCCCGAAGCGGTAATTGCGCTCGAGCCACACGACGCAATCGGTGAGCGGGTTCGACGCGGACACGTCCTCGGGCGCCGGATGCCACGACTCGGCGTGGGCCTCGTGCAGCGCGGCATAGCCTTCGCTGCCGTCGATCAGCAGGTAGTCATCCTCCCTATCGCCCGGCGCGCCCAACGCGTGCGGCGCGGCGGCATCGTCCGGCAGCGCGGCGCGAAAATGCTTCGGCGCGACGCCGAGCCCTGCCGCGATGCGCGCGGCGCCCGCTTCGCTGAAAACGGGCTGCGCACTCAGTTCCGCGAACACCGCGCCCGCCTCGACGGCGGCGAGCTGGTCCTTGTCGCCGAGCATCACGAGCCGCGCGTCAGGCGCGACCGCTTCGACGAGATGCGCGGCGAGCGCGACGTCGATCATCGAGGCTTCGTCGACCACGATCACGTCGAAGGGCAGCGGGTTGTCGCGATGATGCCGGAAGCGCCCGTCGGGCAGCGTGCCGAGCAACCGCTGCAGCGTGAAGGACGTGCGCGGCAGGCGTGCCGCGAGTTCCGGCGGCAATTGCACGGCGCGCTCGATGAGCGCTTCCTGCATCCGCTGCGCGGCCTTGCCGGTCGGCGCGGCGAGCGCGATGCGCAGGGTCGGGTTCTCGTCGATGAGACACGCGAGCACGCCGACCACCGTGGTCGTCTTGCCCGTGCCCGGGCCGCCGCTCACGACGGTGAGCCGCCCGCCGAGCGCGACGAGCGCCGCGACGCGCTGCCAGTCGATGGCGTCGTCCTGCGGCGGGCCGAAGAAGCGCGCGATGCGCCGGGCGAGCGTTGCAGGGTCGCTCGACGCGTCCTGCTGCGTTTCGCCGCGCATCCGTGCGACGAGCGCTTGCGCGAGCCGCCGCTCGTAGTCGAAGTAACGCGCGAGATACACGCGCTGGCCTTCGTCGACGACGAGCGGCAACAGATCCGCCGCCGGACCTTCGCCGCCACACGCGAGGCCGCTCGCAAAAAGCGCCGCGCGCGCCGCCCCGGCGGTCTCTCCATAGCGCCCGGCGAGCGCGGGCAGCGCGACGCACACGTGTCCTTGCGCCGTCGCGCGGCTCACGGCGAAGGCGGCGCGCTCGGCCCAGCGAATGCTCGCCGGATCGCGCGTCAGGCGCCTCGCGAGCACGCCGATCCTGCGCGCAAAGCCCTCGGCGAGCGCGATGCCTTCGTCGGCGGCGATGGCGGCTGGCGTCGTTCGCGCGTTCATGCCGGCACTCCCGCCATCAGCCGGTCGAGCGCTTCGACGAGCGAGCGTTCGGGTCGTCCGACATGCACGCCCGCCGCCTGCGCACCGTTACGCCAGCCGGGCCGCACACCGCGCACGAAGAGATAGAGATAGCCGCCGATATGCGTCTCGTAGTCGTAATCCGCGAGCCGCGCGCGCAAATAGCGATGCAGCGCGACCGCATAAAAAAGCGCCTGCAGATGGTAGGCGTGCGAGGCCATGGCCTGGTCGAGCGACGCGTTGTCGTAATCGCCGGGCGTATCGCCCAGATGATTCGACTTCCAGTCGACGATCCAGAAGCGCCCTTTGTGCTCGACGATCATGTCGATGAATCCTTTGACGAAGCCGCGCAGGGTGCCCGCTTCCAGCGCGACGTCGGGAAAGCCATGCGCGACGATGAGACGCCGCAGCGCCGCGAAGTCGAGCGCCGCGGCCGGGAACAGGAATTCGAGCTCGTTCATGCGGCGCTGTTGCGCGATGGTGTCGAGCCGCATGCCGGGCACGAGTTCGGTTGCCACCGTGTCGGCCAGCGCGCGCGCCATCATCGCGGGCAAGTGGCGCGCGAGCGGCTCGGGCGCTGGGATCGGGTGTTCGTACAGCGCGCGGTCGATTGCTTTCGGCCACGTGTCGGGCGACGTGAAATCCGCCAGTTCGTACATCCGGTGCAGGCATTCGCCCGCCGCCGGGCCGCGCGGAAACGCGAGGATATCGTCGTCTGCGAGCGGCGTCTTTTCGCGCGGCTCGGCGGCGGCCGGTTGCAGCGCGTCGATCGCGTCGACGAGTTCGTCGTGGTCGGGCCGCGCGTCGGCGAGCGGCTGGTTGGACTCGTCGCGCGCGCCCGCCGCGATCAGCGAACTGAAGCTCGCCATGCGCCAGCTGTCGCGCAACAGACGCCGGCTCGTGCGTGCCGCGAGTTCGTGCTCCGGCGCGCGCCGGCTCACGAGCGGTTCGCGCGCCTCGACGACCGGCAGCGGCTCGGCCGAAATCGAACCGCCCGAGCCCGCCGCGAGCGCGTGCCAGCGCGCGATGACATCGTCCTCGGCGGGCGGCTCGGCGAGCCAGTCGCCGAACGCGTGACCGCGGCCCGCAACCAGCCAGTTGAGCACGCTGCGCCGCGCTTCCTTCGTCGAATTCTTGCCGACCAGATAGACGCCGCCGACCACGTAGCAGCGGTACACGGCGCGCGTGAGCGCCACATAGACGAGCCGCGCGCGCTCGGCGGCCTGTTCGCGGACGATGAGCGCCTTCGCGCGCTCGGCGGCTTCGTCGTCGATGCCGTAGTGAAGGACCGCGTCGCCGGCTTCGTCGTGATATTCCTTTGCATCGGGCAGGCCGGACGACGGCGGCTCGCGCAACGAGCCGTCGTTCAGGAACGGACAGAACACGACCGCGTATTCGAGCCCCTTCGACTTGTGGACCGTCACGATCTGCACGAGGTTGCGATCCGATTCGAGCCGCAACTGCGCCTCGTCGGCGCCACCTTCCTCCGCGCGCTGGGCGGCGAGCCAGCGCAGCGTCGGCGCGATGCCCGGCAGCAAGGCGCCGCGCGCCTGCAGGAGTTCAGCGAGATGGTTGACATTGGTCAGCCGCCGCTCGCCGTCGATGCCCGCGACGAGCCGCTCGGCGATCTTCAACTCGCGCGCGAGCGTGCGCCACATCACCGCGAAGCCGCGCTCGTGCCAGAGCGTCCGATAGCGCGAGAAGCGTTCGACCCAGCTCAGCGCGTCGCTTGCGGCGTCGGCGGAATCGGCGTGTTCGAGACGCCAGAGCGCGGCGGCGTCGAGTCCGAGCCAGTCGGTCGCGAGCGCGGCGCGCAGGCGGCGCAGATCGCCGGGCGTGTCGATGGCGGCGAGCACGCGCTCGATCTGCTCGGCGTCGAGCGTGCCGAAGACCGACGCCTGCGCCAGTTCCACGCTGCCGACGCCCCACGCGGCGAGCACGCGCTTCACGAGACTGCCCTGCCTGTGCGTCTGCACGAGCACGGCGATCTGGCCGGGCGAAAGCGGCGCGCCGCCGACCGTCACCTGATTCTGTTGCGCGCCGCGCAAGAGCCGCGCGATTTCGGCGGCGCACGCTTCGGCGGCGTCGCGCTGGGCGCGGTTCTTCGTCAGCGCCGACTCGCCGTGAGGCAGCATCCACACGCAAAAATCGGCGGAATCGGAATAGGACGCCGCCGGCGTGCGGTCGACGAAGGGCGCGCGCTTTCTCGTGCCCGCGCGCACCGGCTGGTAGTCGAGCCCGTCGAGGATGAACGCCGACGGATTCGCGCCGAACACGCGGTTGCAGGCATCGATGATCGGCGCGGTCGAGCGCTGGTTCACCGCGAGCGTATAGCGCGCCGATGCCGCCTCGCGCGCCGCCAGATACGTGTGCAGGTCGGCGGCGCGAAAGCTGTAGATCGCCTGCTTCGGATCGCCGACGAGAAAGAGCGGCCCATCCGGCGCGAACACGCGGTCGAAGATCGCGAACTGCAATGGGTCGGTGTCCTGGAACTCGTCGATGAGCGCGGCGGGGTAGCGCGCGCGCAACGCATCGGCGAGCCAGACGTGCGTGGTCAGCGCGTGGTAGAGGTTCGAGAGCAGATCGTTGAACGACACGACGCGGCGCGTGCGCTTTCTCGCCGCCAGCTCCGCCGGCGCGTAGTCGAGCCACTCGCGCACGAGGTCGAGCCACAGCGCGCGCTGCGCCGCCTCGGCGGCCTGCGCGGCGGCGGCGAGCGTCTCGGCGTGGTCGAAGAACGCGTGTTCCGGCGGCGTGTGTTTTTTCTTCGTGCCGTCCTTGAGTGCCGTCGCCGTGAGTTTCAACGCGGCCTGCGGCGGCGCCGCGTGACAGTCGGCGTTGCTGAAGTACTCGGCCCACGCGCTGATCGCCGCATCGATGATCGTGCGCTTGTGCGTCGTCTTGCTGAGCTTGTCCTCGGCGTCGAAGAGCAGCTTCGCGATGGTGTCGCGTTCGGCCTGCCAGAGCGCGCATGCGGTATCGAAGAGCGACTGCGCGTCGTGCGTCGCGGGCGTTTGCGTCTCGCTCCAGACGAGCGCGGCGAGCGGCTTTTTCAGACGCCGCGCGAGTTGCGCGTCGAGCGAGGCCGGCCCCGCGCCTTTCGCGACCAGCCACGCCGCGAACGAGCGCTCGCGCGCGGCCGCCGGCTCGACGCGCTCGCGCCAGAAATCGGCGGCGAGTTCGAAGCGCAGCGCGCTGTCGTCGGCTTCCATTTCCAGCGCGAACGGCATCGCGGCCGCGAACGGCGCCTCCTGCAGCGCGCGCTGGCAGAACGCGTGGATCGTGTGGATCGCGGCCTGGTCGAAGGTGTGCAGTGCGATGTGAATGCGCTTTCGCGCTTCCTCGTGATCGACTTCGGCGAGCGTCGTTTCGAAAAGCCGTTCGATGAACGGATCGCCGGCCGCATCGCCATTTTCGATGGCGTGCGCGATCTCCGCGAGGCGCGTGCGAATGCGCTCGTGCAACTCGGCGGTCGCGGCCTTCGTGAAGGTCACCACCAGAATCTGGTCGGCGGCGAGCTTCTTTTCGAGCAGCAGCCGCACGTAGAGCGCGCAGATATTCCACGTCTTGCCGGTTCCCGCCGATGCCTCGATCTGGTTGACGCCGTCGAGCGGGCAGGCGAAGACGTCGAGTTCCGCGACGTGTGTAGTCGGAGCGTTCATCATGCGTCGCTCCGCAGATGCAGCATCAAAGGTTCGAAGACGAGCTTCGCGAGCGTCGGGAAAGGTTCGTCGAGGGTGAGATTCGTGCCGCGAAACGCGATGCGCAGCGCGGGATCGTCGGATTCGCTGCGGGTGCGCTCGGAGAGCCACGCGCCTTCCGCCTTCGAATCGCCTTCGGTCAGCTTGAGCCACGCGCTCTTCGGGAAGAAGCGCAGCGGCATGCGGCGTCCCGCGCGGTAAAGGGCGGCGAGCGTCGCGAGGTGCGCGAGCGGATTCACGACCGCCGTCAGCTCGAACGTCGACGACTGCGCGCCACGTCCGTGCCACACCGTACGCTTCGGGCCGTCGGGCAGCGCCGCGCAGTACGCGAGATGCGCGAGCCAGGCGGTGAGATAGTCGCGCGCGCGCGGCGCATCGTATCGGTAGATCACCTGGCCTTGCGGCGTCAGCAGGTTCAGCGTGCCGTGCAGTTGCAGCGTCTGGTTCGAGACGTCGTCCGCGAGTTGGGCGTCGAAAGCGCCGAACAGCCCGGCGCCGCCCGTCTCGGGCCAGCGCGGCACGACATCGAGCGTGAACGGCAGGCGTCTCGCGCCTTCCTCCAGCGCGTCGCGCACGCGCTTCGCCAGATGATGCAGCGCGTGCAGTTCCTGCGCCTGCCAGACGCCGCCCGTCGCGCCGCCCGGCATTTCGGGACTCGCGCGCGCGACGCGCCGCGCGCGCGCGCCGTCGTCGCTCAGATCGAGCAGCGAGGGCAGCACGCGGCTCGCGAGCGCATCGCGGCCGCTGAAGTCGAGTTCGAACGGCTCGGTGTCGCCGAGTTCGCTTTCCGCGTCGAAGAGCGCGATGCCGAGCCGATCGCGCAACAGCGCGCGCGCCGGATGACGCCAGAAGCGCACGAAATCGTCGAAGGCGACGGGCTCGGTGTCGTCCTCGGGCGGCAGCGGCTCCGAAAAGAATGTGACGGGCTTTTGCGCACGCCCGAACGCGAGCGTGCGCGCGAGTTCCGCGCGCTCCGGCTCGTAGGTGTAGAGCGGCGCGTCCGGCTCGAAATACTCGGGCGCGAACGGCTGCAACGGATGATCGAAGACGAAGCGCGCGCGAGCCGCTTTCAGTTCGTCCGGCGACGCATGCTCGCCCGCCGCGGCTTCGGCCAGATAGTCGAGCAGTTCGTCGATCAGCGCGGCGGGCGGCAGCACGGCGTTGTCGCGGATGCTGCGCCCCGTGTACGCGATCATCAACCGGTCGCGCGCCGAGAGCAGCAGGTCGAGAAAGAGATTGCGCTCGTCGTCGCGACGCTGGCGGTCGCCGAGCTTGCCGAACTTCGCCATCAGATCGAACTCGTCGGCGCGCGCGAGACTGGGCAGCATGCCGTCGTCCATGCCGAGCAGGCAGACCACGCGATACGGCAGCCCGCGCAGGCTCGTGAGCGACGAGAACGTGACGCCGCCCCACGGCACGCCGCCGCGCGCGGGGTCGTCGAGGGCGTCGGTAAAGGCGGTGCGCAGCACGGCGGCCGGCACTTCGGTGTCGCCCGCGCCTTCGCTCATCGCGACGATCAGCGAATCCAGCGTGCCGCGCACGTCGGCGATCGAATCGCTGAACGCGAGGCCCGGGTCGAAGAAGCGCTCGATCGCTTCCTGCATCAGTTGGCCCCACGCGCGCGGCGTACGCACCTCCGCGGCGCGCTCGGCGAAGGCGTCGATGTCGTCGATGAAGCGCGTGAGTCGCCCGAGCAGTTCCGCATCCGAGCCGTTCGCGCCTTGCACCGGCAGCCATTCGTCGACGGGCGCGCCGCCTTCGGGCAGCGCGTAGCCGAGAAAGAGGCGCGTCAGGGCGTCGGAGAACGTGTGGCGCGCGGGCGGAACGTGCTGGGCGATGATCTCCGCGGGCGCGAGGCCGCGCCGCGCGCCCGCCGCTGCGAACCAGGCCTGCGCGGTTTCGAGCGCGGCGGCGTCGATGCCGTAGCGCGCGCCGATCGCATCGACACGCAGCCATTCGATCAGATCCGGCGCGCTAACACTGCGCTCGGGCAACGCGAGCCAGTCGAGCAGCACGCGCGCGACCGGATTCGCCTGCGACGGCGGCAAGCCGGTGATGCGATACGGAATGCGACGCCGCTCGCCCGCCGCGCCCGAAGGCGCCGTGCCGAACACGCCGTCGATCAGCGGGCCGGCCGTGGCGAGATCGGGAAACGCGACGAGCACGTCAGATGGCGCAAGCCCTTCGATCGAATCGAACCAGCCGAGCAGACGGTCGTGCAGCACTTCGAGCTGCCGCGAAAGACTGTGGCAGACGTGCACTTCGATACCCGGCGCTTCCACCGGACCATCGTCGGCGGGATCGCTCAGGTCGAGGATCGCGTTTTGCACGCGCGCGAGCCACGTCGGCGCCAGGTTGCGCTCGAAGTGGCTCGCATCGCGCGAGGCCGCGCTCTCGGTCAGCTCATGCAGCATGTGCAACTGCGCCTGCGTCTGGCGTCCCCATTCCGCGAGCAGCGGATTGCCGACTTCCTGATAGTCGAGCTCGCCCTTCATTTCAAGCTGCTCGACCCGCGCGACGCTCACGATGTCGTACCAGTACTCCTGACACGGGTTCATCGCGTAGATGCGCACGTCGATCCAGCGCGACAGCTCGCGCAAGAGCGCGATGTGCAGCGGCGGCATCGTCGGCAGCGCGAACACGCTGATGCGCTCCGGCCACTCGGCTTGCATCACGTCATTGAGATCGAGCTTCGGCGATTCGGCGAGAAAGCGGTACGCGGGCGGCGTCGGATCGTAGTTCGTTTCGTCGGAGCCTGCGGCGAGGTCCGCGAGCAGCGCGCGCCACAAGGCGGCCTGCCAGCGCTCGTCCTCGCGCTGAATCTCGCTCGCGCCCATGAGGCGCGGCCCGCGTGCGTCGACTTCGCCCGCGCCCGGCGACGCCAGGATCGAGCCGCCCTGCTGCCACTGCGTGAGCCATTCGGGACGATAGGTCAGGTAGTGATCGAAGACCGTCGCGATGCGGCGCGCGAGTTCGTAGCGCATCGAATCGTCGGCGGCGGCGAGGTACGCGCGAAGCCGCGCCGATTCGTTGAACGCTGGTCCGGCGAAGAGCCGGTAGCAACGCCACGCGAGCCTGTCCGGCGCGAACGGCGAATGCACGGGCACCGTCATCACGCGTCCGATCTGCGCCCAGAGCCACTGCGCGAGATAGCCGAACTCCACGTTCGCACAGATGCCGAAGCGCGCGGCCATGTCGAGTTCGAGCCGGCGCCGCACGGCCGCGCTCGACACGATGACGGGCTGGCTCGCGAACGGATCGCCCGAGTGCATCGAGAACGCCGAGAGGTCGTCGAAAAGCGCTTGCGACAGCGTTTCGTGACGGTTCGAATAGAAAAGTTCGAGCATGAATCCTGCTGTGAATCGGACGTTTCCGAAGGGATGCCACAGCATAACAAAGGCTGCCCGGACGCAGAACCTGGCCGATCGGCCGAGGTCAGAACCGTTTGCAGTTGGGTTAGACTCGAATGCAGTTTCAGGCGGGTGTTACGCGCGCCCGCCCATACCAATAAGCGTCACAATCAGGAAGTCGATGCGCTATTCGCTCGAAATCAGGAAATTCATTTACAGCCAGTATTTTTTTGGCGGCCTGCGTATCGCTTTCGGCGTGTCGCTTCCCGCCGTCCTGATGCTGACGGTGTTCCACAATCGCGAACTCGGCTTCACGATCGCGACGGGCGCACTCGGCGCCTGTGTCGTCGACATGCCCGGCCCGCTCAAGTACAAGCACAACGAGATGCTCGCGTGCACGGTGATCGGCTTCTTCGCCGCGCTCGCCACGGGGATCGCCACCGCCAACGTCCTGACGCTCTGGCTCACGGTCGTGCCGCTCACGTTCGTGCTGTCGCTGATCGTCGTGTATGGCAACCGCTGGCCGCAGATCAGCTTCGCGACGCTCTTCATGATGATCGTCACGCTGGAAGAGCATTTCACGCCGATGCAGGCGCTCGTCAACGCGGCGTGGATTCTCGTGGGCGGCCTCTGGTACACCTACTGGGCGACGCTCGTCAGCCACTGGCAGGTGTACCGGATCGAGCAGCAGGCGCTCGCGGAAAGCATCTTCAGTTGCGGCGAATACCTGATGGCGCGCGCCGACTTCTACGATGCCGACGCCGATCTCGACGAGTGCTATCGAAAGCTGATCGAAAAGCAGATCGCGGCGGTCGAGCGGCAGGACGCCGCGCGCGACATCGTGCTGCGCAATTTGCCGAAGCTGCAGAAAGGCAAGCTCGACGCACGCCGCGCGAAGCTCTTCAATCTCTTCATCAACGTGGTCGACCTGCACGAGTTCTTCGTCGGCGCGCACACGGACTATCCGCTCGTGCGCGGCGAATTCGGCGGCTCGGACCTGTTGATCTTCTACCGCGACCTGATGAGAAAGGCCGCCCTCGATCTCGAAGAAATCGGCCTCGCCGTGCTGCAGAACCAGCCCGCGCGCGCGAAGATCAGCGTCAAGGCGGAACTGCGCGCGATCGAATACGAACTGGAACTGATGCGCAAGCACGGGCTGCCCGGGAAGAATCCGGAGGCCTATGCGGCTGTCGCGGCCGTGTTCCGGCGCCTGTGGAGCGCGACGCGCCTGATCGACCGGATGCGCCGCCACACGCGCCAGGACGTCGACGTCACCGAAACCGAAATGCGCATTGACAACGCGCTCTCGCGCTTCATTTCGAGCCGCCGCGTGCCGCCGATGCAGATCTTCTCGAATCTCACGATGGCCTCGCCCTCGTTCCGGCACGCGCTGCGCGTGACGATCGCGGTCGGCGCGGGCTTCTGGCTCGGGCGGCTCCTGCCGCTCACCAACGCATACTGGATCGTGATGACGACCGTCATCATCCTGAAGCCCGGCTACTCGCTGACCAAGCAGCGCAACACGCAGCGGATCATCGGCACGGCGATCGGCTGCGCGGCCACCGTCGCGCTCATCCTGCTCGTGAAGGAGCCGCATCTGCTGCTGATCGTGATGTTCGCGTCGATGGTGATGAGCTACAGCCTCCTCCTCTTCAACTACACGGCGAGCGTGGTGTTCACGTCCTCGTTCGTGCTCTTGATGTTCCATCTGCTCGCGCCGGGAAGCCTTCGCCTTATCGGCGAGCGGGCGATCGACACGGTCGTCGGCAGCGCGATCGCGATCGCCGCGAGCCATCTCTTTCCGTACTGGGAATACCGGCTGATGGGCAAGCTCGTCAACGACATGATCGCGGCGATGCGCAACTATCTGGAAGCGAGCGGCTGGGGTCATGCGAAGGCCAGCGCGGGGGCGAAAGCGGCGAAGACGGCGACGGACATCGCGCGGGCTCAGGCGAAGGGCGAAGCGGTCGCGAATCAGGTGCTGGCAGAGGCGGGCTCCGGCGCCGCCCTCTTCGCCGACAGCAACGCCCGCGCGGCCGTCGCTTCGGCACCCGAGGCGCAATCGGGCGATGTGGCCGTCGCCGCGCCATCGAAAGAGACGGCGAGCGGCGTCGAACCGGCGCCCGCGCTCAAGTCGGCCAACGCGACGGCGGCGAAACTGTCGTCAGTGGCCGTGGGCGAAAGCACCGCGGCGGCAACGGGTGCCGGGGCGTCGGCGGCGGCCACCGTCGCCGCGACCGCGCTCGATCGCAATTACCGGTATCGGCTCGCGCGCAAGAACGTGCACGTCGCGTTCGCGAATCTGGCGCAGGCGTTCCAGCGCATGATGCTCGAACCGAAGGCGCAGCAGAAGTTCGTCGCCGAACTCAACGATCTGCTCGTGCAGTCGCATGTGCTCGCTTCGCAGATCACGGCGGCGGCACCGCTTCTGCAGTCGCTCGCGAACGTGGAAGGCTACGCGATCGCGCCGGTCGAGCGCACGCTCGCCGTGATCCGCGAGGATCTCGTCGAGGCGCAGGCCGGCGCGGCGCCTTCCGAGGACCACGGCGAACGGATGAAGGAACTCACGCGCGGGCTCGACTCGATGGTGGTGGCGGCAGAACGCGCCAACCAGATTCCAGGCGACGTCGTCCACGACCTGAAGCTGCTCGCGCATCAGTGCAAGCAGATGCTCGCCGCCTCGATGCTGATCCGCAAGGACGCGAGCGTGATCCGGCTGCCCGCGTGAAAGTCCGGCTGGCGCTTACTGCGACGCGCCGATGGCCGGCACCGCCGGGCTCACGCCGCTCGCGGGCGTCGGCTGCGCGTTCTCGCGCTCGAATTCGTGTTTTTCGCGGATCGCGTTGAAGAAAAGCGTTCCGATCACCGCCAGCACGACCACGACGATGAATATGGTGATCGCGCGTGTCGGGTTCTTTTTCTGCGGGCGAGGCTTGCGGTCATCGGACATGGAGGGGAACTCGACTGTGGCGTGCGAAGGGAGGCGTCATGTTACCCGCGCCGGGTTTCAGAAGGGTTGCATGACGCGTGCCACCCGTCTCAGCGTCCCGTATCCGTCAGCGGCGGCCTCACCGGCAGCGCCGTCGAGTACTTGATCTGCTCCATCGCGAAACTCGAACTCACGTCGTAGAGCGGCACCGCGCGAATCAACTCCTTGTAGACGCGGTCGTAATCGTCGATGTCCGACACCACGACGCGCAGCAGATAGTCGGTTTCGCCGCTCATCCGGTACACCTCGACCACTTCCGGAATATCGCGCACCGCGCGCGTGAAGTCCTCCGCCCAGCGCTCCGTGTGCTGGTTCGTGCGCACCGCGACGAACACGGTCGTGCCCACGCCGAGCTTGCGCGGATCGCACAGCGCCACCTGCGCCCGGATCACGCCGGTTTCCTTCAGACGCTGCACGCGTTTCCAGCATGGCGTCTGCGAAAGGTTGACGCGCTGCGCCAGTTCCGCGATCGGCATCGTGACATCAGCCTGAAGCAGTTCCAGCAGCTTGCGGTCGATGAGGTCCATTCCCACATTGCGCCCCTTATAGGAAATTATTCTACTTTTGGATGATTGCACGGAATTATATGAAAACTAATTCCCCATGCAAACCGGTATAAATAGTGCTCACCAGAACGACGACACGCGCCCAAACCATGATCCGCGACACCCTTCCCGCTCGCTCTTCCGACGCCTCGACGCTCACCCGGCTGACCGGGCAGCTCGACGCCGCGTTCGACGCCCCCGCCGACTTCGCGCGCCTCGTGCGCGAGGCGTTGTCGTCGGCGGCACGGGACGAGCGGCTGCTCGCGCCCGCTCAGCGCGAGGGCGACGCGAACGGGTACACCAGGCATTTGCTCGCCGCCGATCCGCGCGGCCGCTACGCGGTCGCCGCGCTCGTCTGGGCGCCGGGTCAGGCGAGTCCGGTTCACGCGCACCGGACGTGGTGCGGCTATGCGGTCGTCGAAGGATCGCTCGTCGAGACACTCTTTCGCTGGAATCCGGACGAAAACCGCGCGTATGCGGTACGCGAACAGGCCCGCGAGGCCGGCGCGGTCTCGTTCGCCGGCGCCGGGCGCGGCGCGATTCACCAGTTGGGCAATGCGGCCCACGCGCGGCAGCGCGCGATTTCGCTGCATGTCTACGGCGTGGCGGGCGCGCACATCGCGACTCACGTCAACGATCTGGTCGCCGTCTGAACGCTTATCCCTTGCCGGGCTCGGTCGCGGTCGGAATCTGCGGCGGGATCTGCACTGATTGATCCGTCGGCGGCGGCGCCGGGCGCGGCTCGTGCGACACGTCGCGCGCCTTCGCCACCGCGCTTTTCACCACCGGCGACATGGGCTCCGGCGCGGGCTTCGCTTCGTCCTCGGAACGTGCTTCCGCTTCCCGCGCCGCCTGCCTGTCGTGCAGCATGTCGAACTCGAATTCTTCCGACTGCGGCCCGGCGCGCACCACCTTCTCGCGCGACATCTGCACCTGCATCTGCGGCACCGGCACGTCCATGCCGATCTCGTCCATCTTGCGCTTGATGCGCAGGTTGAACGCCCGCGCGACGCTCCACTGCTGCAGCGGCCGCGTCTTGATCTGTCCTTTTACGACCATCCAGTTCGGGTCGAACCGGTCGAGCCCCCACACCTCGACGGGCCCAAGCATCTCGCGCCGGTAGCGGAAGTCGGCCATCAGCTCGGCGCCGACTTCGCGGATCATCTGCGTCACCTGGTCGACGTCGGCCGAGAACGGCACGCGCACCTCGAACACCGCATAGGCGAAATCGCGCGACAGGTTCTTCACGATCTTGATCTGCGAGAACGGAATCGCGTGGATCGCGCCCTGCCCGTCGCGCAGGCGCACGGTCCGGATCGTCAGGCTTTCGACGATGCCCGCATGCCCGCCGTCGATGTCGATCGAATCGCCGACGGAGATCGTGTCCTCGATCAAAATAAAAAGTCCGGTGATCAGGTCCGCGACGAGCGATTGCGCGCCGAAGCCCACCGCAAGGCCGATCACGCCCGCGCCGGCGAGGAGCGGCGTCACGTTGAGCCCGAGGTTGGCGGCCGTGACGATGCCGGCGATCGTCAGCAAGCCGACGAACACGACGTTGCGCACGAGCGGCAGCATCGTGCGCGCGCGCATGCTCGGTCCGCGCGACTTGCCGCGCGCGGCGTTCGGATTGAGCGCTTCCTGGATCGCGGTGTCGATCAGGATCCAGATCAGCCAGACGACGAAGAACGTCGTGATGATCGCGCTCACGGCGTGTGTGATGCCGCGCGCGGCCACGCTGCGCTCGGCCAGCGTGCCGAGCGAGAAGCCCCAGAGCCGCGACGAAAGCTCGAAGAACCCGAGCCAGACGCCGAGCACGAAGAGCGTGCCGATGAATTTCACGAGCCGCCGCATGTACGCCGACTGGCGGCGCGTTTTCTTCGCCCTCGGACGCGTCACGCGCACGATGATCGCCGAAAGGAAGAACGCGACGACGAGCAGGCCCGCGGTCGCGATCGCCATCTGCAGAACGTTCTCGGACGTGCCGATGCCGGCGAGCGTCGCGACGACCGACGCGCCCGCGAGCAGGAGCGTCGGCACCTGCCAGAACGACGCGAGCACTTCGAAGGTCTCGGTGGCCGCGCGCCGCTTCTGGCGCACTTCATAGGAGCGGCTGCGGATCAGGTGCGCGACCGGCCGCTGGAACGTGAGCGCGAAATAGCCGGTCAGGACCGCCGCGCCCATGTTGGCGACCGTCGAGATCAGGCCTGAAAGATTGGTGCCGAGCTGCTGCGCGACGTCGTAGTTCGCGGCGGCGTCGCCGAGTGCGCCGAGCGTGCCGATCAGGAACAGGAGCCGCCGCGCGTCGCCGATCAGCACATTGACGGCCACGCGCCGGTGCGCCGAGCCGAACAGCGAAAACATGATCAGGCAGATCGACGAAAACACCGCGCCCGCGACGATCGCGTAGGCCATGACCATCGCGAGCGTGCGTCCGAGCGACTGCGGCATGATGCGCACGAAGGTCAGCGCGGCGAGGAACGCGACCAGGTACGGCCCGACGCGGCGCAGCGCGAAGAGCAGCAGTTCGCGCGTGGTCGGATTCGGGTGCAGGCCCGCCGCGATCCCGTAGCGCGCATGCACGCGGCGTTGCAGGTAGACGAGCAGGAAGGCGCAGACGCCCCAGCCCGCGAACGCGGCGACGAAATTGCCGACCGTGCGGCCGAACGATTCGCGGCTGTGGCTCGTGACGATCGTGAAGAGTTCGTTGCCGGCCGCGTTGAAACGGCCGCCCCAGTAGGCGAACGGCGTCTTGCCGCGACGGATGTCGGCCTCGACACTGGAAAGCGCCGAGGCGATCGCGCCGAGGAGGCCCGCGTTCTGCGCGATCGTCGCGACCACCGACGATGCCGCCGCCTGCGTCTCGCTCGCGGTGGCCGCGGACGGCGCGCTCGCCCCGGCGCTGCCGCTGGCGCCGGCGGCTGCGTTCGCGGCGGGCGGCGCTAATTCGGCTTCGCGCTTCGCGTCGCGCAGTTTCTTGAGTTGCGCGACGAGCGCGGTGCGCTGCTTGTCGCTGTCGAGCGTCGAGATGATGTTGTCGAGCGAGCGGACCATGTCGGCGTCGTCGACGGCACTCGCCGATGCCGCCGGCGGCGCGGAGGCGGCAGGCGGTGTCAGAAGTTCCTGGAACGACGGCAGCGCGAGCCCGGGACCGGCCGCGTGCGCGGCAGGCGCGAGTCCGGCGAATGCGCAGACGGCGCCAAGCGCGAGCAAAAGTCGACTGGCGAGACCCGTGCGCCAGGTTGCCGTCCGCCGTGCGAGCCGCGTCAGCGCTAGGACCGCGACGATCGACCGGGCGCAGGCAAGCGCGAAGAGGCTTGACTTCATAGGCGTCTTTTCATAGCGGTCGGGAAATCCGAAAGACCGCCAGTTTAGCGGTTGCGCCCCCGCCACCGAACTGCGCGGACGTAACCGAATGTTAGTCGTCGCGCCACGGGTTTTGTCTGAATATTTGGCACAGAAAGCGCTTTTTCAGCGGGTTGCGCCTCGCAAAGCTCGGTATTGCCTCGCTCTGTTGAGAACGCTATTTATCCATCTCCGTGCGCGCGTCGCTCGAATCCGTCGCGGCGGCGGCGCCGCTCGCGCCCTGATTCGCGATTCCATCCTTCGCCGCCCACTGCTGCAGTTTCTTCCCCGCGACTTCGAGACCGGCGCCCGTCGTGCTCGCCGCGTTCGCGATCGCCGCGTTGGTGGCGCTCGCAGCCCCCTGCAGGTTCGAGCGCGCCGTTTCGGCGACGCCGCTCGCCGAAACGCTCGGCATCGAACCCGCCGAGTCCAAATTCTGCTGCGCCGCCTGTTTGGCCGCATCGACATGCTGGCCGACGTAGCTCGCCGCCTGGTCGAACTTCTGGTTCGTCTGGCTGGCGAGGTTGTTCAGCGCGCTCGCGGCCTGTCCGGCGGCGGCGTCGTGTTTTTCGCACGCCGCCAGCACGGCCAGAGCCGCCAGGGCGATCGCCATCCGGTTCAACGATTTCGTTTGCATCTTCGTACCCATCCATTCGCAAAAACGCGCCCATCATACGCTGCTGGCGACGCCGGCCGCGTCTCGCAGCCTGCTTCGACGCCGCCGGTCCCGAAACTGTCAAGGCGGCGCGTGTAGACTGGGCGACGGCTCGACTCGTCCGGCGCGCGCAACGGGCCGACGCCCAGACGGCACGACGGACTCATCACTCCCGGAGGTTATCGATGGCTGCAAAGAAGATTCTCTTCCTGACCGGCGATTTTGCCGAGGACTATGAAACGATGGTGCCGTTCCAGGCGCTTCAGGCGATCGGCCATCAGGTCGACGCCGTCTGCCCGGGCAAAAAGAGCGGCGAGCGGATCAAGACCGCGATTCACGACTTCGAGGGCGACCAGACCTATACCGAAAAGCCCGGCCACCTGTTCGCGCTGAACGCCACCTTCGACGACATCGATCCGGCGAAGTACGACGCGCTCGCCATCGCGGGCGGCCGGGCGCCGGAATATCTGCGGCTCGACCCGCGCGTGATCGAGCTGGTGCGCCATTTCGCGGGCGCGAAGAAGCCGATCGCCGCCGTCTGCCACGCGGCGCAACTGCTCGCGGCGGCCGGGGTGATCGAGGGACGGCGCATTTCGGCGTATCCGGCGTGCGCGCCGGAAGTGCGGCTCGCGGGCGGCGAGTACGCGGACATTCCCGTCGATCAGGCCATCACCGACGGCCACTTCGTGACCGCGCCCGCCTGGCCCGCGCATCCGCAATGGCTCAGGCAGTTCGTGGCACTGCTCGGCACGCGCATCGAACTGTGAGTTCTCGCTAGGTTTCGTCACGAGTGCGGTGCTGTCGTCGTCCGGACGCGGCACTGCGACCGTCCGTCGCTCTGAACTTGCAGGCGTCTTTCAGACATTTCCAGTGTTTTACGGTCAGCGCGCTTCGTATAGTCGCAGGTTATTCCCCGCCCTATCCGGATAGTGACGCTATGAGCCTCATGAACTTCGTGGTCGCACTCGTCGCCGCAATCATCCTCTTCGAACCGTTCACGCGCGCGCCCGTCTCCCGCTCCATGCGTTTCAACGCGCGCCGCTCGCGCGCGCGTCGCTCGTTCATCCAGGCGGGCACGGCACTCATGGCCGGTCTCATGTTGGCGACAAGCCATCCCGCGCCCGAACACATCTCGCCGACGCTCGTCTTCGGCAGCGCGATCGTGCTCGTGCTCGCGAGCGTCTACTGGGCCGTGCGCGGAAAGCGCCTGATGCGCCCCTTGCGGATGTTCGCGGTGCGGCGCTGAGCGCCCCACGCTCGATCGCGCGCTCGCCCGATTCACGGCGACGCGTGCATCGGGCGCGACACGAGGGAAAACCCCCGGACGGCGACGCCCCGTCCAGACGCCCCGCCCCATGGGGCTCACGGCCCATCGCACGACGGTTCATTAACCTTGGGATAACGAACGCATCCCGAGGGTGATTGAACGGACAGGACGCGCTCCCTAGACTCGCCTCACACCCTGAGCGAGTCCACACATGTCCTGTCAAAGCCCTTCCCCGTCCCGCTGGGCCACGCGCCGCGCGGAAAAACATCGCCGACTGGCGCGCGTGTCGTCGATCGCGGATGGCATGGTCCTGCCCGCCGAGCGCATCGTCGATGTCCTGCAGAATCTGATCGCGCCGGGTGACCGCGTGGTCGTCGAAGGCAACAACCAGAAGCAGGCGGACTTCCTGTCCCGCTCGCTCGCGAAAGTGGACCCGGGCGTCGTCCACGATCTGCATCTCATCATTCCGAGCGTCAGCCGCGCGGAGCATCTCGATCTCTTCGAGCGAGGCATCGCGAAAAAGCTCGACTTCGCCTACGCCGGCGCGCAAAGCCTGCGCATCTCGCAGTTCCTGCAGGACGGCATTCTCGAAATCGGCGCGATCCATACCTACATCGAACTGTACGCGCGGCTCTACGTCGACCTGACGCCCAACGTCGTGCTGATCGCCGGCTTCAAGGCCGATCGCGACGGCAACCTCTACACCGGGCCGAGCACCGAGGACACGCCCGCGCTCGTCGAAGCCGCGGCGTTCCGCGACGGCATCGTGATCGCGCAGGTCAACGAGATCGTCGACGATCCGAAGGACCTGCCGCGCGTCGACATCCCCGGTTCGTGGATCGATTTCGTCGTGCAGTCGGACAAGCCGTTCTTCATCGAGCCGCTTTTCACGCGCGACCCGCGCCTCGTCACGCCGATCCAGGTGCTGATGGCGATGATGGCGATCCGCGGCATCTACGAGCGGCATCAGGTGCAGTCGCTCAATCACGGCATTGGCTTCAACACGGCGGCGATCGAACTGATCCTGCCGACCTACGGCGAAAAGCTCGGCCTGAAGGGCAAAATCTGCCGCCACTGGACGCTCAATCCGCATCCGACCTTGATTCCCGCGATCGAAACCGGCTGGGTGGAGAGCGTGCACTGCTTCGGCGGCGAACTGGGCATGGAAGCGTATGTCGCCGCGCGTCCGGACGTCTTCTTCACCGGCCGCGACGGCTCGATGCGCTCCAACCGCGCGATGTGCCAGCTCGCGGGGCAATACGCGGTCGACATGTTCATCGGCTCGACCTTGCAGATGGACGGCGCGGGCAATTCGTCGACGGTCACGCACGGGCGCCTCACCGGCTTCGGCGGCGCGCCCAACATGGGCCACGATCCGCACGGCCGCCGCCACGCGACGCCCGCGTGGCTCGACCTGCTGCAAACGGACAGCCCGCTCGAACGCGGCCGCAAGCTCGTCGTGCAGATGGTGGAGACGTTCCAGGCGAGCGGCCAGCCGAGCATCGTCGAATCGATCGACGCGGTGGAAGTCGGCCGCGAGTCGGGCATGCCGCTCGCGCCGGTGATGATCTACGGCGACGACGTCACGCACGTGCTGACCGAGGAAGGCATCGCGTACCTGTACAAGGCGCGCTCGCTCGAACATCGCAAGGAGATGATCGCGGCCGTCGCGGGCGTGACGCCCGTCGGCCTCGCGAGCAGCGCGGACAAGCTCGCGGCCCTGCGCCGCGACGGCTTCGTCGCGCTGCCCGAGGATCTCGGCGTTCATCGCAGCGAAGCCAGCCGGTCGCTCCTCGCCGCCAAGAGCGTGGCCGATCTCGTCGACTGGTCGGACGGACTGTACGACCCGCCCGCCCGTTTTCGGAGCTGGTGATGCGCGAGACCCTCGCCATGAGCGCGGCGCCTTCGCTGCGCGCGGCGCCCGATCCCGCCGAGCGACTCGGCGAAGCGGTCGTGCAGGCGCTGATCGACGAAGTCACGCTCGCGCCGAAGCCCGGACTGGTCGATATCCGCAGCCGCGGAGCGCATCACGATCTCGACTGGACACTGATGTGCGCATCGGCGCTCGCGCTGCAGCCGACCTTCGTCGAACTGGCGCGCGCGGGCAGGCAAACACTGCCCTTGCCCGCGCTGCGCGAGCGCGTCGGCGCCATCGGCCGCGAAGGCGAAGCGCGAATGCTCGACGCGACGCGCGGCGTGAATACGCATCGCGGCGCCATCTGGGCGCTCGGCCTGCTCGTGACGGCGGCGGCACGCGACATGACCGACCGCACGCCGCGAGGCATCGCCGCACGCGCCGGATCGCTTGCGCGGCTGCCCGATCGACACGCGCCCGCCCGCACCGGCAACAAGGGCGAGCGGGCGTGCCGCGACTACGACGTCGGCGGCGCGCGCGGGCAGGCGCAGGCGGGTTTCCCGCATGTCGTGGAGATCGCGCTGCCGGAACTGACGCGCTCGCGCGAGCGCGGCGACAGCGAGACGGCGGCGCGGCTGAACGCGCTCGTCGCCGTGATGGCGAGTCTCGACGACACCTGCGTGCTCGCACGCGGCGGCCGCACCGCGCTCGCCGAGCTGCAGGACGGCGCGCGGCGCGTGCTCGCGCACGGCGGCGCGGCCCGGCTCGACGGCCGCCGTCACCTGAAGGCGCTGGACCGACGGCTCGTCGAGTTGCACGTGTCGCCGGGCGGCGCGGCCGATCTGCTCGCCGCGGCGCTCTTTCTCGACCGGCTTCAAGACGCCCCTCTTACGACGAACGCATAGAACACATAGGAACGCACATGGAAACCATCGTCCTCGAATTTCCGGCGGGTCCGCCCGCAGCAGGCCGCGCGCTGGCGGGCGTGGTCGCGTCGGGGGACCTCGAAGTCCTGCTCGAAGCGAACGCGGCGCACCGCACCGTGGTGAACATCACGACCTCCGTCGACGGCAAGCGCCGGCTGTGGCAAGCCGTGCTCGAACGCATCTTCGGCGACGGATCGCTGCCCGCCGCGAAGCTCGAAATCAACGATTCCGGCGCGACGCCGGGCGTCGTGCAGATGCGCATCGGGCAGGTGTTCGAACAACTCAAACCCACCGGCGGAGCGTGAACGTCATGGACACACAGCAATTGCTCGAACGCCAGAGCTTCATCGAACTGGACGCACGCAGCCGCGCGAAGAAGCTGCTCGACGAAGGCACCTTCAGCGAACTGCTCGATCCGTTCGAGCGCGTGAGTTCGCCGTGGCTCGCACGGCAAGGCATCGTGACGCAGGCCGACGACGGCACGGTCGTCGCAAAGGGCACGATCGACGGGCAGCCCGCCGTCGTGCTCGCCATCGACGGCGCCTTTCAGGGCGGCAGCATGGGCGAAGTGTCGGCGGCGAAGATCGCGGGCAGTCTGGAACTCGCCGCCGAAGACAACCGGAACGGCATCCCGACGCGCGCCGTCATCCTCTTCGAGACGGGCGGCGTGCGCTTGCAGGAGGCCAATCTCGGACTCGCCGCCATCGCGGAGATCCACGCGGGCATCGTCGATTTGCGGCGCTATCAGCCGGTGATCGGCATCACGGCCGGTCCGATCGGATGCTACGGCGGGATGTCGATCGCGGCGGGACTGTGCAGCTATCTGATCGGCACGCGCGAAGCGCGGCTCGGGCTGAACGGACCGACGGTGATCGAGCAGGAAGCGGGCATCGCGGAATTCGATTCGCGGGACCGCCCGATGATCTGGAGCTTCACGGGTTGCGAGCAACGGCATCGCACGGGGCTCGTCGACGTGTACACGCAAGACGATGCCGATGCGATCCGCACGGCCGTCATCGAGCGGTTTCGCGCCGGGCGTCCGCGAGCATGCCGCAGCGAACGCGTGGCGGGTTTTCTGGCGCGGCTTGCCGACATCGATCCGGGCGTGCAGGCCACGCCGGAACAAACGGCCGCCATCTACGGCAAGGGGTTCGAGTCATGAGCACACAAGAGCTTTCGAAGCGCGGCGCGGTCTGGCTGGACGCGCTCACCTACAGCGCGCCGTTGCAGGCGGGCTATCCGCCTTCGGTGCGCGTCGCCGACGCGCGGCTCGGCGATCATCCCGCGCGTTTCATCGCCGTGGTGCCCGATCCCGAGAACCCGTTCCCGCGCGCACGCAACGGCGAGGTCGGTCTCGTCGAGGCGTGGGAGGTCGCGCGGGCGGTGCGTGAAGCCGTCGATGCCGACGCCGGGCGCAATGACGAGCGCGTTGGAAAACGCGCGATCGTCGCCGTGATCGACGTCGCGAGCCAGGCGTATGGACGGCGCGAGGAAGCGTACGGCATCCATCAGGCGCTCGCCGGTGCCGCCGATGCCTACGCAAGCGCGCGTCTCGCCGGTCATCCGGTGATCGGGCTGATCGTGGGGCGCGCGATGTCCGGTGCGTTTCTCGCGCACGGCTATCAGGCCAACCGCCTGATCGCGCTCGCCGATCCGCAGGTCATGGTTCACGCGATGGGCAAGGAATCCGCCGCGCGCGTCACGCTGCGCTCGGTTGCCGAACTCGAAGCGTTCACGGCGCGCGTGCCGCCGATGGCCTACGACATCGACAACTACGCGTCGCTCGGATTGCTCTGGAAGCTGCTCTCGGTGAGCAACGCCGACGCGCCCACCGGCGCCGACCAGTCGACGGTCGAAAAGACCCTGCAAGCCGCCTTCGACGATATTCGCGCCGATCCATCCCGCGGACTGGAAAGCCGGCTCGGCAGCGCGCACCGCGCGGCCTCGGCGACGGTTCGCCGCAAGCTGCGGGAGGCATGGCGCTAAAGCACCTAAGGCACGTAAAGCACGTAAAGCACGGCACGTCGAAACACCGGCTCACCAGAAGCCAATCAGACTATGAAAGGAGACATCAAATGATCATCTATGGAACCGCGTTGCTCGCGTTCTGCCATCTGGCAGGACTTTTTCTCGGCGACCTGCTCGGGGTCGCGATCGGCGTGAAGACGAATGTCGGGGGCGTCGGCATCGCGATGCTGCTTCTGATCTTCCTGCGCCTCTATCTGCACGGAAAGGGCCTGCTGCCGAAGGAAACCGAAGCGGGCGTGGGCTTCTGGGGCGCGATGTACATCCCGGTCGTGGTGGCGATGGCGGCGAACCAGAACGTCGTTGCCGCGCTCAAGGGCGGCCCCGTCGCGCTGCTCTCCGCGCTCGGCGCCGCCGCGTCCTGCGCGGTCTGCATCGCCGTGCTTTCACGCACCGGCCGCGACAGCACGTCGTTTGCCAATGCCCCGACACTTGAAGAAGTCTGAACGCGGAGACCGCCATGTTCCAAATGATCGATAAGGTTCTGATCCACAACGGCCTCGTCACGGCGTTCGCGCTCGTGGGGCTCATCATGTGGGTGTCGTCGGTGATCTCGAAGAAGCTCACGTTCGGGCGCGTGCACGGCTCGGCGATCGCCATCGTGATCGGCCTCGTGCTCGCCTATTTCGGCGGCGCCTTCACGGCCGGACAGAAGGGTCTCGCCGACCTGCCGCTCTTCGCGGGCGTCGGCCTGATGGGCGGCGCGATGCTGCGCGACTTCGCCATCGTCGCGACCGCCTTCGAGGTGCAGGCGACCGAAGCGCGCAAGGCCGGGCTGATCGGCGTGGTGTCGCTGCTGCTCGGAACCGTGCTGCCGTTCATCGTCGGCGCGAGCATCGCGCATGCGTTCGGCTACACCGACGCGGTCAGCATGACCACGATCGGTGCGGGCGCCGTGACGTATATCGTCGGACCGGTGACGGGCGCGGCGATCGGCGCAAGCTCGGACGTGATCGCGCTCAGCATCGCGACGGGCCTCATCAAGGCGATCATCGTGATGATCGGCACGCCGCTCGCCGCGGGCTTCATGGGGCTGAAGACGCCGCGTTCCGCGATGATCTTCGGCGGGCTGGCGGGCACGGTGAGCGGCGTTAGCGCGGGACTCGCCGCCACCGACCGGCGGCTCGTTCCGTACGGCGCGCTGATCGCGACGTTCCACACGGGCGTCGGCTGCCTGCTCGGACCGTCGCTGCTGTTCTTCGCGACCAAGGCGCTGATGGGCGCGTGACGCGCCGGGGAGAACGACGGTGTCTGTCGCCGAAGCATCATGAGCGTGCTATTCACGTTTCCCGGCCAGGGCGCGCAGCGCGTCGGCATGCTGCACGCGCTGCCGGCGCACAGGGAAGCCGCGCACGCGCTCGAAGAAGCCAGCGACACGCTCGGCTACGACGTTCAGTCCCTCGACGATGCGCCATCGCTTCGCTCCACGGTCGCTGTGCAGCTTTGTCTGCTGATCGCGGGCGTCGCGCAGGCGCGCGTCATCCAGGCGCACGGCCACGAGCCCGACATGGTGGCGGGGTTGTCGGTGGGCGCGTATCCGGCCGCCGTGATCGCGGGCGCCCTCGCCTATTCCGACGCCGTGAGGCTCGTCGCCCTGCGCGGTCAGTCGATGGAGCGGGCGTATCCGCGCGGCTACGGCATGACCGCGATCACCGGCATGACCCAGCGCTCGCTCGAACGGCTGATCGCGCAAGTGAACGGCGACGCCGGTCCCGTCTTCCTTGCCAACATCAACGCGGACACGCAGATGGTCGTCGCAGGCAGCGACGCCGCGATGCACCGTCTCGCGACACTCGCAAGCGAACACGGCGCGCAACGTTGCGAGCGACTCGACGTCGCGGTGCCGTCGCATTGCGCGTTGCTCGACGCGCCCGCTGCCGCGCTCGCCGATGCCTTCCGACAGATCGACGTGCGTGCCCCGCGCATCGGCTACCTGAGCAGCAGTGTCGCGCGGCCGCTCTTCGACGGTCCGCGCATCGCCGCCGACCTGGCGGGCAACATGGCCCGGCAGGTGCGCTGGCACGACACGATGAGACTCGCGTGGGAGCGCGGCGCGCGCCTCGCGATCGAGATGCCGCCATCAACCGTCCTGACGCGGCTCGCTAGCGCGATCTTCGCGGAGGGCGTCGCGGTGAGTTGCAGCGAGGTCTCGCTGCCGGACCTGGGCGCGCTCGTCGAGCGGGAAAAGACACGCGACGAGCGGTGAACACTCAGCCAGCGCTTCTCGTGCGCAGACGGCAGACCGCCATCAACGCGAGCAGGTTCGGATCGCGCTCGCGCGCGCGCAGGAAACTGACGCCGATGGTCTGGCGCATCAGGTATTGCGGCTTGAGCGGGATGAACTGCACCTTGTCGCCGAAGACGCCTTGCACGCGTCCCGGCAAGAGCGTATAGCCGACTCCGCCGCTCACCAGATTCATCAGCGAGAAGATGTCGCCGGTGCGCATCGTCACGTTGGGCGTGAAGTCCGCGACGCGAAATGCGTCCACGAAACCGTGATAGGTGGCGAACCCCTCGCCGAGCGAGACGAACGTCTCGTCGCGGCAGTCCCGCAGATCGACGGCTTCCTGCTTCGCGTACGGCGAACCGGCGGGCGCCGCGAAGAAAATGTCGTCTTCGAAAAGCGGGATGGATTCGATCTCGGGCTCCGCTTCGGGCAACGCCATCAGCGCCGCGTCGATTTCGCTTCGCTTGAGCTTGTCGAGCAGCTCGGCATTCGGACCGAGCACGAGCTCGACGTGCAGCGTCGGCCGGCGCACCTTGATATCGACGACGATACCCGGCACCGTCCGGATCGTCAGCGAGTACAGCGAGCCGATCTTCAGCCGGTCCGACGAATAGCCCGCGGCTTCGCGCGTCGCGCGAATGCCGTCGGACATCAGCGCGAGCACTTCCTCCGCGACATCGGCGAGCATCTGCGCCGCTTCCGTCGATTTCAGATTGCGCCCTTCATGGCGAAACAGCGCGCAGCGCACGCCTTGTTCGAGCGAATGCAGCGCGCGGTGCACGCTGACCGTGCTCACGTTCAGCGCCTCGGCCGCCTTCGCCAGATTGCCGGTCTCCATGAAAGCGAGCAGGACCTCCAGCTTGCGGAAGGTGATCTCGTCGTCGATTCGGTCGCGCATCTCATTCAGGGAACGGTCGAAACCGTCGATTATCGGCTCGCGACTGCGCCGGACCAATAGCGTTTATCCCGCATCGCCTGCTCGTCGCCTCAAGGCGATGCGCCGGGCGTCCGCGATTCGCCGTGCGCGAACGGTCCACGCCCTGTCCCGCCCTTCGGGCTTCACCGGGAAAACGCTAATCGAAACGCGGGGGGACGCTGCATATAGTTCGTCTGGTTAGCCAGGGCGCGCGGCCGCTGTCCACAGAATGGGATGACACAACATTTCGCGCGCGATGGCCGGGACGAGCCCACCTGCGTGAGCGCCATGAATAGAAGAAGTCAATTTCGCGCTGCATCCGAAACACGCATCAGACAGACCCATTCGCACCATGCCGCTGCGTGCAAAAGACGCGAAGGACATCGACTTCGCCTTCCGCACGCTCACGGGCCGCAGACAATCCATCCCGGCTTCGCCGGAACGTGACGACGCAATGCGTTTATCACGAGGGACGTGCGCGTCCCTCGCGCGTTTTGTGGGTGAACGCCGCTTCGGTTGATCGAAAGGTGCTGCCCGCTATCTGAAAGCGATCGACGATGAATCGACCAGAACGACCAACCAAGACAAGCTCGGAGGGTGACATGGCGCAGGATCGGGAAGACGCAGGAAACCATATCGAAAGGGACGACAACAGCGCGTTCAGCACCGGCAGACGCAGCCTCATGCAGGGCGC
Organism: Caballeronia telluris; assembly: GCF_001544495.1. Classification (GTDB taxonomy): domain Bacteria; phylum Pseudomonadota; class Gammaproteobacteria; order Burkholderiales; family Burkholderiaceae; genus Caballeronia; species Caballeronia telluris. The sequence goes on from NZ_FCNZ02000002.1 coordinate 170,761, forward strand.
AGGGCTCGGCGCCGCGCTCTCGCTGCTGGGCGGTGCGGGCGGTTTGATTTCGTCGGCGCAGGCTGCGGAAGCAGCGTTCCCGCAGCACAAGAAATGGAAGATCGTGTTCGTCAATCACGTCACCACCAACCCGTTCTTCGTGCCGACTCAATACGGCATTCAGGACGCCTGTTCCATGCTCGGCATGGACTACCAGTGGACCGGCTCTGCCACGTCCGACGCCGGCGAAATGGTGCGCGCGGTGAACTCCGCGATCGCGGCGAAAGCCGATGCGATCGCCGTGCCCATCGTCGATCCGTCCGCGTTCGACAAACCGATTCAGGCCGCGCTCGACGCGGGCATCCCGGTGTTCGCCTACAACGCAGACGCGCCGCGCGGCAAGACCAGTCCGCGCCTCGCGTACATCGGGCAGGACCTGTATCTCTCGGGTTACCAGATGGGCGAGCGCATCGCGAGCATCGTCGACAGCGGCCTCGTCGCGCTGTTCATCGCGACGCCGGGTCAGCTCAACATCCAGCCGCGTCTCGATGGCGCGAGCGACGCGATCAAGAAGTCGGGCAAGAAGATCGACATCCAGACCGTCGCGACGGGGGCGACGGTGAACGAAGAGCTGTCGAAGATCAAGTCGTTCTACCTCGGCCATCAGGACCTGAAAGGCATGTTCGCCGTCGATGCGGGCAGCACGCAAGGCGTCGCGCAAGTGATGAAGGAATCGAACCTGCCATCGAAGGGCGTGCATGGTGGCGGCTTCGATCTGCTGCCGCAGACGATTCAGTTGATTCACGAAGGCTTCCTCGATTTCACCATCGATCAGCAGCCGTACGTGCAAGGCTTTTATACGGTGATGGAAGCGTTCGTGTTCCTGGCCTCGGGCGGACTCGTCGGGCCTGCGAACATCAACACGGGCCTCAAGTTCGTGACGAAGAGCACCGTCGAGCCGTACCTCAACACGTCGACGCGCTTCGAAGGGAAGACCGCGAAGCCGCAAATCGTCCCGATGAGCGGCGCCATCAAGTCGTGACGGACGTGGCGAACGAACCCCGCAAGGCGGACACGCCCGCGCCGCCGCGGCCGCGCGGCGCATGGACGGCCCAGTGGGCCGCCGAGTTGCGCATCCTGCTCGTGGCCGTGCTGCTCGCGGCCTATTTTGAGTTCGCCAATCACGACTTCCTGCTCACGAACGCGAGTCTCGTCAATCTGTCGCAGTTCATCGCGCCGGTGGCGATCATCGCGTTCGGCGAGATCATGCTGATGATCGGCGGCGACATCGATCTGTCGGCTGGCATGGTGTTCGCGTTCGCGCCGTTCATGATGGTGTTCGCGAACGACGCGGGCGCGCCGATGTGGCTCGCGGTGAGCGCGGGTCTCGCGGCCGCCGCCGTGATCGGTTTCGTGAACGGCGCCGTGACCGTGTGGCTGCGGCTGCCCTCTTTCGTGACGACGCTCGGCACGCTCTTTCTCATCAACGGGATCACGCTCACGTTGTCGCGCGGCACGCCGGCGGCGACGCCGGGCTCTCCCACCTTCGCCGAGTTCATGGGCGCGTGGGGCTATAGCGAGATCATCTGGACCGTCGTGATCGCGGCCGTCATGCACACGCTGTTGCGTCACACCCGCTGGGGCCTGCATACGCAGGCGGCGGGCGCGAATCCGCTCGGCGCGAGCGAGGCCGGCATCCACGTGAACCGGCTGCGCCTCGGCAACTTCGTTCTCGCCGCCGTGCTCGCGGGTTTCACCGGCATCCTCGAAGGCTTCCGCATCACGTCGATCGACCCGCAGGCGGGCGGCAACCAGATCATGTTCCTGGCTGTCGCGGCGGCGGTGATCGGCGGGACACCGCTCACGGGCGGCTCCGGCACGATCGTGGGCGGGCTCCTCGGCGCCGCGGTGCTCGGCATTCTCAACGACGGCTTCACGCTCATCGGCATCAACGCGTTCACCTTCAACATCATTCTCGGCGCCGCGATTCTCGCCGCGATGATCTTCAACATTCATATCGGACGCATCCGTCGCAAGGGAGGCCCGTGATGGAGGCATCGCAAGCCGCCTCGCCAACGACCGCCGGCGCCCCGGCGTTGCGCGGCGACCAGCTCGTCAAACGCTTCGGCGCGGTGACGGCGCTCGACGGCGTCTCGCTCACGCTCGGCCGCGGCGAGATACTCGGCATCCTCGGCGACAACGGCGCGGGCAAATCGACGCTCGTCAAGATCCTCACGGGCTTTCACCAGCAGACGAGCGGCGCGCTCCACGTCCACGGCGAAGAAGTGCTGCTGCGCTCGGTCGACCATGCGCGCGCGCTCGGTATCGAATGCGTGTATCAGGACCTCGCGCTCGCGAATTCCCTCAGCATCTACCACAACATGTTCCTGAACCGCGAGATCGTCCGGCGCGGACCGTTCCGCCTGCTCGATCACAAGACGATGCGCGCGCGCGCCGCGCAGTGTCTCGACGATATCGGCGTGCACGTGCCTTCGGTGGATCTGCCGGTGGAGCGGCTCTCGGGCGGACAGCGCCAGGCGATTGCCGTCGCGCGCGCGGTGTATTCGAACGCGAAGATCCTTCTGCTCGACGAACCGCTCGCGGCGATGGGCGCGCGCGAAGCCGCCCTGATCATCGACCTGGTCATGCGTCTGAAGGAAAAAGGCGGGCTGTCCATCATCATGATCATGCACAACTATGCGCAGACGCTCGACATCGCGGACCGCATCATGCTGATGCAACGGGGCCGCGTGACGTACGAGCAACGCAGCGCGAACACGTCGGTGGCGGAGCTGATGGATATCGTGCGGCGCGAATACCGTGCGATGCGCGACACGCTCGCGCGTTGAGACTCCGTGCCGTTCGCCGCGTCCGGGCACGAGCGGATGATAGGATTTGACTATTGACGGCTGAGTCCGGACGTCGCGCAAACCTTGCGGACAAAAAAAAGGCGCTGCGTTGCCGCAGCGCCTTAAAAGTTCTAGCCATTCCGAGGGCCGTGCTAGAACCTGAGAGCCCTTTTTCGAAACTGCCGGTCGCTCATGAGCGCCCAACGCACTTTCGAAATTGGGTTCCATTTTTTCTGGTTATGCTGCCTAAGTCAAGCAAAATTTCGTGCCATGGGCATCTGCCCAACTTGCGCGCGCCTAACGCGGAGAATGGAAAAGTGTCGCATTGCGTGCACCTTTGGACGAGCATTGCATGCGCTGCAAAGATTGACGAAGAGTTCGCGCGGCATCCAAGGTTGCTGAATAGAAACGAAACGATGTTTTGAAAAAACGATGAACAAGAGTGAGAATCGACCGGTCGGTCGGGAAAAGCCGAGGGAAAAGGACGGCGAAGAGGTCACCGCACTCGCTCGCGGACTGGACGTCCTGCGCCGGATCGCCGCTGCCGACGCGCCCGTCAGCAATCGCGAACTGACCGAACTGACCGGCATCCCGAAGCCGACCGTCTCGCGCATCACCGCGACGCTCGTCAGCGCCGGGCTCCTGTTCCGTCTGCCGGACAGCGAGCGCTTCGTGCTGACGGCGTCGGTGCTGGAACTGAGCAACGGTTTTCTGCGCAACTTCGACATCCGCGCCCGCGCGCGTCCTTTCCTGATCGACCTCGCCGAACTGACGGGCCTGAGCGTGCATCTCGCGGTGCGCGACCGGCTGGAGATGGTCGTGATCGACGCGATCCGGCCGCGCTCCGCCGTTCTCGTCTCGCGGCTCGACGTGGGCGGTCGCATGGACCTGTGCCGGACCGCCGTCGGCCGCGCATATCTGGCGGTGCTGCCGCAGTCCGAGCGGCAGACGCTGATCGCGAGCGTGCAGACCGCTTCCGGCGACGACTGGCCGGCCGTCGCGGGCGGCTTGCAGTCCGGACTCGACGACATGCGGCGTCTCGGTTTCGCGATCTCGACGGGCGAATGGCATCACGGCCTGAACGCCGTCGCGGCCGGCTTCACCGGGCCGTCCGACCAGCGCTACGCGGTCAATTGCGGCGGCGCCGCGCACCAGTGTCCGCGCGAGACGCTGATCGAAAGCGTCGCGCCGGCGCTGCTCGACTGCATCGCGAAGATCGTCGACGAGATCGGCGGCGCGCCGACCGCGCAGATCGGCGACTAGGCAACGCCGGCCGTCTCGCCCGCCGGCTGCAACGCGCCGTGGCCGGCCCGCGCCGCTCCCGCACGCGATGTAACACTCGTAATCAACAGAAAGAAAGATAGCTGGACTGTTACGAAGCGCGGGACGTAGCATCATGCTTCGCGCGCACCGGGCCCTGCTTTCAAAGCTTTCCAGAGAACCGTCCCGGGCGCATCCGGGGTTCACCACGATTGGCTCGCCCGAGGCTCGCCGGCGCCTTGCGTCCGCGAGCCCGAGCCGCCCCTCCCGCAGACCGGCGCGCGAATAATCCAGCACGCACCGGGCATCGAATTTCGCTTCAACGCCAGTCACCGAATTACGCCAAGCCACCGAACGATGGACGACCAGAAAAACTCTCCGACGCCCCCGCAGACCGACTCCCCGATCTCTCCCACCGCTGTCCGTCCCGCCCGGCGCCGCCGTTTCGGGTGGCTCGTCGTGGCACTCCTGATCATCGCCGGGGCGATCGCGTGGTGGCATCCGTGGAGCCGCAACGACGCGTCGAATGCGCAGCAGGCCGGCTCGCCGGCGGGCGGCCGGCGTGGCGGCACGGGGCTCGCCAACCAGCCGCAGCCGGTGCACGTGGCGACGGTCGTGCAAGGGGAAATGCCCGTCGTCATCAATTCGCTCGGCACGGTGACGCCGCTTGCGAACGTCACGGTCAAGACGCAACTGAACGGCACGCTGATGGACGTCGCGTTCCAGGAAGGCCAGATGGTCAAGAAGGGCGACCTGCTCGCGCAGATCGACCCGCGTCCCTATGAAATCTCGCTGCGCAACGCGCAGGGCACGCTCGCGAAAGACCAGGCGCTCTTGCAGACCGCGCGGCTCGACTTGCAGCGCTATCAGACGCTGCTGTCGCAGGATTCCATCGCCAAGCAGCAGGTGGACACGCAGGCCTCGCTCGTCAAGCAGTACGAAGGCGCGGTGAAGTCGGATCAGGCGAACGTCGATACCTACAAGCTCGATCTCACCTACGCGCGCATCACGGCCCCGGTGTCGGGGCGCGTCGGTTTGCGGCAGGTCGATCCGGGCAACTACGTGACGACCGGCGACACCAACGGTGTCGTCGTGATCACCCAGTTGCAGCCGATCAGCGTCATCTTCACGACCTCGGAAGACAACCTGCTGGCGATCATGAAGCCGATGCGCGCGGGCGCGAAGATGTCCGTGACCGCCTACGACCGCGCCAACACGACCGCGCTCGAAGCCGGTTATCTCGAAACGGTCGACAACCAGATCGACACCACGACCGGCACCGTCAAGTTGCGCGCGACCTTCCCGAACAAGGAGAACATGCTGTTCCCGAACCAGTTCGTGAACACCAAACTGCTCGTCGACGTGATCAGGAACGCGACCATCGTGCCGACTTCGGCGGTGCTCAACGGTTCGTCGGGCGCGTTCGTCTACGTGGTGAAGCCGGACAACACGGTGACCGTGCGCACGGTGAAAACCGGTCCGGTCGACGGCGAGCGCACCAGCATCAAGAGCGGCCTGCAGGTCGGCGAGCGCGTGGTGATCGACGGTTCGGACCGCCTGAAGGAAGGCGCGAAGATCACGATTCCCGCCGACAAGGCGAAGGGTGCTCTGGGTGCTTCGGGTGCTTCGGCCGCTTCCGGCGCATCGGCGGCGACGGCCGCCAGCGCGGCGTCCGGCGCTTCGGGCGCGCATCACGGCGGGCGTCATCGCCAGCAGCAGCCGCAATGACCGCCGGACGACGTAAAGCATGAACCCATCACGTCTATTCATCCTGCGCCCGGTCGGCACGGCGCTCCTGATGGCGGCGATCATGCTGGTCGGCCTGGTCGCGTTGCGCTTTTTGCCGCTCTCCGCCCTGCCCGCCGTCGATTACCCGACCATCCAGGTCCAGACCTTCTACCCGGGCGCGTCGCCGGACGTGATGACGTCGTCGGTCACCGCGCCGCTCGAAAAGCAGTTCGGGCAGATGGCGAGCCTGAACCAGATGTCGTCGCAGAGTTCGGCGGGCGCGTCGGTCATCACGCTGCAATTCAGCCTCGACCTGCCGCTCGACATCGCCGAGCAGGAAGTGCAGGCCGCGATCAACGCGGCGGGCAACCTGCTGCCGTCCGATCTGCCCGCGCCGCCGATCTACGCGAAGGTGAACCCCGCCGACGCCCCGATCCTCACGCTCGCGATCAGCTCGAAGACGCTCCCGCTCACGCAAGTGCAGGATCTCGCCGACACGCGCCTCGCGCAGAAGATCTCGCAGGTGGCGGGCGTCGGCCTCGTGTCGGTGAGCGGCGGCAACCGCCCCGCCGTGCGGATTCAGGCGAACACACGCGCGCTCGCCTCCTACGGCCTGAACATCGACGACCTGCGCACCACGATTTCCAACCTGAACGTCAACACGCCGAAGGGCAATTTCGACGGCCCGAGCCGCGCGTACACGATCAACGCGAACGACCAGTTGACCGACGCGAAGGCGTATCAGAGCGCGGTGGTCGCGTACAAGAACGGGCGGCCGGTGATGCTGACCGACGTCGCGACGATCGTCGAAGGGCCGGAGAACACGAAGCTCGGCGCGTGGGTCGATTCCACGCCCGCGATCATCCTGAACGTGCAGCGCCAGCCGGGCGCGAACGTCATCCAGGTGGTCGACGGCATCAAGAAGCTGCTGCCGCAGTTGCAGGCGTCGCTGCCGGCCGCGCTCGACGTGCGCATCGTCACCGACCGCACCACGACGATCCGCGCCTCCGTGCGCGACGTGCAGTTCGAACTCGCGCTCTCGGTCGTGCTGGTCGTGCTCGTCATCTATCTCTTCCTCGCGAACGTCTGGGCGACGCTGATTCCGAGTCTCTCGGTGCCGCTCTCGCTCGTCGGCACGCTCGCGATCATGTATTTGTGCGGCTTCTCGCTCGACAACCTCTCGCTGATGGCGTTGACCATCGCGACCGGTTTCGTCGTCGACGACGCCATCGTGATGATCGAGAACATCGCGCGCTACGTCGAGGAAGGCGATCCGCCGCTCGAAGCGGCGCTCAAGGGTTCGCGGCAGATCGGCTTTACGATCATTTCGCTCACCGTTTCGCTCATCGCCGTGCTGATTCCGCTGCTCTTCATGGGCGATGTCGTCGGGCGGCTGTTCCATGAGTTCGCGATCACGCTCGCCGTCACCATCGTGATCTCGGCAATCGTCTCGCTCACGCTCGTGCCGATGCTGTGCGCGAAGCTGTTGCGCCACACGCCGCCGAAGGAAAGCAAGCGCTTCGAGGCGCGCGCGCACCAGTTCATCGACTACGTGATCGGGCGCTACGCCGTCGCGCTCACGTGGGTGCTCGACCGCCAGCGCGCGACGCTTTTCGTCGCCTTCCTCACGCTCGTGTTCACGGCGCTCCTCTATATCGTGATCCCGAAGGGCTTCTTTCCCACGCAGGACACGGGCGTGATCCAGGCGATCACGCAGGCGCCGCAGGCGGCGTCGTATCAGGCGGTGGCCGAGCAACAGCAGGCGCTCGCCGCGCAGGTGCTGAAGAATCCGGATGTGGAGAGCCTGACGTCGTTCATCGGCGTGGACGGCACGAACATCACGCTGAACAGCGGCCGGATGCTCATCAACCTGAAGCCGCGCGACGACCGCAGCAACACGTCGAGCGACGTCATCCGCACGCTGCAGAACGACGTCGCGAACATTCCCGGCATCCGGCTCTACATGCAGCCGGTGCAGGACCTGACGATCGACTCCACCGTCAGCCCGACGCAATACCAGTTCATGCTGACCGACCCGAACGCGACGGAATTCGCGCAATGGGTGCCGAAGCTCGTCGAGCGTCTGCAGCATTCGCCGGAACTCGCCGATGTCGCGACGGACTTGCAGGAGAACGGCCAGTCGGTGTACGTGGAGATCGACCGGGCGACGGCCGCGCGCTTCGGCATCACGCCCGCCACCGTCGACAACGCGCTCTACGACGCGTTCGGCCAGCGCATCATCTCGACGATCTTCACGCAGTCGAACCAGTATCGCGTGATTCTGGAAGCCGAGCCAACCGATGCGCACTACAGCGAGACGTTGAGCGGCATCTATTTGCCCTCCTCCACCGCGTCGGGCGGACAAGTGCCGCTCTCGGCCATCGCGAAGTTCCACGAGCGCGCCGCGCCGCTGCTCGTCACGCACCTCGGCCAGTTCCCGGCGACGACCGTTTCCTTCAACCTCGCGCCCGGCGCGTCGCTCGGCGCCGCCGTCAAGGCGATCGAAGCGGCGAAGGCGGAGATCGGTTTGCCGCCGTCTTTCCAGATCCGCTATCAGGGCGCGGCGCTCGCGTTCCAGGCATCGCTGTCGAACGAACTGTTCCTGATCCTAGCCGCCATCGTCACGATGTATATCGTGCTCGGCGTGCTGTACGAGAGCTTCATCCATCCGATCACGATCCTCTCGACGCTGCCCTCCGCGGGCGTCGGCGCGCTGCTTTCGCTGATGATCACCGGGCACGATCTGGACATCATCGGGATCATCGGCATCGTGCTGTTGATCGGCATCGTGAAGAAGAACGCGATCATGATGATCGACTTCGCGCTCGAAGCCGAGCGCGAGGAAGGCAAGTCGCCGCGCGACGCGATCTTCCAGGCGTGCCTGTTGCGCTTCCGCCCGATCCTGATGACCACGCTGGCGGCGCTCCTCGGCGCCTTGCCGCTGATGATCGGCTGGGGCGCCGGGTCCGAACTGCGTCATCCGCTCGGCATCGCGATCGTCGGCGGGCTGATCGTGTCGCAATTGCTCACGCTCTTCACGACGCCCGTGATCTACCTCGGCTTCGATTCGCTCGGCCGCAGGCTGCGCGCGCGGTTCAATCGCGGTACGCCACCCCGGCCGCCGCGCCCGGTCAGCGAAGCGGAGTGACGCGATGAACCTCTCGCGCCCCTTCATCGACCGGCCCGTCGCGACAACCTTGCTCGCGATCGGCGTCGCGCTCGCCGGCATGTTCGCGTTCGCCAAGTTGCCGGTGGCGCCGTTGCCGCAAGTCGACTTCCCGACCATCTCCGTGCAGGCGAGCCTGCCGGGCGCGAGTCCGGAGACGGTGGCGACCAGCGTGGCGAGTCCGCTGGAACGCCATCTCGGATCGATTGCCGACGTGACCGAAATGACGTCGATGAGTTCGGTCGGCAGCACGCGCATCACGCTGCAATTCGGCCTGAACCGCGACATCGATGGCGCCGCGCGCGACGTGCAGGCCGCGATCAACGCGGCGCGCGCCGATTTGCCGGCGTCGCTGAAAAGCAATCCGACGTATCACAAGGTCAATCCCGCCGACGCGCCGATCCTCGTGCTCGCGCTCTCGTCGCCGACGCGCACCGCCGGCTCGCTCTACGATTCCGCCGCGACCGTCTTGCAGCAGACGCTTTCGACCGTGCCGGGCGTCGGCGAAGTCGATGTGAGCGGCTCGGCGAATCCGGCCGTGCGCGTCGAACTGGAACCGGGCGCGCTCTTTCACTACGGCATCGGGCTGGAAGACGTGCGCGCGGCGCTCGCATCGGCGAACGCGAACAGCCCGAAGGGCGCGATCGAGTTCAAGGGCAACCGCTTCCAGCTCTACACGAACGACCAGGCGAGCAAGGCCTCGCAGTATCGCGATCTGGTGGTCGCGTACCGCAACGGCTCGGCGGTGAAGCTCTCGGACGTGGGCGAAGTCGTCGATTCGGTCGAGGACCTGCGCAACCTCGGCCTCATCAACAACAAGCGCGCGGTGCTCGTGATTCTCTACCGGCAGCCGGGCGCGAACATCATCGAAACCATCGACCGCGTGAAGTCGATGCTGCCGCAATTGCAGGCGGCGCTTCCCGCCGACGTCGAGATCACGCCGACCGCCGACCGTTCGACCACGATCCGCGCGTCGCTGCACGACACCGAACTCACGCTCGTTGTCGCGGTGGCGCTCGTCGTGATGGTCGTGTTCCTGTTCCTGCGCAACTGGCGCGCGACGCTCATTCCGAGCGTCGCCGTGCCGATCTCGATCATCGGCACCTTCGCGGCGATGTACTTGCTCGGCTTCTCGCTCGACAACCTCTCGCTGATGGCGCTGACCATCGCGACCGGCTTCGTCGTCGACGACGCGATTGTCGTGCTCGAAAACATCCAGCGGCACATCGAGAACGGCGTGCCGCGCATGAAGGCCGCGATACTGGGCGCGCGCGAAGTGGGCTTCACGGTGCTGTCGATCAGCGTGTCGCTCGTCGCCGTGTTCCTGCCGATCCTCCTGATGGGCGGCATCGTCGGGCGGCTCTTTCGCGAGTTCGCGCTCACGCTGTCGCTTGCGATCGGCGTGTCGCTCGTCGTCTCGCTGACCGTCACGCCGATGATGTGCTCGCGTCTCTTGCGCGAGCCGCACGAAAGGAAGGAAGAAGGCCGCGTCGCGCGCTGGCTGGAACGCCAGTTCGACCGCATGCAGCGCGGCTACGCGCGCACGCTCGGCTGGGCGCTCGCGCATCCGCGGCTGATTCTCTGCGTGCTGCTCGCCACCATTGGCCTGAACGTCTATCTCTACATCATCGTGCCGAAGGGCTTTTTCCCGCAGCAGGACACGGGGCGGATCGTCGGCGGCATTCAGGCGGACCAGAGCACGTCCTTCCAGGCGATGAAGGGCAAATTCTCCGAGATGATGCATATCGTCGAGGCCGATCCGGCCGTCGACAGCGTCGCGGGCTTCACGGGCGGCCGGCAGGCCAATTCGGGCTTCATGTTCATTTCGCTCAAACCGAAGAGCGTGCGCAAGGTGTCGGCGGACCAGGTGATCCAGCGCCTGAGGAAGCCGCTCGCGGATGTCGCGGGCGCGCGCACGTTCTTGCAGGCGGTGCAGGATATTCGTGTCGGCGGCCGGCAGTCGAACGCGCAATATCAGTTCACCCTGCTCTCCGACAGCACCGCCGATCTTTACAAATGGACGCCGCTTCTGACCGAGGCGCTGCAAAAGCTCCCCGGTCTCGCCGACGTCAACTCCGACCAGCAGCAAGGCGGCCTTGAAGCAATGGTGACGTTCGACCGCGCCACGGCCGCGCGCTTCAACATCAAGCCCGCGCAGATCGACAACACGCTCTACGACGCGTTCGGCCAGCGCCAGGTTTCGACGATCTACAACGCGCTCTCGCAGTATCACGTCGTGATGGAACTCGCGCCGAAGTACTGGCAGGACCCGGAGATGCTCAAGCAGTTGTACATCAGCACGTCGGGGGGCACCGCGAGCGGCGCCGCATCGACCAATTCGACCACCACGTCCATCGCCTCCGCGACGTCCAGCGCGGCGACCGGCGGCGCAACCGATACCGCGACGCAACTCTCGCTCGCCTCCGTGCGCAACTCGGCGACCAACGCGATCGCGTCGAGCGGCAAGTCGGGGTCGTCCTCGGGCGCGGCGGTGTCGACGTCGAAGGAAACGATGATCCCGCTTTCGGCCATCGCGAAGTTCGGGCCGGGCAACACGCCGCTTTCGGTAAATCACCAGAGCCAGTTCGTCGCCTCGACAATCTCGTTCAACCTGTCGCCCGGCAAGTCGCTGTCCGAGGCGACCGCGTCGATCTATCAGGCGATGGCGGAGATCGGCATGCCGGCCACGATCCACGGCAGTTTTCAGGGCACGGCGCAGGCGTTTCAGCAGTCGATGAACGACCAGCCGCTCCTGATTCTCGCCGCGCTCGCGGCGGTCTACATCGTGCTCGGCATCCTGTACGAGAGCTACATCCATCCGATCACGATTCTCTCGACGCTGCCTTCCGCCGGCATCGGCGCGCTGCTCGCGCTGCTGCTCTTCAAGACCGAGTTCAGCATCATCGCGCTGATCGCGGTGATCTTGCTGATCGGCATCGTGAAGAAGAACGCGATCATGATGGTCGACTTCGCGATCGAGGCCGCGCGGCACGGCGCGACGAGTTCGCGCGGCGCGATCGAACAGGCGTGCCTGCTGCGTTTTCGTCCGATCATGATGACGACGGCCGCCGCGCTGCTCGGCGCGCTGCCGCTCGCGTTCGGCACGGGCGAAGGCTCGGAGATGCGCGCGCCGCTCGGCATCGCGATCGTCGGCGGCCTGATCGTGAGCCAGATGCTCACGCTCTACACGACGCCCGTCGTCTATCTCTACATGGACCGTTTTCGCGTGCGCGGGGAAGCGCGCCGTGCGCGAAAGCGCGACGGGACGCGGCCGGCGGGCGCGACCGAGTAGGCGCCCGTACCGTCACCGATGGCAGGATTCGCAAAAATCGCTTACGTTTAGGACCTGCCCTTCATTCGACGAGGAGCGATTCCGATGAAAGTCCTGCTGATTGGCGCGCATGGCCGCACGGGCCGCCACATCGCGCGGCAGTTGCACGCTGAAGCCATTGCGTTCAAGGCGATGCTGCGCAAGTCGGCGCACAAATCGGAATTCGTCGCGCTGGGCGCCCAGATCGTGCTCGGCGATCTGACGGAAGACTTCTCCCACGCATTCGACGACGTCACGCACGTGATCTATGCGGCGGGGTCGGCGGAAACGGAGGGCGTGAACGAGGAGCGGTCGATCGACCGCGACGCCGTCGAGCGCACCGCGGATTACGCGAAACGTCGGCGCGTGCAGCAGCTCGTGGTGATCAGCGCGATTTCGGCTTACTGCCCGGCGGAGAATCCGCTCGCGCTCAGGCACTATTCGAGGATGAAGCGCGAAAGCGACGAGTACGTGCAAAAGCGCGGCGTGCCGTATGTGATCCTGCGCCCGGGGCCTTTATCGGACGAAGCCGCCCGCGGGACGATCGCGCTTGCATCGGAACCATCGGCGGGCGCGGCGGCGGTGTCGCGCGAGGATGTGGCGCGCGTGGCCGTGGCATGCGTGACGCGCGGAGTGGAAGGTCGCGTCATCGGCTTCGTCGGAGGGGATTTACCTATCGGCGATGTGCTCGACGAGCTGACTGGCGTTCGGGGCGTGTCGTTCAACACGGTTTGATATGGATGCGCGCTGGTCGAAGCCGGCTCGCGTAGATGTTTTACATTCTCCCGATTAAAAGTTCGGTATCGTCGAAAAGTTAGTCGAACCGATACCGAACGCGCTCGTGATGTCACTCCGATAGCAGGCGTTCTGTACCCGCGAAACAAAATTCACCGGGCGGAATGTCAATGCCGACAGAACTGAAAACGGACGCATGGCACCGCTACATGCTGTATCGAAGCGGCGAGCCTTACATGTCGTTCGAGTCCGAAGAGAAGCGAAAGACAACGGTCCAAGCGGGCAAGAGATTCACGGCATCGGCATATGCCGATGTGTGGGCCACGGATGCCCAACTCGTCAAGCGCGTACGGACCTTCCTCAGAGAAAACTTCCACTGGCATGACCGGCTCGCCAGGAGCGGCACTGATCGCGACGTCGTGCAGACACTCATGAACATGGTGCACGGCGGCAGCGTCGTTGTGATTGCCGAAAGGCAGGCATACAGCGACGGCGGCATTGCATGCACGCCGAGCAATGCTGCCGCGACGTCGTTCTGGGGCGTCGAAGACTACGATCCGCCACGCTACGCGAGCGTGCAGGAACGCTACGCGGCACAGTTTGCGGAGTTGCAGGCCACCGAGACGCCGTGGGAAGAGATCGAGTCGAAGAACGACGGCATCAACCGGAAGTTCATGCACGCTGCGGTTCTCGTCGATCCGCTCGGTACACTGCCGGTATTCGCCAGAGCCGGTTGGATCAGCAAGTATGGTCTGCCCGAGCTTTCAAGTTGGGGACAAGACAACGACGCAGAAGGCGGCGATGGCGAACCACGGGACGTCGATATCTTCAGCGACACCGGCGAAGGCTCGACACCTACGCCGCTCGGCGATGCGCAACCGTTCGAATTGGGCGATATCACACTGTCCGACGCAGTGAATCAGATAGCGGCTCGTGGCGTCGGTGGAGGGCAGGAAGCGGAGTGTTTCGCGCAATACGAATTCGAGCTTGAGCAATGCAATTTTCTAGGCGCACTGTATAGCGACCCTCGCACCTATGCGCTTTGTCGGCAGCACGCGTTTATGAATTACCAAACATGTCGAGGCTACCCATGAAAACGCAATACCTGATCACGCGCTATGACCCGGCCACCCGGCAGGTCGAGCAGTCCTGGTTGTCCGAAGATGCAATCGATCGAAATCGGTTGCGGCCGTTCATTCAATTCCCGGTTGGCCCGGACGCACCGCTCGATGACGAACTGGCGCGCCGTGTCGGCGGTTCCGTGCTGATGTCACTGGTATCGCAATATCCCGAACTGCGTCCGCTCGCACTGGTCACGAACGGCAAGGGGCAAACCCTCATGGACCTGACCGCGGGCGGCAAGAAATCACCGTTCGATTCGTAACCTGGCGTGGATGGCGTGCGCGGCGCGTTGGCAGACACGTCCCACCGCTACCCCGCATTGACCAGCCGATACCCCACCCCCGTCTCCGTCACGATATGTTCCGGCTGCGCGGCATCGCGCTCCAGCTTCTGCCTGAGATGCGCCATATAGATGCGCAGGTAGTGATGACTATCGACATGCGACGGTCCCCACACTTCCTTGAGCAACTGTCGATGCGTGAGCACGCGGCCCGCATGCCGCACGAGCGTCGAGAGCAGGCGATACTCGATCGGCGTCAGATGCACGGGCGCGCCATCGCGCGTGACCTGCCGCAGCGCGAGATCCACCACCACCGCTCCGAACGAAACCCGCGGCGATTCGTTCGCCGCCGCCCGGTTGCGCCGCCGCAGATGCGCCCGGATGCGCGCCATCAACTCCGACACGCCGAACGGCTTGGTCAGGTAGTCGTCCGCGCCGGCGTCCAGTGCCGCGACCTTCTCTTCCTCCTGCGTGCGCGCCGAAAGCACGATCACCGGCAAGTCGGTCCAGCCGCGCAACTCGCGAATCACGTCGATGCCATCGGTGTCGGGCAATCCCAGATCGACGATCACGAGATCGGGCTTCCTCGTCGCGGCTTCGATCAGCCCCTCTTTGCCGGTCGGCGCCTCGTGCACCGCGATGCCCTCTGCTTCCAGCGACGCGCGCACGAAGCGCCGGATCTGCTTTTCATCTTCGATCAGGACGACGGTAACGGTCGGCTCACTCATGGTTTAACGTCGCTGCGGGCGATGTCATGCTCCTCGTCCTCGATGCCCGGCGCGGGCGGCGGTGCATCGACGGGCAGCGTGAACCAGAAGCGCGCGCCCTCTGTCCGCCCTGCGGCGTCGATGCGATTGGCCGCGCCGATTGTACCGCCGTGCGCTTCGACGATCGCGCGGCAAATCGAGAGTCCGAGCCCGATGCCCGGTTTGGCCGATTCCTTTTCGCCGCGCGTGAACTTCTCGAAGATGCGATCCGCGAGCCGGGGCGGCAAGCCCGGGCCGCTGTCGTCGACGACGACGCGCACGAACGGCTTGCCGTCCGTTTCGATGCGCGCGGCGCCGATCGCGAGCCGCGCATCGACGCTCGTGTACTTCGCCGCGTTCTCGAGCAGGTTCGAGAAGAGCCGCTCCATCAGCACGGCATCGAGTTGCAAAAGCGGCAGGTCGGCGGGAAGACGCACGTCGACGGCTCGCCCCGCGAGCATGCGCCGACACGCGCGCAACGCCGCGCCCACGGTCTCCTCCAAGAGCGACCACTGCCGGTTCAGGCGCAGGCCGCCCGCCTGCAAACGCGCCATGTCGAGCAGGTTCGTGACGATGCTCGTCATGCGCAGCGTCTCGTCCTGAATGCCTTCGATCAGTTCGGCGTTCGCCGCGGACCGCGCGTCGCCGTCGGCTTGCGCGAGCATCGACGCAAAGCCGACGATCGCGGTGAGCGGCGTGCGCAAGTCGTGCGACACCGCCGACAGCAGCGAATTTCGCAGACGCTCGGACTCCATGCTGACGAGCGCATCGCGCGCGATGTCGACGTAGTGCACGCGTTCGAGCGCGAGCGCGATCTGCGCGGCGAAGGTGTCGAGCATGCGCTTTTGCTCGGGCACGTCGAGTTCGCCGGGCTCGCGCGTGAGCACCGCGAGCACGCCGCGCGTGCGCATCGGCGCCTTCAGCGGCAAGTAGAGCGCGGCCGCGGCCGGCAGCGTGCCGGTGCCGCGCCCGGCGGGCTTTTGCTGGTCGTAGACCCACTGCGCGACATCGGCATCGAGCGAGCCGGCATCGAGCAAGCGCGCCTGCGACGCGCTGTCGGACGCGTCGATTTTCTGGCGCACCTGATCGGCGCTGTCGGGCAGCAGGATCGCGACCTCCGCGCGGAACACTTCGCTCACGTGCCGCATGCCGATCCCGACGATCTGCTCGGTCGCGAGCGCCGCGCCCAGTTCGCCCGCCATCGCGTACATCGCGCTCGTGCGCCGCTCGCGCTTCTCGGCGATGCGCGCCTCGCGCTTCAGGCTCGACGTCAGATGGCTGATCACGAGCGACGTCAGCAGCATGCCGCCGAAGGTCAGCAGATACTGCGTGTCCGACACGGAGAGCGACATGCGCGGCGGCACGAAGAAAAAATCGAACGCGGCGACGGAGAGAAACGACAACACGACGCTCGGCCCCCGCCCGAGCCGCACCGCCGCGAACACGACGCCCAGCAGATACAGCATCACGAGATTCGCCAGATCGATGCGTTCGCTCACCGCGCTCGCGACGAGCGTGATGGCCGCGCCGATCGCGGCGGCGATCGCGTAGGCACGGGGCTTCGAAGGATGCTCGCGCGGCATCGAAAGCGCGTTGCGCCACGCGCGTGCGCCGGCATCGGGCGGCTCGGCGAACGCGCGGCCCGCGCCTTCGCGCGCGCGTATCAGCGTGAGATCGAGGTCGCCCGCCCGTTCGGCGAGCCGCTCGCCGAACGGCCTGCGGACCCAACGCGCGACGCCGCGCCGCGACGACGCGCCCGCCACCAGCTTCGACACATTGCGCGTCTGCGCATAGCCGATCAGCGTCGCGACGGCGTCCGTGCCCGCGAGCGTCACCGTTTCCGCGCCGAATTCGGTGGCAAGCCTGAGCGCCTGCATCGTGCGTTCGCGGCGGGCGTCAGGGAGCCGTTGCAGACGCGGCGTTTCGACGTAGACCGCGATCCAGTCGGCTCTCAGGCTTGCGGCGAGACGCGCGGCGGCACGCACGACGCCCGGCGCCGCGTCGCCCGGACCGATACACACGAGCAGCCGCTCGCGCGCCTGCCAGATGCGTTCGATCGAGCGGTCGGCGCGATACTCGCGCATCTGCGCATCGACGCGATCCGCCGTGCGCCTGAGCGCCAGCTCGCGCAGCGCGATCAGGTTGCCTTTGCGAAAGAAGTTGCGCACTGCCCGCTCGGCTTGCTGCGGCAGGTAGACCTTGCCCTGGCCGAGGCGCTCGAGCAGTTCTTCGGGCGGCAGGTCGACGAGCGTCACTTCGTCGGCGCGGTCGAACACGCGGTCGGGCACCGTCTCGGAGACACGGATGCCGGTGATCTGCCCGACCACATCGTTCAGGCTGTCGAGATGCTGGACGTTGACGGTCGTATAAACGTCGATGCCCGCGTCGATCAGTTCCTGGACGTCCTGCCAGCGCTTCAGGTGCCGCGCGCCGGGCACGTTCGAATGAGCGAGTTCGTCGACGAGGATCAGTCGCGGGCGACGCGCGAGCGCCGCATCGAGATCGAATTCGGTCAGCGTGCGGTCGCGATAGTCGAACGACGCGCGCGGCAGGATGTCGAGCCCGTCGAGGAGCGCCTGCGTCTCTTCACGGCCATGCGTCTCGACGAAGCCGACCACGACGTCGTCGCCTTCGTCGCGGCGTCGGCGCGCGGCCTGCAGCATCGCGTATGTCTTGCCGACGCCCGCCGACGCGCCGAAGAAAATCTTCAGGCGCCCGCGCTGGCGCTGTTGCTCGTCGCGCTGGAGCTTGTCGAGCAGTTGGTCGGGGTCGGGGCGGCTCATGGCGGGTCGGTCACGGGTGTCGGGCGGCTCTCCAGTATGCCGCCGAACTGTCGGCTTTCGAAGTAATGGCCGATGTGCCGCCCGGGCGTGTCTGGTCGGCTGGAACGTCCGCGGGTCCGCTCAAGGCAGCAATATCGTCGACCCCGTCGTCTTGCGCGCTTCGAGATCCTCGTGCGCCCGCGCCGCGTCCTTCAGCGCATAGCGCTGCCGCACGTTCGTCTTCACCTTGCCCGATCCGACGACATCGAACAGTTCGGCGGCCATCCCGTCGAGATCGCTGCGCTTCGCGATATAGCTGAAGAGCGTCGGCCGCGTGAAATAGAGCGAGCCGCGCCCGGCGAATTCCGACGAATCGATCGGCGGCAGCGGTCCCGACGAATTGCCGAAGCTCACGAAAAGCCCGAGCGGCGCGAGACAGTCGAGCGACGCCGTGTACGTGTCCTTGCCGATCGAGTCGTACACCACCGGCACGCCCGCGCCGTTGGTGATCTCGCGTACGCGCTTCGTGAAGTTATCGCGCGTGTAGACGATCGGATAGTCGCAGCCGTGTGCCTTCGCGAGTTCCGCCTTCTCGTCCGAGCCGACCGTGCCGATCACCGTCGCGCCGAGCGCCTTGGCCCACTGGCACGCGAGCATGCCGACGCCACCCGCCGCCGCGTGGATCAGCACCGTGTCGCCGGCCTTCACGCGGTAGGTGCGCCGCAGCAGATATTGCGCAGTGAGGCCTTGCAACATGATCGACGCGGCCTCCTCGAAGCCGATCGCATCGGGCAGCGCGACGACGTAGTCCGCCGACATCACGCGCTCCTCGGCATACGCGCCCGGCGGCCGCGAGGCGTAGGCGACGCGGTCGCCCGGCTTGAACCGCGTGACGCCTTCGCCCACCGCCGTCACCTCGCCTGCCGCCTCCATGCCGAGCCCGCCCGGCAGCGGCATCGGATAGAGACCGTTGCGGAAATACACGTCGATGAAATTCAGGCCCACCGCATGATGCTTCACGCGGATTTCGCCCTTGCCCGGCTCGCCGACGGTCACGTCGACCCACTTCATCACTTCCGGGCCGCCGGTCTTGTCGAATCGGATTGCTTTGGTCATGCGAGTCTCCTTAGTCGGTCGCTCAGGACGCCGCGCGTGCCAGGCGCAGGCGCAGTTCGTCGAGAATCATGCGCGCGGTCGCGATGTTCGTCGCACACGGGACGTTGTGCACGTCGCAGGCGCGCACCAGCGCGTTGATGTCCGGCTCGTGCGGCTGCGGCGTCATCGGGTCGCGCAGGAAGATCACGACATCGACACGCCCTTCCGCCAGTTCCGCGCCGATCTGCAGGTCGCCGCCATGCGGTCCGGAGAGCTTCTTCTCGACGTCGAGGCCGTGCGCCGCCGCGATCCGCGTGCCGGTCGTGCCCGTCGCGACGAGCCGGCATTGCGCGAGCGTATCGACGTATTCGCCCGCCAGCGCGACGATGTCGTCCTTTTTCATGTCGTGCGCGATCAGCGCGACGCGTGTGCTCATTGATGTGGCTCCTGTCGTTGTCGATGGTTATGGTGATGAGAAGCGACGGCTAGAACGTGCCTGGGTAGGCGCCGCCGTCGATGAGCCAGTTCTGTCCCGTGATATAGCCCGCGTGCGCGCTGCACAGGAACGCGCAGGCGCGGCCGAACTCGTCGGGCGTGCCGAAACGTCCCGCCGGCAGCGCCTTCGCCCGGCGCGCACGCGCTTCGTCGAGCGAGATGTTCTGCGCCTTCGCCTGCGCCGCGAGCGTCTCCGCGATGCGATCCGTGTCGAACGTGCCCGGCAGCAGGTTGTTGATCGTGACGCCGGTCGCCGCGATCTTGCGCGCGACGCCCGCGACGAAACCCGTCAGCCCGGAGCGCGCGCCGTTCGAGAGACCAAGCACGTCGATCGGCGCCTTTACCGACGAACTCGTGATATTGACGATGCGCCCGAAGCCGCGATCGATCATGCCGTCGAGGGTCGCCTTGATGAGCTCGATCGGCGTGAGCATGTTCGCGTCGAGCGCCTTGATCCAGTCGTCGCGGGTGAAGTCGCGGAAGTCGCCCGGCGGCGGGCCGCCCGCGTTGTTCACGAGGATGTCCGGCGCGGGGCACGCGGCGAGCGCCGCGGCATGGCCTTCGGGCGTGGTGATATCGCACGCGAGCGCCTTCACGTCGACGCCGTATTTGGCGCGGATGTCGGCGGCGGTGGCGTCGAGCGTCGCCTGCGTGCGCGCGACGATCACGAGGTTGACACCCTCGGCCGCGAGCGCCTCGGCGCAACCGCGCCCGAGTCCCTTGCTGGCCGCACAAACCAGGGCCGTGCGCCCTGCGATTCCCATATCCATCGTTGCTCCTTTGTCGGGCCCAACGGGCGCTGCCGACCTGCGCCCCGCTCGGGTCTCATGTAAGAAAGTTGGCGGTTCTCGTTCAATCCGCGTTCGATTCGCGTTCGATTCGCCGATGACGATCCGTCGCTGCCGCACCGCGCCGGCGTGAACCCTGTCGGCATGACGGTCCGTTCGCGCAATGATAGAAGAATCGGGGCGCGGACGTCGGCGGCTCGCTTCGCGCCGTCCGCGCCTTCGAATCTTCCGAATCTTCCTTATGAACGATGCGTTTTCGGTAAACTGGCGGGATCGTCTGAGCCCGGCGCGTCAGGCTGCCCGAGCCGTGTCGCGGCGACGGGCCCTCGCGCGCGACCCGGCGCGAGCCGTCGGCCGAACAACACTCCATGCGCCCTTCGCGCGACTCCCATGACCCAGGACAGCCGTTTCCCCAATCTCTTCATCCTCGACCACCCGCTGATCCAGCACAAGCTGACGCACATGCGGGACAAGGACACGTCGACGCGCACCTTTCGCGAGCTGCTGCGCGAAATCACGCTGCTGATGGGCTATGAGATCACCCGCAACCTGCCGCTCACGACCAAGCGCGTCGCGACCCCGCTCGTCGACATCGATGCGCCCGTGATCGCCGGCAAGAAGCTCGCGATCGTGCCGGTGCTGCGCGCGGGCATCGGCATGTCGGACGGGCTGCTCGATCTCGTGCCGTCGGCGCGGGTCGGCCATATCGGCGTCTATCGCGACGACGACCACCGCCCGGTCGAATATCTCGTGCGCCTGCCGCCCGATCTGGAGGAGCGCGTGTTCATCCTATGCGATCCGATGGTCGCGACGGGTTATTCGGCGGTTCACGCCGTCGACGTGATGAAGCGCCGCAAGGTGCAGGGCGAGAACATCGTGTTCGTCGCGCTCGTGGCCGCGCCCGAAGGCGTGAAGGTGTTCTCCGATGCGCATCCGGACGTGAAGCTGTATGTCGCGTCGCTGGATTCGCACCTGAACGACCATGCTTATATCGTGCCGGGCCTCGGCGACGCCGGCGACCGGCTCTTCGGCACGAGAAACTGACCGCTCGGCGCCCCGTCGTTTCGCGGGGCGGTTTTCGCCGTGCTTTTCGCCGCGCCCCGCGGAAATCCCCCGTTTTTCGGCGTATTCCGCTTGCCACGCGCGCGTTTTCCCGCCGCGCGGCGTCTGCCGGCCGCAGGCGCCATGATAAAATTCCTGTCTGCCCGGTTCACGGCCCCGGTTTGCCGCCCGGACGGCGATCAAGCCGCCGGAAGCACCGCGCAGCCGGCTTTTCCGGGCGAACACCCCTGCACGAGACGCCGGATACGTCGTCTGAACGACCGGCAAAGGCGCGACCGGAACACGCATCGGTCGCCCGTCGCCCAGGCCGGACACGCTTGCAAGCCGGGCGAACACACTGAAACACAGGCGCGCGGCTCAACGCCCATGCGCGCGGACGGAGAAAGGTAATGGCGGGTCATTCGAAATGGGCCAACATCAAGCATAAGAAAGCGGCGGCCGATGCCAAGCGCGGCAAGGTCTGGACGCGCCTCATCAAGGAAATCCAGGTCGCGGCCCGCATGGGCGGCGGCGACGCCGACACGAACCCGCGCCTGCGGCTCGCCGTCGACAAGGCGTACGACGCCAACATGCCGAAGGACAACATCAACCGCGCGATCCAGCGCGGCACGGGCGGCGTCGACGGCGCGAACTACGAGGAAATCCGCTACGAAGGCTACGGCATCGGCGGCGCGGCCATCATCGTCGACACGATGACGGACAACCGCACCCGCACCGTCGCGGAAGTGCGCCACGCGTTCTCGAAGCACGGCGGCAACATGGGCACGGACGGCTCGGTGTCGTTCATGTTCGATCACGTCGGCCAGTTCCTGTTCGCGCCCGGCACGCCGGAAGACAAGCTGATGGACGCGGCGCTAGAAGCCGGCGCCGACGACGTCGTGACGAACGAAGACGGCAGCATCGAGGTCATCTGCCCCGCGAACGACTTCCCGAAGGTGAAGGCGGCGCTCGAAGGCGCGGGCTTCAAGGCGGAACTCGCCGAAGTCACGATGAAGCCGCAGACCGAAGTCGAATTCACCGGCGACGACGCGGCAAAAATGCAAAAACTGCTCGATGCGCTCGAAAATCTCGACGACGTGCAGGAAGTCTATACAAACGCCGCGATCAACGAAGAGTAAGGCCGTTCGCCGCGCGGCGCGCGCGTGGAACGGGTTTCGCTTGATTCAGGCGAAGCGCGCCATCGAACGATTTGCTGCCGGAAGGTGCGTGACGCCGCAGACGCCCGCGCGATCCGCCTTCCCAATTGCCTGCCGGGCACGAACGCGGGGCCGCTAGACCGGCCCGCATTTGTCGACGCGCGCGTTTCGTGCATTTCTCGCGTTTCGCACGTCGAGCGGCGCCCGGTTTGCGCCGCCACTGGTTTTATACGTATTCGGGGAATCAAATGAAGTTACTCGTCGTCGGTTCCGGCGGTCGTGAACATGCTCTCGCGTGGAAGCTCGCGCAGTCGCCGCGCGTCCAGATCGTCTACGTGGCGCCCGGCAACGGCGGCACCGCGCAGGACGAGCGTCTGCGCAACATCGACATCACCGATCCCGCCGCGCTCGCCGATTTCGTCGAGCGCGAAAACGTCTCGCTGACGGTCGTCGGTCCCGAAGCGCCGCTTGCGGCCGGCATCGTCAACCTGTTCCGCTCGCGCGGGCTCAAGATCTTCGGGCCGACGAAGGAAGCGGCGCAACTCGAAAGCTCGAAAGACTTCGCGAAGGCGTTCATGAAACGCCACCAGATCCCGACCGCCGAGTACGAAACCTTCACCGACGCCGCCGCCGCGCACGCGTACCTCGACGCGAAAGGCGCGCCGATCGTCATCAAGGCGGACGGGCTCGCGGCCGGCAAGGGCGTGGTCGTCGCGACGACGCTCGACGAGGCGCACGCGGCCGTCGATTCGATGCTCGCCGACAACAAGCTCGGCGACGCGGGCGCGCGCGTGGTGATCGAAGAATTCCTGGAAGGCGAGGAAGCGAGCTTCATCGTGATGGTCGACGGCAAGCACGTGCTGGCGCTGGCCTCCAGCCAGGACCACAAGCGCTTGCTCGACGGCGACCGCGGCCCGAACACCGGCGGGATGGGCGCGTACTCGCCCGCGCCGATCGTCACGCCGCAACTGCACGCGCGCGTGATGCGCGAAATCATCCTGCCGACGGTGCGCGGCATGGAAGGCGAAGGCATCCGCTACACGGGTTTTCTGTACGCCGGCCTCATGATCGACGCGCAAGGCAACCCGAAGACGCTCGAATTCAACTGCCGCATGGGCGACCCGGAAACGCAGCCGATCATGGCGCGCCTGAAGGGCGATTTCTCGAAAGTGGTCGAACTCGCGATCGCCGGGACGCTCGATTCCGCGGTGCTCGAATGGGACCGCCGCACGGCGCTCGGCGTGGTGCTGGCCGCGCACAACTATCCTGAGACGCCGCGCCGGGGCGACCGCATCAGCGACATTCCGGCCGAAACCGACACCGCCGTGACCTTCCACGCCGGCACGACGCTTGCCGACGGCAAGCTCACGACGTCGGGCGGACGGGTGCTGTGCGTCGTCGGATTGTCGGATTCGGTTCGCGGCGCGCAATCCGTGGTCTACGATACAGTCAACCAGATTTCGTTCGACGGCATGCAGTATCGCCGCGACATCGGCTATCGCGCGGTCAACCGCAAGCAGAACGACCGTCACGGCTGAAGCGGTCCGCTCGCTCAAGGCATGACCCGCGCTGCCGGACCTTCGCGTCCGGCAGCGCGTTTTTTAAGGGGACGCTTGATAACTGGCGTCCAACGCATGGCATAACGCAGCAACGATGACCGACACGACTTTCGACGTACAAGCTGTGCGCACCTATCTCACCGGCCTGCAAACGCAGATCGCCGAGACGCTCGGCGCCTTCGACGGCGTCCCGTTCGCGACCGACCGCTGGCAGCGCGGCCCCGACGAGCGCCTGCGCGGCGGCGGCTGCACGCGGATTCTCGAAGGCGGGCAGTTTTTCGAGCGCGGCGGCATCGGCTTTTCGGATGTCGCGGGTGACGCGCTGCCGCCGTCGGCAAGTGCGGCGCGTCCGCAACTCGCCGGACGCGGCTTCGAGGCGCTCGGCGTGTCGCTCGTGATGCATCCGGAGAATCCGCACTGCCCGACCGTGCACATGAACGTGCGACTCCTGATGGCGACGAAGGAAGGCGAGGCGCCGCTCTTCTGGTTCGGCGGCGGCATGGATCTCACGCCCTGCTACGGCTACGAGGACGACGCGCGCCATTTCCATCGCGTGTGCCGCGGCGCGCTCGCGCCGTTCGGCGCCGAGCTGTATCCGCGCTTCAAGACGTGGTGCGACGAGTATTTCTATCTGAAGCATCGCGACGAACGGCGGGGCATCGGCGGGATTTTCTTCGACGATTTCGCGGAGCCCGGTTTCGAGCGCTCGTTCGCGATGATGCGAAGCGTCGGCGACGCGTTCCTTACGGCGTACCTGCCGATCATCGAGCGGCGCCGCGACACGCCGTACACTGAGGCCGAGCGCGCGTTCCAGGCGTACCGGCGCGGCCGCTACGTCGAGTTCAATCTGGTCTTCGACCGCGGCACGCATTTCGGGCTGCAAAGCGGCGGCCGCACGGAATCGATTTTGATGTCGATGCCGCCCGTCGCGAACTGGCGCTACGACTGGAAGCCTGAGCCGGGCACGCCCGAAGCGCGGCTGTACACCGATTTCCTCGTGCCGCGCGAATGGGTCTGAGCGCGCCTGCCACTCACCGGAACAAGGACCGAATACTGAATTCGAACCCGCTCTGCGCCCGGCGCGTCGGCCTTCTCGGCGGCACGTTCGACCCGATCCACGACGGACACCTCGCGCTGGCGGCGCGTTTCGTCGACTTGCTGCAACTGACCGAGCTCGTGTTCCTGCCCGCCGGCCAGCCGTGGCAGAAGGAAGGCGTCTCGGCACCGCAGCACCGCCTCGCGATGACACGCGCGGCCGCCGGGTCGATGCGCCTCGCAGGCGTCGAGGTAAAGGTCGCCACCGATGAAATCGAGCACGACGGCCCGACCTACACCGTCGACACGCTCGCGCGCTGGCGCGAGCGCGAAGGCGGTGAGGCGTCGCTCGCGCTGCTCGTCGGCGCGGACCAGCTCGTGCGCCTGAATTCCTGGCACGACTGGAAGCGCCTCTTCGACTTCGCTCACGTCTGCGTGGAAACGCGGCCGGGTTTCGACCTCTCGGTGCTGCCCGATGCCGTCGCGGCCGAAGTCGCGGCACGCGGCGCCGCGCCGCAAACGCTGCGCGCGACGCCGCACGGCCATCTGCTGATCGATCAGTCGCTGGCGGTCGATGTATCGGCGACCGCGATCCGCGAGTATTTTCGCGAAACCAAAGCCACCCATAACCACAACACAACCGAAGTCCCGGCGGCAAACCGGACGGACCTGCGAAGCCAGGTCCCGCCCGCCGTCTGGGACTATATTGTTCAACATCACCTGTACCAACGGTAACCATGGAAATTCAAAAACTTCAGCGCGCGATCATCGACGGTCTCGAAGACGTCAAGGCGCACGACATCAAGGTGTTCAACACGACGCACCTGACCGCCCTCTTCGACCGCGTCGTCGTCGCGAGCGGCACCTCGAACCGGCAGACCAAGGCGCTCGCCAACAGCGTGCGCGAGAAGGTCAAGGACGCAGGCGGCGACGTCATCTCGACCGAAGGCGAAGAGATCGGCGAATGGGTGTTGGTCGATTGCGGCGACGCGGTCGTGCACATCATGCAACCGGCGCTGCGCCAGTACTACAACCTCGAAGAGGTCTGGGGCGACAAGCCGGTGCGCGTCAAGCTGCAGAATCCGAACACGTTCGGCGGCGCGCGCGCGAGCGAGCCGCTCGACGAAGACGAGGACGACGCGCCCGCCGCCAAACCCGCGCGCAAGACGACGCGCCGCTGACGCGCGGGCGTTAGCGTACCGGTTGGCGCGTCATGAAACTGCATATCCTTGCGGTCGGCCACAAGATGCCCGAGTGGATCGCCGCCGGCTTCGACGAGTACGCGAAGCGCATGCCGCCGGAACTGCGCATCGAGCTACGCGAGATCAAGCCCGAACAGCGCTCGTCGGGCCGCAACGCCGAGAGCGTGATGGCCGCCGAGCGCCAGCGGATCGAAGCCGCGTTGCCGAAGCACGCGCGTCTCGTCGCGCTCGATGAACGCGGCCGCGACTGGAGCACGATGCAACTCGCGGGCGCGCTGCCCGGCTGGCAGCAGGACGGGCGCGACGTCGCGTTCGTGATCGGCGGCGCGGACGGGCTCGATCCCCAACTGAAGGCGCGCGCGGAACTGCTGCTGCGCGTGTCGAGTCTCACGCTGCCGCACGGCATGGTCCGCGTTCTGCTCGCCGAACAGCTTTACCGCGCGTGGAGCATCACGCAGAATCATCCCTATCATCGCGCCTGAGGCCCTGTCACGTTCGCAAGCGGTCTTGGGCACGTCTTAAGAGATCCGCTTCCGATGCCGCTTCATTCCTTCATCTATCTCGCCTCCCAAAGCCCGCGTCGTCAAGAGTTGCTGCAGCAGCTCGGCGTGCGTTTCGAACTGCTGCTGCCGCGTCCCGACGAAGACGCCGAAGCGCTCGAAGCCGAGCTTCCCGGCGAAGCACCCGATGCCTATGTCGTGCGCGTGTCCACGCTCAAGGCCGAAGCCGCGCATGCTCGCCGCACGGCGGGGCATCATCCGGCCGCACCGATCCTCGTCGCCGATACGACCGTCACCGTCGATGGCGCGATCATGGGCAAGCCCGCCGATGCGAACGAAGCCGTCGCGATGCTCGAAAGGCTCGTGGGACGCGAGCACGAAGTGCTGACGGCGCTCGCCGTCGTGGATGCCGAAGGCACCGTGTTGCCGCCCGCGTTGTCGCGTTCGAAGGTGCGCATGGCCGCCGTCGATCGTGCTGCATTGCAGCGTTACGCGGCGACGGGCGAGCCGCTCGGCAAGGCCGGAGCCTACGGCATTCAAGGACGCGCGGCTGCGTTCATCGAGCGGATCGAGGGGTCCTATTCGGGTATCATGGGTCTGCCCCTTTTCGAAACCGCAGCTCTCTTGCGCGTGGCGCGCGTCGACTTCTAAACAGGCCATGAACGAAGAAATCCTGATCAACGTCACACCGCAGGAAACCCGCGTCGCACTCGTTCAGCAAGTCGCCGTGCAGGAGCTTCACGTCGAACGCACGCTTTCACGCGGGCGCGTCGGCAACGTTTATCTCGGGCGCGTCGTGCGCGTGCTGCCGGGCATGCAGTCCGCGTTCATCGACATTGGCCTGGAGCGCGCCGCGTTCCTTCATGTCGCCGACATCTGGCATCCGCGCATTCCGGGCGTGTCGCATTCGGCGGCGCCGCACACGCCGATCGAGAAGATCGTGTTCGAAGGACAGGCGCTGATGGTGCAGGTCGTGAAGGACCCGATCGGCACGAAGGGCGCGCGGCTCTCGACGCAGGTGAGCATCGCCGGGCGCACGCTCGTCTATCTGCCGCAGGAACCGCATATCGGGATTTCGCAGAAGATCGAAAGCGAGGCGGAACGCGAGGCCGTGCGCGCGCGGCTCACGGCCGTCCTGCCCGCCGATGAAAAAGGCGGCTATATCGTGCGGACCATCGCCGAAGACGCGACGAGCGAAGAACTGGCCGCCGATGTCGCGTATCTGCGAAAGACGTGGACGACGATCGTCGCTCAGGCGCAGCGCGTGCCGCCCACGACGCTGCTGTATCAGGACCTGAATCTTGCGCAACGCGTGCTGCGCGATTTCGTCAACGACGAGACCACGCGCATCCAGGTGGATTCGCGCGAGACCTATCAGATGCTCGCCGATTTTGCCGCGGAGTTCACGCCCGCGGTGGCGTCGCGCCTGCACCACTACACGGGCGAGCGGCCTTTGTTCGACCTGTACAACATCGAGGCGGAGATCCAGCGGGCGCTATCGCGGCGCGTCGATCTGAAGTCGGGCGGCTATCTGATGATCGACCAGACGGAAGCGATGACGACCATCGACGTCAATACGGGCGGCTATGTCGGCGCGCGCAATTTCGACGACACGATCTTCAAGACGAACCTCGAAGCGGCGCATACGATCGCGCGCCAGCTGCGGCTGCGCAATCTCGGCGGCATCATCATCATCGACTTCATCGACATGGAGAATGTCGAGCATCGCGATCAGGTGCTGGGCGAACTGAAGAAGGCGCTTTCGCGCGACCGCACGCGCGTGACGGTCAACGGGTTTTCGCAACTCGGTCTCGTCGAGATGACGAGAAAGCGCACGCGCGAATCGCTCGCCCATGTGCTGTGCGAGCCGTGTCCGGTGTGCGACGGCAAGGGGCAGGTGAAAACGCCGCGCACCGTGTGCTACGACGTGCTGCGCGAGATCATGCGCGAGTCGCGGCAGTTCAATCCGCGCGAGTTTCGGGTGGTGGCGTCGCAGCAGGTCATCGACCTGTTCCTCGAAGAGGAATCGCAGCATCTGGCGATGCTGATGGATTTCATCGGCAAGCCGGTGTCGTTGCAGGTGGAGTCGAATCTGAGTCAGGAACAGTACGACATCGTGCTGATGTAGCCCGCCCGCGCCGCCGGCATCACGACGGCGCGGCGCTTCTGTCGTCCACCCGCCGCCGCGCGCCATAGATCAATATCCCGATCAGGAACACGAACAGGTTTCCCTCGGTGAAATTGAGCAGCAGCGAGTTCGCGAGGCATCCGAGCACGAACGCGAACAGATACCCGTACGCAATCGATCGTTCAGGGTCCGCCAGGCCCTGGCACTCGCGTCTGATCGTCACCAGCAGCCAGACGAACAGCGCCACGCCGATCAGTCCGAGTTGCACGCCCATCAGGAGAAACTCGTTGTGCGGGTTGCCGGCCATCGCCGCGCGGCCGCCGGTGCTCGCGCTCACGAGCCGCTCGAACTGGGTCCGCACGCTCCCGGCGCCGTATCCGGCGATCGGTCTCTCCATCAGCAGTTCCGTGCTGCGTCGATAGAACTCGATGCGCACGCCCATCGATGTGTTCTTGTTCTGCGTTTCGTATTGCGTGATTTCCTGGGTTGTTTCGCCCAGCCGCGAATCCTTCCCGTGCAGCGCGAAGAACACCAGCGCTGCGCAAACCGCGACGCCCGCGAGCACGGCGACCCAACGCGTGGGACCGTGGTAGTGACGCAGCCGCGTCGCCTGAACGACGACATAGATCGCCATGTAAGCAATGGCGACGACCTGTCCGGTACGGCCCTTCAGCACGAAGAGCACGTTGATCAGCGCGAGCGTGCCGACGCCATACAGCAGGACCCGGACGGCACCCTTCTTTGTCGCCCGCGCGAGCGCGAATGCCATGCAGACCAAGAAGGCCATCATCAGGCCACCGGAGATATGGTCCTTGAACACCCACGGCTTCGACACCGGTTCCGCGCCATGCATCGGACCGAACGCCGTCCATCCGAAGGCGTTGGTATAAGTCAGCACCATCGAGAGCACGAGCGTCGCAAAGAGTCCCCAGATGGCGCCAGCGGCCCAGTTCGTGTCGTCGTCGCTCTGGAAGACCAGAAAAAGCAGCGGGAAGAACAGCAGCTTGCGGTACTTCAGCAGGAAGTCGACTGCCTCGCGCGCGGGCGCCGAACTGTAGGCGACGCTCAACGCAAGTGCGACGAACAGGATCAGCGCGGCG
Source organism: Caballeronia telluris (assembly GCF_001544495.1). Taxonomy (GTDB): domain Bacteria; phylum Pseudomonadota; class Gammaproteobacteria; order Burkholderiales; family Burkholderiaceae; genus Caballeronia; species Caballeronia telluris. Next base: position 200,798 of record NZ_FCNZ02000002.1, read on the forward strand.
ATGCTCACGGTCGATCCGGCGCGCATCGTTCTCACGCGCCGCCACGCCTCGGGCGAGGCGAGCGCGCACAGCGTGAAGAGCGCGGAGCCGAGGTTCACGCCGGCCGTCGAGATCGGCACGAGCCACAGCGTCAAGAGAGCGAACGATCTCGCGAGGATCAACGGATAGGAACTCGTGCGGGACCCGCGCAGCCGGGAAAGTATTGTCGCTTGCATATTATTGGTTCAACGCCCCGCCTTCTTTTCGGATGCTGCCTTTTTGCCTCGATGTCGCCCGCCGCCAGCGCGCATTCGTTTCAATGGTCCGGCGCGCTGCCATCCTGCGCGCGTGGTCCGCTCAGATAGAAGCGCGTGCGCCGCTCGACGGCCTCGCTAGAATACATCGACTCGACCGCTTCACGGGCTCGCGCGCCGATGGACGCGCGCAGCGAGGGATCGGCCATCAGGCGTCTGACGATCCCGCGGGCCTCGTCGGTCGAATCGAACAGAAAGCCGTTTTCGCCATGCCGGATCCACTCCGCATAGCCGCCCCGCCGATGACACACCACGGGCAGCGCGCACGCCATCGCCTCGAGCACGACGCGCCCGAAGGTTTCGACATGCGCGCCCGTCCGGTAGTAGAAGACATCCAGGCTGCGAAGAAAATCCACCGCGGGCATCGCACCTTCGGCCAGCAACTGCACGCTCGGGACGGCGCCGCTGGCCGCATCGAATGCATCGCGCAGGCAGGTCGCGCCCTGCAGGCGGACCTCCGCCCCCTCTTGCGCCCAACTCCGGTACAGGGCGAGATCCTCGGGATCGTGCTTGTCGGCGGTATCGCGGCTCAGGCGTCCGATCGCGAGCGACGTGCGCGACGTGCGCGGCCCGGGCGCCGGAGCGAACAGCCGGATGTCGATCGGCGAAGGCTGGACCTCGCCCTCGACGCCGAGCAGTTGCTTCTGAAACTCGGAGATGAACACGTATTCCGTCTTCGGCCAGCGCAGCAAGGGCGGATGCGCCGACGTCAGCGAGAGGATTTTCGGGTGAAACGTGTTGAAGACGTAGATGAGGCGCGCGGGTGCCTTGCTCAGGTAAGGCCAGAGCCGGCGGCGCCAGTGCGCGCCCACGAACACGTAGACACCGCCATCCGGACGATTGCCCGCACCGGGTCCGATCTTGCGGATTCCGTATTGGCTCGCCAACTCGGGCGAACATCGCGACGACGATGCCCACAGCCTGACGTCGGCTCGTTCGGCCAGGAGGCGTCCGAGATAAAGCGCTTCCTGTTCGCTGCCGCCGTGCGGGTTGAGAAATCCGTTGACGATGTGAATGACGGGATTCGACACTGGGTTGGACATCTCACTAGCTGTAAAAAAAGCTTCGCTGGCGTGCACGGCCGGGACGGCGCCGCGGTCAGCCAGCCCGGCCCGATGCCGTGCGCCGATACACCGCTTCGGTCTGCTCGATGAAAAGCTCGCTCGAAAACTCGCGCACGGCCCGCTCGCGCGCCCGCGCCCCGATGTCCGGCAGCATTGCGCGGCCTTCGAGGATTTTCTGCACGACGGCGGTCATCTGGCCGACGTCGCGCGGCTCGACGATCCAGCCGTCCACGCCGTCGTCGACGTTCTCCGGCAGACCCGCATAGCGCGCATGCCGAGCGTGTCAATAGTCTGCCGCTGCACGATGCGCGACCGCGGCCCCTTCCAGAACAGCATGACAAGCAACAGCAGGCGATGATCCGGCGATCCGTTCACGTGAATGACGTCGAACCGCGTTCGTTCGAGCCGGGATCAAGCAGCGCCCGCCCAGCCGCGCGCATGCGCGCCAGAACCTTCAGCTTCGTGGAAAACTCCATCGCCAGGCTCGCCACGTCGCGCAACGCGCTCGCATGGTCGAACAGCCTGTTCGATCCAGGCGCCGCGACGAAAATCCGGTGCCGCTTCACGAGCGCGCGGGCGATGGTTGCGATATAGGTATCGCGACTGCGGCCGCAGTGAAAATTCGTGAACAGGATTTTCACGGCCGACGCTCCACTGAAGCAATCGCGTCCAGCACCTCGTCGACGGTCGGCGCGCGGCCCTCGTCCCCGATCGACACGCACACGCCCGGAATCTGCACGCCGAAATGTGGTCGTGAGGTCGCGGTGAAGATCATCACGGTCGGCTTGCGCAGCGCCGTGGCGAGATGCACGAGACCCGTGTCGGTTCCCACGACGAGGGCCGCCAGATCGATGTGCTGCGCCATCTCCTCGATCGTCAGCTTCGGCAGCACGCGCGCGCCGGGGACGCCCTCGGCGATGGCCTCGCCTTCGCGCCGCTCCGCGTCCGAACCCCACGGCAGAAGCGGCGTGATGCCGCGCTCGACGAGCGAGCGGCCCACCGCGATCCAGTTTGCGGCCGGCCACTTCTTCTCTTCCTTCGACGTCGCGTGAAACAGCAGTGCGAACGGCGTGTCCTTCGCGGCGTCGGGTGCCGCCTTGGGCTTCGGAATCGAGAAAACGGTGGGCGGCACGGGCTCAATCGCGTAACCAAAGGTTTCGCTGAGTGCGCGCCGCATGCCGTCCCACGCATTGGCGTCGTGGCGCGGCGCGAACCGGTGCGTGTACGCGAACGCCGCGCCGCGTTCGCCGAGATTCACCCGCGAATACCCGAAACGGCGCTTGGAGCGCGTGAGAAACGAGATGATCGCGCTCTTGTAGACGCCGTGCAGGTCGAGCACCGCATCGTACTTCTCCCGCCGCAGGTCGGAAATCGACGATGCGATCGCCGACAAATCGCTCAGGCTGCGCATCTTCTTGAAGCGCCTGAGCGGCGCGCACAACACGCGGGCGACGCCCGGATTCCAGCGCGGAATGTCGGCGAAGGCGTCGTCGACGGCCCAGTCGATCTGCACGCCCGGAAACGCGCGATGCAGGTCTCCCACCACCGCCTGCGCCTGAATCACGTCACCGAGCGAGGTGACCTTCACGACCAAGATTCGCTTCATTCTGCAAGCACGTTTCGAGCGGTATCCGCCGGGTTGATCAAGGAAAGCATGAAAAGGACGACGAGGCTCACGCGGCCTGCTGCTGGTACTGGATGCGATGCAGGTGCGCGTAGAGACCGTCCTGACGAAGCAGTTCGGCATGGCTGCCCTGCTCGGCGATCCGTCCCGCCTCCATCACGAGGATGCGGTCGGCGCGCTCGATGGTCGAAAGCCGGTGCGCGATGACGAGCGTCGTGCGGCCCTTCATCAGCGTTTCCAGCGCGGCCTGCACGTGCCGTTCCGACTCGGAGTCGAGCGCGGAGGTCGCTTCGTCGAGGATCAGGATCGGCGCGTCCTTGTAGATGGCGCGCGCAATCGCGAGCCGCTGGCGCTGGCCGCCCGACAGGCGCATGCCGTTGCCGCCGATCAGCGTATCGATGCCGTCGGGCATCGCGCTCACCACGTCCGCGAGATTCGCCGCGGCGAGTGCCTTCTGCACGCGCCCGCGATCGGGCGTCGTGCCATAGGCGACGTTGGCGGCGATCGTGTCGTTGAAGAGCACGACGTCCTGGCTCACCATCGCCATCTGCGAGCGCAGGTCGGCCAGGCGGTACTCGGGAAGCGGCACGCCATCGACGAGCACCTCGCCTTCTGCCGGATCGAAAAAACGCGGCAGCAGATTGACAAGCGTGGTCTTGCCGCTGCCCGACGGGCCCGCGAGCGCGACCATCTCGCCCGGCGCCACCTTGAACGACACGCGGTCGAGCGTCGGCCGCTCGGGCGAACCGTAGCTGAACGACACGTTACGAAACTCGACGTTTCCCTGGGCGCGCGCGAGCGGGCGGCCGCCGCCTTCCGGCTCGGCGGGCTCGTCGATCAGGCCGAAGATCAGCTCGGCCGCCGTCATGCCGCGTTGCAGCGGCTGATTGATGTCGATCAGATGCTTGAGCGGCGAGATGACGAGCAGCATCGACGTGACGAACGCGACGAAGCCGCCGACGGTGGTCTGGTCGCTTGCCGACTGCACGACCGCGATCGTGATGACGATGGCGAGCGCGATCGACGCGAGGAACTGCGTGAGCGGCTGCGCGAGCCCGCCCGACACCTGCATGCGCATTGAATAGCCGCGCAGGCGGTTGCTCATCTCGTTGAAACGGCCCATTTCATACGGTTCGCCGTTGTGAACCTTGACGACCTTGTAGCCGCCGACCGTCTCCTCGACGATGTACGACAGCTCGTTCGTGAGCAGCTGATGCTCGCGGTTCAGGCGCCGCAAGCGCCGGTTGATCTTGGAGACGAGCCAGCCGATGCCCGGCAGGATCACCGCGACGATCAGCGTGAGGCGCCAGTTCAGGATGAAAAGATAGCCGAGCAGGAACACGACCGTGAGCGAATCGCGCACCAGCGTAACGACGACGCTCGAGAGCACCTGCAGGATCTGGTTGACCTCGAAGACGATCGCGTTGATGACCGTGCTGGCGGTTTCGCGCTGGAAGAAGCCCGCGCTCGTGTGGATCATGCGCTCGAACATCTTGAGCCGCAGTTGCAGCAGGATCTTGTTCGAGACGTACGACAGCAGGTAGCCCGACGCGTATTGCGCCACGCCGCGCACGAGCGACAGCCCGACGACCGCGGCCGGCACGATCCATATGGCCTTGTCGCTGCCCTTCGTGCCGAAGCCGTGATCGAGCAGCGGCTTGAGCAGCATCGGAATGCCGGCCTCGCTCGCCGCGACGAAACCCATCGCGACCAGACCGAGGATCACGGTGCCCATGAGCGGCCGGATGTAAGGCCAGAGGCGCCTCATCACGGCCGTGGGCGATGTGGTCGTGCCACCGCCGATGGTTTTGCTCAGTGTCTGTTGCTGGGTCAAATCAATCCTCTGTCGGTGCGATGTGCGCAGCGTGCACATGATGGCCCATGCAGGCGGCCCGTGCAGCAGCGCCCAGGCACGGTGCGCGCCAATCCGCTATTGTAATCCGTCACGTATCGTCATCTCATTAACGAGGCGTCAAGTTTCTCGCGGCGCGAGCGCGCTGCGGCGGGCGGCGCGGTCGACTTAGAATACGGCACGCGCTCAACGTGGCAGCGCACGCTCGAACGGCAACATGACCCAACCGACACTCGGCATCGCCATCATCACCTACAACGCGGCGGCGCGGCTCGCCCAATGCCTCGCGGCCGTCTCCTTCGCGGACGATATCGTCGTGATCGACGGCGGCAGCACCGATGCGACCGCCGGCATCGCCGAAGCGCATCGGGCGCGCGTGATCGTCGAGCGCGAATGGCCGGGTTTCGGCCCGCAGAAGAACCGCGCGCTCGACGCGCTCGCGACCGACTGGGTGCTCTCCATCGACGCCGACGAAGTCGTGTCGCCGGAACTGGCGGCGTCGATCCGCGCCGCGATCGCCGACCCGCGCGCCGACGTCTACGCGGTCGACCGGCTGTCGAGCTTTTGCGGCGAGTGGATCCGGCACAGCGGCTGGTATCCCGACTGGATTCCGCGCCTGTTCAGGCGCGGCACGGCGCGCTTCTCCGACGACCTCGTGCACGAGCGGCTCGTGCTTTCGACGGCGGCGCCGCTCGCGCGGCTTGAAGGCAGGCTGATGCACTATTCCTACGAAGACTTCGAGACCGTGCTGCGCAAGCTCGACGCCTATTCGACCGCCGGCGCGCTGCAACGCCACGCGGCGGGCAAGCGCGGCAGCTTCGGCATCGCGGTGACGCGCGGGCTATGGGCATTCCTGCGGACGTACTTCCTGCGACGCGGGTTTCTCGACGGCCGCTCGGGTTTCATGATCGCGGTGTTCAACGGGCAGACCGTCTACTACCGGTTCCTGAAGCTCGCGCATCTGAACGCGTTCCGCTGACGCACCGCCCGGTCAATAGACGATCTCGATCGAACTGCCGGCGAATTCGCCGCGCAACGCCGTGATGAGGTCGTCGGTGGGCTTGACGCGCCAGGCATCGCCGAGACGCACTTCGCCTTCGGCGTGCTCGCTGCGATACACGATGCTCACGTTCAGCCCGTTCGGAATGTGCACCGGCTGGCGCTGCGGCCGGCCGCCCTCGCCTCGCGGGCCGCGCGAAGGCGCCGGCACGGGCGCGCTCGCCTGCTGCTCGGGCCCGGCGCAATGCGCTTCCAGCACGCGCTTCAGACGCAGCGCATCGGCGTTGCCATTCATCTCGACCTTGACGCCTTGAGCGTAGCGGCTCCTCGCGCGTTCGAGATCCATCGCGGACTCGACCGTGAAGCGGATGCCGCCCGTGAACGCGTCGTTGCGCGCCTGGCCCTGCACGACGAGCAATTCGTCTTCCTTGAAGAGCGCCTTGTTCGCCTCGAACTGCTCGTTGAAGACGGTGACTTCGCACTGGCCCGAGCCGTCGTCGAGATTGACGATCAGCATCTTGCCGCGCTGGGTCATCTGCGTGCGCATCGTCGTGATGACGCCCGCGACGAGCTTGTCGCGCCCTTCCTTCAGTTCGCCGATTTTCTGCCGCACGAAGCGGCGCACTTCGCCCTTGTAGGCGTCGAACAAGTGCCCGGACAGATAGAAGCCGAGCGCCGTCTTCTCTTCCTGCAGGCGCTTCTTGTCCGGCCACATCGGCTCGTCGACGAGTTCGTGGCCTTGTTGCGGCGCGTCGCCCATGTCGAAGAGACCGGCCTGCATCGCGTTGGCGGCGGCCTGGTCGGCGGCTTCCATCGCGAGCGGCACCGACGCGATCAGTTGCGCGCGATTCTCGTGCAGCGCATCGAACGCGCCCGCGCGGATCAGCGCTTCCACCGTGCGGCGGTTCACGACGCGCCGGTCGATGCGGTCGCAGAAATCGAAGAGATCGGTGAACGCGCCGTCCGCGCGGGCGCGCAGGATTTCCTCGATCGCATTCTGGCCGCTGCCCTTCACGGCGCCGAGGCCGTAGCGGATCGTCTTCGAGCGCTTGCCGTCGGGCTCCGCGACCGGCTCGAAGCGATACGCCGATTCGTTGATGTTCGGCGGCAACACCGACATGCCGTTCGAGAGGCAGTCCTCGAAGAGGATCTTGACCTTGTCGGTGTCGTCCATGGCGAGCGACATGTTGGCCGCCATGAATTCCGCCGGATGATGCGCCTTGAGCCACGCCGTGTAGTACGCGAGGAGCGCGTAGGCCGCCGCGTGCGACTTGTTGAAGCCGTAGCCCGCGAACTTCTCCATCAAATCGAAGATTTCGTCGGCTTTTCCTGCACTCAGGCCATTCTTCGCTGCGCCCTGCCGGAACAGTTCGCGATGCTCCGCCATTTCTTCGGCTTTCTTCTTGCCCATCGCGCGGCGCAGCAAGTCCGCGCCACCGAGCGAATAGCCGCCGATGATCTGCGCCATCTGCATCACCTGTTCCTGGTAGACCATGATGCCGTAGGTCTCTTTCAGGACAGATTCGACGCGCGGATCGGGATACTCGACGATCTCGCGCCCGTGCTTGCGCGCGCAGAAGCTCGGGATCAGGTCCATCGGGCCCGGACGATACAGCGCGACGAGCGCGATGATGTCCTCGAAGCGGTCCGGCTGCGCGTCCTTCAGCATGCCCTGCATGCCGCGGCTTTCCAGCTGGAACACGGCGACGGTGTTCGCTTTCTTGAGAATGGAGAACGACGCCGGATCGTCCAGCGGAACCTGCGCGAGATTCCAGTTTTCCTTCGACGGATCGAGCCGGCGGATATAACGCTCGGCCCAATCGAGAATGGTGAGCGTGGTCAGGCCCAGAAAGTCGAACTTCACCAGCCCGACCGCTTCCACGTCGTCTTTGTCGTACTGGCTGACGACGCCGCCGTCCTCGCCCTGCGTATAGAGCGGGCAAAAATCCGTCAGCTTGCCGGGCGCGATCAGCACGCCGCCCGCGTGCATGCCGACGTTGCGCGTCAGTCCTTCCACGCGCTGCGCGAGTTCGAGCAACTGATGCACTTCGTCTTCGTTGTCGAAGCGCTCTTGCAACGCGGGCTCTTCCTTCATCGCGTCGGCGATGGTGACGTGCTTGCCCGGCTTGAACGGGATCAGCTTCGCGATACCGTCCGTGAACATGTAGCCGAGATCCAGCACGCGGCCGATGTCGCGCACCGCCGCCTTCGCCGCCATCGTGCCGAAGGTCGCGATCTGCGAGACGGCGTCCGCGCCGTATTTCTGCTTCACGTACTGGATGACGCGGTCGCGGCCTTCCTGACAGAAGTCGATGTCGAAGTCGGGCATCGACACGCGTTCCGGATTCAGGAAGCGCTCGAACAGCAGGTTGTAGCGCAGCGGGTCCAGATCGGTGATGCCGAGCGCGTAGGCGACGAGCGAGCCCGCGCCCGAACCGCGCCCCGGACCGACCGGCACGCCGTTGTTCTTCGCCCACATGATGAAGTCCGCGACGATCAGGAAGTAGCCCGGAAAGCCCATCTTGATGATCGTGCCGCACTCGAAATCGAGCCGCGTGTAATACGTTTCGCGCTGCTTCTCGCGCTCGGCTTCATCGGGATAAAGCTGCGCGAGGCGCACTTCCAGCCCGTCCTTCGACAACTGCACGAGGTAGTCGTCGAGCGACATGCCGTCGGGCGTCGGAAAGAGCGGCAGCTTCGGCTTGCCGAGTTCGAGCGTCAGGTTGCAGCGCTTGGCGATCTCGACCGTGTTCGCGAGCGCCGACGGAATGTCCGCGAAGAGCGCGCACATCTCGTCCTGCGTGCGGAAGTACTGGTCGGTCGTGAAGCGTTTCTGGCGGCGCGGATTCGCGAGAATGTCGCCTTCCGAAATGCACACGCGCGCTTCGTGCGCGGTGAAATCGTCGGGGGTCATGTATTGCAGCGGATGCGTCGCGACGACCGGCAACTTCAGCTTCGCCGCGAGCGCAACCGCCTGCTGGATATACGTTTCGGCGCCCGGCTGCCCGGCGCGTTGCAACTCGATATAGAACGCATTCGGAAAGAGCGCCGCCCAGCGTTGGGCGTTGCGCTCCGCGGCCTGGTCGTTGCCCGCGGCGAACGCCATGCCGACGTCGCCCTGCTGCGCGCCGGAGATCGCGAGCAGGCCCTCGGCGAGCCCGCCTTCGAGCCATTCGAATTCGACTTCCGCGCGGCCGCGATACTGGTTGGTCAGCCACGCGCGGCTCAACAGTTCGCACAGGTTGAGATAACCGACGTTGTTCCTGACGAGCAGCAGCAATCGGGACGGCTTGTCGCGGTCGGCGGGATTCGTGATCCAGACGTCGCACCCGGCGATGGGTTTGACCCCTTTGCCGCGCGCCTCCTTGTAAAAGCGCACGAGACCGAACGCGTTGCCGAGATCGGTGAGCGCGAGCGCGCCCTGGCCGTCTTCGGCAGCGGCTTTGACGACGTCGTCCAGACGCACGATGCCATCGGCAATCGAGAACTCGGAGTGGACGCGGAGATGAACGAAGCGAGGATCTGACATGGGCGATATTGTACATGCGCCTCTTCGCGAAATTCTCGCCCGCGCCCGCGTTGGCCGACCGGACAAGGTCGCGATTTGTCTCGAAAAGAGCGCGCGATGATCTGCGTCAGACTGGCCGATCGGCCGATCCGGGCGGCCGCGCCGAATGCGGGATAATACGGGTTTCGCGATCTGCCTGACCTTTCCGGCGGCGCCCTGTCATCAAGCAACCTGAACATGAATATCCTCAATCTCTCCAGCTACCAATTCGTCACCATCGACGACACCGCCGCGTGGCGCCCGCTCGTCACCGAACGCTGCAACGCGCTCGGCCTGAAGGGGACGATCCTGCTGGCGCCGGAGGGCATCAACCTGTTTGTCGCGGGCGAAATCGAGAACGTGCGCGCATTCATCGACTACATGCGCAACGATGCGCTCTTCGAAGGCAAGTTCGCCCACCTGCAGTTCAAGGAAAGCCTTTCCGCGAAACAGCCGTTTCGCCGCATGCTGGTGAAGCTCAAGCGCGAAATCATCACGATGAACAAGCCGGCGATCAAGCCGGAACTGGGCCGCGCACCGTTCGTCGATGCGCCGACGCTCAAAATCTGGCTCGACCGCGGTCATGACGACGAAGGCCGCCCTGTCGTGATGCTGGACACGCGCAATGCGTTCGAAGTCGACGTCGGCACGTTCGACAACGCGCTCGATTACCGCATCACGAAATTCAGCGAATTTCCGGACGTGATCGAGCAAAATCGCGCCGATCTGGACGGCAAGACGGTCGTCTCGTTCTGCACGGGCGGCATTCGCTGCGAGAAAGCCGCGATCCACATGAAGGAAGTCGGCATCGACCACGTCTACCAGCTCGAAGGCGGCATCCTGAAGTATTTCGAGGAAGTCGGCGGCGCGCATTACAACGGCGAATGCTTCGTGTTCGACTACCGCACCGCGCTCAACCCGAAACTCGAACCGACCGCCATGTCGCAATGCTTCGGCTGCCGCGCGGTGGTGAGCGTCGAGGAGCAGAAGTCGCCCTATTACGTGCCCGGCAAGACATGTCCCGCCTGCCATCCGGAAGCCCGCAGGGAACCGAAGGCGGCGTGAGCGCCTATCGCGGCCGCTTCGCGCCCTCGCCGACCGGGCCGCTGCACATCGGCTCGCTGGTCGCCGCGCTGGCGAGTTTTCTGGATGCGCGTGCGCATCGCGGCGCATGGATCGTGCGGATCGAGGACGTCGACGGTCCGCGCACCGTGCCCGGCGCCGACGACGACATCCTCGCGACGCTCGCGCGTCTTGGCATGCATTCGGATGAGCCGCCCGTCTGGCAAAGCCGGCGCTTTCCGGCCTACGAAGCGGCCTTCGAACGCCTGCGGGCGGCCGGCTTCGTTTATCCGTGCGGCTGTACGCGCCGTGAAATCGCCGATTCGCTTTTGAACGCGCATGCGCGCCACGCGACACTCGCCTATCCCGGCACCTGCCGCGACGGCCTGCACGGGCGCGCGCCGCGCGCGTGGCGTTTGCGCGTCCCCGACGGCGACGCCGCGCGCGTGAGTTTCGTCGATCGATGGCAGGGTGTGCAGTCGCAGGATCTGGCGACCGAAGTCGGCGATTTCGTGTTGAAGCGCGCGGACGGACAGTGGGCGTATCAACTGGCGGTCGTCGTCGACGATGACGACGCGCGTATCACGCACATCGTGCGCGGCGCCGATCTGCTCGACTCCACCGCGCGGCAGATTTATCTTCAGCAGTGTCTCCACGTGACGACGCCAGACTATCTGCATGTGCCCGTCGTCACGAACGCGGACGGTGAAAAGCTCAGCAAGCAGACGGGCGCGATGGCGCTGAATCTCGACGACCCGGTCGCGACACTCGCGGCGGCGGCACGGCATCTCGGCATCGAAATGCCGCCGCCCGGTTCGCTCGACGCGTTCTATTCCGCCGCAACCGCCGAGTGGGCAAAGCGCTTCGGACCGCCGTAATAAAAAAAGCGGCTTCGCTTAACGCGCTGCCGCTTTTCCCACGCAGAACCGCCACGAATCACGAAGAAGTCGTCTTCCTCGGCATGCCCAGTCCGCCCAGCAACGCGGCCAGCGGCTGCTTCGGCGCGGTCTTGCGTTCGTGCTCGACCGCCTCGTCATGACGCTTCACCGATGCCGGCGACGGCTCGTACGGCTTCAGGAAGAATTCGTCGACCGGCTGCTGCCGCGCGTGCGAGCGCTCGAACGACGTCGCGCGCCGGCGGCCACCCGATTCTTCGCGTGCATGCCGATGTTCGCCGCGCTCGGCACGGACCGGCCGCTCGTCGCGTTCGCGGCGTCCGCCCTCGCGACGCGCCGGCGTCGTGACCGTCAGCGTTTCCACTTCGAGCGGACGCTTGATCAGCTTTTCGATGTCGGCGAGCTGCTTCTTCTCGTTCGCGCTGCACAGCGACAGCGCGTCGCCCGACGCGCCCGCGCGCCCCGTGCGGCCGATGCGGTGCACGTAGTCCTCGGCGTTGAACGGCAAGTCGAAGTTGATCACGGCCGGCAACTCGACGATGTCGAGCCCGCGCGCCGCAACATCGGTGGCGACGAGCGCCTCGATTTCACCGCGCTTGAACGCGTCGAGCGCCTGCATGCGCTCGCCCTGGGTGCGGTCGCCGTGAATCGCCGTCGCGATGATGCCGTCGCGCTCCAGCACGCGCGCCAGCCGGCTCGCGCCGATCTTGCTGTTGCAGAACACGAGCACCTGCTTGAGGCTGCGCTCGCGGATGAGTTGCGCCACCGCGCTCGACTTGTCGCTTTCGTGCACGTCGAACACGATCTGGCGCACGTTCGTGGCGGTCGAATTGCTGCGCGCCACTTCGATCGTCTGCGGATTGCGCAGGTACGTGGCCGCGAGTTTCTTGATTTCACCGGAGAACGTGGCGGAGAAGAGCAGCGTCTGACGCTCCTTCGGCAGCAGGTTCAGGATGCGCTGCAGGTCCGGCAGGAAGCCCATGTCGAGCATGCGGTCCGCTTCGTCGAGGACGAGCATCTGCACCTGGCCGAGATTGAGCGTCTTTTGCTGGACGTGGTCGAGGAGCCGCCCCGGTGTCGCGATCAGCACTTCGACGCCGCGTCGCAACGCCTCGGTCTGCGGATTCATGTCGACGCCGCCGAACACGACGGTGCTGCGCAGCGGCGTGTGCTTCGAATAGGCCTGCACGTTCGCGGCGACCTGGTCGGCGAGTTCGCGCGTCGGCGTGAGGATCAGCGCACGCACCGGATGGCGCGCGGGCGATGCGCTCGTGTTCGCCTGCGGCAAAAGGCGCTGGATGATCGGCAGCGAGAAGCTCGCGGTCTTGCCGGTGCCGGTCTGGGCCGCGCCCATCACGTCGCGCCCGGCGAGCACCACGGGGATCGCCTGCGCCTGGATCGGCGTGGGCGTCGTGTAGCCGGACTCGGTCACCGCCTTCAGGATGTCGGCGGCGAGACCGAACTGGTCGAACGTGGGCGCCGTGGCGCTCTCCGGCTTTCCGGAGGCTTCGGGCGCGGCGGCGGACGTGTTCGTGACGACGGAATCGGACATGGTGACTATCTGGCTTTCGCTAAAAATGCGCCGGAGGCGGCGCGTGAAGCGGTGAATATGCGTGAAATCTGTGGCTGCGCGGCGGTTCGGCGCGCGGCAAAGGGCGCTGGAACGCTCCGGCGCGGATTTCGCGCTCTGGCGCCGGGGATGCTCGGGCTGGATGCATACGCAACACGCGCCGCGGACGTCGTTCGTGCCCCGCACTGCGCTCCGGCACGCGCTGCTGCCCGGCGCTGCTGCCCGGTTTGCACGACGGGCTTCTTAGGATGCGCGTGATCGCGAGCTTCGTAGCCGCGATTGGTGGCAGCGACTCGTGGCACATCGGCCCGGCCCGGGTCCGGCAGCAAATCCGAGCGCCGAAAACCGCACATTGTAGCACTCCGTCCGCGGCGGGCGCGCCTTCCGCCCGGGCTTTTCCTACGGGCCGGCACGCGGGGCCCGGCCGCGATTCAGTCCCGCTGCGGCACATCCTTCACGACCAGGAGCCGCAGTTCGGTCATGTCCTCGATCGCGTACCTGACGCCCTCGCGCCCGAGCCCGGAGTCCTTCACGCCGCCGTAGGGCATGTTGTCGAGGCGAAACGACGGCACGTCGTTGATCACCACGCCGCCCACTTCCAGCGCGTCCCACGCGCGGTTCGTGTGTGCGAGGCTGTCGGTGAAGACGCCCGCCTGCAGGCCGAAATCGCTGTCGTTGACGGTCGCCAGCGCTTCCTCGAAATCGGTGAATTTTTCCAGGATGGCGACCGGCCCGAACGCTTCCTTTCGGTACAAATCCTGATCGCGCTTCACGTTTTCGAGCAACGTCGCCTCGAACATCGCGCCCTCGACCTTGCCGCCCGCGATGATCGCCGCGCCGTTCTTCACGGCCGCATCCATCCAGCCAGCGAGGCGCTTCGCCTCCGATTCCGAGATCATCGGCCCGACAAAGGTGTTTTCGTCCTTCGGATCGCCCATCCCGAGCGACTTCGTTTTCGCGATCAGCTTTTCGCGCAGCGCGTCGTACAGGCTTTCGTGCGCGAGAATCCGCTGCACGCCGATGCAGCTCTGCCCCGACTGATAGAACGCGCCGAACGCGAGCCGGTCGACGACGTAGTCGAGCCGGCCGGCCTGATCGCCGTCGACGATCGCCGCCGCGTTGCCGCCCAGTTCGAGGATCACCTTCTTCTTGCCCGCTTTCTTCTTCAGCTCCCAGCCGACGGCGGGCGACCCGGTGAACGAAAGCAGGCGAAAGCGCTCGTCGGTGGTGAAGAGATCGGCGCCGTCGCGATGCGCGGGCAGCACGGAAAACGCGCCCTTCGGCAAATCGGTCTCGGCGAGGATCTCGGCCATGATGAGCGCGCCGACCGGCGTCCGGCTCGCCGGCTTCAGCACGAACGGACAGCCCGCCGCGATCGCGGGCGCGACCTTGTGCGCGGTCAGGTTGAGCGGAAAATTGAACGGCGAGATGAACGAGCACGGCCCGATCGGCACGCGCTTGTAGTAGCCGTGATAGCCCGCCGCGCGCGGGGAAATCTCCAGGTTGATCATCCCGCCGTCGATGCGCACGGACTCCTCGGCCGCCACCTTGAACGTGTCGATGAGGCGCGTCACCTCGCCTTTCGAATCGTTGATCGGCTTGCCCGCCTCGATGCACAGCGCCATCGCGAGTTCGTCGTAACGTTCGCGAAAGTGCTTCACGCAATGTTCGAGCACCGCCTGGCGCTTGAACGGCGCGAACGCGCGCAGCGCGGCCTGGGCGTTGACCGCGTGGCCGATGGCCGCGTCGATCGCCTTCGCGTCCGCCATCGCGACGCGCGTCGCGACTTCGCCGCTGAACTTGTCGATCACTTCCAGATCGGTGTTCGCCGCGACCGGCTCGTTCGCGAGGTAGTAGGGATAAGTCTCCTGCAACATGGCATCGCTCCTTCAAAGCTGCGCCGCGAGCCGCTTGATCTCGCGGTTGAGCACGCGCTCGTTGTCCGAATAGTCGATGGGCACGTCGATCACATGCACGCCCGGGCTCGCGTAGCACGCGCGCAAGAGCGGCGCGAACGCCTCGGCCGATTCGACCCGGTGCCCCTTCGCGCCGTAACTCTCGGCGTAGTCGACGAAATCGGGGTTTTTCAGCGTCATCCCGTAATCCGGAAAATTCATGTTCTCCTGCTTCCAGCGGATCATGCCGAACGCGTCGTCGCGCAGGATCAAGACGACGAGGTCGAGTTTCAGCCGCACGGCCGTCTCCAGTTCCTGCGAATTCATCATGAAGCCGCCGTCGCCGCACACGGCCATCACCTTGCGGTCCGGATGGACGATCTTCGTGGCGATAGCAGACGGCAGGCCCGCTCCCATCGATGCCAGCGCGTTGTCGAGCAACAGCGAGTTCGGCTGGTGCGCGCGGTAGTAGCGCGCGAACCAGATTTTGTACATGCCGTTATCGAGGCAGAGGATGCCGTCGACGGGTGTCGTGTCGTACACGTCCTTCACGACGCGCACCGGATAAAGCGGAAAGCGCGGGTCGTTCTGGCCCTTCGCGAGCTGCTCCTCGAAGTGCTGCTTGATCTCCTTGAAGCGCGCGAAATCCCAGTGTTCCTGGCGCTCGCGCAACGCTTCCTTCATCTGCCAGACCGCGTTCGCGATGTCGCCGACGACCTCGATCTGCGGGAAATACACCGGATCGACCTGCGCGCCGAGAAAATTCACATGAATCACGGTCTTCTCGCCCGCCTCGCCGCTGCGCATGAAAAAGGGCGGCTTCTCGATCACGTCGTGGCCGACGTTGATGATGCAATCGGCGTGATCGATCGCACGGTGCACGAAATCGCCGTCGGACAAGGTCGCGTTGCCGAGCCACATCGGATGCGACTCGTCGATCACGCCCTTGCCCATCTGCGTCGTGAAAAACGGAATGCCGATCTGGTCGACGAATTCGCGCAACATCGTGCACGTCGTCTTGCGGTTGCCGCCCGCGCCGATCATCAGAAGCGGATGGCGCGCGCCCGTGATCGCCTCGACGGCGCGCGCGACGGCCTTCTCCTCCGCCACCGGCCGCCGGCTGAAACTCTTCGGAATCGGCTTGCCGTCGCCATCTTCGTGCGCGACGTCTTCCGGCAGCTCCAGATGCACCGCGCCCGGGCGCTCCTCCTCGGCGCGCCGGAACGCCTCGCGCACCGACGCCGGAATATTGCCGATCGACACCATCGAGCGCGTGTACTTGGTGAGCGGCTCCATCATGCGCACGACGTCGACGATCTGGAAGCTGCCCTGCTTGCTCGACTTGATCGGCTTCTGACCGGTGATCATCAGCATCGGCATGCCGCCGAGCTGCGCATAGGCGGCGGCGGTCACGAAATTGGTCGCGCCGGGGCCGAGCGTCGCGAGACAGACGCCGGTCTTGCCGGTGAGGCGCCCGTAGGTGGCGGCCATGAAGCCGGCGGCCTGCTCGTGGCGCGTGAGGACGAGCCGGATTTTCGAGCGCCGCAGCGATTCGAGCAGATCGAGATTTTCCTCGCCGGGAATGCCGAACACGTATTCGACTTGCTCGGCTTCGAGGGCTTTCACGAACAGATCCGATGCTTTCATGGACGGTCTCGGCTGGTTGACGGTCAGGTCAGGTCGGGTCAGGCATGGCGCGGCGCGCGTCGGGCCGCGTGTCGACGTTGCGTCTGGAACATTACTCCGGATGCATGACGCGTGCAGGGAGCGTCGGCGAATCGCGCGTCCTCGCGGCGCATAAAAAAACCGTTCCGAATCGCTTCGGAACGGTTTTTTGTCTTCTGTCTTCTGGACCCGCGCGCGGCGCTTATTTGCCGCGTGCCTTGCAGTTGCCGATGACGGGCGGCGCGTTGGCTTCGCCCATGCCGGTGTAGAGATTGCCTTCCTGTCCCTTGCTCCACCAGGTGTACTGTTCCGCGACATAGCGCGCGCCGGAACCCGACATCACGTTGACGAACAGCAGCTTGCGCCCGTCGACCGTCAAGAGCGCGAAGCTCTGATTGTTCTTCGTGTTGACGTAACGGACCGACAGGGTCTTGTCGCCATCGCAATCGTATTTGACGGTCTGCGACGAGGCTTCCTGCACCTGCGGCACGGTCAGCGGCATCGCCCATGCGGCATGCGCGAGCGCCGATGCCGCGAACGCCGCCAGAATGGTTTTCATCGTTGATCCTCGTTCGATCATGGATCGATGACTTCCGCGCACGCATCGGTCGGTAACGCCGCGACGTGTCCGACCAACGGCACGACCTTGATCACCGCCGAGGTGACCCGGCACGGCGCCGCCGCGAGACCGCAACCGCTCAATCCCAAACAGGCCGCGCAAAGCGCCGCCAGCAAACTCGATTTCATCCAGCCACTCCTTGCGCGGCGTTCTGCGCAAAGCGCGCCGATCCGCCAGACATCATTTCGTTGAAACAGGCCGCACCTTCGATGCCGCGAGCTTCGCCCGTTCGCGCGCCTCGTCGATGTCGCGCCCCGTCGCCACTGCCACGCCCATACGGCGCTTTTTGAAACTTTCCGGCTTGCCGAAGAGACGCAGGTCCGAATCCGGCACCGCGAGCGCCTCCGCGACGCCTTCGAACGCGATGGCCGCTTCGTCGAGCCCGCCGTAGATCACCGCCGACGCGCCCGGCGCGCGCAGCGACGTATCGACCGGCAAACCGAGAATCGCGCGCGCATGCAGGTCGAATTCCGAGAAGCGCTGCGTGGCGAGCGTGACAAGGCCGGTATCGTGCGGACGCGGGCTCACTTCGGAGAACCAGACATCGTCGCCGCGCACGAACAGCTCCACGCCGAAGAGACCGCGCCCGCCGAGCGCCGCCGTCACTTTCGCCGAGACGTCGCGCGCACGGTCGAGCGCGGTCGCGCTCATCGGCTGCGGCTGCCACGATTCGACGTAATCTCCTGCGACCTGCAAATGGCCGATCGGTTCGCAAAAATAGGTTTCGGTCGCGCCCGTTTGCGGGTTCGCGGCGCGCACGGTCAGTTGCGTGATCTCGTAGTCGAAGTCGATAAAGCCCTCGACGATCACCCGCCCGCGGTTCACGCGCCCGCCCGCCATCGCGTAAGTCCAGGCGGGTTCGATGTCGGCGTCGCTTCGGAGCACCGACTGCCCCTTACCCGACGACGACATCACCGGCTTCACGACGCACGGAAAGCCGATTGTCGCGATGGCGGCCTTCATCTCATCTAGCGATTGCGCGAACGCATAAGGCGAAGTGGGCAGGCCGAGCGTTTCGGCGGCAAGACGCCGGATGCCTTCGCGGTTCATCGTGAGCTGCGTCGCGCGCGCGGTCGGAATCACGACCGCGAGGCCCGCCGCTTCGATTTCGGCGAGCATGTCGGTCGCGATCGCCTCGATCTCGGGCACGATCAGATGCGGTTTTTCCTGTTCGACGAGCGCGCGCAACGCGGCGCCGTCGGTCATGTCGATCACGTGCGAGCGATGCGCGACCTGATGGCCCGGCGCGTCGGCGTAACGGTCCACGGCGATGGTCTCCACGCCGAGCCGCTGCAGCGCGATGATCACTTCCTTGCCGAGCTCGCCCGCGCCGAGCAGCATCACGCGCGTGGCGTTCGCCGAGCCCGGCGTGCCGATGCGGCGCGCGGCGCCCGTCTCGATGGGACGCGCTCCCTGACTGGCGTTCTGCATGGGGTGCTCCTGGTTTGATCCGAACAGTCGGCGATGTTAACACGCGCGTTCGCGCACGAAGCCTCGTCCGGTCGGCATATTGACAGGCGCGTGGCATGCGGCGCAGACGCTCGTCACGACGCGGCGACATCGTGTTGCACATCGCCGCTGGACAAATCGTAGGACGAGTGCGATACCCTTACGGTTTCGCCAGCTTGAGGACCCTCGATGCTCATGCAGCTTCCCCCGCAGCCTTCCCGTTCCCCGTCGCGTGCTCGCTCGAACGAGCGGAGCGCCGCGCGCTTCGCTTCGATCGGCGCCGCGTTCGCGCTGACCGCCACGCTCGCAGCGTGCGCGCTGCCGACTCATCCGGATGCGTCGGCGCCGCCGACCGATCCCTACAATCCCGCGGCCACGCAACTGCTCGACGACACGCAATGGGAACTCACGCGCTGGAGCGATGCATCCGGCCAGCCGCGCACGGTTCCCCACGGCGACAACGGCGAGCCGATCACGCTGAATCTGTCCACGGAAGGCGGCAAGCGGCGCGTGAGCGGTTTCTCGGGCTGCAATCGCTACATGGGCAGCTACGACGTGAAGGACGGCAAGCTCGCGTTCGGGCCGCTCGCCGGCACGCGCATGGCGTGCGCGTCGGGCGCGGGCGCGGCGCTCGAGCAGCCGTATCTGAGCGGACTCACGCACATCGCGAAATCGGGCGTGCAGATGAAGCCGCCGAAGGAACT
This sequence comes from Caballeronia telluris, assembly GCF_001544495.1. Classification (GTDB taxonomy): domain Bacteria; phylum Pseudomonadota; class Gammaproteobacteria; order Burkholderiales; family Burkholderiaceae; genus Caballeronia; species Caballeronia telluris. The sequence goes on from NZ_FCNZ02000002.1 coordinate 220,037, forward strand.
CCTGTTGACGCTCGACGACGGGCAGGTGCTCGCTTTTGCAAGCCGCTCGAAGTGACGCGGCGAATCGCCTTCGACAGCGCCGCGCAGGCCGGCGCGCAGCCGGTTGGCGCTGCGCCTCCTCCTTCGCTTGCGTCAGCGGTTAAACTCGACGGCCCGGTCTTCGCCGCATCCCTCAATAGTTGGTTACTAGCATGCACACGGTAGTCCTCGGCTGGTTCGGCGGGTCAGTCGTCTGGTTTCTTCCTCTCTTGTGGCGGCTCGTCAAGTCGATGCTCCCCGGCGGCGGCGTGCGCGGCCCCGGCACGATCCGGCTGTGGCTCGGCTTCGTCTGCGTGATCCTTGCGAGTGCGACGCTCGAAGCGGCGCTCCTCGGTTCGTTCGAAGCGGCGTCGGGCATCAATCGCTGCGGGCACGCGCTCGCCGGCGCGCTCGCGGCGTTGGCCGGCACGCCCGGCACGGGAGCGATCGCGGCCGTCGCGCTGTTCGTGAGCCTGCCCTGGCTCTGCGATTTCCAGTGGCGCTCGGCGATGGGCTGGGCGAACGCCGCATTCGGGCTCGGGTTGAATTCCGCGTGGTTCGCGCCGCGCGAGAAAGAGGCGCGCGAACCCAGGCCGCGCGAACGGGCGCCGCGCACGAAGCCGGGTCGCGAACGAAGCGCGCCGGCGGAAACCTATCGCGCGGGCGGCATTGCGGGCCTCGCCTCGCACGACACGCCGACGCTCGGACTGCCCGCCGCCACGAATCGCGAAGGCGGACGCTATCCACGGCCGACCGTGTGGCGGCCGCCCGCGATTCGTCGCGGCGATTCCAAGCCGAACACCGCGACGCGCGCGCCGGCAGCCGATGCGTTCGCGAGCAAGTTCGCGCGAGCCGATGCGGCGACGATGCGACGCGACTTCGTCGAACCAGTTGCGCCTGCGGGCTGGCCTGGCGAGGGTCTGGACGCACGGACGCGTTCGCGCAGCGACGCAGGCGTGCCGACGCGCGCCGCGTCCGGCGTACCGATGGATCAAGCTGCATCGCGGGCGATGTCCGGCGCTTGGCCGCACACCTCCAGTCGCGCGAACAACGCGACGCGATCCGCCGCGGCGACGACCAGCGCGGCGTCGCGCTCGACGGTTTCCGCAAGCACGGACCGTCACGCGCAAGTGCCGCGCTCGTCAGGCGGAAGTCGGCCGGGATCGACGCCGGGAAGCGCAACAGCGCCGTCGGGTGCGCGACAGCAGGCGCAGCGCCCGCCGGCGTATTCGCGTCCGGCCGAGCCCGCCGGTCCGCCGCCGGCCCCTTCCACCATTCAGGCGACGCTGCGCTCGATCGAAGAGAACGCCGCGCTGTGGACGTCGCTCGCTGGCGCGAGCCTCGCGCGTCGGCATGAATCGCAGGCGATGCGGGCGAATTCGGCCGAGTCGAACCCCGTGCCGGCGCGAGCGGACGATGATGCGATGTACGTCGCGTCGCCGCAGTCGCCGCGCGCGACCGAAAGTTTCCCGATGCGCGATGTGCTCGCTTCGAAAGAAACCCAAGCGGACCGGCCGGTCGCCGCAACGCCCGACGCCGATGAAATTGCCACACCGCGGGCGGCAAATCCGTCCGATGCAATCGCGTCGCCGCAAGCTGCGATGCCGTCGACAGCAATCGCTCCTTCCGAAGCCGCTGCTGCGCCCGAAGTAACGCCTTTGCGCAGCGCCTCCGCTCCGTCCGAAGACGTGCCCGACACTCCGCCGGAAACGTTCGACACGCCCGAATTCACGCAAGTCGCCGCGCCGCCCCCGGCGACGTTCGCAGCGCCGCCGCCCGAAATCGACCGCCCTGCCCCGCCGCCTGTAATCGAAGAAGAACCGGTGCCGTCGAACGTCGTGCGCTTCCCCGGCACGGCGAGCGCCGCGCCGCCGGCGCAGCCCGCAGCCGCGCCGGCGCCGGACGCGCGCCCGCCCGTGCGCGGCTTCGACCCGACGGAATTCGAGTTCCACGCGCCGGCGGCTTCGGCGGTCGAACTGCCCGGCTTCGACCTCCTCGAACGCGCTTCCGACGAAGTCGAGCCGGTCTCCGAGGAACATCTGTCGGAAACCGGCCAACTCATCGAACAGCGTCTGCAGGAATTCAAGGTGCCGGTGACGGTCGTCGGCGCGTCGGCGGGGCCGGTCATCACGCGCTTCGAAGTCGAGCCCGCGCTCGGCGTGCGCGGCAGCCAGATCGTCGGGCTGATGAAGGACCTCTCGCGCGGACTCGGCCTCACCTCGATCCGCGTCGTCGAAACGATTCCCGGCAAGACCTGCATGGGTCTCGAATTGCCGAACGCGAAGCGCCAGATGATCCGCCTGTCGGAAATCCTCGAAGCCGACGTCTATCGCCACTCCAAGTCGAACCTGACGATCGCGATGGGCAAGGACATCGTCGGCAACCCGGTCGTGACCGATCTCGCGCGCGCGCCGCACATGCTGGTCGCGGGCACGACGGGTTCGGGCAAATCGGTGGCGGTCAACGCGATGATCCTGTCGCTGCTCTACAAGTCGAAGCCCGAGGACGTGCGCCTCATCATGATCGACCCGAAGATGCTGGAGCTTTCCGTCTACGAAGGCATTCCGCATCTGCTCGCGCCCGTCGTCACCGACATGAAGCTCGCGGCGAACGCGCTCAACTGGTGCGTCGGCGAGATGGAGAAGCGCTACCGGCTGATGTCGGCGGTCGGCGTGCGCAATCTGCAGGGCTTCAATCAGAAGGTGCGCAACGCCGACGCCGCCGGCAAAAAGCTCACGAACCCGTTCTCGCTCACGCCCGACGCGCCCGAGCCGCTCTCGACGCTGCCGATGATCGTCGTCGTCATCGACGAGCTCGCCGATCTCATGATGGTGGCCGGCAAACAGATCGAGCAACTGATCGCGCGGCTCGCGCAGAAGGCGCGCGCCGCCGGCATCCATTTGATTCTCGCGACGCAGCGCCCTTCGGTCGACGTGATCACCGGCCTCATCAAGGCGAACATTCCGACGCGCGTGGCGTTCCAGGTGTCGTCGAAGATCGATTCGCGCACGATTCTCGACCAGATGGGCGCCGAGTCGCTCCTCGGCGCGGGCGACATGCTGTTCCTGCCGCCGGGCACGGGCTATCCGCAACGCGTGCACGGCGCGTTCGTGGCCGACGACGAAGTGCATCGCGTCGTCGAATATCTGAAGCAGTTCGGCGAGCCGGAATACGAGGAAGGCATCTTGTCGGGGCCGGCGGCGGAAGGCGGCTCGCAGGACCTGTTCGGCGATGCGCCCGATGCGGAAGCCGATCCGCTGTACGACGAAGCCGTGTCGTTCGTGCTGCGCACGCGGCGGGCGTCGATTTCGTCGGTACAGCGGCAGTTGCGGATCGGCTATAACCGCGCAGCGCGGCTCGTCGAGCAGATGGAAGCGGCGGGTCTCGTCTCGCCGATGGGCAACAACGGCAACCGCGAAGTGCTCGCGCCGGCGCAGCCGGAATAGGACCGCTCGTGCCTCACCAGAGGCGGAGCTTCCGCAGATAGCCCAGCGTGCCGGCCGCGCACACCACCATCACGCCGATCACGACCCAGAACGAATGCGGTCCGTGCGTCCCGGGCAGCCCCGCGACGTTCATCCCGAAAATGCCCGAGATGAGCGTCGCCGGCATCAGCAACGCCGACATCACCGCGAGCCACAGCAGTTTGCCGTTGATCTCCTCGGAAAGCTGGGCGGCGATTTCGTCCTGCAGCAGTTTTGCGCGTTCATAGAGCCCTTCGAGCCCGGCGGCCAGGCCGTTGAGCACCTGGATCGCCTGGATCAGCGCCTCCATCGAGCGCGGTTCGGCCCAGTCGAGCCGCCGCGTGACGAGCTGCGTGAGCGCGTTGCGCTCCGGATCGATGAAGCGCTTCACCTCGACGAGCCGCCGCCGCACCTCGCCCAGTTCGACGCGCGAATTCGGATGCGTCCCGTCGATCACGCCCTCTTCCACGTCGTCGAGGCGGTCGCCCAGTTCGTCGATGCGGTCCGCGAAGGTCTGGTTCAGCGCGCGGATCAGGCCCGCGAAGAGATCGACGGTATCGCGAAAGAGCGCGCCTTCGAGCACCGCGTGGCGCAGGCGGTCCGTGGACTGCAGCGGCTGCGCGCGCACCGTGATCATCCGGTGGCTGTCGACGTAAAAGCGCAGCGCGCCCGTCGCGCGCCGCGACGCGCGCGCCGCCGGATCGGCTTCGCTGCTGCCCGCTGGCGACACCGCCGCGCGCTCCACATCGGCCACTACGCCGTACACGAAGTTGGACCCCATGTGCACGCGCGGCCGCTTGTCCTCGCCGTTCAAGAATTCTCGCGCGACGTCGGGCATCGACGTGACGCCGGTCAGCCAGTTCTCGACGGTGTCGTCGTTCGCGCTCAGGTGCAGCCAGGTCGGGCCGTCGCCGGCGATTTCCTTGCGCGCTTCGTCCCACGAGAGGCGGATCGCCTCGGCGCCCGCAAAGCGAAACGCGCTGATAAACCCGGCGGGCACCGGCCCGCCGCGCGCCGGCGGAGCGTCTGCCTGACGCGCGGATTGCGCCTTGTTGCTGTCGATATCGGAGTTGATGCTGTTCAACGTTTCACTTCCTTTCACACTGCTGGAACCCTGGGAATCAGAACTCGTAGCGCCCCCAGAAAAACGCGACGTCGCCGTCGTTCAGACCGGGAACGCGCGGAATGAACGTCGCCATGACCGACGCCTTGCGGTAGCGCACCGACGCGATCGGCAACGCGATCGGTATCGGCACGTAATGCGCGATGTCGTTGCGCGCGGTGATGCCGACGAAATAGCCGCCGCCGATCGACAGACCGCCCGCCACCGGATTGGTGTACCACTGCCGGGCGAACCCGCCGATGGGCTGGACATGATCGTGCGAATCCAGGAACGCCATCGCAAACAGAATATCCTCGTTGCCGCGGGCGTCGGTCCAGTGCTTGCCCGCGCCGCCGCCCCACGACTTCGCGTTGAGCTGGCTGCGGTCATCGTAGCCGTCGATATGCCAGCCGTAGCCGGTCAGATAGCCGTCCCAGGTGCCTTCGTTCGCCACTCGGCTCACGCGCTGACACGCGGACGCCACCCAGTTCCACGAATAGTCGCACGCGGCGTGCGCCGTGCCCGCGAATTCCACCTGCGCCGTTGCCGCGACGACCAGTGCCGTGCCGAGGAGACTCTTGCTCATCATTCTTGTTGCGCCCGGCGTCGTCCACACGCTGCGCGCCGGTCGTGGTCGTTGGTTGGCGATCGTTGCGGGTTATCGTGCACCTGCCCGTCGACTCGCCAGCAAATCCCGCGCCGCATCGTTACCGAATGATTGCCGGGCGGCTTTCCGCCGGCTTCTACGAAGGCGACACCAGCTTGAAATCGACCGGCGAACCGATGTCGAGGCGCTGCGGGTCCGACGCGAGTTCGCCCGTCTGCGGATCGCGTCGGAAGAAATAGACGCTGTCGCTTTCCTGATTGCCGACGATGAGCCAGCGCCCGCCCGGATCGATCGTGAATTCGCGCGGCGTCTTGCCGAGCGTCGACGTGCGTCCGGTGAGCTTCAGCTGGCCGCTCGCCGGATCGACGGCGAACGCGACGAGTTCGTTCGCGTCGCCACGATTGGTCGCGTAGAGAAAGCGCCCGTCCGGCGAGAGGTGGATCGCGCCGCCGCCGATCTTGCCCTTGAAGCCCGGCGCGGTCATCGGCAGGCTTTGCACCTGCGTGAGCTTGCCGTCGCGATAGTCGAAGACGACGACCGATGCGTTCATCTCCGTCGTCAGGTAGGCGTGCTTGCCGCTCGCGTCGAAGATCAGGTGGCGCGGGCCGGCGCCGGGCTTAATCGTCGTGTAGCGCGTATCGGTCGGGCCGAGCAGGCCGCGGCTGCCGTCGGGCGTGTAGCGGTACGAATAGACCTTGTCGGCGCCGAGATCCTGCGCGAAGAGATAGCGTCCGTCGGGCGAAAAGACCGTCGAGTGGACGTGCGAGTTGTCCTGCCGGCCTTTGACCGGGCCGCCGCCTTCGTGATGCACCGTCAGCACCGACTTGCCGACCTGGCCGTCCGCCTGCAGCGGGAAAACGGCGAAGCTGCCGCCCGGATTCGCCGCGACGGAGTAGTTGGCCGTCAGCAGATACTGCCCGTCGGGCGAGATCGCGAGGTAGCAGGGATCGTTGCCGTCCGCCGAGACCTTGTCGAGAAACGTGAGCTGGCCGCTTTGCGCGTCGAAACGAAACGCGCTCACGCTGCCGCGCTGCGAGGCCGGACCGTTGTCGCCGGGCAGTTCGTTGACCGCGTAGACGAAGCGCCGGTCGCGGCTCACGACGAGATACGACGGGTTCACCGCCTGCGCCGACGAGATGCGCGTGAGTTCGCCGCTCTTCGTATCGAACCGATAGACGTAGATGCCTTCGCTCTTGCCGCTGCCCGTGTAGGTGCCGATCAGGAGATCGTAGACGCCGTCGGCCGAGACCGATGCGCTCGCGGACGAAGCCGGTGACGTCTGCGCCAGGGCGGCTGAAGCAGAAAAGGCCTGCGCTGCGACAATCGAAACGATCGTCGCGAAACCTTTTGCCCATGCAACGGGCCTAACTGCGATGCCAGCCGATGAGCGCGAGGTCCTGGTACGCGGTTTATCGACGGTGATCGACGGCGGGACGGAATACATGTGACCTCCTGATCGTTTGTTTTGCGGCTTGTTTTCAGATTTTTCAGGTTATGTTGTCGCTGTCGGCGAGCGCCGCGGTACGCCGCAACCGTATCACCGATCAGCCGCGCGGGTTCCTCTGCGAGCAACCCCGCCAACCCGACCTTACTTCAGCCAAAGCAGTCATACCAACAAAGGAATCGCGATGAACATTCACGTCAGCCTGGGCCCGCTCGTTTCACTCATCGCCGGCATTCTCATCCTGATCATGCCGCGGCTGCTCAACTTCATCGTCGCGATCTACCTGATCGTGATCGGCCTCATTGGTTTGTTCGGGCTCGGCGCGTCGCATTTCTGAGCGCACGGAGACGCGCACGCCCTCGCGCACGCCCTGCTCTGACGCCGATTCGGCGGCCGGGTTCCGCGTGTAAGGAAGCGTCGGGGGAATGTCGGGAAGACGCCGGCGTGCGCGGCGAGAGCTAAAGCGCGGACGAAAGCGCGGACGAGCAGAACCCGCGCGGCGCCTTTCGGCGTCGCGCGGGTTCTGCATGCGTCGTCCTGCGATGAAACGTTCGGTGGCGCCGCGATCAGCCGTTGGCGAGCTGATCGAGCCGCAGGCGTCCCTGCAGCGAAAGGCAGCCGACAGCAATGCCGCCGACGTCATAGGTATAGCGCGTGAAGCACCCGCGCTCGGTCAGAAAGGCCGCCGCCGTTTGCATGGCGTTGCGGGAAAGACCCAGGTTCGTGTAATCGAGCGGAAGCAGCGGGTCGGCGTCGGAGACGCGGCTCGCTGCGGAAAGTATCGCGATGCAGTCGGATTTCGACGGGTTGAGCATGGCTTTCTGTTCCTCGAAAACGGTACGCTGAAGACGGATTGTCCAAACGACGATTTGAAGACCAGCGATGCGCCGCCAGGAATTTTCGATGCTTCGAAAAGGCATGCGCATGAAAAGCGGTAGGTGACGCGGTATATGAAGCGGCCCGGAGCGCGCGAAAAGCTAAAAAGCGTGCGGGAGGCGAGCAGAAAGCGCGCGCGCAAAACGTCCTTGCCAATCTTCATTCTAAAGTGCTGTCCAATTATTTTCCAAGCACTTGTGCGTCAGATTCGTGACGCTTCGTCACGCACGGTTCGCGCGGGTTTGCAGCCGACTCCGAACTATTGCGGCAGAATGCGGCTCGAAAGGCGTTTCATGCGCGTCGGCTCGCTTCGCCGGCGCGTCGAACAATTCGTGGCGCCGCGCTTTGTCTGCGTATCGCCGCAAGAAGAAGAGAGCTCGTATCGCCATGCCCTCACCGATTGAAGACTACGCCATGGTCGGCGACGGCCACACGGCCGCCCTGATCTCCCGCAACGGTTCCGTCGACTGGCTCTGCTGGCCGCGTTTTGATTCCGGCGCCTGCTTCGCCGCGCTCCTCGGCACGCCTGAGCACGGCCGCTGGCTGATCGCGCCGGACCTGCCGCCCGATGCGCCCGACCCCGTCATCAGGCGCCGTTATCGCGGCGACACGCTGATCCTCGAAACCGATTTCGAAACGCCGGACGGCGCCGTGACGATCGTCGATTTCATGCCGGCGAGAAACGGGCATTCGGAACTCGTGCGGATCGTGATCGGCCGGCGCGGCGTCGTGCCGATGAAAACCGAACTGGTCCTGCGCTTCGACTACGGTTCGTCGGTGCCGTGGGTGAGCCGCCTCACGCATGAGAGCGGGATCAAGGCGATCGCCGGCCCGGACCTCGCGGTCCTGCGCACGCCCGTGGATCTCGTCGGCGAGAACATGAAGACCGTCGCGCGCTTTACCGTCGCGAAAGGCGAGCGCGTGCCGTTCTCGCTCTGTTATTCGCAATCGCATCTGCGGCTGCCGCCCGCGCACGATCCACACACGCAACTCGCGCGCACCGAGAACCACTGGCGCGAGTGGTCCGCGCAAAGCGACTTGAAAGGCAAATGGGCGGGCGCGATCCGCCGCTCGCTGATCACGCTGAAGGCGCTCGCGTATGAACCGACCGGCGGCATCGTCGCCGCGCCGACGACTTCGCTGCCCGAGCAGCTCGGCGGCACGCGCAACTGGGACTATCGCTATTGCTGGCTGCGCGACGCGACCATCACGCTGCTTGCGATGATGCGCGGCGGCTATTACGACGAAGCGCGCGCGTGGCGCGCGTGGCTCGGCCGCGTGATGGCGGGCTCACCCGAGCAGGTGCAGATCATGTACGGCATCGCGGGCGAGCGGCGTCTGCCGGAATGGATCGTCGACTGGCTGCCGGGCTACGAAGGCGCGGCGCCGGTGCGCATCGGCAACGGCGCGGTCAACCAGTTGCAACTCGACGTCTACGGCGAAGTGATGAACGCGCTGCATCTCGCGCGCGTCGGCGGCCTGCAGAGCGACGAAACCGCGTGGTCGATCCAGTGCGCGATGCTCAAGCACCTCGAAACCGTCTGGCAGCAACCCGACGAAGGCATCTGGGAAGTGCGCGGCGGAAGCCAGCACTTCACGTTCTCGAAGGTGATGGCGTGGGTCGCGTACGACCGCGCGATCAAGTCGGCCGAAATGTTCGACCTGCCCGGCCCGCTCGACCACTGGCGCGCGTTGCGGGCGCAGATTCACGCGGATGTCTGCGAGAAAAGCTGGAACGCATCGATGAACTCGTTCGTGCAGGCCTATCACGGCGACGCCCTCGACGCGAGCCTGCTCCTGATTCCGCTGCTCAGCTTTCTGCCGCCGGATGATCCCCGTGTGATCGGCACCGTACACGCGATCGAAACCGATCTCACCCATGATGGACTGGTCAAGCGCTACCACACGACCGAAGTCGACGATGGCCTGCCGCCCGGTGAAGGCACGTTTCTGGCTTGTAGCTTCTGGCTGGTCGACAATCTGGCGCTGCAGGGCCGCTTCGACGAAGCGCACGCGATGTTCGAGCGCCTCGTCGGGCTGTCGAACGACGTGGGGCTTTTATCCGAGGAATACGACACGGTGGCGAAACGCCTTGTCGGCAATTTCCCACAGGCGTTTTCCCATGTTGCGCTCGTTCACACTGGCATGAATCTCATGCGCCAAGAGCAGGAGATCGCCCGCGCGACCGGTCAGCCAGCCGGCCAGCACGATCATCCGGCCGAAGCCGGCGAATCGGCGGCGTCGCTCGAAAGCAGGTTGTAAGACTAATCACAGGATCGGGAAATCGCCAGTTGTGCAACGGTTTGTTGCATTGCACAATGACACTGCCCTAGTTGATAATGCGGAATAAGTTCCGACCGGGCGTATAGTTGAAGACGCGAATGAAGTCAATATTTCCGACTTCGCAAGTCTTGAGCCGTACTGCCGATAACCAGGAGTCGAGTTGGACCTGTAGTTCGTAAGCTACCGCTGCATCATTGACTGCCGTAAGAGGCTAATCGCCGGGCGCATACCGCGATGAGCGGGTAACACGGGCGTCACCGGTTTTACACGGGGCAAACATGCTCTATCAATTTCACGAATTCCAGCGAGCCATGCTGTATCCCCTGACGGCATGGGCTCAAGCCGCGTCGAAGTCGTTTCTCAATCCGGCCAGTCCGCTAGCGTACGTGCCGGGCTCCAGCCGCCTCGCCGCCGGCTACGAGCTGCTCTACCGGCTCGGCAAGGACTACGAGAAACCCGAGTTCGAGATCCATCAGATCGAGAAGGACGGCCACAAGATTCCGATCGTCGAGCAGACGGTCGTCGAGAAGCCGTTTTGCCGCCTGTTGCGCTTCAAGCGCTACGCGGACGACAGCATGGCCGTGAAAAGCATGAAGGACGAGCCGGTCGTGCTCGTCTGCGCGCCGCTCTCCGGCCACCACTCGACGCTCCTGCGCGACACGGTCAAGACGCTCCTGCAGGATCACAAGGTCTACATCACCGACTGGATCGACGCGCGCATGGTGCCGTTCGAGGACGGCGCGTTCCATCTCGACGACTACGTCGAGTACATCCAGGAATTCATTCGACATATCGGCGCGAACGATCTGCACGTGATTTCGGTGTGCCAGCCGACCGTGCCGGTGCTCGCCGCCATTTCGCTGATGGCGTCGCGCGGCGAAGACACGCCGCGCACAATGACGATGATGGGCGGTCCGATCGACGCGCGCCGCAGCCCGACGTCCGTGAATTCGCTGGCGAACGAGCACTCCTACGAGTGGTTCGAGAACAACGTGATTTACACGGTACCGGCAAATTATCCAGGGGTCGGACGCAAGGTTTATCCGGGTTTCCTGCAGCATGCCGGGTTTGTCGCGATGAATCCGGAGCGCCATCTGACGGCGCACTGGGACTTCTATCAGAACCTGATCCGCGGCGACGACGACGATGCCGAGCAACATCGCCGCTTCTACGACGAATACAACGCCGTGCTCGACATGGCCGCTGAGTATTACCTCGAAACTATCCGCATCGTGTTCCAGGAATTCCGCCTGGCGGAAGGCACGTGGGATGTGAACGGCGAACTGGTGCGCCCGCAGGACATCAAGACGACGGCGCTTTTCACGATCGAAGGCGAACTCGACGACATCTCCGGTTGCGGCCAGACGCGCGCGGCGCACGACCTGTGCACGGGCATTCCGGCGAAGAACAAGAAGCACTTCACCGCCGAAAAAGCCGGTCACTACGGCATTTTCTCGGGACGCCGCTGGCGGACGATGGTGTATCCGCAGTTGCGCGAGTTCATCCTCGAACACGACAAGGCGCCGAAGCGCGAACCGGTTCTCGCGTAATTGCGCGAAGCCTGTATAAGACAAACGCCGCGCTGTTCCCCAGCGCGGCGTTTGTTTTTTGAGCCCGCGAGCGCTTTACCGCCGCATCAGGTACGCGAGCAAAAGCTCCGTGTTCATCTTCACGACTTCGTCGCGCTGTTCCTGCTGGCTGAAGTCGAGGCCGAAAGTCGCTTCGAGCGTGAAGCGGTTCGACACGATGTAATAGCCGAGACCTGACAGCGTCACGTAGAACTTGAGCGGATCGACGTCGGTCCTGAACAAGCCGGCCTTTGCGCCGCGTTCCAGAATGCCCGCGAGCGTTGCGACAAGCGGCGAGATCAATTCGCGGATGCGCGTCGACCCCTTGATATATCTCGCTTCGTGCAGGTTTTCGTTGTTGATCAGGCGCAGCAGTTCCGGGTGATCGCGATAGTAATCCCAGACGAAATGCGCGAGCCGCGTCATCGCTTCGACGGGTGCGATGCCGTCGAGGTCGAGCGTGCGCTCCGTGTCCATGAGCGCGCCGAACGCGTGCTCAAGCACGGCCGTGAACAGTTGCTCCTTGCTGCCGAAGTAGTAGTAGAGCATCCGCTCGTTGGTTTCGGCGCGGCGGGCTATCTGATCGACGCGTGCGCCGAACAGACCTCCGGCTGCGAACTCGTCCGCGGCTGCCAGCAATATGCGGCGGCGGGTGCCTTCAGGATCTCTTTTGATTTTCGGCTGATTCATGGTGGCATGATTCGAGAGCCGCGTTATCCGAATAGCGTCACGCGGCCCGTGTCGAGGGAGACATGACGTGAACGGGCGCGCCAAGGTTATTGGGGAACACCGTCCTGCGGTCAATCGGAAAAGCGCTTCGATTATGCGCACATCGATTGCCTATTGGCAATTGGGATTGAAAGGGAATTGGTAGATAATGGCGCCTTTAGCCCGAGCGCGGGAGCAAGAGCCCGCGCCGCTCCCCGCAGTGTCAACACGAACGCGAAGCTTGCGCGCCGATGCAAGTCGATACGCGTCGATCGCGGCAATGCATGTCGATGCCCTTTTGTTCCAGATGCGCCCATGCGCGTGCGCCTGGCGACCGCCCCCAACGTGAACGTGACCGTAACCGCCCGAGAGACGCTCGCAGACCGCATCGAGGATCTGCTGCCCCAGACGCAATGCACCAAGTGCGGGTATCCCGCGTGCCGGCCGTATGCCGAAGCCATTGCGGCGGGCGATGCGAACTATAACCAGTGCCCGCCGGGCGGAATCGAAGGCGTCGCGCGGCTCGCGCACCTGCTCGGCAAGCCGGTGATCGCGCTGAACCCGGAGAACGGCGTCGAGCGGCCGCGGCCGCTTGCCGTGATCGACGAGAACGTGTGCATCGGTTGCACGCTGTGCATGCAGGCGTGTCCCGTCGATGCGATCGTCGGCGCGGCCAAGCAAATGCACACGGTCATCGAGGCGCTCTGTACCGGTTGCGACCTGTGCGTGCCGCCCTGCCCTGTCGACTGCATCGCGATGATCCCCGTCACCCTCGATGCAACGGGCTGGGATGCATGGACGCAGGATCAGGCCGACGCCGCGCGCGAGCGTCACGACCGGCGTCTCGCGCGTCAGGCGCGCGAGCGCGAGGCAGCCGTTGCTCGCGCCGCCGCTCGGCAGGCGCAACGGCATGCCGAGCGCCCCGCATCGCACGCGCCAGACGATGCGCAGACGGCGCCGGCCGCCGCGCCCGCCGTCGCCGACGACCCCGAAGCCAAGAAACGCGCGATCATCCAGGCCGCGCTCGAACGGGCGCGCAAGAAGAAGGAAGAACTCGCGACGCTCGGCGCCGGGCCCAAGAATACCGAGCGCGTGAGCGCCGACGTGCAGGCGCAGATCGATGCCGCCGAAGAACGCCGGCGGCGCCTCGGTCTCGGCGGCGTCAGCGAGAAGAACGAATCCGACCACTGACCGGGCGTGCGATGAACGCGAACAAGCGCCGTGCCATCTTCGAGACGCTCAGGAGTCTCAACCCGCATCCGACGACCGAGCTGGAATACAGTTCGCCGTTCGAACTGCTGATCGCGGTCCTCTTGTCGGCGCAAGCCACCGACGTCTCGGTGAACAAGGCGATGCGCCGGATGTTTCCCGTCGCGAACACGCCGGCGAAGGTGCTCGCGCTCGGCGAGGAAGGCGTCGCCGACTACATTCGCACGATCGGCCTCTATCGCACGAAGGCGAAGAACGTGATCGCGACGTGCCGCATTCTCATCGACCAGTACGGCGGCGAGGTGCCCGACGACCGCGAGGCGCTCGAATCGCTGCCGGGCGTCGGCCGCAAGACCGCCAACGTGATCCTGAACACGGCGTTCGGCCATCCGACGATCGCCGTCGACACGCATATCTTCCGCGTCGCGAACCGCACCGGACTCGCGCCCGGCAAGGACGTGCGCGCGGTCGAAACGGCGCTCGAAAAGTTCGTGCCGAAGGAGTATTTGCACGACGCCCATCACTGGCTGATCCTGCACGGCCGCTATGTCTGCAAGGCGCGCACGCCCGAATGCTGGCATTGCGCGATCGAGCCGCTGTGTGAATTCCGTCCGAAGACGCCCGCGCCGGTGCTCTGAGCGAAGACTAGCGACGCGCCTTAAAATGGCGGTCTGAAACCTTAAAACCCCTGCCGCATGTTCAATCCCAGCCGCGACGAAGTCCGTCAATTCTTCACCGAGACCTGGCGCAAGCAGCGCGCGGGCGAAATCCTGACGCCGCTGGAAAGCATCGCCGCCGACTGGATCGTCGAGCATCCCGAATACCAGCAGGAACTCGCCGATCCCGACGCGAGCCAAGCCGACTATTCGCCCGAACGCGGCCAGACGAATCCGTTCCTGCATCTGTCGATGCATCTCGCGATCAGCGAACAGTTGTCGATCGACCAGCCGCCGGGCATCCGGCGCGCGCACGAGAAACTCGTCGCGCGGGTCGGCTCGACGCACGACGCGCAGCACGCGATCATGGAATGCCTCGGCCAGATCATCTGGGATGCGCAGCGCACCGGCACGCCGCCCGACACCGACGCCTATCTCGCGCTGATCGAGCGGCGCGCTTCGCGCGACTGAGGTTCACACGCCGGCGCCGTAAACGACGACACCCCGCGATGCGGGGTGTCGTCGTCTGCAGCCGGGGAAAGACGCGCTTACTTCTTCAGCACGAGGCTGCCGTTCAGCGATTCGATGTAGGCCGCGAGGTCTTTCAGGTCGCTTTGCGACAGGTTCTGTACCTGTGCGGCCATGATCGCGTTGCTGCGGCCGAAGTTCGGATTGCCGTTGCCCATCTGGTACTGACGCAGCGCCCAGTAGACATAGGTCGCATGCTGGCCCGCGAGCTTCGGATATTCGCCGCTCACCGGCTGATTGAGGTTCGGGCCGTGGCAGGCCGCGCAATTGTGGCTGTCGGACAGCGCCTTGCCGTTGGCTGCATCGGCGGCGTGCGCCGCGTTCATCGATGCAATGCCGAAGAGCGCCGCCGCGCACGCTGCCTTGAACACTGCCTGAAGTGCCTTGGATGGCTTCATGAATTCTCCTATCCCGCGAAATTGGATTGCCGAGTGACTGGCGCCTGAGGTGCGCGGATCACTTGTCGGGATTGTTCTTCGAAGAGGGGGTTTGCGCGGCGTAATACGCGGCGATGTCGGCGATGTCCTGATCGGTCAGCGTCGTGGCGATGGCGCGCATGGTGTCGAAGTGGCGGTCGCCCTTCTTGTACGCATGCAGCGCGTTCTCGATGTACCTGGCGTTCTGGCCGCCCAGCATCGGAACGTTGTAGACCTCGGGATACGCCGTGCGGTAACCCGGAATGCCGTGGCAACCGATGCACATCGCCACCTTGCCCTCGGCCGCCTTCGCGTTGCCGACGACATCGGCCGATGCCTGGGTCGCGAAGCCGGCGAGGCCCGACAGCGCTGCGATCACGGCACATTTGCCGATGAATTTGTTCATAGCTTCTCTAACCTAGCATGAGGGGAAATTCGACGCGCCCGCCGTCCGACCCGAGGCCCACGACCCACGCCGAGTTCATCACAACCTTCTCGGGACTGTTGTTTGTTTCCAGGCCTTGATCTAGACCAAAAAAATCGCGCTAATTGTACCGCGCGACCTATCCTCCGTCCACAGAACGGGCGTACACGCGTGCTCGAGCCACCGCCCGCGGCGACGCACCGAAAGCGGCCCGCGAGCGTCCCGGACGGCGGCTCACAGGATAAGCGGCGGCTGTCAATGGCAACACCCCATCTGACTTATACTGGGTTTTTTTCTTCCACCGGACTCTTTGCCATGCGTTTCGAAGGCTCATCGCAATACGTCGCCACCGACGACCTCAAGCTCGCGGTCAACGCCGCGATGACGCTTCAACGCCCGCTGCTCATCAAGGGCGAGCCCGGAACCGGCAAGACGATGCTCGCCGAGGAAGTGGCGGCCGCGCTCGGCATGCCGCTTCTGCAATGGCACATCAAGTCGACGACGAAAGCGCAGCAGGGTCTCTACGAATACGATGCGGTCTCGCGCCTGCGCGACTCGCAACTCGGCGACGAGCGCGTGAAGGAGATCCGCAATTACATCGTGAAGGGCGTGCTGTGGCAGGCGTTCGAGGCCGAAGAGAAGTCGGTGCTGCTGATCGACGAGATCGACAAGGCCGACATCGAATTCCCGAACGACCTTCTGCGCGAACTCGACCGCATGGAGTTCTACGTCTACGAGACGCATCAGCTCGTGAAGGCGTTGCATCGGCCGCTCGTCATCATCACGTCGAACAACGAAAAGGAATTGCCCGACGCGTTCCTGCGCCGCTGCTTCTTCCACTACATCAAGTTCCCGGAAGCGACGACGATGAAGGAGATCGTCGAGGTGCATTTTCCGGGCATCAAGCAGGACCTGCTCGCCGCCGCGATGCAGAGCTTCTTCGAATTGCGCAACGTGTCGGGGCTGAAAAAGAAGCCGTCGACCTCCGAACTGCTCGACTGGCTCAAGCTTTTGCTTGCCGAGGACATCCCGCCGGACGCGCTGCGCTCGACCGACCAGAAGCAGGTCGTGCCGCCGCTGCATGGCGCGCTGCTGAAGAACGAACAGGACCTGCATCTCTTCGAGCGGCTCCTGTACATGAACCGCAATAACCGCTGAGCGCCTTCCTTTTACTTCCTGAGAGAGTTTGAACGCATGAGCCGCTGGATCGAACCCGTCACGCTGTCCGGAGAACACGTCAAGCTCGTTCCGATGTCGGTCGAGCACGAAGAGGCGCTTGCCGCCGCTGCCGCCGACGGCGAGCTGTGGAAGCTGTGGTACACGAGCGTGCCGGAGCCTGCGAGGACGCGCGCGTGGATCGACGCCGCGCTCGCGATGCGCGACACGCAGGGCGCGCATCCGTTCGCCGTGATCGACGCGAAGACGGGCGACGTCGTCGGTTCGACGCGCTATTTCAATGTCGATGAAACGAACCGCCGGCTCGAAATCGGCCATACGTGGTACGCGAAACGCGTGCAGCGCACGGCGCTCAACACCGAAGCCAAGCTGCTCCTGCTCACGCACGCGTTCGAAAAGCTGAACGCGATCGCCGTGGAATTCCGGACACATTTCATGAACCATCAGTCACGCGCCGCCATCGCGCGGCTCGGCGCGAAACAGGACGGCATCCTGCGCAATCACCAGGTCAAGGATGGCGTGTTTCGCGATACGGTCGTGTTCTCGATCATCCAGTCGGAATGGCCTGCGGTGCGCACGCACCTCAAGTACCGGCTCGAAGGCTAACCCGCGAGGTTCACGCCATGCTGATCGACTTCTTCTACTCGTTGCGCGGCGCGAAGCTGCCGGTGTCGGTGAAGGAATACCTGACGCTGCTCGAAGCGCTGAAGGCGCAGGTGATCGCGCCGTCGCTCGACGAGTTCTATTTCCTCGCGCGCATGACGCTCGTGAAGGACGAAAAGTACTTCGACAAGTTCGATCAGGCGTTCGGCGCGTACTTCCACGGCGTGACGAAGATCGACGAAGCCGCGTTCGACGTGCCGCTCGACTGGCTGAAAAAGCGTCTCGAGCGCGACTTCACGCCCGAGGAGAAGAAGAAAATCGAGGCGCTCGGCGGCCTCGACAAGCTGATGGAGCGCCTGAAGGAGCTGTTCGAGGAGCAACAGGAGCGTCACGAAGGCGGCAGCAAGTGGATCGGCACGGGCGGCACGTCGCCGTTCGGGCACGGCGGCTACAACCCGGAAGGCATCCGCATCGGCGGGGAAACGTCGGGCAATCGCACGGCGGTGAAAGTGTGGGACGAGCGTGCGTATCGCGATTACGACGACCAGGTCGAAATCGGCACGCGCAACATCAAGATCGCGCTCCGGCGCCTGCGCCGTTTCGCGCGCGAGGGCGCGGCCGAGGAGCTCGACCTGCCCGACACGATCCGCAGCACCGCCGCGAACGCCGGCTGGCTCGATCTCAAGATGGTGCCCGAGCGGCACAACAACGTGAAGGTGCTGATGCTGCTCGATGTCGGCGGCTCGATGGACGATCACATCAAGCGCGTCGAGGAACTGTTCTCGGCGGCGAAGGCCGAGTTCAAGCATCTGGAGTTCTTCTATTTCCACAACTGCGTCTACGACTACCTGTGGAAGAACAACCGTCGGCGTCACGGCGAGCGCACGCCGACCTTCGACGTGCTGCACAAGTTCACGGCGGACTACAAGCTGATCTTCGTCGGCGACGCGACGATGAGCCCCTACGAAGTGCTGCAGCCGGGCGGATCAGTGGAATACAACAACGCGGAAGCCGGCGCGGTGTGGCTGAGGCGTCTCGCGGACCAGTTCCCGCGTCACGCGTGGCTCAATCCCGAGCCGGAGCGGCTCTGGGAATACCGCCAGTCGATTTCCGTGATCCGGCAGGTCCTCGGCAACCGGATGTACGGCCTCACCATGGCCGGCCTCGAAGCCGCGATGCGGGCGCTGTCGAAGTAGACCGGACGTTGCCGGCGCGCGCCGCGAACGCGTAACATCGCGCTTTCGCCGCTTCGCATCGATCCCGACGCATGAATCCGCCGCCGAACGCCCCTGCCCTCGCGCCGCAACCGCTGCGCCCTTTCTCCGATAGTTCGCTTTCCGCGTTCGTCGCCGGTTTCGTCGCGATGATGACGGGCTACACCAGTTCGCTCGTGCTGATGTTCCAGGCGGGCCGCGCCGCGCATCTCACCGACGCCCAGATTTCCTCGTGGATCTGGGCGCTTTCGATCGGCATGGCGCTCTGCACGATCGGCCTGTCGCTGCGGTTTCGCGCGCCCATCGTGATCGCATGGTCGACGCCCGGCGCGGCGCTGCTCGTCACGTCGCTGCCGAACGTCACGTATTCCGAGGCGATCGGCGCCTTCGTCGTCTGCGCGGTGCTGCTGACGGTCGCCGGCTTCTCCGGCCTCTTCGACACGCTGATGAGGAGAATTCCCGCCGGCATCGCCTCGGCGCTGCTCGCGGGCATCCTGTTCGAGATCGGCATCGAGATTTTCCGCGCGGCGCAGTTCCAGACGGCGCTCGTCCTCGCGATGTTCTTCGCCTACTTGCTCGCGAAACGCCTCGCGCCGCGCTATGCGATTCCCGCGACGCTCGTCGCCGGCATCTCGGTCGCGGGCGCGCTCGGACTGCTCGATTTCAGCCGTTTCCACGTCGCGCTCGCGCATCCCGTCTTCACGATGCCGTCCTTTTCGCTCGGGGCCACGATCAGCATCGGCATTCCGCTTTTCGTCGTCGCGATGGCGTCGCAGAACGTGCCGGGCGTCGCCGTGCTGCGCGCCGACGGTTATTCGACGCCCGCCGCCCCGCTGATCGCGACGACCGGCCTCGCGTCGCTCGTGCTCGCGCCGTTCGGCTCGCACGGCGTGAATCTCGCGGCGATCACGGCGGCGATCTGCACCGGCCCCGAAGCCCACGAGGACCGTGACCGGCGCTACATGGCGGCCGTCTGGTGCGGCATTTTCTATCTGCTCGCGGGCCTATTCGGCGCAACGATCGCCGCGCTGTTCGCGGCGTTTCCGAAGGCGCTGGTCGTCTCGGTGGCCGCGCTCGCGCTCTTCGGCTCGATCATGAGCGGCCTCGCCAACGCGATGCACGACGCGCGACAGCGGGAAGCGGCGCTCGTCACGTTCATGGTGACGGCCTCGGGCCTGACGCTGGCTTCGATCGGTCCGGCGTTCTGGGGACTGGTCGCGGGCGTCGTCACGCAGGTCGTACTGAACGCGCGGCGCTGATTTTCCCGCGCGCCGCACCCTCGGAACGCTCCGAAATCCTGTTCCGCCCCGAAATCCTCACACGTTGAACGCCTATTGCGAGGACGTGTCGAACGGGCGTGCTCCGCAGGGTCTCTGCGCGAACGGTGCGCGCGGGTCTAGAATGAGTGACGAAAGGTGACAGGTGAAGTGACAGAAGGACACCGAGGGGCGAGCCGCCGGCCCGCAGGGCGCGGGCGGCATCGCAGATGATGTTCAACGCGGACACACGCTGAACGCGCGCACGCTGCGCGGGCATCCGCAACTTTGACAAGGCGCTAGCGCCGACGACCCGATATGACTACCGCTCTCGACCAGCTCAAGCAATACACCACCGTCGTCGCCGATACGGGCGACTTCCAGCAACTCGAACAGTTCAAGCCGCGCGACGCGACGACCAACCCGTCGCTGATCCTGAAGGCCGTGCAGAAGGACGACTACAAGCCGCTGCTCGAGAAGACCGTCAAGGAACACGCGGGCAAGCCGGTCGGCCAGATCATCGACCGTCTGCTGATCGCGTTCGGCACGGAAATCCTCAAGATCATCCCGGGCCGCGTGTCGACCGAAGTCGATGCGCGCCTCTCGTTCGACACGAAGGCGTCGATCGACAAGGGCCACGAACTCATCAAGCTCTACGAAGACGCCGGCATCAAGCGCGAGCGCGTGCTGATCAAGCTCGCCTCCACTTGGGAAGGCGTGCGCGCGGCGGAAGTACTGCAAAAGGAAGGCATCAACTGCAACATGACGCTGCTGTTCGCCCCCGCGCAGGCAGTCGCCGCCGCCGACGCCGGCGCGAAGCTGATTTCGCCGTTCGTCGGCCGCATCTACGACTGGTACAAGAAGTCGGCGGGCGCCGAATGGGACGAGGTGAAAAACGGCGGCGCGAACGATCCGGGCGTGCAGTCGGTGCGCAAGATCTATGCGTACTACAAGAAGTTCGGCTACAACACGGAAGTGATGGGCGCGAGCTTCCGCACGGTCAGCCAGATCACCGAACTCGCCGGCTGCGACCTGCTCACGATCAGCCCCGACCTCTTGAAGAAGCTCGCCGAGAGCAACGACAAGATCGAGCGCAAGCTCTCGCCGGAAGCGGTGAAGAACGACCCGATCGAAAAGATCGCCGTCGATGAACCGAGCTTCCGCTTCGCCCTCAACGACGACGCAATGGCGACCGAAAAGCTCGCGGAAGGCATCCGCAACTTCGCCGCCGATGCGATCAAGCTCGAAAAGGTGATCGCGGCGCTGCAGTAAGGTTTTCGCGGGGCGTCCCGCCCTGCTGCCGTCCATCAAACGGGCCCCGATGCATCGCCGCATCGGGGCCCGTTTGGCGAACCGGCAACGCGCGGTGGCCCGCCTCAGACGCTCAGCGGAAAAACGGCTGCGCGCCTTCGATATTCCAGTGCCGCTCGATCTCGATCAGCCGCAGGCGCAGACGGTTCACCTGTTCCGCGAGCCGCATCGCGAGCCAGTGCATGCCGTGCGCGTCCGGGTCCGTATGCGCGGCATCCATGCCGGGTTTCACGTCCAGCGTGTAGGCGGCGGCGTGCAGCAGCCCGACGCGGCCGAAACGCAGCGCTCGCGCCATCAGCAGCAAGGTCTGCCGTACCGCGCGCTCTTCCGCCGTGCAGGCGGCTTGCTCGTCGGGTGCCATGTGCGCGTCGAGCGGACCCGAGCTCGCCAGCATTTCCAGCGCCGCGAGGATCGACCGGTGCAGGCGCTGGATTTCATCGAGCGCCGCGACCGGCACGTCGATTTCCTTTGCCACCGACTCCATCAGCGAGCGCGACTGCACGAGGCGCCGGCTCATCACGAGAAAGCGCTGCGTCAGTTCGTCGGGGTCGATCGGCCGGCCTTCGATGATCGCGGCGTAGAGGCGCGCGCACTCGCGCATGTTGTCCGCGAGCCGGTAGCGCCACGAGTACGTCGCGTAGAGCGGCAGCACGAACGAAAAACCGAGCGCGATCACGATGCCGATCAGCACGTTCGCCGTGCGCCACAGGCCGACGTCGATCGGCAGGTCGCCGTGGCCCGCGACGATCACCATCGTGATCGCGGTCAGGAGCGCGACGTAGCCCGCCTTGCCGATCGCGTAATACGCGCACGCGCCCGCGATGGCCGACATCAGCAGGAAGGTCAGCATGAGCGACCCCAACACGCTCTGCACGATGATGAGCGTGAGGCCGAAGCTCGCGCCGAGCAGCGTGCCGAGCGCGCGTTCGGCCGCTTTCTTGCGGATATTGCCGTGATGCTGAAGCCCGCCGATCACGACGAGCAGCGTCACCGACGCCCACACGCCATGCGGAATGTCGATGCCCGACGTAAGCGCGATCGACGCGAGCATCGCGAGCGAGACGCGCAGCGCGTGCAGCAGCTTCGCGTGCCGGTAGCGGAAATAAGGCGACGCCAGCACGTGCAGCATGCGCCTTGCGCGACTGCGGCGGGACGTGGGCGTGTCGAGTGAGGGCATGGCGTCGGTGAGGTCGGGCCTGGTGTGCCGTCGATTCTAAGGCCGCCCAAAGCAAAACGCCCGCAACTTCCGTTGCGGGCGTTTTGTACATCGATCAGCGTGGCGACGGCCGGTCAGCCTTCGACGACATCGAGATAATCCTCGGGCCGCGTGCGGTCGTCCGAGCGCTTCAGGCCGATCACGCGCACCAGCACGCTCACGACGATCGACACCACCAGGTTCGCGATCAGCGCCCACACCGCGGCATAGCCCGGGATGGTGTAGCCGAAGAGATGGATCGGATAGATCGAGCCGGCGAGCTTGAGCGACAACGCCATCCACGTTCCGACGCCGATGCCGACCGCCCAGCCGAGCAACAGGCCGCGATGGTCGAGCACGCGCGTATAGAGGCCGAGCACGAGCGCGGGCAGCGTCTGGATGATCCAGATCCCGCCGAGCAGTTGCAGCTGGATCGCGTAGGTGAGCGGCAGCGCGAGAATGAACACGACCGCGCCGACCTTCACCAAGAGCGACACCATCTTCGCGACGTTGGTTTCCTGCTCTGGCGTCATGCTGCGGTTCACGAACTCGCGATGCACGTTGCGCGTGTAGAGGTTCGCCGCCGCGATCGACATGATCGCCGCGGGCACCAGCGCGCCGATGCCGATCGCCGCGAACGCCACGCCGACGAACCACGACGGGAAGTAGTGCAAAAAGAGCGCCGGCACCGCGAAGTTCGAGCCGTAGGCCTTGAAGTACGGCGCGTATTCCGGCATGTCGCGCACGCCCGACGCGAGCGCCATGTAGCCGAGCAGCGCGAGGAGGCCCAGCACCAGCGAGTACGCCGGCAAGAGCGCCATGTTGCGGCGGATCGTGTTGCCCGAGTTCGACGACAGAATCGCCGTCACCGAGTGCGGGTACAGGAAGAGCGCGAGCGCCGAGCCGACCGCGAGCGTCGCATAGGCGCTGTAGCCGTTCAGGCTCGCGGCATCCGGTGCCTTCAGCAGCAGCTTCGCCGGCTCGACCACGCCGAAGATGTGCCCGAATCCGCCCAGTTGCGCCGGAATCACGATCATCGCCGCGATGATCGTCACGTAGATCAGCACGTCCTTCACGACCGCGATCATCGCCGGCGCGCGCAGGCCCGAGGTGTACGTGTACGCCGCGAGAATCGCGAACGCGATGATGAGCGGCAAATCGCCGACGAAGCCCTTCGTATCGAAGCCGAGCGCGCCGATCACCACTTCGATGCCGACCAGTTGCAGCGCGATGTACGGCATCGTCGCGACGATGCCCGTCACGGCGACCGCGAGCGCGAGCATGCGGCTGTTGTAGCGGGCATGGACGAAGTCGGCGGCGGTCACGTAGCCGTGGCGCTTCGCGATGCTCCAGAGCTTCGGGAACACGACGAACGCGAACGGATAGATCAGGATCGTGTACGGCAGCGCGAAGAAGCCGGTCGCGCCCGCGCCGAACACGAGCGCGGGCACGGCAATGAAGGTGTACGCGGTATAGAGGTCGCCGCCGAGCAGGAACCAGGTGACGATCGTGCCGAAGCGGCGGCCGCCGAGGCCCCATTCGTCGAGCTGGGCGAGATCGCCTTTGCGCCAGTGCGCGGCGATGAAGCCGAGAATCGTCACGCCGACGAAAAACAGCACGAAGACAAAAGTTGCAGTGGAATTCATCATCGCGCGGTCCCCTTGCCCTTCGTACCGATGGCTTTGGTCTTTTTATAGACGACGGCGGTGATGACCGCGCTGATCAGTACCCACAGCAACTGGTACCAGTAGAAAAACGGAAAGCCCCAGAGCATCGGTTCGAGCTTGTTGTAGAACGGCACCCAGACGACTCCGATCCACGGCAGGATCAGGAGCCACAGCCAATGTTTGTTGCGGGGTTGCCCCGTGCCAGTCGCAGCTTCGTGAGCCATGACGGTCTCCTCTGTCGACCCGAGTCGGCGTTTGCGCGCCTTCCTCTGGTCCCATGCAAGATGGTCGTTGTTCTTTGAATGGGCTGGCCGCGCGTCCGGTCGTCGGATAGAGACGGAGCGCGTGGAAAGCATCTCGAAAATAACACGAGGAGTATATGGACGCCTAAAACAGGGTCAAGCAGGGCGAACCCGAGGGATTCCGCTGATGTGAAAGTGTTCCGTAATCAGGCGCGCGACGGCGGCGCGCCTGGGTGCGCGGCTTCGGTGCTCAAATGACGAAGCGTTCCGGCGCGCTTTCGCCCGTGCGCTCATGCTCGCTGATCGCGAGCGCCCGGACCCACTCGCGCGCGGGCAACTTCAATTCCTTGTCGATCAGCTTCGCCCGCTTTTCGAGCGCCGCGAATGGCAGGTCGAGGGCGGGCCCCGAAAACGCGAGCGCGACGCGATTGCCGTCGTGGACTTCGGGCAGCGCGATCACGCGCCCGTCGAACGCCTCCGACAGGCGCTTCATGTTGCGCACGAAGCTCGGATGGTCGCCGAACAGGTTGATCGTCGCGACACCCGCTTCCGGCGTCAGGCACGCGCGGCAGGCGCGATAGAACGACACGCTGTCGAGCACGGGACCGCGCGCGGTCGCGTCGTAGATGTCGATTTGCAGCGCGCCGATCGTGCCGTGATTCGCGCGATCGTTCACGAACTCCCATGCGTCCTGTTCGTTGACGGTGAGACGCGCGTCGTCGGAGGGCAGTTCGAACATCGTGCGCGCGGCGATCACGACCGCCGGATTCAGTTCGACCGCCTCGACCTTCGCGCGCTTCAGAAACGCGTGGCAGAACTTCGTCAGCGCCGCGGCGCCGAGGCCGAGTTGCACGATGCGCTTCGGCGTCTCGATGAAGAGCAGCCACGACATCATCTGCTGCGCGTATTCGAGTTCGATGTGATTCGGCTTCTTCAGGCGCATCGCGCCCTGAACCCATTCGGTGCCGAAATGCAGGAAGCGCACGCCGCCCTCTTCCGAGAACGTCACGGGCGCAAAGCGCGGCTTGCGCGGCGTTTCGATGCGCGGGGCGTCGTCGAGGTCGTCTTCGCGTTCGCGCTTCGAGCGTTTGGAATGCTTGTCGTCGCGATCTTTGCCGCTGAACGCGCGCGCTTCGGCGGACGCGCGCTTGATGAGTTTCGTCATGTCGTGAGGATCTCGCGCCAGAAGCGCAATTTTTGGTCGAACGAGAGAATAGCATTCGCCGGACTCGACGACGGCAGCACGAGCGTCTCGTAACCCGCCGCGCGGATCACCGGCTCGAAGCGGCCCGAGGTCTTGCCGTTGAAGCAGACTTTCCTGAGAAGCGGCACGTGCACGCGAAACGACGCGAAGTCGTTCGGGTTCGCGTGCCGGATCGCGGCATCGAGGCTGCCTTCGCGCTCGCAGGCGGCGAGCACGTCCCACAGGCCGATGCCGTGGGCCAATAGGCGCGCGACGCGCTCATCGTATGGAAGTTCGTGCAGCGCCTCGCCGGTCACCGCGCCGACGAGCCGCCAGAACTGGTTGCGCGGATGCGCGTAATACTGCGTCGCCGCGAGCGACGCGACGCCGGGAAAGCTGCCGAGAATCAGCGTGTGGGTCGCTTCGTCGGCGATCGGCGGGAAGCCCTGGAGCATCACTTCGCCTCATGGCGCGCGGGACGCCTCACATGCGAAATCAGATGTTCGAGCGGCCGCGAATGTTCGCGATGCGATTCGTGCAATGAAGACGACAAGCGCGACCACAGCGCCGGCAACATGCATTCGGTGACCATGAGCGGCGCGCGATATCGCTCGAACACGGAGCGGCGCGCAACAAGCGCGTGCACGGCGGTTTCGTCGAATAATCCGCGCGCGAGCCGGTACAGCGGATGCCGCGCAGTCACCCTGCGACTCACGAGCGCCGAACGCGCGACGCTGCTGTCGCTGTAGAGAAGTTCCGCGAGCGGACGGGTGCGCAGGGAACGCATCGCCTGCCAGACGCCGGCGCTTTCGGCGAGCGGCACGATGCTGTGCGCGGCGACGAACGGCACGCCGTCCACGTTCAGCACGACTTCGCGCACCCAGCACGGCGTGCGCGCTCCGATGCACAGTGCGCGAGACTCGTCGGCGAACGGCACGTCGACGGCTTCGCGCGCGACCGTCACGCTCACCGCCCCGAGCGTGCGCAGATGCGCGGTGAGCGAGCCACCGCGCGTCGCCCAGTCTTTCTGATCGCGGGTGAAGGTGGCGCGCGGTGCGACGCGCCAGTGGGCATCGGCGGGATCATGGGGAATCGGCATGGCGGTGATTATAAAACCGTCATCGGGTTAGGACGAATCGTGTGGAAATGCGGATATCGGCGATGAAAACTGCTGGGCCGGTCATGGGACATATGGCCGGACTCGCGGCCTGTGCTGACGCGAGCCACCTAACTCTGAGAGGAAGTGCAATGTCGGAAAACAAGAAACAAACGTCGAAGCCGGTCGCCCATCTCGCGGCGGAAACGCTGAACGATCCGAAGGCATCGGCGATCGCGAAGAGCCTCGCGGCCTCCGCCCTGTCGCAGACGCACTCGAACAAGCAGACGAGCGCCGAAATGGAACACAAGGCAAGCGAAGTGCTTCACAGCGACAAGTATGCGAAAGACACGAAGACGCTCGCCGCGTCGGTGCTCGCGCAGGCCAACAAGGAACGCACGCTCAAGAAATAAAAAAAGCGCGCTGCCGGCAACAGCCGGCAGCGCGCCTTGCATCACGAAGTGAAACCGCTCAGCGCGTCAGCAGCAACGCGTTCGTGCGCTTCACGAAGCTCGCCGGATCTTCCAGCGATCCGCCTTCCGCGAGCAACGCCTGATCGAAGAGCAGGTGACACCAGTCGCCGAAACTGGCGTTCTCGGCGTTCAGCCCCTTCACCAGCGGATGCTCCGGGTTCACTTCGAGGATCGGCTGCATCTGCGGCGCCTGCTGGCCGGCCGCCTTCAGCATGCGTTGCAGGTAGCCGCTCATGTCGCCTTCGTCGGCGACGAGGCACGACGGCGAATCGGTAAGACGGAACGTGAGGCGCACGTCCTTCGCCTTGCCTTCGAGCACTTCCTTCATCTTCTCGACGAGCGGCTTCATTTCCTCGCCGACCTTTTCCTGCTGCTGCTTTTCCTCGTCGTTCAGCGCACCGAGGTCGAGATCGCCGCGCGCAACGCTTTGCAACGGCTTGCCGTCGAATTCGTTGAGGAACGAGAGCATCCATTCATCGACGCGTTCCGTCAGCAGCAGCACTTCCACGCCCTTCTTGCGGAACACTTCGAGATGCGGACTGTTCTTCGCGGCCTGCCAGCTGTCGGCGGTGACGTAGTAGATCTTCGTCTGCTCGGGCTTCATGCGCGCGACGTACTCGGCGAGCGATACGTTCTGCTCGTCGGTGTCGTTGTGCGTCGAGGCGAAACGCACGAGCTTCGCGATACGCTCGCGATTGCCGAAGTCCTCGCCGACGCCTTCCTTGAACACCTGGCCGAATTCCTTCCAGAAGGTCGGGTACTTTTGCTTCTCGGCGTCTTCGGTGGCTTCCGCCGACGACGATGCCAGATCCTCCAGCATCGACAACACGCGCTTGGTCACGCCTTCGCGGATCGCCTTCACATCGCGGCTTTCCTGGAGGATTTCGCGCGAGACGTTCAAAGGCAGATCGGCCGAATCGACCACGCCCTTCACGAAGCGCAGATACTGCGGCAGCAGTTGCTCGGCGTCGTCCATGATGAACACGCGCTTCACGTAGAGCTTCAGGCCGCTCTTGTGATCGCGGTTCCAGAGGTCGAACGGCGCGTGCTTCGGCACATACAGCAGTTGCGTGTACTCGCTGCGGCCTTCGACGCGGTTATGCGTCCACGCGAGCGGATCGTCGTGATCGTGCGAAAGGTGCTGGTAAAACTGCGTGTACTGCTCTTCGGTGATGTCGTTCTTTCCGCGCGTCCAGAGCGCGCTCGCCTGGTTGACGGTCTCGTCCTCGTCCTTCTCGACCATCTCGCCCTTTTCCGCGTCCCACTCTTCCTTCTTCATCAGGATCGGCAGCGCGACGTGGTCCGAGTACTTCTGGATGATCGACTTGAGCTTGTGGGTCGACAACAACTCGTCTTCATCGGCGCGCAGGTGCAGCGTGATGGTCGTGCCGCGTTGCGCGCGCTCGATGTCCTCGACTTCGAAATCGCCCTCGCCCGCGCTCGTCCAGCGCACGCCCGCGCTCGCCGGCAATCCGGCGCGGCGCGTTTCGACCGTGATCTTGTCCGCGACGATGAAACCCGAGTAGAAGCCCACGCCGAACTGGCCGATCAGCGCGGCGTCCTTCTGCTGGTCGCCGGAGAGCTTCGAGAAGAATTCCTTGGTGCCCGAGCGCGCGATCGTGCCGAGGTGCGAGATCGCTTCGTCGCGGCTCATGCCGATGCCGTTGTCGTCGATGGTGACGGTGCGCGCGGTTTTGTCGTAGGACACGCGGATGCGCAGGTCGGAGTCGTTTTCGTACAGCGCGCTGTTTTCGATGGCCTCGAAGCGCAGCTTGTCGGCGGCGTCGGACGCGTTCGAAATCAGCTCGCGCAGGAAAATTTCCTTGTTGCTGTACAGCGAATGGATCATCAGATGCAGAAGCTGCTTCACTTCTGCCTGAAAGCTCATGGTTTCTTGCGCCATGGTCGGGTCCTCTAGTTGGGTTTTCGATGATGTCGGCGACCGCGCCGGGAAGCGCCATCGCCACGAGCGAATTGGCGTCAGATAGGGCGTCTCTAGGCAATTTCAAGAGCCGAAAGCGTATTTTCCCTCACCGCCCGCCGTGTGGAACAATTCCGCCGATGACCCTTGCCGATAACCCCGACTGGAGCCCGCCGGTGAAAATGTCCGTCGCGCTGCGCGCCGCCTGCTTGCGCGTGCTCGGCCGCCCGCGCGACGCGCGCCCGCTGACGCGGGGCGAGATCACGATCGCGCGGCTCGTCTTCGCCGATGCGATCGACTATTCGACCGTCCGCGTTCACGACAGGGGCTATCTGCCGTTCGGTCTGCAGAGCGCGCACACGGCGATGGCGCCGAACGGCCAGCTGTATTTTCCGAAAGCCTGTTTCCGCGACGATTTCTCGACCGACCTCGCCTCGCAGATGTGGTTCATCCACGAGATGACGCACGTCTGGCAGCATCAGCTGGGCTACTGGGTGAGGCTGCGCGGCGCGGTGCGGATCGGCCTTCGCTACGGCTACACGCTCGCGCCGGGCAGACACCTTCGCGATTACAACATGGAGGCGCAGGGCAACCTGATCGCCGATTATTTCGCGCTCGCGCATCGGGGCGTCGAAGGACGGCGCCATCTCTACGAGCACAAGTACCGGAGCGATCCCGGGGCGCTCGCGCTCTTCGAGACGGTGCTCGCCGACTTCATCGCCGATCCGTCCAACCGACGAAATCTGCCGCGCAGCGCGCTGATCCGCACGACCTGATCCGACGCGCGCGCCGCCTAAACCCGCCGTCCGGCCTTGTCGAGATGACTCGCGAAGAGCGCGGGCAGCGCCGGATCGCCGCAATTGGCGATGTTGAAGCGCATCCACGTCGTTGGCGACTGATGCGGCGAAAACAGGCTCCCGGGCGTCAGCAGGAAACCGGCTTCGTGGCCCGCGGCCGCGAGCGCTTCGGAATCGACGCCCGTGTCCGCCCAGAAGAACATCCCCGCCAACGGCTGCGAAAAGAGCCGGAAACCGGTCGATTCCAGCATTCGCGCGGTCTTTTCGCGCACGCCGTCGAGTCGCCCGCGCAGCCGTTCGACGTGGCGCCGGTAATGGCCCTCCGTCAGCACCTTGTAGAGCACGCGCTCGTTCAGTTCCGGGCTCGTCATGCCGACGAGCATCTTCTGGTCGGCCAGCGCCTTCGCCACCTCCGCCGAGGCCGCCACGTAACCCACGCGGAGGTTCGCCGCGAGCGTCTTCGAAAAGCTGCCGAGGAAGATCACGCGTTTCAACTGATCGAGGCTCGCGAGGCGCGTCGCGGAGTAGCCGGGCGGCGCGAGGTCGCCGTAGACGTCGTCCTCGACGACGATGAAATCGTAGGCTTCGGCCAGTTGCAGGATGCGGAACGCCTGCGCCGCGGTCAGCGACGTGCCCGTCGGGTTTTGCAGCACCGAATTGACGACGAGCATCTTCGGACGCCAGGTCTGGACCATCGTCTCCAGCGCGTCGAGATCGGGGCCGTCGGGCGTGTACGGCATCCCGACGAGCCGCGCGCCCTGCGACGCAAAGCGCCCGAACATCTGGAACCACGCCGGATCGCCGACGATCACCGTATCGCCCGGCTGCACGTAAAGGCGCGCGATCAGGTCGATCGCCTGGGTGATGCCGGAGACCGTCACGATCTGCTGCGTCGATGCGCCGATTTCCAGTTCCGCGAGCCGCGTCTGCAATTGCTGGCGCAGCGGCAGGAAACCCTGCGGCGTGCCGAAACCGAGCAGTTGCGCGCCGCTCTGGCGGCTCATCGAACGCAGCGCGCTCGTGATCAGCTCGCCGTCGAGCCACTGGGTCGGCAGATAGCCGAGCCCCGGCCCCTTTACCGGGCTCGACGTCTGGAGCATGTTGCGCAACAGCCAGACGACGTCGATCGTGCTCCGTACCGGCTCGCGCTCGGCGCTGGCGAGCGGGCTCGCGACCGGCGTCGCGGCCGCGCGGTCGCGGACATAGAAGCCGGAGCCGCGCCGCGAATCGAGATAACCGTGCGCGACGAGCCGCTCGTACGCCTCGACGACGGTAAAACGCGACACGCCCTTGTCGAGCGCGAGCTTGCGGATCGACGGCATGCGCATGCCCGGGCGGAACACGCGTTCGTCGATGCGCCGCCGCCCCCACTGGACGAGCTGGTCGACGAGCGTTAGTTGCGGCGCATCGTGCGGCGCGGGAATCAGGTCGAGAGGCACGGACATCGGCGGCTCCGGTTTGGCGCGTTAATTCGGCGCGTTGGTTCGGCGAAAAACTGTACCGAATAGTATGGGTCCGATTGTACCGTTACTGTGCAGGTGATAGACGCTACATTCGTCCTTCCGGGAATGTGCTCGACATGGCGCGGCCACCGGCGCAGAGTCGAACGGTTATGCTGTCGGCCCTGGTTTCCCTTGCCTGAATCGTCATGACCGTTCACACGCCCGCACCCGCGTTTCAACGCACCCTGAAGCTGGATCACCTCGTGGTCGCCGCGCGCACGCTTGAAGAGGGCGAACGGTTCATCGCCGGCAAGTTCGGCGTGGGGACGGCCGGCGGCGGCGCGCATCCGCTGATGCGCACTCACAACCGGCTCCTGAACCTGTGGGGCGGCGCGTATCTGGAAGTGATCGCGATCGTCCCCGACGCGCCGGCCGCCGAAGCGCCCCGCGCGCGTCTTTTCGCGCTCGACTCTCCGGCGATGCAGGCGCGCATCGAAAGCGGGCCGCAGCTCGTGCACTGGGCCGTGCGCGTCGACCGTCCGCGGCTGCTCGCGCGCTGGCAGGCGCAGTACCCGGAACGCATCGCACCCGTCGTGCCGATGTCGCGCGGCGCGAGCACCTGGAGCCTGACCGTGCCGGACGACGGCGCGTTTCCCGCGTGGCAAGGCGCGGGCGACGGCGTCGTGCCCTCGCTGATCCAGTGGGACACGACCCAGCATCCGTCCGCCGCGTTGCCCGAGACGGGCATCGCGCTGCGCTCGCTGACGGGCCACCACCCGCGCGCCGAGGCAATCGCGGAACACCTCGCGTGGCTCGGCGCGGCGCATCTGATGCGCATCGAGCCGACTTCCGGCGCGCCGGGAATCGTTGCGGAATTCGAACTGCCGGACGGTTCGATCGTGACGCTCGGGGAATCAGCGGAATCGGCGGAAGCGGCGCAATCGCGCGAGGCGGCGCGGCGCGCCGTGGCCGAAGCGGACGAAGCAAAAAAATCGCGCCGGCGCGCGAAGAGCAAAAAGCCGGACGACGAAAGAGAGGCGCATGCGCCGGACGAAGCGCCCGGCACCGCGCAAGACCCGGCACACGCACTTTCGCGACAACCCGAATAACCGGTCGCCGGGTCTTCATCCCGCCGCCCCACACAACAGGAGATTCGTCCCGATGAAGACCCGCGAAACCGAGGGCATGCTGCTCGGCCTGATCGGCGTGATCATTTTCAGCCTGACGCTGCCGATGACGCGCATCGTCGTGCAGGAAGTCCATCCGCTCCTGAACGGCCTCGGCCGCGCGCTCGTCGCCGCGATCCCGGCCGCAGCGCTCCTCGTGTGGCGCCGCGAACGCCGGCCGACCTGGCCGCAGGTCAAGAGCCTCGCGGTGGTCTCGCTCGGCGTGATCATCGCGTTTCCGGTTTTTTCCGCCTGGGCGATGAAGACCGTGCCGGCGTCGCACGGCGCGGTCGTCAACGGATTGCAGCCGCTGTGCGTCGCGATTTACGCGGCGTGGCTCTCGCACGAGCGGCCGTCGAAAGCGTTCTGGGCGAGCGCGCTTGCGGGCAGCGCGATCGTCGTCGCGTTCGCGCTGCAAGCGGGCGGCGGCGGCGTGCAGGCCGGCGACCTGCTGATGCTCGTCGCAGTCGGCATCGGCGCGCTCGGCTATGCGGAAGGCGCGCGCCTCGCGCGCCAGATGGGCGGCTGGCAGGTGATCTGCTGGGCGCTCGTGCTGTCGGCGCCGTTTCTGCTGCTGCCGGTCGGCGCGCTCTGGTGGGCGCATCAGGCGGCGCATCCGGAACCGCTCGCGTGGCGCACCTGGCTCGCGTTCGGCTACGTCACGCTGTTCTCGCAGTTCATCGGCTTCTTCGCGTGGTACGCGGGGCTCGCGATGGGCGGCATCGCGCGCGTCGGACAGGTTCAGCTCCTGCAAATCTTCTTCACGATGGCGTTCTCGGCGCTCTTCTTCGGCGAGCACGTCGAGGCGTCGACGTGGATCTACGCCGCCGCCGTGATCGCGACCGTCGTGCTCGGCCGCAAGGCTGCCGTGCGCACGGCGCCGCCGCCGCTCGGGCCGTCCTCGACGGCGCCGGGCGCGACTTCCGCCCGCCCCACGGTGCGCACGACGAACTCAAGATGACACGAGCGAGCGATAATCGGATCCCTGGCGCCGCCCGCGACGCCCATAGTTGAACGCCCCGAATCCCGCCGACCAGGCCCATTGAAAAAACGCAGCCCCGCTGCAATCGAGACGACCGAGGACCCCATGAATCAAGCCGACCTTCGCGCCACGCACTGGCAACTTTCCGAACGCGCCCGCAAGCTGACCAGCTCGGCGATCCGCGAGATCCTGAAAGTCACGGAGCGGCCCGAAGTCATTTCGTTCGCGGGCGGCCTGCCCTCGCCGGCGACCTTCCCGGTCGAGCAGATGCGCCGCGCATCGGAGCACATCCTGCGCGACCAGCCGTCCGCCGCCCTGCAATACAGCGCGACCGAAGGCTTCATGCCGCTGCGCGAGTGGGTCGCGGCGCGCTATTCGGTCGGCGGCGCGCACATCCGCGCATCGCAGGTGCTGATCACGACGGGGTCGCAGCAGGCGCTCGATCTGCTCGGCAAGGTGCTGATCGATCCGGCGAGCCGCGTGCTCGTCGAGACGCCGACCTACCTCGGCGCGTTGCAGTCGTTCTCGCTCTTCGAGCCGGACTACGTGCAGGTGCCGACCGACGAGCACGGCCTGATCCCCGAGCGGCTCGACGCCGCGCTGACCGCGGGCGCGCGCCTGTTGTATGCCCAGCCGAACTTCCAGAACCCGACCGGCCGACGCCTGCCGCTCGAACGGCGCCGGGCGCTTGCCGAGTTCGCGCAGCGCGCCGCGTTCCCGATCATCGAGGACGATCCCTACGGCGCGCTCGACTACGCGGGCGCCCCGCTGCCCACGATGCTCTCGATGGCGCCGGACCACATCGTGCATCTCGGCTCGTTCTCGAAGGTGCTGGCGCCGGGACTGCGGGTCGGCTACATCATCGCGCCCGAGGAACTGCACTTCAAACTGGTGCAGGCGAAGCAGGCCACCGACCTGCACACGCCGAGCCTCACGCAGCGCATCGTCCACGAAGTCGTGAAGGACGGCTTCCTCGACCAGCACGTGCCGACGATCCGCGCGCTCTATCGCGACCAGTGCGCGGCGATGCTCGCGGCGCTGGAACATCACATGCCCGCCGGAGTCGAATGGAACCGGCCGGAGGGCGGCATGTTCGTGTGGGTGACGCTGCCGAAGCACATCGACACGATGAAGCTGCTCGAAGCGGCGATCGAGCAGCATGTCGCGTTCGTGCCGGGCGGCCCGTTCTTCGCGAACGAGGCCGAGCACAATACGCTGCGGCTGTCGTTCGTGACCGTGCCGCCGGCGAAGATCGACGAAGGCGTCGCGAAGCTCGGCGCGCTGATCCGCGCGCGCCTCTGATCAACTGAACCAGGAGTCTTTGATGGCCGAAACGAATGTGTACGACAAGCTGAAGGAACTCGGCATCGAGCTGCCCAGCGCGGGCGCGCCCGCCGCAGCCTACGTGATGAGCGCGCAGAGCGGCAACACGGTGTATCTGTCGGGCCATATCGCGAAGAAGGACGGCAAGGTCCACACCGGCAAGCTCGGCGACACGCTCGCCACCGAGGAAGGCCGTGCCGCCGCGCGCTCCGTCGCGATCGACCTGATCGCCACCCTGCATGCGCACGTCGGCGACCTGAACCGCGTGCAGCGCATCGTCAAGGTGATGAGCCTCGTCAACTCCACGCCCGACTTCACCGAGCAGCACGTCGTGACGAACGGCGCGTCGGAACTGATCGCCGAAGTCTTCGGCGAGCGCGGCAAGCATGCGCGCTCGGCATTCGGCGTCGCGCAGATTCCGATGGGCGCGTGCGTCGAGATCGAACTGATCGCCGAAGTGGCCTGAACGGCGCAGGTCGACCGAAGCCCGGCACCGCGAGGTCCCGGGCTTTTTTGCGCGCCGTCGTTTCGGCGCTTTCCCTTCTCGCTTCTTACGGTTCACTTCCCATGCCCGCACGAACGGTCCGTTTCCGACAGGTCGACGTCTTCACGTCCGTGGCCTTCAAGGGCAATCCGCTTGCCGTCGTCTTCGATGCCGACGATCTGTCGACCGACGCGATGCAGGCGATCGCGCGCTGGACCAATCTCTCCGAGACGACGTTCCTGCTGCGTCCCACCGACCCCGCCGCCGACTATCGCGTGCGCATCTTCACGACGTCGAGGGAATTACCGTTCGCCGGGCACCCGACGCTCGGCACCGCGCACGCACTGCTCGAAAGCGGCCACACGCCGAAGCAGCCGGGGCGGCTCGTGCAGCAATGCGGCGTCGGACTGGTGCCGATCGTCGAACGCGACACCGGCGCGTGGGCGTTCGCCGCGCCGCCCGCGCGCATCGAACCGCTCGG
Organism: Caballeronia telluris; assembly: GCF_001544495.1. GTDB lineage: Bacteria > Pseudomonadota > Gammaproteobacteria > Burkholderiales > Burkholderiaceae > Caballeronia > Caballeronia telluris. The sequence goes on from NZ_FCNZ02000002.1 coordinate 255,352, forward strand.
CGATGCGCAGCTACAACGCCTCGACGCGGCTCTCGGGCAAGGCGTAATCGATTTCAATGCGCCGTCGTGCGCGGTGGACAATGGCGTGCCGTGGCTCCTCGTGCGCCTGAACACCGCCGCCGACGTGCTCGCGCTCGCGCCGGATCGCGATGCCATGACCGCCCTCGTCGCCGATACCGCGACGCTCGGCCTCGCGGCCTATGGTCCGCATGCCGGTGCGCAAGAGGACTCGGCCGCGGCCGCCACGTTCGAGCTGCGCGCCTTGCTGTACGGGGCCGAGAACGCCGAAGACCCCGTCACGGGCAGCGCGAATGCGGCGCTCGCCTGCCTGCTCAGCGCGCAGAACCGGCAGCCGGGCCGCTCGTTTACAGTTCGACAAGGGACCGTAATCGGACGCGACGGCCGGATTTTCATCGATTACGATCACGATGGCGCCGATGCGCGCGCGTGGATCGGCGGTCATACGGTGACGGTCGTCGAGGGGACGTTCCGCCTTTGATGCACCGCCAGTGCTTGTTTTGGTCCGGCTCGGGGACGTGTATACCCGCAGCGACTGTGCTTCCTTAATCTTGAAGGCTTAAGTAATATCTGAACAATCAGTGACCGGATTAATAGACAAGACGCACGGGGCAGCCAAACGGCCGGTCTGGCCGATCCCGGAATGAGGGAGCGTGCGTGAGCGCCAGGGCGCAAACGTATGCTTGCCGGCCGGTGGCGGCCGTCCAGTGGGGCAACAATGGATGTCGGATGTCAGCAGGATTCGGGCAGCGTGCCTGGCGCGTTGCCCGAAAGAGCGTCCCCGGCAGCCGTTCCGCATGCGTCGGCGCACACGATCGGGCACACTCCTGTCGCTGGCCCGGTTCTTCTCCGGCCTGATCGGCTTTACCCAGTAGCGCAGTCGAGCGTCAGGCACGCCGCGCTGAATTGCCCACGGATATCAGCGAGCACATGAATCGAACCCGGCCAAAAGTGTCACGCGACGGCCAGCACAGCGGTTTGCCGCCCCCCCGCCGGCGAGCGCTCTTCGTCATCCCCGTGCTCGGGACACTCGTGCTCGTCCTCTTGTGGACGGTGATCTTCGCGCGGCTCGCGGTCGAGCGCGAAGCCACCACGCACGAGTCGATGGCCTCCGCCGCGATCCTGTCGTCGGCGCTCGAACAGCACACGATCAAGGCGATCCATCAGGTCGACCAGGTGACGCGCTTCGTCAAGTACGAGTACGAGAAGTCGCCGGAAAACTTCAACCTCATCTCGACCGTCGAAAAGGGCGTCGTCCAGAGCGACACGCTCGTGCAGGTGTCGCTCATCGACGAATACGGCACGCTCGTCGCGAACACCGCCGACCCGCATCCGAAGCCGATCGACCTCTCCGACCGCGAGCACTTCAAGGTCCACGCGCATTCCAACGACGATCTGCTCTACATCAGCCGTCCGGTGCGCGGCCGCGTGTCGGGCCTCTGGACGCTGCAAATCACCCGGCGCCTGAATCATCCGGACGGCTCGTTCGCGGGCGTGGTCGTCGTGTCGGAAGACCCGACCTATTTCACGAGCGACTTCTACAACGTCGCCTCGATCGGGCGCGAGGGCGTGATCGCCGTCGTCTCCGACAACGGCTCGGTGCTCGCGCGCAACACCGGCGCGGGCGCGTCCGAGGGCACCGGCACGAGGACCTCCGTCGCGAGCAAGAACGACGCGAGGAGCGCCGCAGAACGAGCCCGCGGCGACTTCACCGCGAGCGGCGTGTACCCGACCTCCGACCACGCGTCGGGCATCTACGTCGATCCGATCGACAACGTGAAGCGCATCGTGTCGTACCGGCACATCGACGGCTATCCGCTCGGCGTGCTGGTCGGTTTGTCGGAGAAGGAAGAGTTCATCGACTACAACCACACGCGCAACGTTTATCTTTTGATGGCGACGTTCATCTCGCTTGCGATGCTCGGGTTCTTCGGCGTGGCGACCGGGCTTATCGGCAAGCTGCTCGGGCGCGAGCGCGAGATGACGCATCTCGTCGAATTCGATCTGCTGACGGGCCTGCGCAACCGTTATTCGACCTTGCAGGCGCTGCGCCACGACGTCGCGCAGGCGGACAATCTCGGGCGCCTCGCGTTGCTCTTCATCGACCTCGACAACTTCAAGACGGTGAACGACACACTCGGCCACAACGCCGGCGACATCGTGTTGCAGATGACGGCGTCGCGGCTTGCGGAGACGGTCGGAGAGAACGGCCGGCTGTCGCGGATCGGCGGCGACGAGTTCGTGGTCGTGGTGAAGGGCGACGAGGTCGAGCGGCGCGCGGTGGAACTCGCCGAAGCGATCTCGGCGATGTTCGCGACGCCGTTCGACGTGCGCGGCAGCGCATTCGTGCTGCATGCGAGCATCGGCATTGCGCTCTTTTCGGTGTCGAACGAGAGCGAGATCGACCTGCTCAAGAAGGCCGACCTCGCGATGTACAGCGCGAAGGACGCGGGCCGCAACTGCTATCAGTTCTATTCGCCGCACCTGTCGCATCGCGCGGATCACCTGATGAAGTGGGAGCAGCAACTGCGCGTCGCGCTCACCGAGCGGCAGTTGTTCCTCGCGTATCAGCCGAAGATCGATCTCACGCGGCGCTGCATCACCGGCTTCGAGGCGCTCGTGCGCTGGAACCATCCGCAGCACGGACTGATTCCGGCCAACGAGTTCATTCCGGTGGCGGAATCGACGGGGCTGATCGTGCCCGTCGGCGATTTTGTGATTCACACCGCCTGCATGCAGCTTGCCCAGTGGCAGCGCGACGGTTACACGGGGCTGTCGCTCGCCGTGAACATTTCGGCGGTGCAGTTCTGGCGCGGCGACCTGCTGGAGACGGTGGAGCGCGCGATCACCGAAAGCGGCATTCCCGCCGACAAGCTCGAACTCGAAATCACCGAGACGGTGATGGTGGAATATCCGGAACTGGTGCAGGAGAAGATCGCAGCGCTCAAGCGCCTCGGCGTGCGGATCGCGCTGGACGATTTCGGCACGGGGTATTCGTCGCTGTCGTATCTGAACCGTTTTTCCGTCGATACGCTGAAGGTCGACCGCTCCTTCATCCAGGCGATTCCCGAGGACCGCAGCGTATGCGTGATGGTCTCGGCCATCATCAATCTGGCGCGTTCGCTCGGATTGAAGGTCGTCGTCGAAGGGACGGAAAAGGAAGAGCAGATCGCGTGGCTCGCGGCGCTCGGGCCGATCGAAGCGCAGGGCTTCCTGTTTTCGCGCCCGGTGCCCGCCGACGGCGTGCAGGCGCTGCTCGACCGGTTCGGCGTGTGCGGATGGCCGAAGGGAAAAGCGCCGAAGCGCCTCACCGGGCATGGGAACGAGCCTTTCCCGACGGCGCTCACCGACGAGCGCGGCGGACGGTAATCGATGGCGCTATAGCGCCGGTCGTCGAACATCGTTCGACTTCTGAGCTCGCCCCGCGCGCTTTAGCGGCCCGCGCCGCGCGGCTCCATGAAGCCGCCAAAGAACGCTCGCGCGTTATCGCCGAGACTCTCGATGTGGTATCCGCCTTCCTGCACGATGAGCGTCGGCAATCCGAGCGCGCCGAGCGCGCGGCCCAGCCGTCCGAAGCCTTCGGTCGTCACCGCGACCATCGCCTGCGGATCGTCCTTGTAGATGTCGAAACCCAGCGCCAGCACAAGCGCGTCCGGCTGAAAGCGCCCGAGCGCGCGCAACGCGGCATCGACCTGCTCGAAAAACACCGCCTCGCTCGACCCGTGCGGCATCGGCAGATTGACGTTGTAGCCGTCGCCCGCGCCCGCGCCGCGCTCGTCCTCGTAGCCCGCAACGACCGGATAGAAATTCGTCGGGTCGCCATGAACGGAGACGTACAGCACGTCGTCGCGTCCGTAGAAAATCTCCTGCACGCCCTGACCGTGGTGCATGTCGGTATCGAGAATCGCGACGCGGCCAAACCGCCCGCGCAACGCCTCAGCCGCGATCGCCGCGTTGTTCAGATAACAGAAACCGCCCGCCGCCTCGGCGCGCGCATGATGACCCGGCGGCCGGCACACGGCGTACGCTTCGCGCGCGCCGTCTGCGATGGCCGCCGCGCCCGCCGCCGCGCATTGCGCCGACCAGTACGCGGACCGGTAGGTATCCGGCCCGACCGGGCAACTGCCATCGGCGAGATAGCGCGCCGCCTGCGCCAGCACGCCGCGCAGCGGATTGCCCTCGCGCACGTAGATGTTCGACATCACTTCGTCGCCCCAGTCCTGCGGAACCTTCTTCCACTCGGCGTGCGCCTCTTCGAGAAAGCGCAGATAGTTCATGCCGTGCACGGCCGCAAGCGGCGCCGTGCCGAAATCGGCCGGCTCGCGCACGTCGAAGCCAAGCGATTTCGCCGCCTCGACGAGCGCGAGCGCGCGCTCCGGCACTTCCTGCGGCGTGCGCATCTGGCCGCGCGACAGATAGCTGCGCGGATGGTGTTTCAGTTGCTCGGGATGAAAGTAAGTCAGCATCGGGTTCGTTCCTGTTGAATCATGCGTGTGCGTGTGCGTGTACGTGGGCGTGCGCGACGGCCCGCGCGAGCACCGCGTTCACGAGCACGTTCGCGCCGCAGGTGACGTCCTCGGGCAGCGCGTCCTCGGCCTCGTTGTGCGACAGGCCGCCGACGCACGGGATGAACACCATCGCCGTCGGCACGTGGCGCGCGAGATGGATCGCGTCGTGTCCGGCGCCGCTCACGATCCGCTCGTGCGCGTAGCCGAGCTGCGTCACGGCGTCCTGCACGAGCGCGACGCACTCGGCGTCGAACGGCGTCGCGGGACTTTTCCAGTACGTGTCGATCATGACTTCGAGGCCGCGCGCCTGCGCGATCTTGCCGAACGCCTCGCGCACGTCGCGCTCCATCGCGTCGATCTGCTTGTCGTCGGGATGACGCAGATCGACCGTGAACGCGACGCGTCCGGCAATCGTATTGCGCGACGAATTCGGAATCGCGACCTGACCGATCGTGACGAGGCCCAGCGGCGCAAAACGCTCCGCGATCGCTTCGAGTTGCAGCGCCATCGCGGCGCTCGCGAACAACGCGTCCTTGCGATAGGGCATCGGCGTCGTGCCCGCATGCGCCGCGACGCCGGCCACGCTCACGTCGAGCCAGCGGATCGCCTGCCCGCCCGTCACCACGCCGATCGGATTGCCGTGGCTCTCCAGCACCGGCCCCTGCTCGATATGCGCCTCGAAGTACGAATCGACCGGCTGGCCCGTCGCGCGGCGCTTGCCCGCGTAGCCGCAGTGCGCGAGCGCATCGCGCAGGCGGATGCCGTCCGCGTCCTGCGTGTCGAGCGCGGCGGCAAGCGGCGTCGCGCCGACGAACACCGCCGAGCCGAGCATCGCCGGCGTGAAGCGCGCGCCTTCCTCGTTGGTCCACGACACGATCTCGATCGGCTTTTCCGTGACGATGCCGGCATCGTTGAACGTGCGCACGAGTTCGAGCGCGGCGAGTACGCCGTACACGCCGTCGAAGCGCCCGCCTTCGGGCTGCGTGTCGAGATGGCTGCCGATCACGACGGGCGCGAGCGACGCATCCGCGCCTTCGCGCCGCGCGAACAGGTTGCCGACTTCATCGACTTCGACCGTCATGCCCGCCTCGCGGCACCACGTCGCGAAGCGATCGCGGCCGCGCTTATCGTCATCGGTGAGCGCGAGGCGGCGCACGCCGCCCTTCGCCGTGGCGCCGACCTGCGCCATCTCCATCAGGCTTGCCCACAGTCGCGGGCCGTTGACTTGCAACATGGCTTCAAATTCCTCCTGGCGATTCAATGCGACGGCACGGCGTCGAGCGCATCGGCGCGGCGGTGCTTGAGCGCGTCGAGCGCGACGATGCACACGAGCGACAGCCCCGCGAGACACGTATAGAACACGGCGAGCGGCCACCACTGTCCGACGAACTTGTGCGCGAGCCAGGTGCCGACGAGCGGCGTCAGGCCGCCCGCGATCGCGCCGCACACCTGGTACGACAGCGAGATCGCGGAGTAGCGCACGCGGGTCGGAAAGACGCCGGACACGAAGCCCGCGATCACCGAATAGAAGCTCGCCATGCAGATCACCGCGAGCGCGATGCCAACGATCATCGACAGCTTGTCGCCGCTCTGCACGAGGGTGAACATCGGGTACGGCGAGACCATCGCGCAAAGCGCCGCGAGCTTGAGAAAGCGCGCGCCGCCGAGCTTCTCGGCGAGATACGCGGCGAGCGGCTGCGTGAGGAACTGGATGATCGCGACCGCGAAGAGGCAGTCGAGGATCAGCGATTTCGTGACGCCGACGTATTGCGTCGTGTACGAGATCATGAACGTGTTGGTGAAGTAGACGCCCGCGATGCCGATCGTGTTCGCGCCGATGCACAGCGCCACGAGCGCGCCCGACGAACGGAACACTTCGGCGATCGGCAGCTCGACGGTGCGCTTCTTGTCCTTCTCCCGCTGGAACTCCGGCGACTCGTTCACGCCGATCCGGATAAAGATGCCGACAACGAGCAGCACCGCGCTCACGAGAAACGGCAGGCGCCAGCCCCACGCGATGAAGTCGGCGTGATCCATCGACGTCACCGCGCGGAACGCGACGAGCGAAAGAATCAGCCCGGCCGGGCTGCCGAGCTGCGCGAACGACGCGAAGAACGTGCGGCGGCCTTCGGGCGCATGTTCGCCCGCCATCAGCACGGCGCCGCCCCACTCGCCGCCCACTGCGATGCCCTGCACCACGCGCAGCAGCACGAGCAGCACCGGCGCGAGCAGGCCGACCTTCGTGTAGCTCGGCAGCAGCCCGACGCAGACCGTCGCGACGCCCATCATCATCAGCGTGGTCATTAGCGCTTTCTTGCGGCCGATCTTGTCGCCGAGATGGCCGAATACGATGCCGCCGAGCGGCCGCGCAAAGAAGCCGACCGCGAAGGTCGCGAACGATGCCATCGTGCTCACGAACGGATCGTGCGACGGAAAGTACAGTTCGCCGAACACGAGCGCGGCGGCGGTCGCGTAGATGTAGAAGTCGTACCACTCGATCATCGTGCCGATGAACGCCGCGGCGGCGGCGCGCACCGGCTGGCGGGTTGTGTGCTGGGTTGCAATCACCGGGGTCTCCTTGGTTGGCCGGTCCGCGCCTGCGTTGCGACCGCGCGGAGTGAACGTTTTATCGCCAGCCATAAAACATTAGTCAAATTTCGCCTTATTATCTTGCGTATAAATTTGGCTTATACCTAGGACAAACATGACCCTGCTTCGCGCCGACGTCGCGCGCTTCCTGAACGACCGGCTCGACTGGAACCTGCTGCGCACGTTCCTCGTCATCATGCAGGAGCGCAGCGTGAGCCGCGCCGCCGCGCGGCTGCATGTGACGCAGCCCGCCGTCAGCCAGGCATTGAAGCGCCTGGAAGACACGCTCGGGCGCAACCTGATCCAGCGGCGCGGACCACATTTCGAGCCGACTCGCGCGGGCGAAGAGGTGTACCGGATCGCGAGCGACATCTACGGCCACATGTCGCGGCTCGAAACCGAACTCGACGACCGCACCGACGACATCACCGGTTCCATTCGCCTCTTGACGGTAAGCCGGATCGAATCGGCCGTGTACGACGAGTTTCTCGCGGAGTTTCATCGAACGTATCCGCGCATCGATCTGCATATCGAGATCATGCGCTCGTCCGACATCATTTCGTCGCTGTTGCAGAAGACCGCGACGGCGGGTCTCGGCCTCTGCCGCACGCCGGTGGACAAGCTGGAGCAGCGCTGTTTCCTGCGTCAGCGCTATGCGATCTTCTGCGGGCGGCATCACCGCTTGTTCGGGCGGCAGGCCCTCACGATGGACGATCTGCTCGCGGAGAATTTCGTGTCGTTCACGAGCGACCAGATCGGCGACAGCCTCTCGCCGCTCACCGTGTTTCGCGATCAGCGCGGCTTTACGGGGAGGATCGTGGCGGCGTCGCCGAGTCTCGACGAAGTGCGCCGGCTGATTTTCGCGGGATTCGGGATCGGCTGTTTGCCGGAGCACATCGTGCGCGACGACATCGCGCAGCAGCGTCTGTGGCGGCTGCCGCCGGAAGAAGGACTGGCCGACGTCGATATTCACCTGCTCTGGCATCGCGCCCGCAAGATGAACGCGGCGGAGCAGGCGTTTCTCGACGCGATGGAAAGGACGATGCAGCGCTATTCGCTGCCGGATCGCCTCGCGCCGCGCTGAAGGTCAGAACCCGCGCGACAGCACCGCCGTGCCGACCGTCACGACGCCGAGCACGAGATTGATGACGACGAGCCGGCGCACCGTGCCGACCGCACGCGCGCCATCGGGCCAGTTCTGCGCCTGCACCGCGCGACGAATGCGCGGAAAAACAGCAAAGCGGATATGACCGAAGATCAGCATCATCACGATGCCGAGACCGGCCATCGCATGCAGCGGCCACGCCGCGTGCGCGCCGCCGTATTGCGTCAGCAGGAAGCCGCCCGTCAGCAGGATGACGAGCACCGACGCCGCCACCCAGTTGAAGAACCGCGCGAAGACGCCTTCGAGCAACGGCAGGCGCAATTGCGGCGTGAGGTCGCCGAGCGCGGGGCGCAGGCAGAAGTTCGCGAACACCATTCCGCCAATCCACACGGCCACGCCGAGCAGATGCAGAAAGAGCGCCACTTCGATGGCTTTGGTCATTGTGTTTCCGGAAGGGTTGTCGAATGCGGCTTGGGCTTTCGACTGAAGGCCGTCGAACCAGTTCCGGCATTTTGAGATAAAGAAACGCCCCGTTACGCTTTTGCGTAACGGGGCGCGCGGCAGAGCGAACGACAATCAGCCTTCGAAGACGGGCCGCAGCTCGCTCACCTTCAGCGACGAATCCGGCGCACGGCCCTTGCGCGCACGCTTGCCGACATGCGCTTCCAGCGCCGCGCCGCCGAGCTTCTCCTCGCGCGCCTTGCCGCCGCGTCCCGTGCCGATCAGCAGCACGCCCTTCGCGTCGATTGCCAACGCCTGCTTGAGCGTTTCCTTCGGATCGAGCGCCATCAGCGTGACGCCGCGGCCGCCGCCCGAGAGCGTCTTCATCTCGTCCATGCCGAAGACGAGCAGCCGCCCGCCCGACGACAGACATGCCACATGCGACGCGTTCGGCACGACCGGCATCGGCGCGAGGGGCGCGGCGCCGTCGTCGATGGTCATGAACGACTTGCCCGCCTTCACGCGGCTCACCATGTCGCCGAGTTTCGCGATGAAGCCAAAGCCGTTGTTCGACGCGAGCAGGAGCGGCTGGTCTACCGACGCCGCGTAGTAATGCAGCAGATGCGAGCCCGATTCGAGTTCGATGAGGGAAGTGACCGGCACGCCGTCGCCGCGCCCGCCCGGCAGCATCGCGACGGGCACCGAATACACGCGCCCGTTGCTGCCCCACGCGATCAGCATGTCCGGCGTGCGCGCCTGGAACGCGGCGTAGATGCTATCGCCGGCCTTGAACTGGAAGCCCGCCGGATCGAGGCCGTGACCCTTCAGCGCGCGCACCCAGCCGCGCTGCGAGACGACCACCGTCACCGGTTCGTCGACGACGCGCGCTTCGAACGTCGCGCGCTTTTCCTGCTGGATCAGCGTGCGGCGGTCGTCGCCGTATTGCTTCGCATCGGCTTCGATTTCCTTGATGAGCAGGCGCTTCATCGCGGCGTCGCTGTTGAGCAGTTCTTCGAGCTTCTCTTTCTCTGCGCGCAGTTCCTTCAATTCCTGCTCGATCTTGATCGATTCCATCCGCGCGAGCTGCCTCAGACGGATGTCGAGGATGTCGTCGGCCTGACGCTCCGAGAGCCCGAAGCGGTCGATCAGCGCCTGTTTCGGCTCGTCGGCCTCGCGGATGATGCGGATCACTTCATCGATATTCAGGAAGACGATCATCCGCCCTTCGAGAATATGGATGCGGTCGTCGACCTTGCCCAGGCGATGCTGCGTGCGCCGCGTGACAGTGGTGAAGCGGAACCCGACCCACTCGTGCAGGATTTCGACGATGCCCTTCTGGCGCGGCCGGCCGTCGGCGCCGATCATCACGAGATTGATCGCCGCGTTCGATTCGAGGCTCGTATGCGCGAGCAGCGAATGGACGAACTCGGTCTGGTCGATGCGGCTCGACTTCGGCTCGAACACGAGCCGCACGGGCGCGTCCTTGCCGGACTCGTCGCGCACGGTGTCGAGCAGCGCGAGGAGCGTCTGCTTCGTCTGCAACTGGTCGGGCGTGAGCGCCTTCTTGCCGAGCTTGATCTTCGGGTTGGTCAGTTCCTCGATTTCCTCGAGCACCTTCTGTCCCGACGTGTTCGGCGGCAATTCGGTGATGACGAGCTGCCACTGGCCGCGCGCGAGGTCTTCGATTTTCCAGCGTGCGCGCACCTTCAGGCTGCCGCGCCCGGTTTCATACGCCGCCGAGATTTCCGCCTGCGACGAGATGATCTGGCCGCCGCCCGGAAAGTCCGGCCCGGGGATCTTCTCCATCACGCCGCCGTGGCCGATCTTCGGATCGCGGATCATCGCGACCGCCGCCGACGCGACTTCGCGCAGGTTATGCGACGGAATCTCCGTCGCCAGCCCGACCGCGATTCCCGACGCGCCGTTGAGCAGCAGGAACGGCAGGCGCGCGGGCAGGAGCTTCGGCTCTTCGAACGAGCCGTCGTAGTTGGGCATGAAATCGACCGTGCCCTGGTCGATTTCGTCGAGCAGCAGTTTTGCGATCGGCGTCAGGCGCGCTTCGGTGTAGCGCATCGCCGCCGCGCCGTCGCCGTCGCGCGAGCCGAAGTTGCCCTGGCCGTCGATCAGCGGATAGCGCATCGAGAAGTCCTGCGCGAGGCGCACGAGCGCGTCGTACGCGGACTGGTCGCCGTGCGGGTGATACTTGCCGAGCACGTCGCCGACGACGCGCGCCGACTTCACCGGCTTCGCCGTGTTGGCGAGGCCCATTTCGTTCATCGCGAACAGGATGCGGCGCTGCACGGGCTTTTGCCCGTCCGACACGTCGGGCAGCGCGCGGCCCTTCACCACGCTCACCGCGTAGTCGAGGTAGGCGCGCTCCGCGTAGTCGCCGAGGGTCAGTTTCTCGCCTTCCGGCGCGGCTTCCTGTTCGGCGAAGAGATCGTCTGTGATTCCCATCGGGTTTCCGTAATTTTTGCGTTGGTCTGCGAAAGGGGCTTCCAACACCGCTTGATGAGCTTGTGCTTCTGTGGAAGCGCAGCAACATCAAACGGTGTTCCAAAAAGCGCCAGCACAATCAAATGTCCGCTTCGACCTCGTTGCCCTTCTCTTCGAGCCAACTGCGCCGCGATGCCGCTTCGCCCTTGCCCATCAGCATCGTCATGCGCGTCACCGTCAGGTCGAAACCGAGATCGCCGAGACCGACCGGCAACAGCCGCCGCGTGTCGGGGTTCATCGTGGTGTCCCAGAGCTGTTCAGCGCTCATTTCGCCCAGGCCCTTGAACCGGCTGATCGTCCATTGCGTGTCGCGCACGCCGTCCTTGCGCAGCTTGTCGAGGATCGCTTCGAGTTCGCCTTCGTCGAGCGCGTAGAGCTTCTGCGCGGGCTTCTTGCCGCGCGCGGGCGCATCGACGCGAAAGAGCGGCGGACGCGCGACGCACACATGCCCGCGCTCGATCAGTTGCGGGAAGTGCTTGAAGAAGAGCGTCAGCAGCAGAACCTGAATGTGCGCACCGTCGACGTCCGCGTCCGACAGGATGCAGATCTTGCCGTAGCGCAGGTTCGACAGATCGATTTGCTCGTCCGGGCCGTGCGGATCGACGCCGATCGCCACCGCGATGTCATGCACTTCGTTGTTCGCGAAGAGCCGGTCGCGCTCCGTTTCCCACGTGTTCAACACCTTGCCGCGCAACGGCAGGATCGCCTGGAATTCCTTGTCGCGGCCCATCTTCGCGGAACCGCCCGCCGAATCGCCCTCGACGAGAAAAAGCTCGTTGCGCGCGATGTCGGTCGATTCGCAATCGGTCAGCTTGCCTGGCAGCACGGCCACGCCCGAACTCTTGCGCTTCTCGACCTTCTGCCCCGCGCGCGTGCGCGCCTGCGCCTGACGGATCACGAGTTCGGCGAGCTTCTTGCCATACTCGACGTGCTGGTTCAGCCACAGTTCGAGCCCCGGCCGCGTGAACGACGACACGAGCTTCACCGCGTCGCGGCTATTCAGCCGCTCCTTGATCTGCCCTTGAAACTGCGGATCGAGCACCTTCGCCGACAAGACGAACGACACCCGCGCGAACACGTCCTCGGCGAGCAGCTTCACGCCCTTCGGCTGCAAGTTGTGCAACTCGACGAAGCTCTTCACCGCCTGAAAGAGACCGTCCCGCAAGCCGGATTCGTGCGTGCCGCCGGCGGGCGTCGGAATCAGGTTGACATAGGATTCGCGCAACAGCGGCCCTTCCTCGCTCCACGCGACGACCCACGACGCGCCTTCGCCTTCCGCGAAAGTTTCCTCGTTGGAGCGCGAGCTTTCGGCGTAACGCTCGCCTTCGAAGAGCGGTATCAGAAGATCGCTGCCGCCCATGCCTTCGAGCAAGTAACCGCGCAGGCCGTCTTCGTATTTCCAGACCTGCCGTTCGCCGGTTTTCTCGATGACGAGCACCACTTCGACGCCCGGCAGCAACACCGCCTTCGAGCGCAAGAGCCGCTGGAGTTCGCCTGTCGGCAGATTGGGCGAATCGAAGTATTTCGGGTTGGCCCACGCATGCACGCGCGTGCCGGTTTTCTTCGCGGCGCCGCGCTCGGCGGGACGCGTCGTGAGCGGCGCGATGACATCGCCGTTCGAGAAGCCGATCTCGGCGACCTTGCCGTCGCGCCAGACGGTGACATCGAGCCGCGTCGACAGCGCGTTCGTCACCGAGACGCCCACGCCGTGCAGGCCGCCCGAGAACGTGTAGGCGCCGCCCGCGGCCTTGTCGAACTTGCCGCCCGCGTGCAGGCGCGTGAACACGATTTCGACGACCGGCACGCCTTCTTCCGGATGCAGGCCGAACGGAATGCCGCGGCCGTCGTCTTCGACGGAGATCGAGTTGTCGGTGTGCAGCGTGACGGTGATCTGCTTGCCGTAGCCGCCGAGCGCTTCGTCGGAGGCGTTGTCGATGACTTCCTGAATGATGTGCAGCGGGTTTTCGGTACGCGTGTACATGCCGGGCCGCTGCTTGACCGGCTCGAGGCCCTTCAGCACCTTGATCGATGCTTCGCTGTATCCGCTGCTTTTGCCGCTGTCGGGTTTTTTCGTGGACATGACTGAACGTTGGTCCGGTGTCCGTCGGTCCTTCCGGCGTCGCTGCGCGAAAGGCGGCCGGGGCACCGGCGAATGCGTGAACACATCGGGCTCGCCCGGCCGAACGCGCCGGGCTGCCTGGAGAATCGCTGCAATGCGGTGCCCGTCAAACGCGGGCATCCGGAAAACGCGACGTATTTTACTGTTTTCGATATGGCCGGCAATGACGGCGCGGTGACGGCGGCCTTATTTGCGCTTGGCTTCGAGTTCTTCCCAGCGTTCGAGCACGGCGAGCAGTTCCTCGTCGATGGCCGCGTGCCGTTCGCTCAGCCGCGCGCCTTCCTTCGCGTCCTTCGCGAAGATCGAGCCGTCTTCGAGTTGCGCGCCGACCGCCTTCTGCTCCGCTTCCAGCGCGGCGATCTTCCCGGGCAGCGCGTCCAGTTCGCGCTGCTCCTTGAACGACAGCTTTACGGTGCGCTGCGCGTTGCGGCCCGCGGCGCTTTCCTTCGGCGCGTCTTCCTTCGGCGTGTCCTTCGCGTTCTGGCGCGCGGCGTCCTGCGCGATCTGTTCCGAACGTTCGCGCTGGATCTGCCAGTCGGAAAAGCCGCCGACATACTCGCGCCACTTGCCGCCGCCCTCCGACGCGAACACGGACGTCACGACGTTGTCCAGAAACGCGCGGTCGTGGCTCACGAGCAGCACGGTGCCGTCGTAATCGGTCAGCAGTTCTTCGAGCAGTTCGAGCGTGGGGATGTCGAGGTCGTTGGTCGGCTCGTCGAGTACGAGCACGTTCGCCGGCCGCGCGAAAAGACGCGCGAGCAAGAGACGGTTGCGCTCGCCGCCCGAGAGCGACTGCACCGGCGAGCGCGCGCGTTCGGGCGCGAACAGGAAGTCGCCGAGATAGCTCATCACGTGCTTCTTCACGCCGTTCACTTCGACCCATTCGCTGCCCGGGCTGATGGTGTCCGCGAGCGTCTTGTCGAGATCGAGCTGCGCGCGCATCTGGTCGAAGTACGCGACCTGCAGGTTCGTGCCGATGCGCACGCGGCCGGCGTCCGGCTGGATTTCGCCCAGGATCAGCTTGAGCAGCGTCGTCTTGCCGGCGCCGTTCGGACCGACGAGACCGATCTTGTCGCCGCGCATCACGGTGGCCGTGAAATTGTCGACGATTGTGCGTTCGCCGTAGCGCTTCGTCACATCGGTCAACTCCGCGACGATCTTGCCCGACTTCTCGCCCTGCCCGACATCGAGCTTCACGTTGCCCTGCACGTTGCGCCGCTCGGCGCGCTCGTTACGCATCTCGACGAGCCGCGCAATGCGTCCGACGCTGCGTGTGCGCCGCGCCTCCACGCCCTTGCGAATCCACACTTCTTCCTGCGCGAGCAGCTTGTCGAACTTCGCGGCTTCCACCTGCTCGACTTCGAGCTGCTGCGCCTTTCTCGTCTGATACGCGCTGAAATTGCCCGGATACGAAAGCAGCCGCCCGCGATCCAGTTCGACGATGCGCGTCGCCACCCGGTCCAGAAACGCGCGGTCGTGGGTGATGAAGAGCAGGCCCGTGCGCAGCGTGACGAGCAGGTCTTCGAGCCAGCGGATGCCGTCGAAGTCGAGATGGTTGGTCGGTTCGTCGAGCAACAGCACGTCCGGCTGCACGACGAGCGCCCGCGCCAGCGCGACGCGCTTTCGCATGCCGCCGGAAAGCGCGCCGACGCGCGCGTCGCCGTCGAGGCCGATCTGATCCAGCGTCGTCGCGACGCGCGTGCGCCAGTTCCAGGCGTCGTGCAGATCCAGCGATGATTGCAGTGCGTTCATGCGCGCGAGCAGCGCATCGTGTTCGGCGCCTTCGGACGTGTCGGCGAGCTTGTGCGCGACTTCGTCGTATTCGTCGAGATGCGCGCGGGCTTCGGTCAGGCCCGACGCGACGACGTCGAACACCGACGCGTCCAGCTCGAATTCGGGTTCCTGCGGGACGTAGACCGTGCTGAGTTCGCTCTGGCGCGTGACGAGGCCGTCGTCGGGCTTCGTGAGGCCGGCGACGATCTTGAGCAGCGAGGACTTGCCCGCACCGTTGCGCCCGATCAGTCCGACGCGCTCCCCCGCTTCGAGCGAGAAATCCGCGTGATCGAGCAGCGCGACGTGGCCGAACGCGAGTTGCGCGTCGGAGATGGAATAAAGCGACATGAGGGCAGCCGGAAAAGTGCAAAAACAGGAAGCGGCCATTGTACCGGTGTTACCCGTCGCGGCCCGTGGCGTCGGCCATTCGGACAAGGCGCCGGCGTCCCCGGACGTGAAAAACGCGGCCGGAACCGCGTTTTTCGAGATACGCACGCAGGCAAGCTACTTCACGTGCACCTTGATCGTCTGGCTCATTTCCGGGCCGTAGGAGCGATGCGCGCCGTCGGCGAACTGCATCGTCAGCGTGTGGTCGCCGGGCGGCAGTTTCACGTCGGTTTCGGTCTGGCCCTTGCCGAAGTGGATCGACTTGTCGTCGGCGGGGATCACGAGGCCCTTCTGCACCGGGCCGCCGTCGATCAGGAGATGATGATGACCGGAATTGTCGCCCATCGTGCCGGCGGGCGCGACCTGCATCCCTTCGATGCCGAATTTCACATGCACCGGGCTCGACACGCTCGCGCCGTCCTTCGGTTCGATGAAATAGACGCGCGCGGGCGTCTGCGCTTCTGCCGTCAGCGCGAACAGGAAGCTTGCCGAGAGCACGGTCCCCACCATTTTTTTCAACATCATTTTCTCCTTGGAAGAAAGCGGCCGAAGCGCGCCTTTCGCCGGCCGGACGCAACGCGCGCATCGCGACGCTGTTCGACCGAGCATACACCGGGCTTGCAATCGGGCAAATTGGGTCGAACGCCGGGTGCGCGCGGCGCGGGCGCCTGCGGGGAAGCATTTTCACGATTCCGGTAAGATGCCGGCTGGCTGCATTTTTCGCCGCGCCGTCCAGGCGCCCGTTGCAATCCGCAAAACGAAACAAAAGAGTCTGTCGTGAGTGAAGTTCTGGAATACAAAAGCTGGGTCTGCCTGATTTGCGGCTGGATCTACAACGAAGAAGACGGCCTGCCGGACGAAGGCATCGCGCCGGGGACCCGCTTCGCCGATATTCCCGCCAGCTGGCGCTGCCCGCTCTGCGACGTGGGCAAGGAAGATTTCGCGGCCGTCGAGTTCTGATTTCCGCCGCTTAAGAGGCCACCGCGATCAGTTCGCGGCTTGCCGCGCTGACGCCCGAGCGGTCCCAGTCGCCGTACCGTTCAACCGTTCCGAAGCCGGCCTTCGTCAGCAGGTCCGCGAGTTCGTCCTGATCGCGAAAGCGCAGTTCGCTCGCCGCGACCAGCGTTTCCCCCGTCGATTCGAACCGGTAGTGCGTGTCGAAACGCACGCGGCCGCCCGATGACGCGTCCTGCGGATCTGGCGTGGCGTCGCGCTCGTGCCAGACGTCCACGCCGCCGACGCCCGCCACGTCGATGCGCCGCGCCGATTCCGCCTTCGTCCATCGCTCCCACGCCTGCGCCGCCGGATCGCGGCTGTCGAACGCGATCCGCCCGCCGTTGCGCAACGCGTAGCGCGCGGCGCGGAGCGTCTCGAGCAACGCGTCGTCGTCGAGGAAAACCTGCGCGACGTGGCGCGTCATCAGTACGAGATCCATCGGGCCGGTGAACGCGAGCGCCTTGGCATCGCCTTCGATCCAGGTTACTTCGTCAGCGTGCGATCGTTTGCGCGCGACCCGCAGCATTTCAGGCGACGGATCGATGCCCGTCACGCGATGTCCCTGCTGCGCGAGCGCGCACGCGAGCAGCCCGGTCCCGCAGCCGAGATCGGCGATGCGCGCAGCGCCTTGCGCGAGCTGAAGGTAGAACGCCGTGTCGGGGCCGGCGGGATTGAGCGCGTCGTAGAGGGCGACGAGGCGCGGGTCGGTGTAGAGCATCTGCGACATCGGCGTGTGCCTAGCGGCTCAGGTACGCGAGCGCATCGCGCATTGGCTGGCTCGCGATCATGATCGGGCCGGAGAACGGCGTGTCGAGGTCGAAGATCACGAGCACGGTGAGCGCGATCGAGAGCGCGCCGAGCGTGATCGTCACGAGCGAAAGCGCATTGCGCGGCGCGATCAGCCCGAAACACAGGAAGATGATCATCAGCCAGCCGATCAGGATCCGGTCGAACGGATACGAAATCGAGCCGTGCGCCTCTTCGATCAGCTTCCAGCGCTGCGTGATGAGGCGCTCGAAACGCGCGAGATTCTCGGCGGCCAGTTTGACGTGAAACGAGTCGCGCGGTTCAAGCTGCCGCACGAGCAACTGACCGCGTTCGAGCATCGCGCCGAGTGTGGGGCTGTCGAGATTGTCGGTGCGCGGCTCACTGCCGGCGATTTTCGGATAGTCGCCCGGCGGCGGCGTCTCGTTCGGCCAGGTGCTCGCGATCGCGGCGGCGGTGTAGCTGCGCAGCAGCGTGCGGGCGCCATCGGCGTCCGGGCCGTATTCGCGCAACGCGTGATCCAGCTGGATCAGCGAGGAGGCGTAGGTGCGGATGTCGTTGTCGGTCGTATCGAAGACGGATTTCGCCGATGCCGTCAGCAGCCCGAGCACCAGCGCCGCGAACGTCACCAGCATGCCTACGACGAGCTGCACGAGTTGCACGGTCTCCTGCGCCTTGTGCTCTTCGGGCAAGAGCGGCCGGACGATGGCACCGACGGCGGTGCTGGCGAGAAGCAGGACGAAAACGAGCGCGGCGGATTCGATTTCGGTCATGGCGATTCACGGACGGATCGAAGGGCGACGGGCGGAGTGTCGCATGATCGGCGGGGATGCGGGCAGGCGTGCGTGTAACGGGCGTTTCGCGGAGAGAGGGGGCTGCGGGACGAGGCGATGAGGACTGCTGGTCCCCCCGGCAGGAATCGAACCTGCATCTAGCGCTTAGGAGGCACTCGTTCTATCCATTGAACTACGGGGAGCGATCCGGTTGCGCGAGCGGCGCGGGATCAATGTGTGCATCCGGCTTCGATGCTTCTTCCTAAACGAAGCGCCGGCGCTGGCTCCGACGGGGCATCGCCAGCGAGCGCAGAGTATAACAAACACCGTCACGCGCCATCTGGCTTGCGAGAAAACAATCGGTTTAAGGGAAAGTACTGATCAAGCACGCGCCATCGCCGCCGATAGACAGTGATGGACCACCCCGATACCAGGCCTCAAGGCGCGTTTTCGGCGCTGTTGGCAGACCAGGATCTCACGCACCTCGAACTGGTGCTGGCGCGCTCGCTCGAATGCGATTTCGGCGGTCCGATCCTGCCGCCGGGCTACTGGCGCGAGCGGCTCGCGGAGGTCACGCGCGCGTCGCACCTGTCGCACACGCAGATCCAGACGGTCCACCGCCTCTATCTGCGGATCGACGCCTTCGAAACCGCCGAGCGGCAACGGGACGAAGAACGCTCGCGCGCGGCGAATGCGGCCGCGCCGATCGCCGATGCCGGCCGCGTCAGGAAGCCACGCAGCGCCTGAGCGCAGTCGACAAGCCAGCGCTCTAACGCCGGTGCCGTATCCACCCGTCGCGCATGGAATGAAGGTGCGTCGCGGGCCGCATCAGCATGCACCGGCGGTGTTCGTCGCGCCAGTCGTGCGCAAATGCGACGATCGCCACGGCCAGCAGCCCGGCAAGCCCGACCAGCAGGTTGGAGAAGTCCTGCATGGAGCCCTCCTCGTCCGATTGCAGCCATGCTTTCATCATCGGTCAGAATGCCGCCGCCGGAACCGCCTTCAAACGCCTCAGGCCCCGCGCCGCGCCTTCTGCAACTGCGCGTGCGCCGCGAGCCGAACCGCCGCGTTCGCCGCGCCGTAGCCGTCGTAGCCGCCGCGCCGCTCGATGATCTCCAGGAAGAACCGCTGATCGAGCTGTTCCGTATAAGCGTGGAAGAACTCGCCGCCGCGCTCGTCGCGGTCGTAGAGGATATTGTGCTCGCGCATGGCGTCGATCTGTTCGTCGGGCAGCGAATAGCGCGCCGCCAGATCGTCGTAGTAATTGCGCGGAATGCGCAGGAACTGGACGCCGTCGGCGGCGAGTCGCGGAATCGCATCGAAGATGTCGGGCGTGCTGAACGCGACGTGGTTAAGGCCGGAGCCACGATACGTCGCGAGCGATTCCACCACCGCCGTGTAGCGGTCCACCGACGCGTTCAGCGCAATGCGCACCGAACCGTCGCGGCTTCGCACGGCGCGGCTGCGCACGAGCCCGTAGGGATCGGGCACGAGCACGCTGGGCTCGGTCTCGAAGCCGAACGCGGTGCGAAAGAACAGCACCCAAGTGTCGAGCGCGTCGGCCGGCAGCGACAAACACACGTGATCGATGCGTTCGAGCGGCCCGACCTCATACGGCCCGTCGATGTCGGTCAGGATGAAATCCGATTCCCACAGCGTCGGCGCGCCGGGCGCTTCGTCGACGAAATATTCGAGGCTGCCATCGGGCGCCTGCACGCCGGGCAGCACGCGCTCGTTCGGGCCGACGCGCCCCGAAAACGGCGTGTAGCCGTAGGCCGCGGCGCGCTCGAACGCGCATTTGGCGTCGTCGACGCGAAACGCCGATGCGCACAGCGACAACCCGTGCTGCTGGAAAAACGCGCTCGCGAACGAATCCATCTCGGCGTTCAGCACGATCGAGCCGGACCCGTGCCGATACAGCGTGACATCCTTCGAGCGATGCCGGCCCGCGAGCCGAAATCCCAGCTTGCCGAGCCAGCCGGCGACTTCGCCGCGCGTTGCGTCGTCGACGGCGAATTCGAGGAACTGGAAGCCGACGTGCGCGGGCGGCGCGGGCGGATCGAAGAGGATGTCCGGTGCCTTGTCGCCGAGCACCGCGCGCGTCTGTTCTTCGAGAAAGCGGAGCGACCGGTGGCCGTCGGCGGCGGTGACGTTGGTCGGCGCGGCGCGAAAGCCGTCGTTGAAGATTTCGAGCGACAGCGGCCCCGTATAGCCCGCTTCGAGCACGCGCGCCGTGAAGGTCGCGACGTCGAACGCGCCCTGGCCCGGGAAGCAGCGGTAGTGGCGGCTCCATTCGAGCACGTCCATCGCGAGCACGGGCGCGTCGGCGATCTGCACGAACGCGATCTTCTCGCCCGGAATCGACGCGATTTCGTCGACGGAATCGCGGATCGACAGCGTGTGAAAGCTGTCGAGCACGAGGCCCAGGTTCGGATGATTCACGGCATCGACGAGCCGCCACGCGTGCTTGTACGAATTCACGTGCCGGCCCCACGCGAGCGCCTCGTAGCCGACGATCACGCCCGCCTCTTCGGCCGCGCGCGCGAGCACGCCGAGCTGGTCGGCGATCAGCGCATCGTCGGCGATCGTCTCCGGCGACACGTTGCTGCACGCCAGCATGCGGTCCGTGCCGAGTGCGTGCATCAGCTCGAACTTGCGCTTCGCGCGCTCGACATTGCGCGCGAGGCGCTCGGGCGAAACGCCCTCGAAGTCGCGAAACGGCTGGAACAGGTAGATGGCCAGACCCAGGTCCGCGCAGATGCGCCGCACGTCGGCGGGCGTGCCGTCGAAATAAAGCAGATCGTTCTCGAAGATCTCGACGCCGTCGAAACCTGCCGCGCGGATCGCGTTCAGCTTCTCGACCAGCGTGCCGCTGATCGAGACCGTCGCGATGGAAGTCCGGATGGAACGCAGCATCGCTGCCTCCTTGTAATGCAGTGGAAATGCGTGACGAGCAGGCCTGCAAGACCCGTCCAGTGTAGGCCAATCCCACAGGACGCGCGAAGCGGCCACGGCGTTCGCATTCGATAGGCTCGATCCTGCCCGGCGATGGTATAACAAACTAACTAGATCGTACAAATACGGACAAACACCGACACGCGTTTCTGTCGCAGCGCAGCAGCGTTTTCCATCGACGCGCGCAAAAAGCAGAACGGCGGCCGAAGCCGCCGTTTTCTGCGCTCGTTTCAGCCGTTGCGGCGCATGAACCGCAACACCGCATCGACGATCATCTCGCGATGCCGCACGCGCGAGCGCGGCCCGGAAGGATCGCGCCCGAACGCCGCGCCCCAGGTATGCCGGTTCGCGACGCGGTGAAAGCAGAAGGAACTGATCATCAGATGCAGGTCGATCGGATCGACGTCGTCGCGGAATTGCCCTGCCGCGACGCCGCGCGCGATCAGGTCTTCGATCGTGCGCACGACGCTGGAATTGCGGTTCTTGAAGGTTTTCGATTGTTCGATGTACTTCGCCGCGTGCACGTTTTCGATCGTGACGAGGCGCACGAAATCGCGATGCTTGTCGTGGTAATCGAACGCGAATTCGACAAAATGGCGCAGCGCCGCCTCGGGCTCCATCTCGCCCAGCTGCAGTTCCTGCTCGAGCGCGCGGATGTCGCCGTAGACCTGCTCCAGCACGGCTTCGTACAACCCTTCCTTGCTGCCGAAGTAGTAATACAGCATCCGCTTGGTGGTGTTGGTGCGCTCGGCAATAGCGTCGACGCGCGCGCCTGCCAGCCCCATCGCCGAGAACTCCTGCTTGGCGATTTCGAGGATATTGCGCTTGGTCTCCTCCGGATCGTACTTGCGCCGCGTCTCGGGCGAAGGCACAGCACTGCCGGGCGTTGCGGCCTTACTTGCTTTTTTCATTGTTCTGGCCAAATTTTTAGCTGAAAGCGGCATGTGGAAAACGATTCTAGCACGGTGAAAACGCACGTCCGGCCGTGATTTCAGCCGCCCTTTCCCGCCATGGAGACGCCCTCGCCCGCCCCGCCGTTCGCCTATAATTCGCGCGGCAAACCACAAGGAATCGCATGACGCTCAAGACCGTTCTGACCGGCGCGATCGTCGCCGCCAGCGCCTTCGCCGCGCCGCTCGCGGCCCGCGCAGAAGCGCATGAACGCGTGCAGCACCAGGCGCAACGGCAGGCGCCCTCGCCCGAGAGCCTCGCGATGGAAGGCGCGCGCACCTGCGGCAATATCGCGCGCGGCGCCGCGGACGTCTGCCATATCGATGCCGCGAAAATCGAGCGCTTCAGGACGGCGGCCCGGCAGAACTTCGCCGCCGCGCCCGACTTCGACGGCGCCTGGAAGCTCGGCTACACGGAAGCGCAATCGGCCGTCGATCGCTTCGCGCGCCTCAAGTCGACCGATCCCGCCGAATACGCGAAAGAAATCCACGAAGCCTGCCCGGCGCTCAACCGCGGCATCGACGAAGTGACGAACGGCAAATAGCGAACGCGCGCCCGGCTAGTCCCGCTCGGCGCGCCGTTCGTTCAGCGGATTGTCGTAGTGGGCGCGCTTTTCGGCGTACATGACCGTGTCGGCGCGATGCAGCATCGCTTCCAGCCGCTCGCCCTCCTGCGCGGTGGCCGCGCCCATCGCGAAACTGAGCGGCATGCCGGAGTAGAACTGGTTGTTCACCTCCACGAGCTGGCGAATGCTGTCCATGACCGCCTCGCCGCCGCGCTCGTCGGTGCCCGGCAGCAGCACGACGAATTCGTCGCCACCGATACGCGCCGCCTGGAACGGCTTTTCAAGCGCCTTGCCGAGCACCTCGCCCGCGCGGCGCAGCAGTGCGTCGCCGGCGGCGTGGCCCAACTGGTCGTTCACGCTCTTCAGTCCGTTCACGTCGACCGCGATCGCCGTCACCGGGAACGGGCCCTTGCGCTCCAGCCGGTTGATCTCGTCGATGCAGAACGAACGGTTCTTCAGCTTCGTCAGCACGTCGTGCTTGCCGAGGAATTCGAGGTACGCCTCCGCCTTCTTGCGCGCGGTGATGTCGGTGAGCGCGACGAGCACGAGGTCCCAGTCGCGCTCGTGGCCCGGAAACACCGAAAACTGCAGGTGCACGTGCAGTTCGGCGCCGTCGATCGAATAGTTCATCACTTCGCGCTGGTGAAACAGCTTGTGATCCCACAGCTCGATCAACTGTTCCCGGAAATGATGCTGCATGTCGTCGCGAAAGATGGTCTGAAGGTTCGCGAAGAGCGTCGGCTTGTCGGGCGCGGCGAACATCCTGAGCGTGTGCTGGTTCACGTCGAGCACGTGAATCTCCTGCATGCAACGCTCGACAAACTCCGGGTGCACGTTCGTGAACGTCCGGAAATCGACGATGCCGCGCTCGCGTACGTCGTCGAGCAGCGCCTTCACGGAACTGAAATCCTCCACCCACAGCGACACCGGCGAATGCTCGAAGAGCCCGCGCGCGTAGCGTTCGCTCTCGGCCGCACGGCGCCGCACGTCTTCGAGTTCGGTGATGTCCTCGATCGTGACCAGCACGCGGTCCCAGCGCGACTCGTGTCCCGGCAGAATCACCGCCTTGAGCAGCACGTCGAGCCGCCGGCCGTCGAGCGCGTAATTCACCGTCTGGCTCACGAACCGCGGCTCGCCCGCCCACAATTGTTCGAGCTCGTCGACGTGCGTCGCGAGCATGTCGTCGCGAAACACGCTCGCGAGGTTCTGCACGAGATGATCGACGTCCTTCGCGCCGAAGAGCGAGAGCGTGCGCCGGTTCACCTTGATCACGCGGATGCGCGACGAACACGCGGTGATGCGCGCCGGGTCTTCGGCGAGGTGCGCGCGCAGGTCGGTGACGCCGGCCTCGCGCCAGCTTTCGAACAGCTCGCGCACGGCGCTGAAGTCCTCGAGCCAGAGCGACACGGGCGCGAGATCGAACATGTCGGCGTCGTCGGCGGGGGCGCTCTCGCCGGTCATGGGCCGCTCGGACGGCTGGATGGCTGCGCGGGCGGCGCGCCGCTCGTCATTAGGCATGGGTGTTGTTCCGGCTCGCGCCGGTTCCGTATTTATCTCGACGTATTGATCTCAACGTGCTCGTCTCAATATTCTAGCCCGCCATTTTTCAGCGCCGGTTCCGTGGCCGCCGCAGGTCCGCCGTGCGTCGCGCGACGCGTCGTTAAGCGGGGCCGGATGCTACACTCGACGAGCCCTTTGCCCCTATGCGGCCTTGCTTCAGTTGCGCCGCGGCGGGCATGTTTGCTGCGGCAGGGCGCGAAACATCCGGGCGGGCGCCATGCGCCGCTTATTTCAACCTGTTGAATGGAGGCAAGATTCTCATGGCTGATTTCCGCATCTGGTCCGCCGAGTTTCCCGCGAACGGCTTCATGACGAAGTCGCAGGAATTCGATCAGCAAGCCTTCGGCGGAGCGGGCGAGAACATCTCGCCCGCGTTGCAGTGGGAAGACCCGCCCGCCGACACGCAGAGCTTCGCGCTCACCGTCTACGATCCCGACGCGCCCACCGGCAGCGGCTTCTGGCACTGGGTGATCGTCAATATTCCGGCCGATGTCGGGTCGCTGCCGCGCAATGCCGGCAAGGCGGACGGCAGCCTCTTGCCCGCGGGCGCGCTGCAGTTGAGGAACGACTACGGCACGGTCGGCTTCGGCGGAGCAGCGCCGCCGCGCGGCGACAAGACGCATCGCTATATCTTCCGCATCCACGCCTTGCAGGCGGGCAACCTCGCGCTCGACGCCGGTGCGACCAACGCGGTCGCGCGCTTCATGGTGCATCTGAACGAAATCGATTCGGCGACCTACACGGGCCTGTACGAACTGAAGTGACGCGATGAATTAGCGCGATCCGCGACACGCGGCGGCCCGCGAGGCTTGCCGCGCGCTTCATCCACGCTCCACGCCGCCCGACTCCCCGATCGATGGAAGCAGAACAAGGCCTGCCGTATCCGCAACGCTTCTGGGCGATCCTCGTCATCGCACTCGGCATCACGCTCGCGGTGCTCGACGGCGCCATTGCCAACGTCGCGCTGCCGACCATCGCCCGCACGCTGAACGCGGCGCCCGCCGATTCGATCTGGGTCGTCAACGCCTACCAGCTCACGATCACCATCTCGCTCTTGCCGCTCGCCTCGCTCGGCGACCGCATCGGCTACCGGCGCATCTACATGACCGGGCTCGCGCTCTTCACGCTCGCGTCGTTCGGCTGCGCGCTGTCGAACTCGCTCCTGACGCTGACCTTCGCGCGCGTGATCCAGGGCTTCGGCGCGGCCGGCATCATGAGCGTCAACACGGCGCTCGTGCGCATGATCTATCCGCCGGACCAGCTCGGCCGCGGCGTCTCCATCAACGCGACGGTGGTCGCGATTTCCTCGGTGATCGGGCCGACCGTCGCGTCGGGCGTGCTCGCCGTCGCGCCGTGGCCGTGGCTCTTCGCGATCAACGTGCCGATCGGACTCGCCGCGCTCGCGATCTGCACGCACGCGCTGCCGCGCACGCCGGGCCATCGCGAACCGTACGACTACGTGAGTGCGCTGATGAACGCGCTCTTCTTCGGCTTCGCGATCACGGCCGTCGACGGCCTCGGTCACGGCGAGCATCGCCCGTATGTGATCGCCGAATTTCTGGTGGCGGGCGTGATCGGCTATTTCTTCGTGCGCCGCCAGTTGACGCAGCGCGCGCCGCTTCTACCCGTCGACCTGATGCGCATTCCGGTGTTCGCGCTCTCCGTCGCGACGTCGTTCTGCTCGTTCGCCGCGCAGATGCTGGCTTTCGTCTCGCTGCCGTTCCTGCTGCAGGACGGTTTCGGCATGACGCAGGTCCAGACCGGCTTCCTGATGACGCCGTGGCCGCTCGTCATCGTGTTCGTCGCGCCGCTCGCGGGCGTGCTCGCGGATCGCTACTCGGCGGGCATCCTCGGCGGCATCGGGCTCGCGATCCTGACCGGCGGTCTCGTGCTGCTCGCGACCACCGGCATGCATCCGGCGCCCGTCGACATCGCCTGGCGGATGGCCGTCTGCGGACTCGGCTTCGGGCTCTTCCAGTCGCCGAACAACAGGCAGATGCTGTCTGCCGCGCCGCGTCACCGCAGCGGCGGCGCGAGCGGCATGCTCGGCACGGCGCGCCTTTCCGGACAGACGCTCGGCGCCGCACTCGTCGCGCTGATCTTCGGCGTCGCACCGCAGCACGGCGCGGTCATCACGCTGTACGCGGCGGCGGCGTTCGCGGCCGCCGCCGCGATCGTGAGCCTCATGCGGCTCGCAGGCAAACGCCGCGCGGAAGCCGTCTGAGCCCGCGCGCATCCCACGCACTCCACGCTCCCCCGCGCCGACTGCCCGCTCCGCTGGGCACACCCCTTGCTGCCGTCGAGTCGAGGG
Organism: Caballeronia telluris; assembly: GCF_001544495.1. Taxonomy (GTDB): domain Bacteria; phylum Pseudomonadota; class Gammaproteobacteria; order Burkholderiales; family Burkholderiaceae; genus Caballeronia; species Caballeronia telluris. The sequence goes on from NZ_FCNZ02000002.1 coordinate 281,664, forward strand.
TTCCGCACACCCGGAACCCATCCCACAGGCTTATCCAGCAATAAGGAGAGTGTTTTCATGGCTACTTCACTCAATGATTGCAAGGTCGCGATTCTGGCGGTCGACGGCTTCGAACAGGCCGAACTCGTCGAGCCGCAGCGCGCGCTGAAGGAAGCCGGCGTCGAGGTCCACGTGATCTCGCAAAAGCCGGGACAGATCCAGGGATTCAAGCACGTCGACAAAGGCGACAGCGTCGCGGTCGATGCCACGTTCGATCAGGTCAAGGCGTCGGATTACGACGCGCTCGTGCTGCCGGGCGGCGTCGTGAACGGCGATGCGATCCGTCTCGACGCGCAGGCGCAGGGCTTCGTCAAAGCCATCAATCAGGCGAAAAAGCCGATTGCGGTGATCTGCCACGGCGGCTGGCTGCCGATCTCGGCGGGCATCGTCTCGGGCCGCACGATGACGAGCTGGCCGAGCCTGCAGGACGACATCCGCAATGCGGGCGGAACCTGGGTCGACCAGGAAGTGCAGATCGACGGCAATCTGATCACGAGCCGCAAGCCCGACGACCTGCCCGCCTTCAACAAGGCGCTGATCGACGCGCTCGCGAAGGGGAAACAGGCCGCGTGAGCGCGAGAACCGCAGGAACAGGAGGATGCATGCCGAACCATTTCGCTTTCAACCGCCGACGTGAAACACCTTCCACGGCGCAGCCGTCGATGCGCATCTGGGTGAAAAAGAGCGTCGCGGCGCTCGCCCTCGCCGCCGGCTTCGTGCCGCTCGCCCCTGCGCAGAATGCACCGGCAAGCGCGGCATCGGAGAAACTGTCGGCGACCGATCAGCAGTTCGTGCAGGACGCCGGCACGGCCGGCGCCACCGAAATCGCCGCGAGCAAGCTCGCGCTCTCGAAATCGAGCGATGCGCAGGTCAAGCGCTTCGCCGAGCGCATGATCGCGGACCACACCAAACTCGCGCGCAATCTCGACGTCGTCGCGAAGCGCCACGGCATCACCGCGCCGGCGAGCGCGGATTCGTCGGTGGTCGGCAGCCTGCAAAATCTTCAAGGCGCCGACTTCGACAAGGCATATATTGAAAAGGTGGCGGTCGGCGGCCATCAGAAGGCCGTCGAGCTCTTCAAGCAGGAAAGCGAAAACGGCAACGACGCGCAATTGAAAGGCGCCGCGGCCAAGGCGCTGCCGATCATCGAGCACCACTACCAGATGGCGCAGCAGCTCGCGAAGGCCCGCGCATGAGCGCCCTTCCCGCTTTTCCCCATCGTCCGGCCTATGAGGACTCGACCATGCACATCACCTTCGCGGAAGATCCGCCCGTTTTCGACGGCGTCGACCTGGTGATCAACTTCACCGCACTCGTCGACGGCCAGTCGGTCGTCTGCTCGATTTCCGCCGAGGCGCTGGAGGACCATTTCGCCGCGGCCTCCGCGCGCGAGGAGGACCTGATGCCCGCCTACGAACAGGGCCGGCCGCGCATCCGCGCAGTCTGCGCCGAAGCGCTCGACGAGAACGGCGGACAGCCGGTCGTGCTGCGCAGCGGCCTCTTTCGCGTCGCCGGCATGGAGCCGAAGTAGGCGCACCGCTTTCCTACCTGACCCACTCGAAAACGGAGGCACCATGTCGCTCATCATCGCGGGCCGTTTCCAGACATTTCCGGCCGCCGAGTCCGCCGCGCAACGGCTTTTCGCTCGCGGCTTCGTCGAGGAAGACGTCACGCTCTTTTTCGTCAATCCGAGCGGGCAGCACGCCCGGCATCCGATCGGCGGCGACGTCGGCACCGATGCGGGCGCACAGGCCGCGCCGAAGGGCGCCGGTCGCGGCGTGACGATCGGCGCGGTGATCGGGGCGGTCATCGGCGCGGCGGTGTTCGCGGTCTTCAAGGCGCCGTTGCTCGTGTCGGCGGTGGCGGCGGGCGTCGGCGCGTATATCGGCTCGCTCGCGGGCGCGATGTCCCATACGCGCAAGTCGAAGCCGGGGTCGACGACCTCCACGGCCAACGAGGAAAACGCGCGGCACGCGGGCGTGCTGGTTGCCGTGCATGTGTCGCCGGAGTCGCAGGACGACGCGGCGTCGATCCTGCGCGAGGCCGGCGGCATGGACATCGAACGCGCGTCGGGTCGCTGGAAGCAGGGCCGCTGGAGCGACTTCGATCCGTTGCAGCCGCCGCATCCTGTCGGCGAGTATGCGCAGCGACGCGCATGAAGACGAAGGCCGCCCGAGGGCGGCCTTGTTTTTTGTGCGGCGGTGCTAGACGAAAAGCGGATCGCGCCGCGCGCGGGGCATCGTGCTCAGCTCGTCGACCGGCTGTTCCTCACGCGGCATGGCGCAGGTTGCGCGCAGCAGGCGCGTCGAGTGGCGCTCGTCGGCGGAATCGCAGGTCTCGCGCTCGACCGGTCGTGTGGATTGCGCTTCGCCGGGCGAATCTCGCACGTCCATCGTATGTTGTCGGACCTGCATGACGAGCGCCGCCGTGACGATCGCCACGAAGACGAGCAGCTCGCGATAGTTGATGCTCATGTGATTCTCCCAAGTCGTCGTTATGCGCGTCGCGGTCGATGCCGCGCGCTGTTGGATGTTTCGTCGAACGACGGTAAAAGCAAGCGACGTGCCGCGCGGCACGCATCGCGCGCAAGCGATGTCGGCGGCACAACCCCGCACCAGGCACGCTGCATGCGTTAGCCCAAGGGACCGCATCCCGCACGGGGATTTCACTGCGGGAAACTTCGATCAACAAGGAGGTATTACATGAGCACGAATATCGTATCGGTACTCAATGATCTCGTAGAAACGTCGAAGGACGGTGAAAAGGGCTTTCTCAAGGCAGCCGAAGACACGCGTGACCCGAGCCTGAAGCTCCTGTTCCAGAATCGCGCGGAGGACTGCCAGCGTGGCGCGCGCGAACTGCAGGACGTCGTGCAGCGCCTGGGCGGCAAGCCCGAAACCGGCGGCACGGTCGCAGGCGCGCTGCATCGCGGCTGGGTCGACGTGAAGTCGGCGGTGACGGGCCGCGACGATCACGCGATTCTCGCCGAATGCGAGCGCGGCGAGGACGTCGCGAAGAAGAACTATCGCGATGCGCTCGACAAGGATCTCCCGGCCGACGTGCGCGCAGTCGTGGAGCGCCAGTATCAGGGCGTCATCCAGAATCATGATCGCATCCGCGATCTGCGCGATCAGTACGCCGCTGCGAAGTCGTAATGCGCCGGTGAAGATGGGCTTGAGCGGCCGTCATCGACGGTCGCTCGGTAGTCCGGCTGATTGTTTCTCAGGGCCGCCGCTCGCTGACGCGAGCGGCGGCTTTTTATCGGCTGCGGGCGCATGACGCAAAAAAGCCCGGCCGCTTGCGCGGCCGGGCTTGGTGTTCCGTCGGAGACTCGCGCAGCTTACTGCGGCTGGCCCTTGTCGTTCGTGCCGAGCGACGATGCCGCCGCAGCAGCCGACGCGCCCTTCAGCTTATGCGCCTTGTTTTGCTGATGCAGCGTCGTGCCCTTCGATGGCTTCGTCATCGCGCCCGATGCCATGTTCATCGAATCGGCGCCCGCCGACGTGCCGTTCGACTGACCGCCGCCCGCCGCGCCGCCCGCATTCTGCGCGAACGCCGGCGCCGCGCAAGCCATCGCGAGCGCACCGATCAAGGCAAACTTCTTCGTGTTCTTCATCGGAATCTCCTTGTATTGCGGCCGTTGCATCGGCGACATGCCGTGGCGAACCGCGATGAGTGACGTCCCTGTTCAACGTGCTTCGAGATCGTACATCGTTGTGCATCGTTGCTGCTTAAGGCGCTTGCATCGTCGAGCCGCGGCACCGGCCGGAACCGGCGCCGCGGCCTTCCCGCTTATTCGGCTGCGATCTTGAGATGGTTCTTCACGTGGGTCACGCCCGAGACCTTCGAGACCACGTCTTCCGCCGCCGTCCGGTCCTCAGCCGACGGCACGGTGCCCGTCAGCGAAACGACGCCCTTCACCGTCTTGACGTGAACATGCGTCGACTTGACGTTCTTCGCGCCGAGCAGTTCAGCCTTGACCTTGGTGGTGACGGCGCTGTCGTCGACCTTCTGGCCGACGGACGTGCCCGTCGAGTCCGATGCTGCCGTCGTCTGAGCGGTTGCGTTGAGAGCAAACACAACTGCTGCGATACCGCCGGCTGCCTTCAGGAATTGGGTCGTTTTCATGGAAACTCTCCTTCTTTTCAGTTTTAAAAGTACGGTCTCGCCCTGACTGCCTTACCGCTTGAGCGCGCGGGGGACCGTTTCATTGGCACTGCCTGTCGTTACTTCGTGTACGTCACGCCCCGTAGCGACGCGATCGTGCAACGACTACCGCAACTTGCGTGCCGGGCCCCATGAAACGCGCCGCGCGCGGCCGCGGGCAAAGCGCTCGACTCCCTGTCGCGACGCGGTTTTGCAGGTAGCCGAGATAGTTTCGCCCCGTGCATTTTTCAACATGTGGGTACCTGCCCGGACGACTCGCCCATGCGCTGCGGTTTTGTCGGACGCTGTGTAAAAACTGCGTGGAAGCGACCCTCGAAGCCCCGCGCAATCCGCGTGCACGCACCGCAAAAGCCCGGCGCCATACGGCTTTGACACAACATGGCACGACCGTTGCTTAATAGGGCGTCACGAAAGCCGATTCTGTTCAAGAACAAACGAGGACTACCACGCAATGCCGCCTTCCCTAGAACTTCGCACCAAGCAAAGCCTTGCGCTCACACCGCGTCTTCAACAGTCGGTTCGCCTGCTGCAGCTTTCGTCGCTCGAGTTTCAGCAGGAACTGCGCAATGCCCTCGACACCAACCCGTTCCTCGAATACGACGAGTCGCAGACCGAGGACAACGCTCTTAGCAACGACAACGGCAGTTCGATGAGCGAAACGACGCCCGCCGCGTCGAGCGAAACGGCCGAAGCGCCGCTGGCCGCCGACAATGCAGCCGATTCGGTCGACAGCAGCGATTCCTCGTCCCACGACGATGCGGGCAGCGAGTTCTCTTCCGACCCGTTCGGCCGCACGACGGCGTCGCGCACGAGCGGCGACGGCGAAGGCTCCGATCCGGCCGACTGGGTCCGCATCGAGCCGTCTCTGCACGACACGCTGCACGATTCGCTGCGCCTTTACCCGCTGAACGACCGCGATCGCGCGACGGCCCAGTTGATCATCGAAGCGCTCGACGACGACGGCTATCTGCGGCAAGACCTGTCGGAACTCGCGGCGCTCGTCGATATCGAGCCCGAACTCACCGAAGACGAGCTGACGATCGCGCTCAAGCTCGTCCAGTCGCTCGACAAGCCGGGCGTCGGTGCGCGCAACCTGTCGGAATGCCTGTCGCTGCAACTCGAAGCGATGCCGTCCGACACGCCGGGGCGCTCGGTCGCGCTCGAAATCGTCAATCATCACCTGGAGCGCCTTGCACGGCGCGAGCAGGCCGAACTGCAGAAGAAGATCGGCTGCAGCGCGGACGAACTGCGCATCGCCTGCGCGCTCGTGCGCAAGCTCGATCCCAAGCCGGGCGAGAACTACGGCCAGGCCGAGGACAACTACGTGGTCCCGGACGTGATCGTGCGTCAGGTGAAGAAAAGCTGGGTCGTGACGATCAATCCGGCGGTGCTGCCGCGCGCGCGCATCCACCGGATGTACGCGGAACTCTTCGCGCAGTCGGCGGGCGCGAGCCGTTCGCCACTCGCGCAGCAGTTGCAGGAAGCGCGCTGGCTGATTCGCAATGCGCAGCAACGTTTCACGACGATTCAGCGCGTCGCGGAATGCATCGTGTCGCATCAGAAGGCGTTCTTCGATTACGGCGAGATCGCGCTGAAGCCGCTCGTGCTGCGCGATGTCGCCGACGAGCTGGAACTGCACGAATCGACGATCTCGCGCGCGACGGGCAACAAGTACATGGCGACGCCGCGCGGCATCTTCGAGTTCAAGCACTTCTTCCCGCGCGAACTCAGCACCGAGAGCGGCGGCACGTGCTCGGCCGCGGCCGTGCGCGCGCTCCTGAAGGAAATGATCGCGAAGGAAAACGCGGCCGATCCGCTCTCGGATGTGAGCCTCGCGAAGATGCTCGCGGATCAGGGCGTGATCGTCGCGCGACGGACCGTCGCGAAGTACCGGCATCTGATGAAGGTGCCGCCCGCGGAGTTGCGCCGGCAGGCGTGATCGTTCGCTTCATCGCGTGATGCTGAATATGCCTTCGAGGTCGCACTCGAAGGCATATTTTTATCGCCAGCCCGCCTCGCGATGCGTGCGCTTTCTCGCTGCCGTCGCCGACAGTTCGGCGCCGAGCAGGAACACCGCCGCCGAGTAATACAGCCACATCAGGATGACCGCGAGCGATCCGGCCGCGCCGAACATGTTCGCCGTCCCCGCGTGGCTCAGGTAGAACGCAAAAAGCCGCTTGCCGCCTTCGAACATCAGCGCCGCCGCGACCGCCCCCAAGAGCGCGTCGCGCCACTTCATGCGCGCGGTCGGCAGGAACTTGAGCAGCACCGTGAACGCGAGTGTCAGCATCGCGAGCGAAATGGCGCGCTGCGTCGCGCCGGCGAGCACGAGAAACGGACTGCCGTCGCCGAAGACGAGATGCCCGACCAGTTCGACGGACGCATCGAGCACGAGCAGCGCGACGACCATCAGCCCGGCGCCGACCACGAGCCCGAACGACATCACCCGCACGCGCAGCAGCCCGACGATGCTGTCCCGCGTGCTGACGGCGGGCGTCGGCCAGATGACGTTGAGCGCGCTGTGCAGCGATGAAAACGTCGCCGATGCGCCGACGAGCACGCCCGCGCCCGAGAGCAGCGCCGTGCTGCGGGCGATGTCGGCGTGCCACGCGTTCGCGACGATCGCTTCGAGCGCGCGCGCCGCGTCCGCGCCGACGACGCCGCTGATTTCGTCGAAGAGGCGCCCCTGGACGGCGTCGGCGCCGAAGAAGATGCTCGCGACCGCGATCACGATGACGAGCGTCGGCGCGAGCGAAAACGCGGCGAAGAACGAGATCGACGCCGAGAACATCAGGCAGTGGTCCTGCGACCAGTGCACGATCGGATCGACGGCCCACGCAAGCCAGCCCCGCCATTTCGACGTGCTGCCCACTGCGACGGGTGAGGATTTCGGCGATGTGTCGTCGTTCATGCGTGGGCGTCGGCGCGATGTGCGCGGCTTTACTCGAAACGCCGATCCTAACGCCACTTCAATAAAAAGCGGCGTCGATCCGCGAGGAACGACGCCGCCCGGCTCCGCGCGCGCCCGGAATCAGACGTTCTCGTCGTCCTCCGGATCGGCGGTTTCGTCGCCGATGCCGCGCGTTTCGTCCTTCACTTCGTCGGGCAGGATGTCGGCGTCGGTTTCGAGGTTGTTGTCGCCATCCGCCGATGCCGCCTCGCCCGTGCCGTAGCGGTCGGTATCGCTTGCCAGCTCCGCCTGCGACTGGCCGAGCGCGTGCGCGTCGAGTTCGTCTTCGATGTCGCCCGGATAGCGCTTCTCGCCCTGCACGTCCGAGCCGCTGTCGGAAGAATCGCTCGGTCCGAGCGCACCGGTGCCGTGTCCCTTGCCGATTTCCACGCCGCCCTCGTCGGGCGGGTTCAGTGTGCTTCCGCTCATCATTGACCTCCGTTGATCGTCCGACATCTGGATCGCAAGGGGCGTGCCGCACGGGTCGCCTCAAGAACGAAAAAGCCCCGCGCCGGATCGCCGGGCGCGGGGCTTTTTGCAACGAAGGCCGACAGTCAGCCGGAAACCTTCGCCGGACGCGCTTTCACGCCGGAGTTCGCGCCGGACTTCGACTCGGGTTTGACGCCGGCGACCTGCTTCACGGTCTTTTGCGTCATCGACGCGGCCGTCGCGACGCTCCTCAGATCGCTCAGGAACGAGTCGCGCCACACGGAGAGATTGTTCTCGCGCAACGGCGCCATCATGTCGGCGTGACGCGCCTGTCGCTCGGCGAGCGGCATCGACAGCGCCCGCTCCAGCGCCTCGGACATCTGCGAGAGGTCGAACGGATTGACGACCAGCGCGCCCGGTAACTGGTCCGCGGCGCCCGCGAATTGCGACAGCACGAGCGCGCCCGGATCGGCCGGGTCCTGCGACGCCACGTATTCCTTCGCGACCAGATTCATGCCGTCGCGCAGCGGCGTCACGTAGCCCACCTGCGACAGCCGGAAGAGCGCCATCAGCAGATTGCGGTCGTATTTGCGGTTGAGATACTGGATCGGCGTCCAGTCGAGCTGCGCGAAGCGGCCGTTGATGCGCCCCGCCTCGCCTTCCAGGTTCTGGCGGATACGCTGGTAGGTCTGCACGTCGGAGCGCGTCGGCGGGGCGATCTGCACGAGCGACACGCGGCCATGCCAGCCGGGCGCGTTCAGCAAGAGACGCTCGAACGCCTGAAAGCGCTCGGCGAGCCCTTTCGAATAATCGAGCCGGTCGACGCTCATGATGAGCTTGCGGCCGCGCAAGGCGTCGCGCAGGCTCTTGACGGGCTTCCGATTCGAGAACTGCTCGGCGGCCTTGGCGATCGCGTCCGGATATATGCCGATCGGATACGCGCCCACTTTCAGCATGCGGCCGAAGGCCTGCACCATGCCGTCGTCGGTCGCATGGCCGAACTTGCCGCGCTCGATATAGTCGACGAACGACTGCTGATCGGCCTGCGTCTGGAACCCGACGATGTCGTAGCTGCACATCGCCTGGATCAGTTCCTCGTGCGGCGGCACCGTGCGCATCACTTCGGGCACGGGAAACGGAATGTGCAGGAAGAATCCGATCGGGTTCGCGATGCCGAGCGCACGGCATTCCTGCGCGAACGGCAGCAGGTGATAGTCGTGCACCCAGATGATGTCGTCGGGCTCGATGAGCGCCTTGAGCTTTGCGGCGAGGCTCGCGTTCACGCGCGCGTACCCGGCATATTCCTCGCGGTCGAAGCGCGAGAGGTCGTTGCGATAGTGGAACGTCGGCCACAGCGTGGCGTTGGAAAAGCCGCGGTAGTACTGGTCGTAGTCGCGGCGCGTCAGCCCGACCGTCGCGTAGGTCACGTTGCCGCGCTTTTCGATCACGGGCGCCGACGCCTCGCCGACGATTTCTCCGCTCCACCCGAACCAGACGCCGCCTGTCTCCTTGAGCGCGTCCAGAACTCCGATCGCCAAGCCGCCGGCGGCGGGCTTGCCTTCCTGGATCGGCGCGACGCGATTCGATACCACGATCAATCTGCTCATTACAGCGTCACCTCATCAGTTGTCGTTGCATGCTCTAATTGGCGAAAGAAGGTATGCAAAACCCATGCCGATTTTTAAGATGGGCGAAATAAAATTTGTATTTGGATGTTACCGACGAACGAAAACACGCGACGATTCCGCGTCGCGGAGAAAAATTTGCATCGGTCCGGCCGTGGACACGGTCGCCCGATCAGGCGTCCTGCTCCGAGCCGAGGTCGCGCTGATAGTCGATTCCTTCGCGGCGCACGCCGCCCTGATTGTGCTCGCCATCGGGCGGCGCGTCAGGCGCGGGGCGGTTCTGACCGGCCGGATCGTGCGGCGGCGCGTCGGTGGATGGCGCGGGCGCGGGCGTTTCCTTGGTGGCGTCGGCGCGGGCTTCACGCTTGGACGAATGACGTGCGGAGCGTCGGAGTGCGGGGTGCCTCATGGGTGCCTCCAGGGCGAAGGCCGTCGTAGGAAGGGTCGGCGGCGACCCGTGTTCTGGCGAAAAAACGACCGGCGCCGCTCGCGCGTGCCGGTCATTGTTACGTCTTTCGTTGTAATGCCTACAGCATCCTTGGAAATTTCTTCAACACTTGCACTTTTTAGGGGAATGCGCCCTTTTTTTCCGTTATATCAGGCGATGCGTCGTGTTTATCGCGCGCTGTTTATCGCGTCGTTCAATGCGATGCCGCCATGTTTAGCGAACGTGCGGCGCCTCGTTCGGTCCGGGCGGCGGATCGCCTATCGGTTGTACCGGCGGCGTCGGCGGCTCGCGCGTCGGGTCCGGATTCGTATCGGGCGGGACCTGCGGCGGCGGAGTCGGCTCGTCGGGCGGCGTCACGGGCGGGTCGGGCACCTGCGGCGTCTGCGCGTGAATCGTGCGATCGAAAGCGGGATCGGACATGGCGGCTCCTGGTTGTTGTAGTGATGGTCGGACTCGTTGCGTCGAGGGCATCATGGCCCATCGAGCGAGCCTGACTACTGCAACAGCAAGGGGCATGCCCTTCAACATCCGCGCTGCCGAAAGCACCGCAGCCGACGTCGCGTCCTCATCTCATTATCGGCGGTGAAACGCCGGACTGCCAAAGAAAACGCCCGCGCATCTGCATGCGCGGGCGTCGGTTCTGCGGGCGGTTTTGGTCTGCCGATTGAGCGCGCTAGGCGCTTCCCGAACCTGCATCGCCGAGTTCGCTCGCCTCGCCGACCGCAGCCTTGTTCGCGTCCTCACCGTACTCGACGAGCCGGTTATAGAGCGTCTTCAGACTGATGCCGAGGATCTCGGCCGCGCGCGTCTTCACGCCGCCGCACTGTTCGAGCGTCGCGAGGATGAGCTGGCGGTCGGCTTCCGCGAGCGACGTGCCGAACGCGATCGTCACCGCGGTTCCGGCCGAAGGCTTCGAGAGCGAAATCTGCAGCGGCACCGTGGCCGTGCTGTCCGATTCGGCGCCCGACATGATGTACGCGCGCTGCACGTAGTTCTTCAGTTCGCGCACGTTGCCCGGCCACGGGTACGACGCCAGCATTTCGCGTACGGCCGAAGGAAAGGTCTTCTTCGTGTTGTAGCGCGAATTGAGTTCGTCGAGGAACGCCTGCGCGAGCAATTCGACGTCCTTGCCGCGCTCGCGCAACGGTGGCAGGTTGATCGGGAACACGTTCAGCCGGTGATACAGGTCGAGGCGCAACTTGCCTTCGAGCACCGCCTGCTCCGGATCACGGTTGGTCGCGGCGATCAGGCGCACGTCGGTTTCGAGTTCCTTCGTCGTGCCGACGCGCATGAACATGCCGGTTTCCAGCACGCGCAGGAGTTTCACCTGAAGCTCGATCGGCATTTCGGTGATTTCGTCGAGGAACAGCGTGCCGCCGTTCGCGCGCTCGAAATAGCCCTTGTGCTGGCGATCCGCGCCGGTGAACGACCCGCGCTCGTGCCCGAACATTTCGGATTCGATCAGGTTCGGCGAAATCGCGCCGCAGTTCACCGCGATGAACGAATGCTTGCGGCGCAAGCTCAGCTCATGCAGCGTCTGCGCGGCGACTTCCTTGCCCGTACCCGATTCGCCGATCAGCAGCACGGAAGCGGCCGTCGGCGCGACGCGGCCGACCTGGTCGTAGACGGTCTGCATCGCGGGCGAATTGCCGAGCATGAGGCCGAAACGCCCCATGCGGCGCAGTTCGCCGCGCAACGTGCCGATTTCCGCCTTCAGGTCGCCGGGGCGCGGCAGGCGCGACAGGATCGCCTTCACGCGCTGCATGTTGATCGGCTTGACGAGGTAATCGGTCGCGCCCATCTTGAGCGCGCTCACCGCCGATTCGACCGTCGCGTGGCCGGTGATCACGATGACCTCGACGCCGGAACGCGGATCGAGGTCTTCGAAGAGGTCGACACCGGAGCCGTCCGGCAGCTTCAGGTCGGTGAAAACGACATCGGGCGTCTGCCGCACGAGCTGGATGCGCGCCTCGCGCAGGTCGCCGGCCGTGGCAGTCGTCAGTCCGTCTTCGCCGATGATCGCGGCTAGTGCCTCGCGGGTACTGGGATCGTCATCGACAATCAATACATGTGGCATGCGTCTGGAGTGTTTAAAGCGTTGTCAGGTCACGCACCGCTTTGGGCGGCGCGGGCTTCTCTGGGCAGTCGTCGCGACGGCCAGGCCGAGCGCGGATCGGCGTCCTTAAACTACCCGCCGAAACCCGCTGAAAATGAAAAACTTGCCGATCGTTCGCACGACCAAATGGCGATGCGCATTGAATTGGCAAAAATTGCCATACAACGAACCAATGGCGGAACGTTCTTTGATTATAAGGCTTTATCAAGATAAAGCGCACGCCCATGAGGACGTGCGCCTGAGCCGACATAAAAGGGAATTGCGCGGATTAGCTGCGCGGGAAATGCCACGCTTCAGGCGTTCCGCCGATCACGCCGCTGCCGTTGGTGTGCCCGGCCAGCGGCGCCGCGCTGGACGGCGTCACGACCTTGCCGCCTTCGTCTTCCCAGCGATTCAGGTCGCGTGTCGCACGCTTTTTTGCGCTGTCCTGCGACTGCACCCATTTCCACGCGAGCACACTCCCGACGGCAAAGAGCGCACTGAAGATTCCGATTTTTGGTCGAGCCATTATGTTTCTCCCTTATCGCTTGAAATCTGCATCAAAGAAATCCGGTATTGCGAGCCGCGTCGAGCGGAACTGAAATCAGCGCGAAATCAGAATACCAAAGAAAAATCCGATGCCGGCCGCAATACCAAGCGATTGCCACGGATTGTCGCGGACGTATTTTTCCGTGCAGTCGACGCCCGCGCGGTAGCGCGATTGCGCATTCGCCTGCGCGTCTTCCAGCGCGCCGCGCGCCGTGTCGACGTGGTCGCGCAGACGCGCGCGCAGCGCCTCGACGCCCTCGCTCGGCAGCGACGCCGAGAGGCGCAGCAACTCTTCCGAGTCGTTCAGCAGCACCTTGATGTCTTCGATGATCTTTTGCTTGCCCAAGGCAAGCTGGACAGTCGTCTGGTTCATGTCGGGGGCCCTCGCTGTAGTTGATGTTGACGTGGTTTGCCGGCTGGCTCACTGCGGCTGTTCGGCCACCGCTGCGCCGCCCAGGCGCGAACGCAATCCGCGCACGATCCCGGCGAGGAGGAGCACGCTTCCCATCGCACCGAACACGATGCTCGTCACGTTCGACGCGCGCGAAAGCGTCGGCGTCCCGGCCGCGTACGCGAGCACCGCGCACATCAGCGACGTCACGAGCGCGACGGCCGCCCAGTGATAGATGTCGATCGGCTCGCCGGTCTGGAGTTCCGGCCGGTCGACTTTCGCCGTGCTCGGCCGGCCCGCGCGGCCCGTGCGGGCGCGCTTGGGCGCACGTTCGCGGGCGGGTGCGGAAATGTCGAAATTCAGGGAATCTTCCATGGCGATTTGCCGGAAACGGCGTCTTCGATTGCAGGTAGCCATCCTCCGCAGCATTCGTGCCAGCTTTCCACTCGGGCCTTTTCCGGAGCTCGGGCGCCCTCCTGACGATCGTTCGCTGATCGGCATGGGTAACAATTACGCCGTCGCCGTGTAACTTCCGGCCGCCTGCGGCGAAGCTTCCGGTATGGGTCTCGTTTGTCTAATTTTGAGAGGGGTGGACCGATGCTCATTGCCGCAACGACGCTGCGAATGGTTAAATAGCGATATTGAGATAAGTCGCGCGCCCTTCGCGTCCATGGCTGCCGCATGCAGCCCGCATGGAAAAACGCGGGCATCGGGCACCGGACCGCGAAAACCGCGGATGCAGCCGGCAGGCGGAATCAACGGGGAATCATGGTTGAGCACGCAGTCCATCGGCCGTCCGGCTGATGGAGAGTGCGGCCCCGGCTCGCCGCGAAGGTCTCCGACGACCCCATCTGCCACGCTCCGCGAGAGCGCTTTGGACGCCAGCCGGCACGCTTCTCTTGCCATGCCGGCCATCGTGCGTCGTCAAGAGCCCGACCAACATTTGCAGGACACAAGACACATGGCGTCAACCGAACTGGACCCGCCGGCCGTCGCCCCGGGCGATACGCCGACGCACAAAAAACGCAGCGCGGGAGAAGTGCCGGGCCTGAAGTCTTATGGACTTTTGTACGGCTCGTCCCCGGTGATGCTGGAGTTGTATTCGCAGATCGAACGCGTGGCCGCAACCGACGCCACCGCGCTCATCATCGGCGAATCCGGCACCGGCAAGGAACTGATCGCGCGCACGATCCACGATCACAGCGGGCGGCGCGACGCCCCGTTCATCGCCGTGAACTGCGGCGCGATTCCGGACAACCTGATCGAAGCCGAACTCTTCGGCCACGAGAAAGGCAGCTTTACGGGCGCGGTGCAGGGGCGTATCGGCTATTTCGAGCATGCGAACGGCGGCACGCTCTTCCTCGACGAAGTCACCGAGATGTCGCCCGTGCGGCAAGTGAAGCTCCTGCGCGCGCTGGAGACGGGCACGTTCTTTCGCGTCGGCGGCAACGACCTGATTCATTCCGATGTACGCGTGATCGCCGCGACCAATCGCGATCCCGTCGCCGCCGTCAAGGAAAACGGCTTGCGCGAAGACCTGATGTATCGTCTCGCGGTATTTCCGCTACGCGCGCCGCCCTTGCGCGAACGCGAGTCGGATCGCGAATTTCTCGCGCAGCATTTCCTCTCGGAGATGAATGCGCAGGAAGGCACGAACAAGGCGTTCAGCAAGCGCGCGCTCGACATGCTGCGCACGTACTCGTGGCCGGGCAACGTGCGCGAGCTGAAGAACACCGTGTATCGCGCGTTCATTCTCGCGGAGAAGACGGTCGAGATCGCGCATCCGCATCTTGCGTCGCGCGTGAAGAAGCCCGTCACCCAGGGCGACGCGATGAACGTGTGGGTCGGCACGCCGCTCGCCGATGCGCAGAAGCAGATCATCCTCGGCACGCTCAAGCACTGCGGCGGCGACAAGCGACGCGCGGCGAAGGCGCTCGGCGTGAGCCTTAAGACGCTGTACAACCGGCTCGGCGCGTACGAGAACGAAGGCGGCGATTCGGATACGCAAGGGCCATCGACCGAGAGCTGACCGGCACATCGCGCCCGGTGTGACGACATGCCACGGCCAGCGCTCGCTGGCCGTTTTTCTTCATACGCACTGGCGCGAAGCCGCGCACGCCGCTTTCTCCATTTGCAATTTCTTGCAATTTTCCTTTTTGCGCTATTCATCGCTTGCTTCAAAATGCCCCGGCAAACGGATTGCTTAGGGTTCCGAGCTTTATCGGAGGGACCGGGGCAGATGCGCCGCCACATCGAAAGAATAAAGACAGGCAGACGAAGGAAAAAGCAAGATGCAGACATCGGTTCAACGGCGCCGTTCGAGCGCCGTCGCGCTGGCCGCGATCCTCACGGGCGCCATCGCGTGCTCCGGACTCACAGGCTGCAACTCGCTCTATAGCGAAGGCGCCACCGCCGGGGCCGGTATCGCGGGCGCCGCGATCGCAGGGTCGATCACCAACAACGCAGCGGTCGCGACCGGTATCGGGCTGGGCGCCGTCGCCGCGGCCCGCGCGGGCGTGCAGTACTCGCAGCGCGTCGTTCACACCCATACCCAGGACAGCATCGCGAACGTGGCCGGGCCGCTCGCGGTCGGCGCCGTCGCGCCGTGGAAGGCGGTGCATTCGGTGCCGATCGAGGAAGACGAGAAAGGCCGCGTCACCGTGAGCCGCACGATCAGCAGCGGCACGCTCGACTGCAAGGAAATCGTGTTCTCCGTCGATCGCGACGCCACCGAGAACCGTGCCGCCGACACCGCTTTCTACGTCGCCTCGGTCTGCCGCGACGGCAACAAGTGGAAGTGGGCGTCGGCTGAACCCGCGACGCCGCGCTGGGGCGCCCTGCAATGACCGGGCGCCTCGTCCTGGCATTCGCGGCCGCCGCCGCGAGTTGCGCGTTCGTGAGCGGCTGCGCGTCGTCGTCGATCGGCGCGGCGAGCGGAGCGGCGGCGGGTCTTGCAACTGGCGTGGTGACGAGCAATCCGGCGGTCGGCATCGGCGTCGGCATTGTCGTGCAGGCCGCGACCGACGAAGCCGTGAAGCGCGTGATGAAGTCGCTGCACAAGGATCAGCAGGAAGCGATCGCGGTGACGGCGGGCGGTCTGACGATCGGCGAGACGCGGCCGTGGCACATGAAGCACACGCTGCCGGTCGAAAACGGCCACGGCGACGTGCGCGTGCTGCGCGAGTTCAACAGCGCGCTCGCGACGTGCCGCGAGTTCGCGTTTTCAGTGGTCGATGGCGACGAGGCCGGTGCGCCGCAAAGCTGGTTCCTCGCGACGACCTGCAAGGACCCGGGCGGCTGGAAGTGGGCGTCGGCGGAACCGGCCGTGGAGCGGTGGGGGAATTTGCAGTAGATTCGGTTCGCCCATAGAAAAAGGCAGTTCACATGAACTGCCTTTTTGATCGACGAAGCCGCGAATCACGACTCCACGTCTTCCAGACTCAACATCTCCGTCTGGTCGTTATACGAAAAAATCTCGCCATAGCGACCCCACGTGATGACCGCGTCGAGCGTCTCCTCGGCGGCCTTGTCGGAGAGAAAGTCCTCCAGTTCCTGCTCGAAGCGCACGCGCGGCGCGCGATGCCCCGGGCGTTCGTTCAGCACCTTGCGGATTCGCGCGGCAAGCGGAATGTGCCGCAAGAGATGCTCCGCGAACATCATCTTGCGCTCCTGCGTGCCGAACTCCGCGAACACGCGCGCGGGCGGCGTGAGGAAGATGTCGCCCTCGCGCACGTCCGCGAAACCGAGATGCTGCAGCACTTCGGCAACCGGAAACAGGTCGTCCACTTCCAGATGCAGCGAACGCGCGATCTCCGGCATGTCGGCGCGGCCGTGGTACGGGTCGGCGGCGAGCGTTTCGATCAGACCCGCCATCAGGTTCGTCGACACGTTCGGCAGCCAGCTTCCGAGTTCGAGCCCCTTCTTCGTCGCCTCGCCGAGCTTGCGGGCGGTCATCTTGGCGTAGATGTCGTCGACGAGCCGGCGGAACGCCGGGTCGAGCCGGTTGCGCGGATGCTTGAACGGCACCTTGATCTCGGCCATCACGCGCCCCGGATTCGACGACAGCACGAGAATCCGGTCGCACATGAACACGGCCTCCTCGATGTTGTGCGTGACGATCAGCACCGACTTGATCGGCATGCGCCCTTGCGTCCACAAATCGAGCAGATCGGTACGCAGGTTCTCGGCGGTCAGCACGTCGAGCGCGGAAAACGGCTCGTCCATCAAGAGCAAAGTGGGATCGACGACGAGCGCGCGCGCGAATCCCACGCGCTGGCGCATGCCGCCCGACAGCTCGCGCGGATACGCGTTCTCGAAGCCGTCGAGGCCGATCAGGTCGATCGCGGCGAGCGCGCGCTCGCGCCGCTCGCGCGCGCCCACGCCTTGCGCTTCGAGTCCCGCTTCCACGTTCTGCAACACGGTAAGCCACGGGAACAGCGCGAAGGTCTGGAACACCATCGCGACGCCTTTCGCCGGCCCGCGCAACGGCTCGTTCAGGTAGGTGACTTCGCCCGCCGTCGGTTCGATCAGCCCGGCGATGATCCGCAGCAAGGTGGACTTGCCCGACCCCGAGCGCCCAAGCAGGCCGACGATCTCGCCTTCGCGCAGCGACAAGTTCGCGTCTTCGAGGACGAGCAGTTCGCCTTGCGTCTTGTTGAAGCCGCGGCTCACGTTGTCGACGCGCAGGATTTCGCTGCCGAGGCGCGGCCCCGCCGGCGCGGCCGTGGACGTCGCGGTGTTGTGCTGTGCGGGCGTTTGCATGTTCTTCACGTTCTGCATCGGAACTCGTCCTCAATCCAGCCGGAGCTTCGCTTCGGCGTACGCGTACATCGGGCGCCACAGCAGTCGGTTGAACAGCGTGACAAAAAGCGACATCACGGCGATGCCGAGAATGATCTTCGGGTAGTCGCCGGCGGCGGTCGTCTCGGCGATATAGGCGCCGAGACCATGCGCGACGAGCTTCGTCTGCCCCCACGAAACCGCTTCGGCGACGATGCTCGCATTCCACGCGCCGCCCGACGCCGTGATCGCGCCGGTGACGTAGTACGGGAAGATGCCCGGCAGCATCGCCTGGCGCCACCACTGCCAGCCCTTGATCTGGAAGTTGGCCGCGGCCTCCCGATAGTCGTTCGGATAGGACGTCGCCCCCGCGATCACGTTGAAGAGGATATACCACTGCGTTCCGAGCACGATCAGCGGCGAGAGCCAGATGTCCGGGTTCAGGCCGAACTTCACGATCACGACGACGAACACCGGAAACAGCAGATTCGCCGGAAAGGCCGCAAGGAACTGCGCGACCGGCTGGATCTTCTCCGCGAGCGCGGGACGCAGCCCGATCAGCACGCCCACGGGCACCCAGATCACCGAAGCGATGGCGATCAGCACGACCACGCGCAACAGCGTGATCAGCCCGAGCACGAACACGCGCCCGACTTCATGCCACGTGACACCCGTCATCACGAAGGCCGTCACCTTCCACACGGCGATCGCCGTCACCAGCAGCACGACCGCGGCCCACGCGATGTCGCCGGCGCGCGTCGAGGACGCGGCCTTTGGCAACGACAAACGCACGCCCTGAAGCGAAGGCAGCTTGAGCGGCACGCGCGCGGCTTTCGCCAACAGCCAGCCGGCCGGCACGAGCAGCCGGTGAATCAGCCGCGTGCGGCGGATCAGGTCGAGCAGCCACGACGCCGGCGCGTTGCCCGAACTTGTCGTCTCCATGCGGAACTTGTCGGCCCACGCGACAAGCGGCCGGAACATCAGCTGGTCGTAGGCGAGGATCACGACGGTCATCGTCAGGATCACCCAGCCGATTGCGCCCAGATTGCGCTCGCCGATGGCCGTCGCGAGATACGCGCCGATGCCCGGCAGCACGATGGTGCGATTGCCGACCGTGATCGCCTCGGAGGCGACCACGAAAAACCAGCCGCCCGACATCGACATCATCATGTTCCAGATGAGGCCCGGCATCGAGAACGGCACTTCGAGCTTCCAGAAGCGCTGCCAGTTGGTGAGATGAAAGCCGCGCGAGACTTCGTCGAGGTCGCGCGGCACCGTGCGCAGCGACTGATAGAAGCTGAACGTCATGTTCCACGCCTGGCTCGTGAAGATCGCGAAGATCGCGGCGCACTCGGCGCCGATCACGCGTCCCGGAAACAGTGCGAGGAAGAAGGTGACGGTAAACGAAATGTAGCCGAGCACCGGCACCGACTGGAGGATGTCGAGCACCGGCACGAGCACGAGCGACGCGCGCCGGCTCTTCGCCGCGAGCGTGCCGTAGACGAGCGTGAACACGAGCGAGGCGACCATCGCCGCCAGCATGCGCAGCGTGGTGCGCAGCGCATATTCCGGCAGGTTCGACGGATCGAGCGAAATCGCCTGACTCTGCAGGGTCGAGATCGGCGCCATCGTCTCGTGGAATCCGACCGCCGCGAGCGCGATAATGCAGATGATCATCGGGAACGCGACGAAGTCCCAGCGATTGGGCAGGAGCCGCCACGCCGACGCGTTCGCCATGCGATTCAGATTGAAACCAAAATCCATCAGGGCCCTCCCCGTGAGGCTTGTATTGCTGCCCGCGCGCGGCGCGGGATGTTGCTCAAGTGCTCGGGCGGCGCCTGCCGCCCCGTCCATGAAAAGCCGCTTCGCGCGAAACGCGGCAGTGACAAGTGCGGGTCTCGCCCCTTTGCGCCCTTCGCGCTCTTCCGCGCCCTTCTGCGCCCTTCTGCGCTTTTTGCGCTATTCGTGCCGCAAACTAGTCGCGTCCCATTCCGAAAAGCCGGCGGCGCGTCTTGCTGGTTTCAAACCGATCGACACTACACCAACCTTCGTGACAGGCACAACCGCGGCGCCCGGGCACGGCGACTGTTGCTCATCGGCACATGCAAGGCAAAAATGAGGCCCGTGCCGGAACAAGACGAACCCCCGGCGAGGAACGTGTCCCTGCGCTTCCAGCGTGCGTTCGTTCGCAAGCGGACCTGCGCGCACGAGCGGTCGGCACGCGGCGCGCCGGAATCGTCGAAACGGGCTTGCGGCAGCGGTAAACCGGGCTTTTTTGCCGTTCTCCTTCCGCCCGGACCGACAAGACGCTTGATAGGCGGACAAAAACATCGTCCAATCGTGGCTTGTCTGCTAAAAGAAGAATTGTCCGGCCGATGCGCCCTTCGCGACTAGAGGATCGATGAACAAGACAACCTTGCACCGTGTGACCGCGACGCTCGCCCTCGCGTTGCTCGCATGCGCGTGCTGGGTCGCGGCCGGCGCGCTGTCGGACCGAATGGTACAACAAGAAATGTCCGCCACGGTGCGCGCGGAGCGCCAGATGGCGGCATCGATCGTCGACAACATGGCGCAGATCATCGCAAGCGACCTCGCGATGTCGCGCGCAATTCCCGCCACGCTCGCCCAGATGGACCTGATGCAGCACGCGCTCGTCGAGTCGCGGCATTATGCCTCGAAGCCTCCCGCGACGGAATCGGAGCGCCGCGCCGCCTGGATGGGGCGCCCCGAACTCGCCAAGGTCAACAACTTCCTGCACGACGCGCAGGGCTTTTCCGGGCTGGATTCGGTCTGGCTCGTCAACGATCAGGGGCTGTGCGTCGCGTCGAGCAACGCCACCGACGACAACAGCTTCATCGGCTTCGACATGAGCGAGCGCGGCTATGTGGCGCGCGCGCTGCTCGGCGGCTTCGTCGAGATGTACGGCGTCGGACGGCTGTCGGGCGAGCCGGGCATCTTCATCGCGGCGCCCGTCTACGCCGACGGCTTTCTGGTCGGCGCGCTGATCGCGAAGGTGAGCATCGACCGGCTGCGGCACTGGGTGTCGCGCGCGGGTACGTTCGTCACGGACGAGAACGGCGTCGTCGTGATGGCGCACGACGGCCGGCTCGAATACGAAGCGCTGCCCGATGCGCCCGTCACGAAGATGACGGTCGAGGAACGCGTCGATCACTATCGCCGTGAAGCGTTTCCACAACTGCATGTCGCGCGCGTCGGCGAGCAGATCCGCGCGACCGAGAAGTGGCTGCCGAGCGCGGTTGCGAATTCGTTCTATTCCGCGAACGGCAGTTCGACGCCCGCCCTCTACGACGAACGCACGGGCCTGAACTCAGGGCTCTCGGCGCATATCGTGCATCCACTCACGAGCTGGCCGGAACTCACGCGCAATCACAGCCGCGACCGCATCCTCGTGTTCCTGACGATGCTCGGGATCGTCGCGCTCGCGATCGTGATCGCGACGTCGTACTCGCGCGAGCGGCGCCTGCACCGCGCGACGCGCGATCTGGCCGAGCAGTTGCAGGCCGCCAATACGCTGCTTTCCGCGGAAGCGCGCCACGACGCGCTCACGGGCGCCCTCTCCCGCCGCTATTTCCTCGACACGCTGCGTCACGAAGTGGAGCTGGCGCGTGCAGCGGGCACGCCGCTGTCGGTGGCGATTGCCGATCTCGACTACTTCAAGCAGATCAACGACCGCTTCGGACACGCTTCCGGCGACCGGGCGCTCGAACATTTCGTGGAAGTGTGCCGCGCGCAGCTTCGTCCGAGCGATGCGATCGGGCGGCTGGGCGGCGAGGAATTCGGGCTGCTGCTGCCGCAGACATCGCTCGCGGACGCGCAGGCCGTGCTCGAACGCCTGAGAAAGCGCTTTCACCACGAGCATTGCGCGCATCTGCCCGACGAAGCCGCGCTTTCGGTGAGCATCGGCATCACGGAACTGGCCGAGGGCGACGCCACCGAATGGATCCTGAGCCGCGCGGACCTCGCGCTCTACGAAGCCAAGTCGCGCGGCCGCGACCGCAGCGAAGTCCGCCCGGCCGATTCCATGCCGCCCGCGCGTCGGCCGGAAAACTCGCTCACCGGCAAATGAGCGCCGCGCAGGCGGAAAAGAACCCTTCATCGCGCCCGAAATCCGCCTCCGACGCCTCCGACGCGCTCGACGCGCAGCAGGTATCATCGACGTTCGATATCCGACGCCGCTGTCCTCCGGAGGTTTTGCATGAAGGGAAATCTGGTCATCGTCTGCCGCGATCAGGACGCTGAAGCATTCGACCACCTGCTCGCCGAGTATGGCTCGTTCCAGACCCGGCTTTCCTCGACCGCCTGGTTCCTGAAGATCGACGTCGCGCCGGAAGTCATTCAGGAAGAGATTCTCGCGCGGGTCGGCAAGTACACGACGCATTACATCTTCGAGGCGTCCACCGTCACCTACAACACGGTCGACAGCGAAGCCGCCTCCGCGCTGGAAACGCTCTTCGACTGAGCGTGCGGCGCGTTTCGACTCAACCCGTTCAGATGGCCCGCTCCTCGCGATGCGCGCCTACCCGCCGCTCGGCGACGGGACGCGTCGCGACATCGAACGGGAACGTCATCAACACCTGCAGACCGCCGCTGTCGTGATTGCCGCTGTCGTAATTGCCGATCTCGCATTCGCCGCCCGCGCGCCGCGCCAACCGCTCGACGATCGCCAGCCCTAGTCCGCTGTGACCGCTGCCGCCGCGCGCCGGATCGAGGCGCACGAACGGCCGGCTCGCCTTGATGAGATCGTCCGGCGCGATGCCGCCGCCATGGTCCGCCACCCGCAATTTCCAGCCGTTCGCCCCGCGCCAGGTCTCGATCACGACGGGCGGCGCGCCGTAGGCATGGGCGTTGTCGAGCAGATTCGACAGGACACGGTCGAGCGTCGCGGCGGGCAACACGAAGTCAGGACCCGCTTCGAGCCGCGTCTGAACCGGCTGCGCGCCCGGCGCCACCGCGCGATAGGTGCGCGCGATCTTCTCGCATTGCTGATCCACTTCGATCGGCTCGCTGCCGTCCGCGCGGTCGTGCGCGAACACCAGAAACTGGTCGACGATATGCGCCATCGAATCGACGTCGCGCACTACGCCGTCGCGCAGCTTCGCCTCTTCCATCATCTCCGCGCGCAGCCGCAGACGCGCAAGCGGCGTCTTCAGATCGTGCGCGACGCCCGCCAGCATCACGGCGCGGTCGTTTTCGGTCTGCGAGACCTCGCGCACCATCTGGTTGAAACCGTGCGTGAGCTGCCGCAGTTCGCGCGGGCCGCGTTCGGGCACGGGCGGCGTCGGCTGGCCGCGCCCGAAGCGCGCGACCGCCTGCGCGAGCGAGCGCAGCGGCTGCTGCAACTGCCACGCGGCAAGCAGCGCCGCCATCACGGCGGTCGAAAAGATGATCGCGAGCCACACGAGCATGCGGTCGCGCGAGCGCGGCGGGCGCAGCGGCTGCACCGGCACGACGATCCAGTCCGTGTCCTTGATGCCCTTCACCCAGATGCTCGGCGGCGCGCCCGGCTCGCCGAGACGCACCTCGGTGCCGTCCGGCAGACGGTCGCGCAGGTCTTCGAGAAAGCGGCCCATCGGCGGCGGGACGTCCTGGTCGCCCGACGCGGGCGCCGGCTTCGGCACGTCGGGACTGTCCGACGCGACGACTCGCACGCGCGACGGCAGCGGCTGGTTCGGCGAATTGGCGATGTGCTGGCGCACGGCATCGACGAGGAACGTGGCCTCTTCGACCGCGTAGCGCGTCTGGTTGTTGTCGCGCTCGACGCGAATGACCGCGAACCACGCTACATGCGACAAGACCAGCACGCCGATGACTAGCAGGACCAGCCGGCCGAACAGCGAATCAATGGGCCGGCGCATTTTGCTCGCCGTCGGGCACGAACACGTAGCCGCGTCCGCGCACGGTCTGGATGAAGCGCGGCGCGGACGGATCGGTTTCCAGGATGCGCCGCAGACGCCACACCTGCACGTCGATGCCGCGGTCGGTGCCGTCGTATTCCGGGCCGTGCAGCAGTTCGAGCAGGCGTTCGCGGGTGAGCGTGCGCATCGGATTGTTGACGAAGATCTTCAACAGCGCGAATTCGCTGCCCGAGAGCGTGATCGGCTTGTCGTCCTGTTGCAGCGTGCGCGACTGGAAGTCGAGCCTGAAGCGCCCGAACGAGAACGGCTCGCGCTGCTCCGGCGCCGCCGACGGAATCGTGCGGCGGCGCCTGAGCACCGCCTGCACGCGCGCGAGCAGTTCGCGCGGATTGAACGGCTTGCCGAGGTAGTCGTCCGCGCCGAGTTCCAGCCCGACGATGCGGTCCACGTCGTCGGCGCGCGCGGTCAGCATGATGACCGGGATGTCGTCGCCGGACGCGCGCAGTTTCCTGAGCGCGGTCAGGCCGTCTACGCCCGGCATCATCAGGTCGAGCACGATGAGATCCGGGCGTTCGCGCTCGATGCGCCGCTCGAGCGAGCCGGCGTCGTGCAGCACGGACACTTCGATGCCCTGCCGGACCAGATAGTCGCGCAGGAGATCGCGCAGTTCAGCGTCGTCATCGACGACAAGGATTTGAGTAGTCATGGAGGCAAGTTTAACGCGCGGCCTTGGGCAGATTGGCGGCGAACGCGCCGCAAAGGGTTACCGGGTGTTACGGCGAAAGCGGCTCGTAAACCGGCGTAACAAGCACGACGCTCGCCGTAACACGGCCGTTGTGAGGAAACTCTACGCTGTGTCTCACCGAAGGCGTGAGTCTTGTTCACTTCGCTACTCAAGCTTCGCCGACTCGGCCTCGATCATCAAAAAAGGAGTCCACGATGCTGAAGCAATCCCGAATCCTCGCTGTCGCCGCCGCCGCGCTCGCCATGACGATCGGCGCCGCCAATGCGGCCACGCCCGCCCCCGACGCGCCGCCGCCCGGCGGCCCCGGCATGGCGATGGGTGGTCCTGGCGGTCCCGGCGGACATCGCATGGAAATGCGCATGCAGAAGCAGTTGAACGAACTGCACGGCCAACTGAAGCTTAACGCCGACCAGGAAAAGCTGTGGCAGAACGCGCTCGACACGATGAAGCAGAACCACACGGCCATGCGCGAAAGCCACAAGCAGATGCGCGACCAGTTCAAGTCGATGGCGCAGCAGCCTATTCTCGACCTGAACGCGATGCACGCCGCGCATCAGAAGATCGACGAGCAGAACGCGCAGTTGCGCGAGCAGACGGCCACCGCGTGGCTCAACTTCTACAACGCACTGAACGACCAGCAGAAGACGACCGTCAGCTCGGCGCTCAAGCAGCACTTCGCGAAGATGCACGAGCATCAGGAAAGGATGCATGAGCGCTGGGGCAAGCATCGCGGCGCGCCGGGCGAAGGCGCGGCGAGCGGCGCGGCGGCCACCACCAAGCCGTAACGCGCGAATCTTCCGCGCATGAAAAAGCCGCGGGATCGAGTTCAGACTCGTTCCCGCGGCTTCTTCCGTTGGCCTTACCGTACGCGTCAGGCCAGATCGAACAGCAGCACTTCGGCCTTCTCGCCGTCCTCGAGCGTGACCTTCGACACGTCCTCGATGCGCGCCGCATCGCCGGCTTGCAGCTTTTCGCCGTTCACCGACACCGCCCCGCGCGCCACGTGCACATACACGCGCCGCCCGGCAGGCACGTCGAACTCGGCGCGTTCGCCGCCGTCGAAAAGACCCGCGTGGATCTCGGCGTCCGCACCGAGCGTCACCGCGCCGTCGCGCCCGGAAGGCGATGCGATCACGCGCAGGCGTCCGCGTTTCTCGGCGTCGTCGAAGCGCTTTTCCTCGTAGCCCGGCGCGCCGCCCGGCGCATCCGGGATGATCCAGATTTGCAGGAAGTGCGCGGTCTCGTCGTGCGAGCCGTTGAATTCGCTGTGACGCACGCCGGTGCCCGCGCTCATGCGCTGTACGTCGCCCGGGCGGATCGTGGAGCCGTTGCCCATGCTGTCGCGGTGCGCGAGCGCGCCTTCCAGCACGTAGCTGATGATCTCCATGTCGCGATGGCCGTGCGTGCCGAAGCCCTTGCCGCCCGCGACGCGATCCTCGTTGATCACGCGCAGCGCGCCGAAATGCATGTGTTCCGGATCGTAGTAATCCGCGAAGGAAAACGTGTGATACGAATCGAGCCAGCCGTGGTTGGCATGACCCCGTTCATTGCCGCGACGAATCTCGAACATCCCGTTTCTCCGGTTGGTTTTGCGATGCATCCAATGTAAGGGCGGGCCAGCCGCCGAACAACGGGCGCGGCGGCACTACACCGTCCTGAAAATGCGGGTAATCGGCCGAATCCGGCTTCGCTCGCGCGGCGGGCGGCTTCGGGTAAAATGCTGCGCTTTTCGTCGCGGGCGCTCTTTTTGCGGACCGGCGCACGAGGCGCGACGTGGGTCGGGAAGGCCGCTGGCGTGCCGTGGCGCGGTGCAAAAACGCCGTACCCCAATTTTGGACGCCTAGAATACCGACGCTCGCAGGCTGCGGCCGAGCTGGCGCACGCGACTCGACCACGGCGCCGAACGATCGCTGCAAGACGGCCGAAGCGGCCTTCAGCCATGCGAAAAACCGCGGACCAACCGCACGTCATCAAGGAATCACCATGCTTCAAGGCTACGGGCCGCTGATTCTCTCGGGCACCTGGCAGACCGTCAAACTGGCGGTGCTGTCGCTCGCGTTCGCTTTCGTGATCGGATTGATCGGCGCGGCGGCGAAACTGTCGAGGAACCGCATCTCGTCGGGAATCGGCACGCTGTACACGACGCTGATCCGCGGCGTGCCCGACCTCGTGCTGATGCTGCTGCTCTTCTACAGCATCCAGATCTGGCTGAACAATCTCACCGACCTGCTCGGCTGGGATCAGATCGACATCGACCCGTTCCTCGCCGGCATTCTCGTGCTCGGCTTCATCTACGGCGCGTATTTCACCGAAACCTTCCGCGGCGCGTTTCTTTCCGTGCCGCGCGGCCAGCTCGAAGCGGGCGCGGCCTACGGCATGACGCCGTGGCAGACCTTCTCGCGCATCATGTTCCCGCAGATGATGCGTTTCGCGCTGCCCGGCATCGGCAACAACTGGCAGGTGATGGTCAAGGCGACGGCGCTCGTCTCGATCATCGGCCTCGCCGATGTCGTGAAAGCCGCGCAGGACGCCGGCAAGGGCACGCTGCGGTTCTTCTTCTTCACGCTGCTCGCGGGCGCGATCTACCTCGTGATCACGACCGTGTCGAATCTCGTGCTGATCTGGCTGGAACGCCGTTACTCGATCGGCGTGCGCAAGGCAGACCTATAAAAAGCGGCGGACCTCATGCTCGAAATCATCCAGGAATACTGGAAGAACTATCTCTTCACCGACGGCTACCGCATCACCGGCCTCGCCATCACGATGTGGCTCCTCGTCGTATCGATCGCGCTCGGTTTTTGTCTGTCGATTCCGCTGGCGGTCGCGCGCGTCTCGAAGAACAAGCTGCTCTCGCGCGGCGTGTGGCTGTATACCTATGTGTTTCGCGGCACGCCGCTCTATGTGCAGCTGCTGCTCTGCTATACCGGGCTCTACAGCCTGCAGGTCGTGCGCGACCACATGCTGCTCAACGAATTCTTCCGCAACGGCATGAACTGCACGCTGCTGGCGTTCACGCTCAACACCTGCGCGTACACCACCGAAATCTTCGCCGGCGCGATCAAGGCGACGCCCTACGGCGAAATCGAGGCGGCGCGCGCGTACGGGATGTCGTCGTTCACGCTTTACCGGCGCGTGATCCTGCCGTCGGCGCTCAGGCGCGCCCTGCCGTATTACAGCAACGAAGTGATCCTGATGCTGCACGCGACGACGGTCGCCTTCACCGCCACCGTGCCCGACATCCTGAAAATCGCCCGCGACGTCAATTCCGCGACGTACAAGTCGTTCGAGGCGTTCGGCATCGCCGCGCTCCTCTATCTCGTCATCTCGTTCGCGCTCGTGTGGCTGTTCCGCCGCGCCGAGCATCGCTGGCTCGCGTACCTGCGGCCGCAGGGTAAATAAGCCGCAAGGACCGCACATGAATGAACAGAAGCAAAAGCTCTTCGTCGACGACCTCCACAAGCAGTACGGCGAAAACGAAGTGCTCAAGGGCGTGTCGCTGAAGGCGAAAGCCGGCGACGTGATCAGCATCATCGGCTCGTCCGGTTCGGGCAAGAGCACGATGCTGCGCTGTATCAATTTCCTCGAGCAGCCCAACCGGGGGCGCATCTTCGTGGATGGCGTCGAAGTGCGCACGCTGAAGGACAAGACCGGCGCGCTGAAGGTCGCCGACCAGAAGCAGTTGCGCGAAGTGCGCTCGAAGCTCTCGATGGTGTTCCAGCACTTCAACCTGTGGTCGCACATGAACGTGCTGGAGAACGTGATGGAGGCGCCCGTCAACGTGCTCGGGCTACCGAAGAAGGAAGCCGAGGAGCGCGCGCGCACCTACCTGGAGAAGGTCGGACTCGCGCCGCGCGTGGAAAAGCAGTATCCGTCGCACTTGTCGGGCGGGCAGCAGCAGCGCGTCGCGATCGCCCGCGCCCTCGCGATGCATCCGGACGTCATGCTCTTCGACGAACCGACCTCGGCGCTCGACCCGGAACTCGTCGGCGAAGTGCTGAAGGTGATGCAGACGCTCGCTGAGGAAGGCCGCACGATGATCGTCGTCACGCACGAGATGGCGTTCGCGCGCAACGTGTCGAACCATGTCGTGTTCCTGCACCAGGGGCGCATCGAGGAAGAAGGTCATCCGCAGGAGGTGTTCGGCGCGCCTAAAAGCGAACGGCTCAGGCAGTTCCTGTCCGGCAGTCTCAAGTGATGCCGCTAATTCTGTAGTTCCTGTAGTCGCACGCGCCGCCATGCGCGTTGGCAGACCCGAGAAAAAAGCGCCGAAAGGCGCTTTTTTCATGTCCGCGCGCGGCCCTGAAGCCCCGCTGGAGAGCACTTTCACGGCCTAGCCCCCTATCGGACGCCAGTCAATAGAGTCATTCCTTGACCTAAAGCTTTCAGTTTCATAAAGGCCTTACGCGGTAAGGCTTTGGACGGATTTCGACCGATCGGACGTGGCTTCGCAGGCACACCGGCATTGCATTTTCGAGACACATGGGTGGGAAACCGCAAATTTCTTTGGCGCCCAAAACGTATTTTGATAAATTAGTAATCAAAGTACCAAAACGAAGTTCACAAAAAGTAGTTTTACTTCAAAAAGAACTGAGGAGACACCGAACCCAACGGTCGGCAGTCGCGTCCGCGTCCAGGCCAGCGCGCGGATCAACCAGGGCGCACCTGCCCGCGTGTCCCTCTGAAAACGATTTCCGGTTCGATGCTCCCGCATCGCGCCACACGGCAGCACTTGGGTTCCTTTTTTGACAGGGTTGGAGGAGATGATGAAAAAAGCTTTGCTCGCGGCATCGCTGCTGACGTTCGGCGTTGCGGCCCACGCTCAGAGCAGCGTGACGCTGTATGGTCGCCTGGACGCGGGACTCGAATACATGACCGGCGTGCCGCAAGGCGTCGGCGCGGCCGGTCAGGCCACCGGCAGCACGCACCGTTTCCGCGCTGAAAGCGGCGACTGGGGCACGAGTCTCTGGGGCTTGAAGGGCGTCGAAGACCTGGGCGGCGGCTACAAGGCCGTGTTCCAGTTGGAAGGCAGCTTCAACACCATGACGGGTCAGGGCCCGGGCAATAACGGCATCTTCAATCGCTGGGCGACGGTCGGTATCGCCAACAACAGCTTCGGTACGCTGCTGTTGGGCCGCGAACTCTTCATCGCCAACGGCGTGTGGGACTTCGATCCGTTCGGTCAGTCGAACTGGTCGTCGGCGTCGCTGGTGCGTGGCCGCAACTGGCCGCAATCGAGCAATAACATTTCGTACCAGTCGCCGAAGTGGTACGGCTTTGACGTGTACGGCCAGTACGCGCTGTCGAACGCGACGAACTGGAACGGTAACGGCAGCACGCCGCAAGGCCGTGAAGGCGGTCTGCAACTGACATACACGTCCGCGCTCTTCCAGATCCGCGGCATGTACGACGAAATCCGCAACCCGGCGAACGGCTCGCTCGGCGGCGTCTACGATCCGCTCAACGGTGGCAACGCCCTCGGCGGCAATCCCAATAATGGTGGCGGCAACGGCGTGTACGGCTACTCGCGCGAATACACGGCGGCGTTCAACGTGTTCCTGGGCCAGTTCAAGATCCAGGGTGCCTATCAGGCAATTCGCAGTTCGGGCATGACGAACGTGCTGCCCGGCCAGCCGACGACGATCGACCACGAATGGGGCGGCGTGACGTGGCAAGCAACGCCGGCAGCGGCGCTGATTGCGGCTGTCTACCACTCGAACGCCAACAACGGCGCGGGCAATGCGACGCTGTACACGGTCGGCGGCTCGTACAACCTGTCGAAGCGCACGCTGCTCGACATCCAGGTGGCGACGGTGCAGAACAGCAAGTCGGCTAACTACGGCCTGAACGCCAACAACTTCGGCACGTCGGCTGCGACCGACAACCCGTTGCCAGGCCACAGCCAGTCGGGCGTGTATGCAGGTATCCAGCACTCGTTCTAATCGACGGGTCTGACAGAAAAAGGCTTCAAGAGAGTTTTCACGCTGCTGCGAGAGGCGCGTATCGGTGCGGTGCCCGAAAGGGTATCGCACCGTTTTTTATTGGCGCTTCGAAAGGTGCGAATGCGGGCCGTTCGCGCGAAATGAGCGCTCGGATGCAGCGCCGCCGTGCTCCATGCAGAAACGTCCGCTTTGCGCCTCTGATTTAGGAATTCTCCGCTAGTCGTGGGTGCGCCCGCCATCTAGCCTCGCCGATCCACCAACGACGAGGCTTTCATGCGCCAGCGCCCTCAACTCCACGGCTCGTTCTGGGCACTTGCCGATTCCTCCGCCGCCGGACATTCGGCGACTTCCGTCGATCGAACCGAAGAACTCGAAGCGAGCGCCGCGGAATGCCGCGCTCGACGCGGCGGAAAGGCCGGACGCACCGCCGCGCTTCTGATCCACGGTCTCGGCGGCACGCAATTCGACCTCGGGTCGATCCACAAGGCGCTGCGGCGCGCGGGCATCGAGCCGCATTCGATCACCCTGCCCGGCCACGGAACCACGCCGCACGACCTGGCGAGCGTGCGCGCGGAAGCGTGGCTCGACGCGGTCACGACGGCGTATCGCGAGATCGCACGCGACTACGACACCGTCCATGTGATCGGCATGTGCATGGGCGCGCTGCTCGCACTCGCCCTTTGCGCGCGGGAAGGCCACGCGCGCGGGCGGCTCGTCGCGCTGGCGCCGCCGATCTACATCGACGGCTGGGCGACGCCCTGGTATCGCGTGCTGCGTCACGCGGCGTACTGGCTACCGTTCGTGCCGAAGCGCGTGCGCGTCGATGAAAGCGAGCCGTACGGTATCAAGAACGCGGAACTGCGTTCGATCGTGAAGGCGAAATTCGCGCGCGGCGACGCCTTCCACTATGGCTGGGTGCCGCTTGCGTGCATCCGCGAGGTGGATCGGCTAAGACGGCTCGCGAGGCGCGCCGCTGCCGCGCTCGCCTGCGAGACGCTCGTCATGCACGCGCGCCACGACGACCTGACGAGCCTGAAGTCGGCGTATTTTTTGCGCGGCGCGGTGAAGCGTTCGGAACTGGTCGTGCTGGAGAACAGCTATCACCTGATTTGCGTCGACAACGATCGGCTGCTCGTCGCGACGCACGTGCTGCGGTTCCTCGGGCTCGATCCGGCGCCGGCCGGCCGGCCGATGGCCGACGAGGCGAAGGAGTTATCGATCACTCGCCAGCGGATGGAGGAGCCATCTGCGCGGGTCGCTTCATGACAAAAGGCCGCCGGTTTTCACCGGCGGCCTTTGTTTTTGCCCCATCGCGACGGCTGGACGACTTACTCCCGCGCCGCGCCCGACGCGCCGTGGCTCAGCCAGTCGAGGACCGCGCCCGTTTCGTCGTCGTCTGCGTCGCGCATCGTTGCGACCGTCTCGTTGAGCTTCGCGCCGGGCTTCGGCGCCGCGCGACGGATCGCGACGCCGACCGCGAGAATGTCGATGATGACGAGATGCAGGATGCGCGAAATCATCGACAACTGCGATTCGCGAATCTCGATGTGATCCGTCTCGAGCGCCACCGTGGCGCGCTTGGCGAGCGGCGTGTTGCTCGACGTGATCGCCACGACCGTCGCGCCCTGCTGCATCGCGACTTCGAGCACGCGCAGCAATTCCGGCGCGCGGCCCGACTTCGACACCGCCACGATCACGTCGCCACGGCCGAGCAGCGCAGCGGACGCCGCCTGCATGTAGAGATCGCCGTAAGCGATCGTCGGAATGCCGAAGCGGAAGAACTTGTAGTGCGCGTCCTGCGCGACGATGTTCGAATTCCCAAGGCCGTAGAACTCGATGCGCCGCGCGCCGTTCAGGATGTCGATCGCGCGCTCGACATTGTCGAAATTCAGGTGCTCGCGCAGCTGCAGGATCGCCGAGACGGTGTTGTCGAGCACTTTCGCGCCGAAATCGGTGGCCGTGTCGCCGAGATGCACCTGGCTGTGGCTCACCGGAATCGTGCCCGTGAGCCCGGTCGCGAGCTTCAGCTTGAAGTCGGAGAGCCCCGTGCAGCCGAGCGAGCGGCAAAAGCGGATCACGGTCGGCTGGCTGACGTCGGCCTTCCTCGCGATGTCGATGATCGGATCGTTGATGATCGAGCGCGGATGGTTCAGCGCGAGATCGGCAACGCGCCGCTCGGCGGGCGTGAGCGCGTCGCGCATCTGGCGGATGCGCTCGAACACCGCCGACGAGCCGCTGTTCGCGCGATTCGACAACTGCTCGGCAAGGATCGCGGAAACGCCGAGGAACGCAGGATATTCGGCGGTGATGACATAGGTCGGCACGCCCGACAGATACTGCTGGAAGCGCCCTTTCGCCTCGAAACGCTCGCGAAACGGCGACTTGTAGAACAGTTCGCCGAGTTTGAGCACGACGCCGCCGCCGATATAGATGCCGCCGAGCGAACCGAGCGTCACCGCGATATTCCCCGAGAACGTGCCGAGGATGCCGCAGAAGCAGTTCACCGCTGCGAGCGCGAGCGCCTCGCCGTCGTGGGCGCGCTTGGTGACGTCGGCGCTGTTCACCGATTCCGCCACCGCGATGC
This sequence comes from Caballeronia telluris, assembly GCF_001544495.1. Taxonomy (GTDB): domain Bacteria; phylum Pseudomonadota; class Gammaproteobacteria; order Burkholderiales; family Burkholderiaceae; genus Caballeronia; species Caballeronia telluris. Next base: position 314,280 of record NZ_FCNZ02000002.1, read on the forward strand.
CGTCGCGCTCCGCGAACGCGCGGTAGATCAGTTCCAGCCCCGGCCCCGCCGCGACGCGCTCGAACGACACATGCGGCCACTTGGTACGCGCATGGCGCAGCACCAGGTCTTCGTCTTCATTCGACGGCGCGAAGCTCGCGTGGCCGCCCTCGCTGCCGAGCGCGATCCAGCGGTCGTCGGCGGGAATCAGCCCCGATACGCCGAGGCCCGTGCCCGGGCCAAGCAGGCCGATCACGCTATTCTGCCGCCGCGAACCACCGCCGACCTGCACGCGCTGGGCGTCGGTCAGGCCGGGCAGCGCCATCGCGAGCGCGGTGAAGTCGTTGACGACGAGCAGTGTATCGAAGCCGAGCGCGCGGCGCGTCGCTTCGATCGAGAAGCTCCAGTCGTGGTTGGTCATCGCGACCTGATCGCCGTCGACCGGATTCGCGATCGCGACCGCCGCGTGATTGACGCGGCCGACCTTGGTGTCCTTCAGATACTGCTGCATGACCTCCGCGATGCCCGGATAGTCGGCGGCCGGGTACACGCGGATCTGCCCGATTTCGCCCGGCGCCGTTTCGAGCGCGAAGCGCGCGTTGGTGCCGCCCACGTCGGCGAGGAGTCTCGGTCCGTCGGCATGCTGGCTGCCGGCCGGCGCGGCCTTGCTATGCACACCAGTAGACATCGAGCTTGACTCCCTGAGCATTGACCAACGTCGAGATGGCGTTTTTTTGTGGTGCGGCGAGCGCCGCGTTCAACACGTCGAGCTTCTTCTGGCCCGCGATCAGCAGATAAAGCTGGCCGATGTGCTTCAGCGCCGACATCGACAGGCTTACGCGCGCGTGTGGCGCGCTGGCCGGGTGAACCGAGACGAAGCGGTCGGCGGTGGTGATCGCGACGTCCCACTCCGGCGCGTCCGCGAAGATCGACGCCGTGTGGCCGTCCTCGCCCATGCCGAGCACGGCGACATCGGGCAGGCGGCGCTGCGCGTCGCCGTTCAGGTCGGCGATATGCGTTTCGAGCGAATCCGAGGTGTCGACGAGCGGCCAGAAATACGCCGCGCTCGCCGCGTTTTGCAACAGCGTCTCGCGCACGAGGCGCGCGTTGCTCGCGGCATCCGTTTCCGGCACCCAGCGGTCGTCGACGAGCGTCACGTCGATGTGCGCCCAGTCGAGCGGTTCGCCCGACAGCGTCTCTAAAAAGGGACGCGGGCTCGTGCCGCCGGACACGGCGAGCGTCGCGTGATAAGCGGCGTCGGCCGACGCGGCACCGCGAGCCGCCAGCGACGCCGTTAACGCGTCGCCCACGGCTTTCGCCAGCGCGTCCGACTGGGCGCGCGGGTCGTCGAAAGTGTGAAGCTCGATCACTGCTCCTCCATCCTGCTTTGTTTTCGTTTGATCAGCCCGCCGCGTGGTGCGGCGGCGGGTCATGGCCCGGCTCGGGTCTCGCGCGCTTGTCGGCGCATGCCGTCGTCTATTTGCCGTCTTCGGTGCGCTGTCGTCGTGTTGCCGTCAGCGCGTCGTCATCGCTCTGTTGCTATTGTCGTCTCGATTCGCAAGCTTCACCGTGTTTCAAAACCCGCGGCTTTGGTGCTCCGTCAGTTCTCTTCTTCCAGCCAGCACGTACCGTGTTGCGCCAGCATCGCGCTCGACGCCGCCGGTCCCCACGTGCCCGCCGCGTAAGGCTTCGGCGGCTTCGGCGACACTTCCCACTCGTTCAGGATCGGCTCGACCCATCGCCACGCGGCTTCCTGCTCGTCGCGCCGCACGAAGAGCGCGAGGCGCCCGCGGATCACGTCGAGCAAGAGGCGCTGGTAGGCCTCCATCTGCCCTTCGCGGAAGAACTGGTCGAACGCGAGGTCGAGGTGGACGCTTGCGAGGTTCATGCCTTCGCCCGGCTGCTTGGCGAGGCAGTAAAGGCGAATGGTCTCGTTCGGCTGCAGGCGGATCACGAGACGGTTCGCGCCCGCGCGCAACGCGTTCGCGCCGAGCGCCGAGTGCGGCACCGGCCGGAAATTCACGACGATCTCCGCGACGCGGTCCGCGAGCCGCTTGCCCGTGCGCAGGAAGAACGGCACGCCCGCCCAGCGCCAGTTCTCGATTTCCACCTTCAGCGCGACGAACGTTTCCGTGCGGCTGTCGGGACGCACGCCCTTTTCGGTCGCGTAGGCCGGCACCGAGGCGCCCTTGATGACGCCCGCGTGATACTGCCCGCGCACCGCGACCCGGCTGATGTCGCGCGGATCGATCGGCTTCAGCGCGCGCAGCACGCGCAGCTTTTCGTCGCGCACGGAGTCGGAATCCATCGAGTGCGGCGGCTCCATCGTCACGATGGAGAGCAGTTGCAGCAAATGGTTCTGCACCATGTCGCGCAAGGCGCCGGTGTTGTCGTAGAAATCGCCGCGTGCTTCCACGCCGAGCTCTTCCGCGATCGTGATCTGGATGCTCTCCACCCATTCGCGGCGCCAGAGCGGCTCGAAAAGCGCATTGCCGAAGCGCAGCGCGAGCAGGTTCTGCACCGGCTCCTTGCCGAGATAGTGGTCGATCCGGTAGATCTGCTCTTCCTGGAAGATCTCGCCGACCGCGTCGTTGATCGCATTCGACGATTCCAGGTCGTAGCCGAGCGGCTTTTCGAGCACGATGCGCGCGTTCTGGTTCAGGCCGACATCGGCGAGCGCGCGGCAGATCGGCACGAAGAGCGACGGCCCCGTCGCAAGATAGAAGACGCGAATGCCGTCGTGCGCCGCGACCGCGTCGCGCAGGATCAGAAAGTCTTCCGGCTTGCCGAGGTCGATGTGCACGTACTCGACGCGCGCGAGAAAGCCCGACCACACCGCGTCATCCACGCTGCCCGCGCCGTTTTTCGCGACGTGCGGCTTCACATGCTCCTCGACCCATTCGAGATAGGCCGCGCGCGTTTCGACGCCGCGTGCGACGGCGAGGATCTTGCCGGCCGGCGCGAGCATCCCCGCGCGGTGCGCTTCGAAGAGCGCCGGCAGGATCTTGCGCATCGAGAGATCGCCCGTTCCGCCGAAGAGCACGAAGATGAAATTCGAGTCGGTTTGCATGTGTCTCCGTCTTCCCGCTCAGGGACTTTGTTCGGGACCGTAGTCCGATAAAAATATTTTTGACACTGAATTGTAGTTTAACTACAATTCAAATCAAGAGGTAATGTCATCCCGGAACAAAAAGCTTATGTCAATCAGAAGATGAGCGTTTTCCCGGAGTGGCGTTTCGAATGTTAGCGGAGCGGTCGATTGGGCGCTTTTCGCGCAACGTCAGCCGCGCGCCGCTTCCGGCACCTCGCGCCTTCGCGCCGTCAGAGCGCCGTGCGTTCATCGGCGGCCCGGGGCTCAAGCAGAATCAAAAGAGGAGACAACCGTTGCGATTCAAACCACTCATCTCTTGAGAGCCGTTCGGCCGCGTTTCGGTCTGCCGGCTACGCACGTGCGTCGCGCGCATGGCGCCGTCTCACGTTGCACTCTGTCCCGCCGACACCGCCGGACCCCGGCCACCCGTGTATCACCCGTTTTTCCCACCACCGCTTCCTGCTGAATCAGGGGCCAATCGTTTTTTGTTCAGGTGTTTCGGAGGAGATAAACAATGAAAGTCCGTAAGCTCATGGGCGCGCTTTGCGCCGCTGGTCTCTTGTGTGGCGCGTCGGCGTCGGTGCAGGCGGCCGAAGCCGTATCGGTGCTGCACTGGTGGACGTCCGGCGGTGAGTCGAAGGCGATTGGCGTGCTCAAGGACGACATGACCAAGCAGGGCTACACGTGGAAGGACTTCGCCGTCGCAGGCGGTGCGGGCGCCGCCGCGATGACCGCGCTGAAGACGCAGGTGATCTCGGGCAACGCGCCGACCGCGGCCCAGATCAAGGGCCCGCTGATCCAGGAATGGGCCGAACAGGGCGTGCTCGTGCCGATCGACTCGGTCGCCGGCGACTGGAAGAAGAACCTGCCGCCCGAAATCGACAAGATCGTTCACGCCGACGGCCATTACGTCGCCGCGCCCTTCTCGGTGCACCGCGTGAACTGGCTCTACATCAACAAAGCCGCGCTCGACAAGGCCGGCGGCAAGGTGCCGACCACCTGGGCCGAGTTCTTCCAGGTCGCCGACAAGATGAAGGCCGCGGGCATCGTCGCGGTGGCCGCGGGCGGCCAGCCGTGGCAGGACCTGACGCTGTGGGAAGACGTCGTGCTGTCGCAGGGCGCGGACTTCTACAAGAAGGCGATCGTCGATCTCGACCAGAAGACGCTGACCTCCGACAAGATGGTCCAGGTGTTCGACACGGTCCGCAAGATCCAGTCGTACTTCGATAACGGCCGCACCGGCCGCGACTGGAACCTCGCCACCGCGATGGTCATCAACGGCAAGGCCGGCATGCAGTTCATGGGCGACTGGGCGAAGGGCGAATTCGCCGGCGCGAACAAGAAGGCGGGCAGCGACTACGTGTGCGCGGCTGTTCCGGGCACGGAAAAGTCCTTCACGTTCAACGTCGACTCGTTCGTGTTCTTCCAGCAGAAGGGCCAGAAGGCCCCGACGCCGGGCCAGCTCGCGCTTGCCAAGACCATCATGACGCCGGAGTTCCAGGAGCAGTTCAGCCTGAACAAGGGTTCGATTCCGGTGCGTCTCGGCGTGAACATGGACAAGTTCGACGACTGCGCGAAGAAGGCTTACTCGGACGAACAGACCTCGCTCAAGTCGGGCGGCTATGTGCCGTCGCTCGCGCACGGCATGGCTCAGGGCGATGCCACGGCTGGCGCGATCACCGACGTCGTGACGAAGTTCATGAACTCGACGCAGGATTCGAAGAGCGCGGTGCAAGCGCTCGCGAACGCAGCGAAGACGAAGTAATCGCGAGCGTCTCGACGTAACGCAGAGCGGGCGCCGTGCGGTTTCGACCGGTGGCGCCTGCTTTGAAAGTAGCAACAAAATCGTCGCATCATGTGCTGGCGTGACACCGCGTGGCGGCCGCTTGGCCGCGCTCACGGCTAGAACGCCGGCCCGTTTTCCAGGAGTCGAGTTGTGGCTGCCTCCCTCAGCGGTACCGCGGACAAAAACCCGCAAAACCCGCCCCGCCGCGCGTCCGCGTCGGCGGCGCTTGCCGATAAATGGATTCCGAAGCTCGTCCTCGCGCCGAGCGTGCTGATCGCGCTCGTCTTCGTGTACGGCTTCATCATGATTACCGGTTATCTGTCGCTCACGAATTCGCGACTGATGCCGCGCTATGAATTCTCCGGCCTCGACCGCTATCGCCAGCTGTTCGACAACGACGTCTGGTGGACTTCCGCCGCGAACCTCGGCTGGTTCGGCGTTCCGTTCATCGCGGTCTGCGTCGGCCTCGGCCTCTTCCTCGCCATCCTGCTCGACCAGAGGATCCGCAACGAGGGCGCGCTGCGCGCGATCTTCCTGTATCCGATGGCGCTCTCGTTCATCGTGACCGGCACCGCGTGGCAATGGATCCTGAACCCGAGCCTCGGCCTCGAGAAAGTGCTGCACGACTGGGGCTGGACGAGCTTCTCGTTCGACTGGCTCGGCAATCCCGACAAGGCGATCTTCTGCGTCGTGATCGCGGCGGTGTGGCAATCGACCGGCTTCGTGATGGCGCTCTTCCTCGCCGGCCTGCGCGGCGTGGACGCGGAAATCTTCAAGGCCGCGCAGATGGACGGCGCGGGGCTGCCCACCATCTACCGCAAGATCGTGATTCCGAGCATGCGGCCGGTGTTCTTCTCCGTGCTTTTGATCCTCTGCCACATCACGATCAAGACGTTCGACCTCGTCGTCGCGCTGACGGCGGGCGGTCCGGGCACGTCGTCCTCGCTGCCGGCGATGTTCATGTACACGTTTTCGTTCAACCGCGGGCAACTCGGGGTCGGCGCCGCGTCGTCGATGATGATGCTCGCGACTGTGGTCGCGGTGCTCGTGCCGCTGATGTATCTCGAATCGAGGAGCACCCGCAATGCCTAACATGACGATAAGCCGCGCCGTCATTTACGCGGCGCTGATCCTCTTCGCGCTCTACTTCCTGTTCCCGATCTACGTGATGGTGTCGACGTCGTTCAAGGACCTCGACCAGTTGCGCACCGGCAACCTGCTCACGCCGCCCACGCACTGGACCTTCGCGCCGTGGGTGAAGGCGTGGCAGGAAGCGTGCACCGGCGTGCGCTGCGACGGCATGCAGCCGTTCTTCATGAACTCGGTGAAGATGGTGATCCCGGCCGTGCTGCTCTCGTCGATCATCGGCGCGTTCAACGGCTACGTGCTCACGCACTGGCGCTTTCGCGGCGCGGACGCGCTCTTCACGATGATGCTGGTCGGCTGCTTCATCCCGTTCCAGGCCATCCTGCTGCCGATGGCGCGCTTGCAGGGCATCTTCGGCCTGTCGAACACGGTGACGGGGCTCGTGCTCGTGCACGTCGTGTACGGCATCGCGTTCACGACGATGTTCTTCCGCAACTTCTACGTGAGCATTCCGGCTGAACTGGTGAAGGCGGCGCGCATCGACGGCGCGGGTTTCTTCACGATCTTCACGAAGATTTTGCTGCCCGTGTCGCTGCCGATCTTCATGGTCTGCCTGATCTGGCAATTCACGCAGATCTGGAACGACTTCCTGTTCGGGATCGTGTTCTCCGGCGTCGATTCGATGCCGATCACCGTCGCCCTGAACAACCTCGTGAATACGTCGACGGGCGTGAAGGAATACAACGTCGACATGGCGGGCGCGATCATCGCGGCGCTTCCCACCCTGCTCGTCTACATGATCGCCGGCCGCTATTTCGTGCGCGGCCTGACGGCGGGCGCGGTGAAGGGCTGATTATTCAGGCGGGCGGCGCCTTTCGTGGCGCGCCCGCGGCAAAGACAAACGAGCAGCAAGAGACAACAGAGGATTCACAATGGCAAGCCTTTCCATCCGTGACGTGTACAAGACCTACCCGAACGGGGTGCCGGTTCTCAAGGGCGTCAACATCGACATCGAGGACGGTCAGTTCCTGATCCTCGTCGGCGGCTCGGGCTGCGGCAAGTCCACGCTGCTCAACATGATCGCCGGTCTGGAAACCGTCACGAGGGGCGACATCATGATCGGCGGCCAGACGGTGAACAACCTCTCGCCGAAAGACCGCGACATCGCGATGGTGTTCCAGTCCTACGCGCTCTACCCTTCGATGAGCGTGCGCGAGAACATCTCGTTCGGCCTGAACATACGCAAGGTGCCGAAGGACGAGCAGAAGAAGATCGTCGACCGCGTGTCGGACACGCTGCAGATCCAGCATCTGCTCGACCGCAAGCCGGGCCAGCTCTCGGGCGGCCAGCGCCAGCGCGTCGCGATGGGCCGCGCGCTCGCCCGCGATCCGGTGATGTTCCTGTTCGACGAACCGCTGTCGAACCTCGACGCGAAGCTGCGCATCGAAATGCGTTCGGAGATCAAGCTGCTGCATCAGCGCCTCGGCACGACGATCGTCTACGTGACGCACGACCAGATCGAAGCGATGACGCTCGGCGACCGCATCGCGGTGATGAAGGACGGCGTCGTGCAGCAGTTCGGCGCGCCGCAGGACATCTACGATTCGCCGTCGAACCTGTTCGTCGCGGGCTTCATCGGCGCGCCGCCGATGAACTTCATCGCGGGCAAGCTCGTCGATGCGGGCGCGGGCGTCGGTCTGGAACTCGATACGGGTCTCGGCCGCAAGGTGCTGAACCTGCCGTTCGACGCGGCGAAGCTGCGCGGCAAGGTCGGGCAGGAAGTCGTGCTCGGGCTGCGTCCGGAGCGCATCACGGATGCGCGCAGCGCGCACGATGTCGACGATGCGCGGCTGCAGCCGGTGGAAGTGCGCGTGGATGTGATCGAGCCAACCGGGCCCGACACGCTCGTGTTCGCGCAGGTGAACGGCAAGCGCATCGTGAGCCGCGTGCACCCGGCGTCGAACCCGCAGCCGCTCACGAACACGACGCTGTTGTTCGATGTGTCCAAGGCGGTGTTGTTCGATCCGAAGACGGAAGAGCGGCTGGCCTGAGGGTTGCCGGGATTCATCCGTCGCACACGAAGCCGCGCATCGACGCGGCTTTTTCTTGCCTTGAGCGTTTCCTCGCACCGGGCATAATCGACGGATTGCCGCCCCACATCCGCGCGGCGCTTCACAAGGTTCTCCGTCGAAATGAGTTTTCTGTCCTCGCATCCCGAGCTGGTCTTCACGCCGTCCAACGACGCCGATCCCTTCCTCGCGCTCGAAGCGCTCGACAGCCCGCCAGTCGACGCCTGGGTCGGCGCGCAGAACGCGCGCACGACCAAAGCGTTCGGCAGCACCCCCGCCGCCGACGCGCTGACCGAACGGCTCGCGAAGGCGTACACGTCGAAGGACCGCATCGTCGCCTGCTCGCGCTACGGCGACTGGGGCTACAACACCTGGCAGGACGACGAGCATCCGCTCGGCATCGTGCGCCGCACGCCGTGGAGCGCGTGGCTCGCCGGTAAGCCGGACTGGCAGACGGTGCTCGACGTCGATGCGCTCGACCTCAACACCCGCACCGACGACGACACCCGCTGGGCCCTCCACGACTTCGACATGCTCTATCCCACCTGGGATCGCGCGCTCGTCAGCCTGTCGCCGGGCGGCTCGGACGCGTGCATCGTGCGCGAGTTCGATGTCGAATCGCGCAGCTTCGTCGAAGGCGGCTTCGAGTTGGCCGACGTCGGCAAGCACGGTATCTCGTGGATCGACCGCGACAGCGTGTACGTCGGCTGGGACGACAGCGCGCACAGCAAGAAGCCCGCGCTCACCACCTCCGGTTTTCCGCGCGAGGCGCGCCGCTGGTCGCGCGGCACGCCGCTCGCCGAGGCGCCCGTCGTGTTCGAAGGCAAGCGCCGCGATGTGTCGGCGGGCGCGGACTACGATGCGCTCGAAAAGCTGCATCTCGCGTCGCGCGCGGTGACGTTCTACGAAACGATGCATTTCTGGCTCGACGAAACGGCGAACGAATGGCGCCAGTACGACGTGCCGCTCGACGCGGAAATCGAGCATTGGAACGGCTGGTTCTTCGTCACGCCGCGCGAGGACTGGCGCGTGGGCCGCGCGCGTTTCGCGAGCGGCTCGCTGCTCGTGATCCGGCGCGACGCGTTTCTCGCGGGCGCACGAGATTTCACGACGCTGTTCGAGCCGTCGGGACGCAGCGTGCTCGCCGATATCGACTTCACGAAGCACTGGCTGATCGCCTCGCAGATGGACGACGGCGCGCCGCGCGTCACGCTGTGGCAGCCGCCCGCGGATCACGCCGCGTCGTGGCAAAAGCGCGATTTCGCGTTGCCGGCCGCGAGCCAGTCGTATGTCGATTCGATCGATTCCGAACGCGACGACACCGTGCTCATCCACGTCGAGCACTTTCTCACGCCGCCGTCGCTCTTCTACGCCGATCTCGCCCGCGACGAACCGTGGACGTTGCTCGCGCGGCTTCCCGCCCAATTCGACGCAAGCGGGCTCACCGCCGTGCGCCGTCACGCGATCGCGCGCGACGGCGTCGAGATTCCCTACTGGCTGATCGGCCGCGACAGGAATCTCACGGGCGAAGCGGCGCCGTGCCTGCTCTACGGCTATGGCGGCTTTGAAGTCGCGCTCGATCCGCACTACGACGCCACCACCGGCATGGCGTGGCTCGAAGAAGGCGGCGTGCTCGCGATCGCCAACATCCGAGGCGGCGGCGAGTTCGGGCCGCTCTGGCATCAGGCGGCGCAGCGCGAGAAGCGCCAGGTCTCCTTCGACGATTTCATCGCGGTGGCCGAGGCGCTGATCGACTCGGGCGTGACGAGCGCCGCGCAACTCGCGATCCGCGGCGGAAGCAACGGCGGGCTGCTCACGGGCGTATGCATGATCCAGCGGCCCGAACTGTTCGGCGCGGTGCTCTCGGAAGTGCCGCTCCTCGACATGTCGCGTTTTCATCTGCTGTTGCAGGGCGCATCGTGGATCGACGAATACGGCGATCCCGACGACGACGCTGACCGGCGCTTCCTGTTGACCTATTCGCCGTATCAGAATGTGAAGGCCGAGGCGCACTATCCGCCGGCGCTCTTCACATCATCGACGACGGACGACCGCGTGCATCCCGGCCACGCCCGCAAGATGACGGCGCGGATGCAGGCGCAGGGCCATGAGCGCGTGTGGTATCTGGAGAACCGCGACGGCGGTCACGGCGCGGGCGTCGAGCCGGAAGCCGTCGCGCGCGTCGAGGCGACCGCGTTCACTTTCCTGAAGTCGACGATCGGAGCGGCGTCGGCCTGACGGCGCGTGTCAGATCGTCCGCGCCGGCTTTCCATGCCAGCGCAGGACGAGCGTGCGTCCGGCGAAAGTGAGGAGACCCGAGACGCCGATCACGATGCCCATGCCGTTCGGCGTGCCGTCGTGAAAGAGCCCGACCGCGAGACTCGCGAGCGCACCGAGCGCGAGCTGCACGGCGCCGAAGAGCGCCGCCGCCGCGCCCGCGTTGTGCGGGTAGCGGTGCATGAGATCGGTCGTGCAGTTCGCGGACAAAAGCCCCACCACGCCGACCACGAAGAAGAGACACACGACAATCGACCATAGGCCGCCCCACCCCGTCAGGCACACGAGCGCGACCGCGAGCGCCGCGACCACGCTGACGAACGCCGCGGCGGAAATCATCTTCAGCGACCCGAGCCGGCCGACGAGCCGCGTATTGAGCACGTTGCCCGCGATGATCCCGACGATGTTCAGTCCGAACAGCAGCCCGTAGTGCTGCGGCTTGACATGGAAGTAGTCGATATAGACAAACGGCGTCGCGGTGATGTACGCGAACATCGACGCGAACGCCATGCCGCCGCACAGCATGTGGCCCCAGGTGACCGGATCGGCGAGCAGATGCCCGTAGGCGGCGAACGAGCGCCCGACCGCCGAACTCGCCCGCTTCTCGCGCGGCCAGGTTTCCGGCACGCGCAGGAACGCGGTCACGGCGCACACGGCGCCGAAGAGCGTCAGCGCGACGAAGACGACACGCCAGCCGCCGAGCAGCAGCAACTGCCCGCCGATCAGCGGCGCGAGCAGCGGCCCGATCGACGTGACGATGGAGAGCATCGAGAGGACGCGCGCGGCGTCGGTGGGCTCGTGCGCATCGCGGGCGATGGCGCGCGCGAGCACCGACGCCGCGCCCGCGCCGAGCGCCTGCAGGAAGCGCACGAAAATCAGGGCATCGATGGAGAACGCCGCCACGCACGCGATGCTCGCGACCGTGTAGAGCGCGATGCCGCCGAGCAGGACCGGCCGGCGGCCGTATGCGTCGGAGAGCGGCCCGTACAGCAGCATGCCGACCGAGAAGCCGGCCATGAAGCTCGTCAGCGTGCTTTGCGCGGCGGCCGCGCTGGTTCCGAAGGCGGCCGCGAGCGAGGGCAGGCTCGGCAGATACATGTCGATCGACAACGGGCCGCACGCGGCGAGCGCGCCGAGCAACAGGATCAGACGCGCGTCGGGACGGCGCCGCGTGGTGTGGGACATGGAAATCGACGGGGAATGTGGCGGAACAGCGAGCCGGCGCCGCCGGTCCAGACAGAGGACGCGACGCAACGCGGGCCGGCCGGCGAAAGCCCATTGTACGCGAGGCCTTGTGCGCTTTCCGTCCCCGTCATCCGGTAAGCTTTTGCGTTCCCCTTTCACGACGACGCGCGCGCATGACCGCCTTTCTGCTGATCTGGAGCCCCAAGAAATGGCCCTGGCCCGAGTTGCCCGCGCTCGCGCGGCGCGTCGCGCTGGGCGAAGCCGTGACCGACGCGTGGGGCTGCGGAACGTCGCGCAGCCTCTTGCCGGGCGACCGCGTGTTCGTGCATCGCGTCGCCGCGGAGCCGAAGGGCGTGTTCGCGTCGGGCTACGTGACGCGCGCGCCTTACGAAGTGCCCGACGCGTCGACGAAGCGCGGCTACCGGCTGTGTATCGACTTCGTGTACGACTTTCTCGTCGATGCGCACGAGCGCGTGGTTGTCACGCGCGACGAGTTGCGCGCCCATCCGTTCTCCGTGCAGACGTGGGACGCACAGAGTTCGGGCACGGTCATCAAGCCGATGGCCGAAGGCGCGCTCGAAAAGCGCTGGACGGAGCGCACGGGCCGACGCTCGCGGCCGCCGTCTTCGGTCGCGACGGCGCGGTCGTCCCCGCCCGATCCGGACGACTCCGGTACAATTTCATCCTGATTTCCGCCGTCGAGCCCGCCATCCGGCCCTTCGCCGACCGCATTCGCGACAGCTCGCGTCGTGCCCGGCTCACAGGCTTCAGCATTCACTTTCAGCGCAGGCCTTCATCCATGTCCAAGAATCAAGCTCTCTTCGATCGCGCCCAGCAGACCATCCCCGGCGGCGTCAATTCGCCGGTGCGGGCGTTCCGCTCGGTCGGCGGAACGCCGCGTTTCATCGAGCGCGCACAGGGCCCGTATTTCTGGGACGCCGACGGCCAGCGCTATATCGACTACATCGGCTCGTGGGGCCCGATGATCCTCGGCCACGTCCATCCGGAAGTGCTGGACGCCGTCCAGCGCGTGCTCGGCAACGGTTTCTCGTTCGGCGCGCCGACCGAAGCCGAAATCGAGATCGCCGAGGAAATCTGCAAGCTGGTGCCGTCGATCGAACAGGTGCGCATGGTGTCGAGCGGCACCGAGGCCACGATGAGCGCGCTGCGTCTCGCGCGCGGCTTCACGGGCCGAAGCCGCATCGTCAAGTTCGAAGGCTGCTATCACGGCCACGCGGACAGCCTGCTCGTCAAGGCGGGCTCGGGGCTCCTCACGTTCGGCAATCCGACCTCGGCGGGCGTGCCGGCCGACATCGCGAAGCACACGACCGTCCTCGAATACAACAACGTCGAGCAACTCAACGAGGCGTTCGCCGCGTTCGGCAATGAAATCGCGTCGGTGATCGTCGAGCCGGTCGCGGGCAACATGAACCTCGTGCGCGCGACGCCCGAATTCCTGCAGGCGCTCTCGGCGCGCTGCAACGAATACGGCGCGGTCCTGATCTTCGACGAAGTGATGTGCGGTTTTCGCGTGGCCCTCGGCGGCGCGCAGGAGTTGTACGGCATCAAGCCGGATCTGACGTGCCTCGGCAAGGTGATCGGCGGCGGCATGCCGGCGGCCGCGTTCGGCGGACGTCGCGACATCATGGCGCATCTCGCGCCGACGGGCGGCGTCTATCAGGCGGGCACGCTGTCCGGCAATCCGATCGCGGTCGCCGCCGGCCTCAAGACGCTGCAGTTGATCCAGAAACCGGGCTTCCACGCGCAGCTGGCAAAGCAAACGCAGCGCCTGACCGACGGCCTCACCGCCGCCGCGCGCGAAGCGAAAGTGCCGTTCGCAGCCGATGCGCTCGGCGGCATGTTCGGCCTCTACTTCGCGGAAACGGTGCCGGCGAGCTTCGCCGAAGTCACGCAAGGCGACACGAAGCGCTTCAACGCGTTCTTCCACGCGATGCTCGACGAAGGCGTGTATTTCGCGCCGTCGGCCTATGAAGCGGGCTTCGTCTCCAGCGCCCACGACGACGCCGTGATCGACGCGACGCTCGACGCCGCGCGCCGCGTGTTCGCCGCGCTCGCGGCCTGACGCGAAGGCCGCCCGGACGATGTTCTCCCAAACCGATTTCACTTACATGGAACGCGCGCTGGCGCTCGCCGCGCGCGGCATGTACACGACGACGCCGAACCCGCGCGTCGGCTGCGTGCTGGTCAAGAACGGCGAGGTGATCGGCACGGGCTTCACGCAGCCGGCCGGCCAGGATCACGCCGAAGTCCGCGCGCTGAAGGACGCCCGCGCGCGCGGCAACGACCCGCGCGGCGCGACCGCTTACGTCACGCTGGAGCCGTGCAGCCACTTCGGCCGCACGCCGCCATGCGCGCAGGCGCTCGTCGACGCGCACGTCGAGAAAGTGATCGCCGCGATGGAGGACCCGAATCCTTCCGTCTCCGGACGCGGCCTCACGATGCTGCGCGACGCGGGCATCGACGTGCGCTGCGGGCTGTTGTCGAACGAAGCGTATGAGATGAACATCGGGTTCGTCTCACGCATGACGCGCCGCCGGCCGTGGGTTCGCATGAAAGTCGCGGCGACGCTCGACGGGCGCACCGGCCTGCCCTCGGGCGAGAGCCAGTGGATCACGGGCGAAGACGCGCGCGCCGACGGCCACGCGTGGCGTGCGCGCGCCTGTGCGATCCTGACCGGCATCGGCACGGTGCGCGAAGACGATCCGCAACTGACCGTGCGCGCCGTCGATACGCCGCGCCAGCCGCAGCGCGTTCTGATCGACAGCCGGCTCGACGTGCCGCTCACCGCGAAGATTCTGGAAGGCGCGCCGCTCTGGGTGTTTCACGGCCACGACACCGAGCCGTCGCGCGCGGCCTTGCTGCGCGAGCGTGGCGCCGATCTCGTCGAACTGACGAACGAGCATGGCAAGGTCGATTTGCCCGCCATGCTGACCGTGCTCGCCGATCGCGGCATCAACGAACTGCATGTCGAGGCGGGGCACAAGCTCAACGGCTCGCTGCTGCGCGAAGGCTGCGTCGACGAACTGCTCGTCTATCTCGCGCCGAGCCTGCTCGGCAACGCGCCCGGCATGTTCGATTTCGCGCCGCCCTCCACGCTCGACGCGCGGCCGCATCTGAAATTTCATCGCATCGATCGTCTCGGCGACGATCTGCGCATCCTGGCGCGCTTCGTCGAAGCGCACGCCTCACTCTGAATCGACATACGCGAGGAAGCTCGATGTTCACCGGAATTGTCGCGGCGGTCGGCCGCATCGAAAAGATCACGCCGCTCGGCACGGAACCCGAAGCCGGCGTGCGGCTGACGGTCGCCGCGGGCGGGCTCGATCTCGCGGACGTCGAGCTCGGCGACAGCATCGCGATCCAGGGCGCGTGCATGACGGTGATCGAGAAGTCGGCGGATTCGTTCGACGTCGACGTCTCGCGCGAAAGCCTGAACAAGACGGCGGGTCTCGGCGCCCCCGGCGACGTCAATCTGGAGAAGGCGCTGCGCGCGCACGACCGGCTGGGCGGACATCTGGTATCGGGCCACGTCGACGGGCTCGGCGAAGTCACGCGTTTCGAGCGCGTCGGCGAATCGCACGAACTGCGCGTGCTCGCTTCGCGCGACATCGGCAAGTACCTGGCTTACAAGGGTTCGGTCACCGTGAACGGGGTGAGCCTGACGGTCAACTCGGTGACGGATCGCCCGGACGGCTGCGAGTTCTCGATCAACCTGATCCCGCACACCGTCGAAGTGACGACGCTCAACGCGCTCGCGGCGGGATCGAAGGTGAACCTGGAGATCGATCTGATCGCGCGGTATGTGGAGCGCATCCTGAGCGTGTCGGGGACGGCCGGCCCCGCTTGAGCCTTGCAAGGCTTTCAGTTTCGGCCGGCATCGTTCGACGCGCCATTCGTCCAGAAGACATACGCCCGCAGCACACGCCTTGCAAATCCATTGCCGCCCGTCCATCGGCGGTGGCGTAAAATACGGCCTTTCCCGCATCGGACGTCACCATGTCGCTCGCCTCTACCCTCGAGATCATCGCTGAACTGAAAGCCGGCCGTATGGTGATCCTCGTCGACGAAGAAGACCGCGAGAACGAGGGCGACCTCGTCATCGCCGCCGAATTCGTCACGCCCGAGGCGATCAATTTCATGGCGCGCTACGGCCGCGGCCTGATCTGCCTCACGCTCACGCAGGAACGCTGCCGCCTGCTGAACCTGCCGCCGATGACCCATCGCAACGGCACGCAGTACGGCACGGCGTTCACGGTCAGCATCGAGGCCGCCGAAGGCGTGACCACCGGCATTTCCGCCAGCGACCGCGCCCGCACGATCGCCGCCGCCGTCGCGCACGACGCGCGCGCCGAGCACATCGTCCAGCCGGGCCACGTGTTTCCGATCCAGGCGCAGCCGGGCGGCGTGCTCATGCGCGCCGGGCACACGGAAGCGGGCTGCGACTTCACCGCGCTCGCCGGCCTCACGCCGGCCGCGGTGATCTGCGAAATCATCAAGGACGACGGCGAAATGGCGCGTCTGCCCGACCTGATCGAGTTCGCCGCGCAGCACGGTCTGAAGATCGGCACGATCGCCGATCTGATCCACTATCGCAGCCGCACCGAATCGATCGTCGAGCGCGTTGCCGAGCGCACGATGCAGACGGCTCACGGTGCCTTCCGTGCGGTGCTGTATCGCGACCAGCCGAGCGGTTCGCCGCATATCGCGCTCGTGCGCGGCATGCCGACGCCGGACCGTGAAACGCCGGTGCGCGTGCACGAACCGCTCTCGGTGCTCGACTTGCTGGAAATCGATTCGTCCACGCACTCCTGGACGCTCGACGCCGCGATGAAGGAAATCGCCACGCGCGATCTGGGCGCGATCGTGCTCCTGAACTGTCACGACTCGAAGGAGCATCTGATCGACGTGTTCCAGGCGTTCGACCGCAAGGACAAAGCGGATCAGTTAAAGCGCCGCCCGGTCGATTTCAAGACCTACGGCATCGGCGCGCAAATCCTGCGCGAACTGGGCGTCGGGAAGATGCAGGTGCTGTCGAATCCGCGCAAGCTCGGCAGCATGTCCGGCTACGGGCTCGAAGTGACCGGCTTCATTCCGATGCCGGGCTGCCCCGCCACGCCGTCCGATGCCGGTGTTACTCACCTGCGCTCGGCCTGAGACGTCCGCGGCACAACCACCACACACTCAAAGAACGGAATCAATCAATGGAAATCGGACAATATCAGCCGAACCTCGACGGTGACGGCCTGCGCATCGGCATCGTGCAGTCGCGCTTCAACGAACCGGTGTGCAACGGCCTCGCCGACGCGTGCATCGAAGAGCTGGAGCGTCTCGGCGTGATCGGTCAGGACGTGCTGCTCGTCACCGTGCCGGGCGCGCTCGAAATTCCGCTCGCGCTGCAAAAGCTCGCGGAATCCGGCCAGTTCGACGCGCTGATCGCGCTCGGCGCCGTCGTGCGCGGCGAGACGTATCACTTCGAACTCGTGTCGAACGAAAGCGGCGCGGGCATTTCGCGCATCGCGCTCGATTTCGGCACGCCGGTCGCGAACGCCGTCCTCACGACCGAGAACGACGAGCAGGCCGTCGCGCGCATGACGGAAAAAGGCCGTGACGCGGCACGCGTCGCGGTGGAAATGGCGAACCTGTCGATCGCGCTGGAACAGCTCGGCGGCGACGACGAAGACGAAGAAGACGAGGACCGCGCATGAAGAGCGCTCGACGCCGCTCGCGTGAACTCGCGACGCAAGGGCTTTACCAGTGGCTGCTGTCGGGTGCGCCCGCCGGCGAGATCGACGCGCAGTTGCGCAACGCGCAAGGCTTCGACAAGGCCGATCACGATCACCTCGACGCGATCCTGCACGGCGTGATCAAGGAAGCCGACGCGTTGTCGGCGCAATTGCAGCCGTGCCTCGACCGGCCGGTCGAGCAGCTTTCGCCGGTGGAGCGCGCGGTGCTGCTCGTCGCCGCGTTCGAATTCAAGCATCACGTCGACATTCCGTATCGCGTGGTCATCAACGAGGCGGTCGAACTGACGAAGACGTTCGGCGGCTCCGACGGCTACAAGTACGTGAACGGCGTACTCGACAAGCTCGCCGTGCAACTGCGCCCGGCCGAAGCGCAGGGCCGCGGCCGCGGCTGAACGCAAAGGGCGGCGCATGAAGACAACCGCGCGCCGCCCGTCCCGACTGGATCTCCGAAGATGAATACCCTTTCCGAACCGCTCGTTCGGCTGGCCGCGCGCGTCGACGCGATCGAGCCGTTCTACGTGATGGAACTGATGAAGGAAGCGCAGGTGCTGGAAAGCCTCGGGCGCGACATCATCCACATGGGCATCGGCGAGCCGGATTTCACGGCACCCGAACCGGTGATCCGCGCCGCTTCCGATGCGCTCGCGCGCGGCGTCACGCAGTATACGAACGCGCTCGGCATCGCGCCGCTGCGTGAGGCGATCGCGCGGCATTATCGCGATGCGTTCGGGCTCGACATCGACCCGGCGCGGATCGTGGTGACGGCGGGCGCGTCGGCGGCGCTTTTGCTCGCGTGCATGGCGCTCGTCGATCACGGCGACGAAGTGCTGATGCCCGACCCGTGCTATCCGTGCAACCGCCATTTCGTCGCGGCCGCCGATGGCAAGCCCGTCCTCATCCCGAGCGGTCCGGCCGAGCGCTTCCAGCTGACCGCCGAACACGTCGATGCACACTGGGGCGAGCGCACGCGCGGTGTGCTGCTCGCGTCGCCGTCGAACCCGACCGGCACGTCGATCGAGCCTGCGGAACTGCGGCGCATCGTCGAGTCGGTGCGCGCGAAGGGCGGCTTTACGATCGTCGACGAGATCTATCAGGGCTTGAGCTACGACGCGAAGCCGGTGTCCGCGCTTTCGTTCGGCGACGACGTCGTCACCGTCAACAGCTTTTCGAAATACTTCAGCATGACCGGCTGGCGGCTCGGCTGGCTCGTCGTGCCGACCACGATGATCGGCGCCATGGAAAAGCTCTCGCAGAATCTCTTCATCTGCCCGTCGGCGCTCGCGCAATATGCTGCGCTCGCGTGCTTCGAACCGGAAACGCTCGCGATCTACGAAGCGCGGCGCCTGGAATTCAAGCGCCGCCGCGACTTCATCGTGCCCGCGCTGGGTTCGCTCGGCTTCGGCGTGCCGGTCGTGCCGGACGGCGCGTTCTACGTCTACGCCGACACGCGCGGCGTCGCGCACCCGGCCGCCGGCGACA
Source organism: Caballeronia telluris (assembly GCF_001544495.1). Classification (GTDB taxonomy): domain Bacteria; phylum Pseudomonadota; class Gammaproteobacteria; order Burkholderiales; family Burkholderiaceae; genus Caballeronia; species Caballeronia telluris. The sequence continues at coordinate 332,997 of NZ_FCNZ02000002.1, forward strand.
GTGACGCCCTCACCCGCTCGATGCTGCACGACGCGGGCGTCGTGCTCGTACCGGGCGCGGACTTCGGCTTTCACGCGCCGAACCAGTATCTGCGGCTTTCCTATGCGACGGCGTATTCGAAGCTCGAAGAAGCGGTCGAGCGACTGGCGAAGCTGTTCAGGCACTGAAGCGTTTATCGTCTCCGGAAAAGAGAAAAGGCACCTCGCGGTGCCTTTTTGCATTCCAGCCAACGTTCTCTTCAACTCAAGCGCCGAACTCCGCCGATGCCACATGCTTCGGCGCATCGCTGTCGGCGTCGTCCTGATCGTGCGACGACGCGTCCGACTTCGGCGCCGTGATCGGCTTCGCGCCGTCGAGCGTCGCGTGCACGCGCTTGTTCGCGTCGGTCGAAGGCGAAGTCGACGCTGAAGCCAGCACCTGCTTCTGCGCCGGCGCCTGCGGCGCGTTGATCGGCACACTGCGGCCGCGCGCGACATCGCGCAGACGCGTACGCTCGGCCAGCACCTTGGCGCCGTAGCCGCCGTCGTCCTGCGTTGTCGAGCCGACGTAGTAGCGCAAGCCGCCCGCCACCGAGCCGCCGCGCGCGATGCAGTCCTTCAACACCAGCGCGCCGACCTTGATGTTCGCGAGCGGGTCGAGCGCCGCGTTCGAGCCGCCGAAATATTCGAACTTGTCGGAGTGGACCTTCGACATCACCTGCATCAGGCCCTGCGCGCCGACGCCGCTTTCCGCATACGGATTGAAGCCGGATTCGATCGCCATCACCGACAGCAGCAGGAGCGGATCGAGACCGACTTCGCGACCGGTATCGAACGCCGCGCGCACGAGCTCGCTGACCGGCTCCTGCGCCACGCGATACCGCCGCGCGATGAAGGTTGCGACGAGCTTTTGCTCGCGCGTCGAGATCAGCACGCGATCATCGCGCGCATCGGCGACGACGCGCTGCGCCGGGATCGCGTTCGCGAGCATCGCGACGCTCGGCAAGGTGCGCGGATCGAGCCCGTTCGGCGACACGGCGAGGCTGATGCCGCCCGTGAGCTGGCGGGTGCTGTCGTCGTCCGTTACTGCGGCGCCGAGCGAAGGCGCGGCGGCCATTGACGGCGAAGCCATGGCAAGCGACGACGGCAGCGCCTGAGCCTGTGCGGCTTGCGCCACTCGGGCGGCTTGGGCGGCTTCCAGTTCGGGACGTCGTCCGCCCGCGAACGGCGGCAGCGGCTGGCCCGCGAGCAAACGCGCCGGGCCGGCCTGCACGGCGGCGGACACCATCGGCATGATCCGTGCCGCGAAGGTTCCGCGCCACGAGGGAAGGAGCCAGAGGGCGAGCGCGGTCAACACGGCCGCGCAACCGACCAGACTGAATAGATAGTGACTCATGCGGGTCCCGCGACGCACGGCGACGCGCAGTCTCTGCGCGATGCGTGTGTCGGGACGCCACGACAACCAAGCGTTCATTGGTGCTCCCATGTTGCATTGATTTCCGCTGATTAATACCAATAGAACGGCATTCAAAAGCGCAAATCAGACACCGCTCGCCTCTTGGCAAGCAGGAGCGGCATCGGGAAAACGGCATGCGCCGTCTGGGAAGCCGGTCCGGAACATTTCGTTTCCGGGTGCGAACGGCACGAACCGCATGCCGGGGCGCAGAAGGCTTCCACGCGAAAAACCGGCGAAGAAGAGCGCCGGCAAGAACAATCAGCTACGAATCGCAACACGCCTTTTGGGTGTCGCCGATTCCTTGCACCTCAAAAAAGTTCTGAGGAAAGGTAAAAAGTTGCAAAGGCAACTTGTGATGTTGAGCGATTCTAGGCAGGGTTACATGATCCGTCAATGCTATAGACGGCTGTTTCAATTACTTACAGTTATAATGAACGGCGTTTAGTAGGTCAGACAACCGTTTTTGCGAGCATTTCCGTAGGAAATTACTGAATGTCCGCAAACGCACTTACAGCATCGCAGGTAAAATCGACAATCGATTCGCGCGCAGCGCACTCCTCCCCGATCCTCGATGAAATATAAAGACCTGCGCGACTTCACCGCCCGCCTCGAAGGCCTCGGCGAACTGCGCCGTATCAGGCAGCCTGTTTCCCCCGTGCTGGAAATGACCGAACTGTCCGACCGCGTCTTGCGCTCGGGCGGCCCCGCCCTGCTCTTCGAATCGCCGACCGGTCACACGGTTCCCGTGCTCGCTAATCTGTTCGGCACGCCGCGGCGCGTCGCGCTCGGCATGGGCATCGAAACGGACGCGGCAACGGGCGGCGATCCGAGCCTGCTCTCCGACACCGCCGCGCTCGAATCGTTGCGCGATGTCGGGCGGCTGCTCTCGGCGCTGAAAGAACCCGAGCCGCCGAAGGGACTCAAGGACGCCGGCAAGCTGCTGTCGCTCGCGAAGGCCGTGTGGGACATGGCGCCGAAAACCGTGAGTTCGCCGCCTTGCCAGGAAATCGTGTGGGAAGGCGACGAGGTCGATCTGGCGAGGCTGCCCATCCAGACCTGCTGGCCAGGCGATGCCGGTCCGCTCGTCACGTGGGGGCTCACCGTCACGCGCGGGCCGAACAAAACGCGCCAGAACCTCGGCATCTACCGGCAACAACTGATCGGGCGCAACAAGCTCATCATGCGCTGGCTCGCGCATCGCGGCGGCGCGCTCGACTTTCGCGAATTCGCGCTCGCCAATCCGGGCAAGCCGTACCCGGTGGCCGTCGTGCTCGGCGCCGATCCGGCCACGATCCTCGGCGCGGTGACGCCGGTGCCGGACACGCTGTCGGAATATCAGTTCGCCGGTTTGCTGCGCGGCGCGCGAACCGAACTCGCGAAGTGCCTGACGCCGGGCGTCGACACGCTTCAGGTGCCCGCGCGTGCGGAAATCGTGCTCGAAGGCTTCATTTATCCGCAAGAAAGCGCACCCGACGCGGCACCGGCAGGCGCGCCGCCGCGGCCGTCGAAGGGTGCGTCGGCGAAATACGAACACGCGCTCGAAGGCCCGTATGGCGATCACACCGGCTATTACAACGAGCAGGAGTGGTTTCCCGTCTTCACCGTCGAGAAGATCACGATGCGCCGCGACGCGATCTACCACTCCACCTACACCGGCAAGCCGCCCGACGAACCCGCCGTGCTCGGTGTCGCGCTGAACGAAGTGTTCGTGCCGCTGTTGCAGAAGCAGTTCGCCGAGATCACCGACTTCTATCTGCCGCCGGAAGGATGCAGCTACCGGATGGCGATCGTGCAGATCAAAAAGAGCTATCCGGGACACGCGAAGCGCGTGATGTTCGGTGTCTGGAGCTTCCTGCGCCAGTTCATGTACACGAAGTTCATCGTCGTGGTGGACGACGACGTGAACATCCGCGACTGGAAGGAAGTCATCTGGGCAATCACGACGCGCATCGATCCGACGCGCGATACCGTGCTCGTCGACAATACGCCGATCGACTATCTCGATTTCGCTTCGCCGGTGGCGGGGCTCGGCTCGAAGATGGGGCTCGACGCGACCAACAAATGGCCCGGCGAGACGAACCGCGAATGGGGCCGGCCGATTCAGATGGACGAAGCGGTGAAACGGCGCGTCGATACCTTGTGGGATGAAATCGGACTCGGGAAGCGCCCATGAAAGCAGCCACCGTGTATCGCGGCGACGCGATCGAAAACACGCACGACGCGCAGGTCGCGGTCGTCGATGCCGAAGGCCGACTGCTGTATTCGTTCGGCGATCCGCATCGGATGACGCTCGCGCGCTCGGCGGCGAAACCGGCGCAGGCGCTCGCGGTGCTGGAAACCGGTGCGCTCGAACGCTTCGCCTTCGACGACGCCGACCTCGCGCTGATGTGCGCGTCGCACAGCAGCGAGGAGCGGCATATCGAACGAGCGCGCGCGATGCTCGGCAAGGCGCACGCGAGCGAAGCGGACCTGCGCTGCGGCGGCCATCCGCCGATCTCGGACGCGGTCTACCGCAACTGGATCCGCCGCGACTTCACGCCAACGCCCGTGTGCAGCAACTGCTCGGGCAAGCACGCGGGCATGCTCGCGGGCGCGCGGGCAATCGACGCGCCCATCGCCGACTATCACCTGGCCGAGCATCCGTTGCAGGTGCGCGTGAAGCACACGGTCGCGCGCGTGCTCGATCTCGCCGACGACCAAGTGCAATGGGCCATCGACGGCTGCAATCTGCCGACGCCCGCCTTCCCGCTCGATCGTCTCGCGCGTCTCTACATGAAGCTCGCCGATGCGAAGCCGGACACCACGGACGGCGCGCCGCTCGCGCGCATCTATCGCGCGATGACGGCCTATCCCGAACTCGTCGCGGGCGAAGGGCGCTTCTGCACGCTGCTGATGCAGGCGTTCGGCGGCGCGCTCGTCGGCAAGCTCGGCGCGGACGCGAGCTATGCGATCGGCGTGCGGCGGCCGCAAGGCGCGCTCGGCATCGCGGTGAAGGTGGAAGACGGCAACATGACGGCGCTTTACGCGATCGTCGCCGAGGTGCTCGCGCAACTCGGCGTCGGCGCCGAAGACGAGCGTCGCCGCCTCGACGCCTTCCGTCATCCGCCGATGCGCAACACGATGGGCATCGTGACCAGCCGGCTCGACGTATCGCTGCGGCTCGAACAACACTGACAAGAAGGGAAGTACGCAGGATGCATTCGTGGTCGTTGTTGTCGGACGGGTTTTTTCTGTCGCTGTCGCTGTGTCTCGATATCGGGATCGCGAACGTCGCCATCATTTCGCTCGTGCTGTCGCACGGATTCAAGCCGGGCTTCGTGCTCGGACTCGGCACCTGCGCGGGCGACCTGTTCTATGCGGCGCTCGCGCTCGCGGGCATGTCGGCGCTGCTGCAATTCAGCGCGGTGCGCTGGGTCGTGTGGATCGGCGGCGCGATCGTGCTGCTCTTTCTCACCTGGAAGATGGCGCGCGAGGCGCTTTATCCGGCATCGGCGCCGCCCGTCGAAGGCAAGGCCGATCCCGTCACGCCGCGCCAGAGTCATCTGAAGAGTTTCCTGCGCGGCGCGTTGCTCGCGGTGTCGTCGCCGAGCGCGATCTTGTGGTTCGCGGCCGTGGGCGGCGCGTTGATCGCGAAGGCCGGCGCGACGAGTCCGGTGAGCGCATCGGTTTTTCTCACGGGCTTCTTCGTCGGCGGCCTCGGCTGGACCGTCTTCATCTGCGTGCTCGCGAGCCACGGCCGCAAGCGCGCCGGCACGACGCTCCTGCGTGCGTGCCACGTATTCTCGGCGCTGCTGTTCGCGTATTTCTCGTATAGCGTGATCGTCAACGGTTATCGCGACCTGATCGTCCACGCGGCTTCCTGAGCCGCGCGCACGATCAGCCGACGAACTGCGCGAAACGCGCGAGATCGACGTTGCCGCCGCTCACCAGCACGCCGACGCGCTTACCTTCCACCGGAATCACCTTGTTCAGGACGGCCGCGGCCGCGAGGCACCCGGTCGGCTCGACAACCATCTTCATGCGCTCGGCAAAGAAGCGCATCGTGTCGATCAGCTGAGTGTCGCTGACGGTCACGATCTGGTCGACGTGCCGCCGGATGATCTCGAAGTTGTACTCGCCGACATGCGTGGACGCGGCGCCATCGGCGATCGTGCGCGGCACGTCGATATGCACGATTTCGCCGCGCGCGAGCGACTGCTGCGCGTCGTTGCCCGCCTCGGGTTCGACGCCGATCACCTTGCACGACGGGCTCAGCGCCGCCGCCGCGAGCGCGCAGCCGCCGATCAGCCCGCCGCCGCCGAGACACACGAACAGGTAGTCGAGCGGGCCTGTCTCCTCGATCAGTTCCTTCGCCGACGTGCCCTGCCCCGCGATCACGTGCGGATGGTCATAAGGCGGAATCAGCGTCATGCCGCGCTCCTCGGCGAGCGTGCGGCCGATTTCCTCGCGATTCTGCGTGTAGCGGTCGTAGGTGATCACTTCGCCGCCGTAGCCGCGCGTCGCGGCCATCTTGGCGGCGGGCGCGTCTTCCGGCATGACGATGGTCGCGCGGATGCCGGCGAGCTTCGCCGACAACGCGATTGCCTGTGCATGATTGCCCGATGAATAGGTCAGCACGCCGCCCGCGCGCTGGCGCTCGTCGAAATGCGAGATGGCGTTATAAGCGCCGCGAAACTTGAACGCGCCCATGCGCTGGAAGTTTTCGCACTTGAAGAAGAGCGACGCGCCCGCGCGCTCGTCGGCGGTGCGCGAAGTCAGGACAGGCGTGCGATGGGCCGCGCCGGCGATGCGCCCGGCGGCATCGACGACATCGGCGTAAGTCGGGGCGGAAAGAGTGGACATCGGAGGCAGTGGCGTGAGTTGAGGAACTGTCATTCTCCCAGTTTCCAATGTGCCACGGAGAGACGCTGCCGTCCCTTAAGCCTGTTCGAGCTGCGGCCTCGTCGCATGTTAAATGCGAAACGGCGCAACCCGGCGTGATGCCGGCGTTGCGCCGTTCGTCGTCACAGGGATGAGACTAGCGCTTAGTGCCAGTGTCCGCGGCCATGACCGTAATAACCGCGGCCGTAGTAACCGTGACCGTAATAGCCGCGGTTCCAGTAAGGCTGCCCGTAATACCCGCCGACCACGACGGGCGGCGGCGCATAAACCACAGGCGGCTGATAGACGACCGGCGGCGGCGGGGGCGCCAGATAGACGGGCCCCGGAGCGGCATAAACCGGATAAGCCGGATAAGCCGGCACCCCGATGCCGATGCCAACCGACACATGCGCTTGCGCCGCGCCGACGAACCCGGCGCCGAGCGAAGCAGCTACGATGAATGGAACGATTTTTCTCACTTTCTCTTCTCCTCGCCGCTCTTCGGTACACATGTCCGAGACTTCGCGACGGTATGAATCGAATTTAGCGAAAAATCGTGAAAGGCGTTGCTTCCATTTGTAGCAAATTGCAATTCGTCTTACAGCGCCCGGCGGGCGTAAGAATCGACGCATGGCGCCACGACCGCGCAGGCACACGCAGATGACGATCGACTGACGGTCAACCGCGAGGTCGCGCGCACGGACATCGAAAGGCACGGTAATTTTTATTTACAAATGAGTTAAAAAGCCCCGCGGGACGCAACGTCCGGCGGGGCTTTTCGGCCGGGATGCCCGGCCAGATGCAGCTGCGCTGCGTGTCGTATCGACGCTCGATTTTCCGTTGGCCGAGCTTTTCAGCCCACCTTCACATACGCGAATTCACGCGTCACGTTGGGTGGCACATACGCGGCGCCGATCACGACCCGCGGCGTGAGGCGCTTCTTCTGATCCCACCAGCGGCGGCGTTGGGCCTGACTGAGAAACCGCAGATGCTTCCGGTAAGCAAAAATGCTCATGGCGACCTCCGAACGTAGCGAATGACAACCACAAAGGGGAACCAGCAACTCATCGCACAGAAAAACCGGTCTTTCGTTCTAATCGTGCTGCCGGCCGAGCGCTGCAAGCCACGTGGCGAGCGCTCGTTGCGCAGGGCATTCGCGCGGTACTTTCGGCGCGATACCCTTCATCACGGCGCCCGGGGGCGCCTCGTTCTGTCTTATGCCTCATGCTTCATTCTCATTCCTCAGACAAGGAGCACGAAACATGCCATATTCAGCGACGCCACGACTCGGATTCGTCGGCGCCGGGCGGCTCGCACGCTGCGTCTCGCGTGCCTGGTCGCGCGCGGGCTATCCCGTTACGGCCATCGCGAGCCGTTCGCTGGGCTCCGCCCGCGCGCTCGCGGACCAGTTGCCCGGTTGCCTCGTCGCCGAAGATCCACAAGCGGTCGCGGCGCGCGCCGATATCGTCTTTTTGACAGTTCCCGATGACGAAATCGGTGCGGCGGCGAACGCACTGCGCATCGAACCATCCGGGGACGGCGCGCGCGCCGTCGTGCATTGCAGCGGCGCCACGCCAGTCGATGTTCTTGCGCCGGTTCGCGCCCGGGGCGGCGACATCGGCGGCTTTCATCCGTTGTATCTGTTCGGCGGCGTCGACGGCGACCTGACGCGCATCCAGGGCTGCTCGGTGACGATCGAAGCGCCGTCTGAACTCCTTGAAGCCCTTAACGGGCTTGCCCGTGCGCTCGGTTGCCATCCGCTTTCGATCCCGCCCGGCGGCCGCATGCTGTACCACGCCGCTGCTCACTATGCTGCCAGCTTTGCGCTCGCCGCGCTTTCCGAGACCGTCTCACTTTGGCAACAATTAGGGTTTTCCGAAGACGACGCGCTGCGCGCCGTCCTGCCGATGCTCGCCGGCACGATCGAGACCGCGCGCGAGAAAGGCCTGGCCGGCGCGCTCGCGGGACCGGTGTCGCGCGGCGACGCGGGTATCGTCGAGAAACAGCTGGCGCTCCTCGACGGCCTAGGCGGCGACCACGCGACGCTCTACGCGCTGATGACGCGACGCGCGATCGAACTGGCGCGGCGGCGTCCGGTTCCGCCATCGCCGAATGCGCTCGCGGCGATGGAACGGTCGGTCGAAAGGATCCTCGATGCGTCGCGGACGGCGGCGAACGTGCGGCCCCATCAGGGCGTCGCGCAGTGACGCTTTCAATCCGTTAGACAACACGCGCAAGCGGCGCTGAAGCCATGATAAGGTGACGACCGGCGCCCCACCGTGCATGGACGGTGGGCGGGGAGCCGGGCCGCCGTGCATGAAAAAAGCGGCACCCGGGCGGACGATGTCAGGCAGGCCGCCGGCGAGCCGGATCGGCGCTGCCATGACAAACAGCCAAGAGAATCGACAATGATCAAGGTCAGTTTCCTGTATCCGTATCGCGAGAACGGCCGTTTCGACGTGGACTATTACTGCAACCAGCACATGCCGCTCGCGGCCGCGCGTCTCGGCGATGCGGTGAAGGGCTGGTCGGTCGATGTCGGTATTTCCGGCGCGGCGCCCGGATCGGCGCCGCCGCACGCGGTCGTCGGGCATGTGCTGTTCGACTCGGTCGAGGCGTTTCGCACGGCGCTTGCGCCCGTCGCCCGCGAACTTCAGGCCGATCTGGCGAACTATTCCGACGGCCCCGGCCCCACGCTTTCGATCAGCGAAATCCGCGTGAGCCGTTGAAGCGACATCGGCGGCTTTTCTCGTTCGTTCAGTTCCGCTGTCAATCCGTAACCCGTGAACCCGACGCAGCCTCACACTGCGCACGCATAAAAAAGGACCCGAGATGTTCGGCGATATCGCCCGTTTTCTGCTCAATACCGTTTTCACGCTGTTCGGCGCGGCGCTGCTGCTGCGCGCCTGGATGCAGGTCGTCCGCATGCCGCCCTACAACCCGGTGTCCAATGCCGTGATGCAGGCGACCAACTGGATCGTGCTGCCGCTGCGCAAGATCCTGCCGGGCGGCAAGATCGACTGGGCGAGCATTCTTGCGGCGTTCATCGCGTCGCTCGTGTATGTGGTGTTGATGGTCGTGCTCGCGGGCGTCGACCCGATGCTGATGGCGCCGATGCTGCTGCTCGTCGCCGTGCTGACCGTCGTCAAGTGGGCGCTGAACCTGATCATCTGGATGACGATCCTGATGGCGCTCCTCTCGTGGCTCAATCCGCAGTCGCCCGCGATGCCGCTGCTCTACCAGATCACCGCGCCGTTCCTCGATCCGCTGCGGCGCATCCTGCCGCGTCTGGGCGGCATCGACCTTTCGCCGATTTTGCTGTTCGTGATCGTTCAGGTGCTGCTGATGGTGGTCACGCGGGTAGCCGTTTCGATGACGCTGTTCGGCATCTGAGCCTGGCTGGCCGCGCCAATTGCGTGTTTCGACGCCTTGCGCTTACAATATCGGGCTCACGCGGGCGTCGTATAATGGCCATTACCGTAGCTTCCCAAGCTACAGACGTGGGTTCGATTCCCATCGCCCGCTCCAGACATCGAACAAAAAGCCGCCTCTTCGACTTATCGAAGGCGGCTTTTTGGTTTTCGGCGCTGCGCGTTCCCCTGCCAGCGCCTTTATCAAGCCCATTACCCTACGATGACGCACGATCCCCGCGATGAAGCCGCCGATGAAGGCGCTCAAGACGCATCTCCCGCCGACGACACCAATCCGCTGCGCCACCGCCGCATCCGCAGTTTCGTGACGCGCGCCGGCCGCGTCTCGACGGGCCAGCGCCGCGCGCTCGACGAGTTCGGACCGCGTTTCGTCATCCCCTACGCGGCCGACACGCTCGACTGGGACGCCGTCTTCGGCCGGCGTGCGCCGCGCGTGCTGGAGATCGGCTTCGGCATGGGCGCGACGACGGCGGAAATCGCGGCCACGCGTGCCGGCGACGACTTTCTCGGCGTCGAAGTGCACGAGCCGGGCGTCGGCGCGCTTCTGAAGCTGATCGGCGAGGAAGGACTCACGAATATCCGCATCGTCCAGCACGACGCCGTGGAAGTGCTCGAACACATGATCGCGCCGGAGAGCCTCGACGGCGTGCACATCTATTTCCCCGATCCGTGGCACAAGGCGCGCCATCACAAGCGCCGCCTGATCCAGCCGAAGTTCGTCGCGCACCTCGTCTCGCGCCTGAAGCCGGGCGGGTATATCCATCTCGCGACTGATTGGCAGAACTATGCCGAGCAGATGCTGGAAGTGTTGGCGGCAGAAACGGCGCTTGAGAATACCGCGGATGGGTATGCGCCTCGTCCCGACTATCGTCCCGTGACGAAATTCGAGCGGCGTGGCATCAAGCTCGGGCACGGTGTGTGGGATCTGGTGTTCAAACGGCGGTGATCGGGGCGGGCAGAGGCGAAAACGCCACGGCATGCCGTGGCGTTTTTTTTGTTCTGGGCAACAAAACCAGAAAACTCACTCCGCCCAACTCAACCCCCCGCTATACCCCACGATCAGAATCAACAGCCCAAACCCGATCCGATACCACGCAAACGCGGTGAAATCGTGCGTCGCGACATAGCGCAGCAACCAGCGCACGCAGACGAACGCACTGGCGAACGCCGCAACGAGCCCCACAGCGAACAACCCCAGATCGTTCACCGACAACGTGCGCCAATATTTCGCCAGCTCGTAGAGCGTCGCGCCGAAGATGATCGGGATCGCAAGAAAGAAGGAAAATTCGGTCGCCACGCGCCGTTCGAGGCCGAACAGCATGCCGCCGATAATTGTCGCCCCTGAGCGCGACGTGCCCGGGATCAGCGCGAAACATTGCGCGAGACCGACCTTGAGAGCGTCGGCGTAGGAAAGATCGTCGACCGAGGTCACAGTCGGCGCGACGCCCCGATCACGCTGGCGCGCCTCGGCCCACAAGATCACGATCCCGCCGACGATCAACGCCACCGACACCGGCACCGGCGAAAACAGCACCGACTTGATCGCTTTCTCGAAGAGCAGGCCGAGCACGATGGCCGGGATTGTGGCGATGACGACGTTCACGGCGAGACGCCGCGCGTCGGGCCGCGTCGGCAATCCGCTGATTATGGTGCCGATCTTGCGGCGATATTCCCAGCAAATGGCAAGGATTGCGCCGAACTGGATCACGACGTCGAATACTTTCGACTGTGCATTGGTGTAGTTCAGCAAGCTGCCGGCGACGATCAGATGCCCTGTGCTTGATACCGGCAGAAATTCGGTCAAGCCCTCCACGACGCCCAGAATCAGCGCCTTGCACATCAGAATCCAGTCCATCCGTCTGCCCTTCCGCTTTTATTGGTCGCTAATCACGGAATGCGGGCGCAGGTTTCAGCTTACTTCTCGAGAATCTGCACACGTATACCGTTTGTAAGGACCGTGATTGTACCGGGTTCATAATTCACGCCGGCGAACTGCAGTTGCTCGGGTTTGAACGTGTAGATCGGGTAGCGGTCGAGCAGTTGCGTCGCGATGAGCGCGCCCGCCGCGTTGATCTGCTGCCTGTACTGCGCGGCCTGGCCCGTGACCTGCGCGTCGTCGACGGTCGGAGACATCAGGATCACTGAATGGCTCGCGGCGTCGTAGGCGAGCTGGCTCGACAGCGTGAACACGCCGTTCACGGGATTCGGCATGAACGGCGTCGAAAGACGCGCGTCGAGCCGCACGGTCACGCGATTGCGATCCGGCGCGAGGCCGACGAGCGGATTGCTCAGTACGACATCGAAAATCTGCGAGGCCGTGCGTTGCAGCGGGAACTTGCGGGCAACCGCTTCCTGCACCTGCTGCTGCGTGAACGTGTAGTGATCGGGGATGAACGGAAAAATCGACGCCGCGTGGACGAGCGGCGCCCAGCCAAGCGTGACGGCGCTCGCGAGCGCCGCGAACAGCAACCGGCGCCGCGTCGGCGCGACGGTTTGAGTCATGCGAAATCCTCCAGAAACGATGATCTTGAGCAATGCAACGCGCAACGCGTCTTCGACCGCGCCCGCTCAATCCGGTTGCGTTTCGACTTCGAGTTGCGTGAGCCAGGCGAGCGCGTATGCGCGCGCGTCGCGAGGATCGAAAGCGTCGCCGCACATCTGCGACGAGGGCTTCAGGCCCGCGCAGCAGGCCGGCCTGCGCGGATCGCCGAAGATCATACAGCGCAGGTCGTCGCCGAGCTGGACGCAGCGCACGCCGGCCGGCTTGCCGCCGGGCATGCCCGGAATCGGGCTGGAAATGGAAGGCGCGATGCAGCACGCGCCGCAGCCTTCGCGGCAGGCGTGGGGCGCTCGGGTGGCGGGTTCAGACATGACGGTTCCGAAGACGATACGGCAACCGGCTATTGTCCCACGGCACCGCTGCGGCGATATCACGCAAGGACGCGCGCCGCTGTCTCGATAAACTCGACGGATCCGTCCAAGGCCCCGCGATGACTCACGCCAACACCCTTCACGCCAACACCCTTCACGCCAGCACCCCTCACGCCGACACCCTTTTCCGTCCCGATCTCCTCGACAAATACAGCGCGAACGGTCCGCGCTACACGTCTTACCCGACCGCCGTCCAGTTCACCGAATCGTTCGATCCGGCCCATTACCGGCGCGCGGCCGCGCAAGGCTCGGGCGACCTATCGCTCTATTTCCACATCCCGTTTTGCGACACGGTCTGCTTCTACTGCGGCTGCAACAAGGTCGCGACGAAGAACCGCGCGCATGCGCGCCCATATCTCGACCGGTTGAAACGCGAACTCGCGCTGCAGGCCGAGCTTTTCGATACGACGCGCCCGGTCTCGCAACTGCACTGGGGCGGCGGCACGCCGACGTTCCTGTCGCACGACGAGATGGCCGAGTTGATGGAAGCGACCCGCGAGCACTTCAACCTGCTGCCCGACGACAAAGCCGAATACTCGATCGAAATCGATCCGCGCGAGGCATCGCCGCGCACCATCCGCCTCCTGCGCGAACTCGGCTTCAACCGGCTCTCGCTCGGCGTGCAGGACTTTGATCCGCGCGTCCAGCACGCGATCAACCGCATCCAGCCGCGCGAGATGACCGAGACCATGCTCGCCGCGGCGCGCGACGCAGGCTTCAAGTCGGTGAGCGTCGACCTGATCTACGGCCTGCCGCATCAAAGCGTCGAGAGCTTCAGCCGCACGCTCGACGCGATCGTCGAACTCGCGCCCGACCGGCTCTCGGTGTTCGGCTACGCGCACATGCCATCTCTTTTCAAGATGCAGCGCCAGATCGACGAAGCCGCGCTGCCCTCGCCCGCCGCGCGGCTCGCGATCCTCGAACGCGTGATCCGGACACTGACGGCCGCGGGCTACGTCTACATCGGCATGGACCATTTCGCGCTGCCTAACGACGAACTCGCGCTGGCGCAAAAGGCCGGCACGCTGCATCGCAATTTCCAGGGCTACAGCACGCGCGCGGATTGCGACCTGATCGGCTTCGGGGTGTCGTCGATCGGCAAGGTCGGCGACGTGTACGCGCAGAACGCGCGCGATCTCCCGGCTTACGCCGAGGCGATCGACAGCGGGCGTCTCGCGATCGCCCGCGGCGTGCGCCTCTCCGCCGACGACCGCCTGCGCCGCGACATCATCGCGCAGGTGATGTGCCGGTCAGAACTGCACTTCGATGCGCTCGAAGCCGCGCACGGCATCGACTTCGCGAGCACCTTCGCCGACGAACTGGCGCGGCTCGCGCCAATGGAGCGCGACGGCCTGGTCGCCATCGACGCCGACGCGATCCGCGTGCTGCCCGCCGGACGCATGCTGGTGCGCAACGTCGCGATGCTGTTCGACCGCTACCTCGGGCAGTCGACGCTCGAACGCTTCTCGCGGACGATCTGAGCGGGCGCGGCGTCGATCGCGGGCGCATGCAGTATTTATTACTGCGGTGGCATAGAATGACAGCCACTCCGGGCGAGCGGTCGTGTCGCCCGCATCGCAAGCCGCCGGTCGGCGCGTGCAGCCCGCGCCGAGCGCTCACCACTCCGACACCATGCCGACCACTTCCGTCCAGTTTCCCCCGCTCGCCCAGCTGGCCGCCGACCTGCGCATCCAGCGCACGACGAGCCGCGCGCTCGTCGAACGTGCGCTGGAGCGCATCGAAGACACGTCCGGCCAGGGTTCCACCGTGTTCCTGCAGGTCGATGCCGACGCCGCCCGCGCCGCCGCCGACGCCCACGACGCGCTGCGCCGCGCTGGCACCGTGCTCTCGCCGCTCGCGGGCATTCCGGTGTCGGTGAAGGATCTGTTCGACATCGAAGGCCAGGTGACGCGCGCCGGCTCGCGCGTGCTCGCCGACGCGCCGCCCGCGAAGGCCGACGCGCTCACGGTCGCCCGTCTGCGCCGCGCCGGCGCGGTGATCGTCGGGCGCACGAACATGAGCGAATTCGCGTTCTCCGGGCTCGGCCTCAACCCGCACTACGGCACGCCGCGCTCGCCGTGGCGCGCCGACGTGAAAGGCGACGAACGCATCGCGGGCGGATCGTCGTCGGGCGCGGGAGCATCGGTCGCCGACGGCATGGCGGCAATCGCGCTCGGCACCGACACCGGCGGCTCGATCCGCATTCCGTCGGCGCTCTGCGGACTGACCGGCTTCAAGCCGACCGCGAGCCGCATCCCGACGCAAGGCGGCGTGCCGCTCTCCAGCACGCTCGATTCGTTCGGGCCGATCGGCACGTCGGTGGCGTGCTGCGCGCTCGTCGACCGGATTCTCGCCGGCCGCGAACCCGAGGTGCCCGCGACGCGTCCGCTAGACGGCGTGCGCCTCGGCGTGCTGACGAACTATGTGACGGACGGCGTCGACGAAACGGTCGCGAGCGCGGTATCGACCGCGATCAAGCATCTGTCGGCGGCGGGTGCGCTCGTCGAGGACGTGCGCTTCGCGCCGCTCGACCGCCTGCCGGAGATCAACCGTTTCGGCTTCGCGCCGATCGAGGCGTACGCGTGGCACCGGCCGCTCCTCGCCGATCACGCCGCCGCCTACGATCCGCGCGTGCTCGTGCGCATCCTGAAGGGGCAGCCCGCGAGCGCCGCCGACTACATCGACCTGCTGCACGCGCGCGCCGCGATGATCGAGGCGGCGCGCACGACGCTCTGGCAGCGTTTCGATGCGATTCTCTGCCCGACGGTGCCGGTGGTGCCACCGCGCATCGCCGATCTCGAACACGACGACGACGCCTTCGGCAAGACCAACGCGCTCATCCTGCGCAATCCGAGCGCGTTCAATTTTCTCGACACCTGCGGGCTTTCTCTGCCGTGCCATCCGCGCGGCGAGGCGCCGGTCGGCCTGATGCTCTCGGGCGCGCCGATGAACGACGACGCGCTGCTGTCGATCGGACGCGCCGTCGAAGCGGTGCTCGCCCCGACCCGCTGACTTTTTCGGGATGAGGTTCGCGCTAGAATCCTCATCATCCGCGCGCACTCTGTAGTGCTTTATCCTCGAATCGTTGCAATACATGAACAACTCTCTACACCATTTCACGATGCACGAAGAAGACCGCGTCCTGCGTCGCGAACGCCGGCTTCTGGTGCTGCTCGGTTTCGTCTGCGTCGCGCTCGTCGGCGGGGCGCTCTACCTGCAGTTCTATCACGGCGAGGACCCCTGTCCGCTCTGCATCATCCAGCGCTATTTCTTCGTGCTGATCGCCGTGTTCGCGTTTCTCGGCGCGGGATTGAACGGCTGGCGCGGCGTCGCGCTGCTGGAGTCGCTCGTCGCGCTTTCCGCGCTCGGCGGCATCGTGGCGGCGGCCCGGCACGTCTACGTGCAGGCGCGGCCCGGGTTCAGTTGCGGGTTCGACACGCTGCAGCCGGTCGTCGACAGCCTGCCGCCCGCGCGCTGGCTGCCGCAGGTGTTCAAGGTGGCGGGGCTGTGCGAAACGCCTTATCCGCCCATTTTGGGACTGTCGCTGCCGCAATGGTCGCTCGTGGCGTTCGCGGTCATTTTTCTCGCCGTCGTGACGAGCCTGCGGAGCAAGCGCAGACTGCGGGCGTCGACGATGTGATGTCCGGGCCGCGCACGCGGCGGCCTGCTCCACGCCCGCACGCGCCGCTGCGACCGCAGCGGCGGGCGCGCACCGGCGTCCTTTCCGCTCCGCCCTCCACGGGCGTCTTTTCGCTTCGCCCCTTTCCCCTATCAGCGCATCCGCATAATCTTGATATGCGAGCCGCAATATTTTTGGGATATTGCGGTGTTACCTTCGGGTATGGATGGCGATCTACGTGCGCTCAGTCCGGCTCATGTGCGAGCCCGGAACGCGTAACGCGCGCCTGATCCGCAATGTCCTGGATTCCCTGATGACAACGCAAACCATCCGATTTCTGCAGCATGGCGTCGTCCGCGAGGTCGGCGATGCGCCCGTCACGCGCACGGTGCTTCAGCATCTGCGCGAGACGCAGCAGTGCACCGGCACGAAGGAAGGCTGCGCCGAAGGCGATTGCGGCGCGTGCACGGTCGTCGTCGGCGAACTCGATGCACGCGGCCAGGTCGCGCTAAAGGCCGTCAACGCGTGCATCCAGTTCCTGCCGACCCTCGACGGCCGCGCGCTCTTCACCGTCGAAGACCTGCGCGCCGCCGATGGCGGGCTGCACCCCGTGCAACAGGCGATGGTCGATTGTCACGGCTCGCAGTGCGGCTTTTGCACGCCGGGCTTCGTGATGTCGATGTGGGCGCTCTACGAGAACCAGCCAGCGGATGCCGGCCTGCCGACGCGCGATGAAATCAACACGGCGCTGTCCGGCAATCTCTGCCGATGCACGGGCTACCGGCCGATCGTCGACGCCGCGCAGAAAATGTTCGACTATCCGCGCGCGGCGTTCGATCGCGAAGCGCTGAAGGCGTCGCTGCAAGGCATCCGTCGCACGGAAGGTTTCAAGTACGGCGCGTTGGGCGCCACGTTCCACGCCCCGGCGACGCTCGCCGAATTCGCCCGCCTGCGCGCGGCGCATCCGAACGCGCGCATTCTCGCGGGCAGCACGGACCTCGGGCTGTGGGTCACGAAGCAGTTCCGCGATCTCGGCGACGTCCTCTTCATCGGCAACGTCGACGAACTGAAGACGATCGCGCACGACGCGCAATCCCTGACGATCGGCGCGGCGGCATCGCTCGAAGACGCCTACGCCGCGCTCGCCGCCGACTACCCGGAACTCGCCGAACTCTGGACGCGCTTCGCCTCGCTGCCGATCCGCAATGCGGGCACGCTCGGCGGCAATGTCGCGAACGGCTCGCCGATCGGCGATTCGATGCCCGCGCTGATCGCGCTCGATGCGCAAGTCGTCCTGCAACACGCCGATAAAACCCGCACGCTGCCGCTCGATGCGTTCTATCTCGGCTACCAGAAGACCGCGCTCGCCGCCGGCGAATTCGTCGCGGCGATCCGCGTGCCGCGGCCGTCGGCGGATCTGCGTTTTCGCACTTACAAAGTCTCGAAGCGCTACGACCAGGACATTTCCGCCGTCTGCGCCGCGTTCGCCGTCAGGCTCTCGGGCTCGCGCGTGACAGGCGCGCGCATCGCGTTCGGCGGCATGGCGGCGACGCCCAAACGCGCGCCAGCCGCCGAAGCCGCGCTGATCGACCGCGAATGGGGCGAAGCGTCCGTGCGCGAAGCGATGGCCGCGCTCGACGCCGACTTCCAGCCGCTCACCGACATGCGCGCGTCGAGCGCATATCGCAGCAAGGTCGCGCGCAACGTGCTGTGGCGCTTCTATCTGGAAACGCGCGGCGACGCCCCGCTCGCCCTCTTCGACGTGAACGCGTTCGCGTTCGAAGCACGGGAGAACGGCTCCCTTACGGAGTTGCCATGAACAAGCTGAGCGAACCGCCCGCAGCCGGCACGCTTGCGGCGCCGGCGATCGGCGTCGGTCTGCCGCACGAATCCGCGACGCTGCACGTGAGCGGCGAAGCAACCTACATCGACGACATTCCCGAAGTGCGCGGCACGCTGCACGCGGCGCTCGGGCTGTCGCGACACGCGCATGCGCGCATCGTCGCGCTCGATCTCGACGCGGTGCGACGGGCGCCGGGCGTCGTCGCGGTGCTGACGGCGGCCGACATTCCCGGCGAGAACAATTGCGGCCCGGTGCTGCACGACGACCCGATCCTGGCCGCGAGCGAGGTGCTCTATCTCGGCCAGCCGGTGTTCGCGGTGATCGCCGAGACGCACGATCTCGCGCGGCGCGCGGCGGCGCTCGCAAAAAGCGAGGACGTCGTGCGCTACGAGTTGCTCGACGCCGTGCTCACGCCGCGCGAGGCGAAGGAAAAGAAGCAGTTCGTGCTGCCGCCGTTGCATCTGCGGCGCGGCGATCCTGACGCGACAATCGCGGCGGCGAAGCACCGCATCGCGGGCGAGTTCGAAGTCGGCGGGCAGGAGCAGTTCTATCTCGAAGGCCAGGTCGCGTATGCGATTCCGAAGGAACTCGACGGCATGCTCGTCCACAGTTCGACGCAGCATCCGAGCGAGATGCAGCAAGTCGTCGCGCACATGCTCGGCTGGCCGGCGCACAGCGTGCAATGCGAATGCCGGCGCATGGGCGGCGGCTTTGGCGGCAAGGAATCGCAGTCGGCGGTGTTCGCATGCGTCGCGGCGCTCGCGGCGCACAAGCTGCATCGGGCGGTCAAGCTGCGCGCCGATCGCGACGACGACTTCATGATTACCGGCAAGCGCCACGACGCGGTCTACACCTACGAAGCCGGCTTCGACGACGAAGGCCGCCTCGCGGGCGCGCGCGTCGAGATCGCGTTGCGCGCCGGCTATTCGGCGGACTTGTCGGGCGCGGTGGCGACGCGCGCCGTCTGCCACTTCGACAACGCGTACTTTCTCGGCGACGTCGACATCGTGGCGATGGCCTGCCGCACGAACACGCAGTCGAACACGGCGTTTCGCGGCTTCGGCGGACCGCAGGGCGCGCTCGTGATGGAAGTGCTGCTCGACGAAGTCGCGCACCGGCTAAAGCGCGACCCGCTCGACGTGCGGCGTGCGAACTTCTACGGCATCGGCGAGCGCGATACAACGCCCTACGGCCAGAGAGTCGAAGACAACGTGATCGCGCCGCTCACCGACGAACTGATCGCATCGAGCGACTATCTCGCGCGGCGCGCCACGATCGACGCATTCAACGCGACGAGCCCGGTGCTCAGGCGCGGCATCGCGTACACGCCGGTCAAGTTCGGCATCTCGTTCAACGTGCCGTTCCTGAACCAGGCCGGCGCGCTCGTGCATGTCTACAAGGACGGCTCGGTGCTCGTGAATCACGGCGGCACCGAAATGGGCCAGGGACTCAACACGAAGGTCGCGCAGGTCGTGGCGAACGCGCTCGGCGTCGCGCTCTCGCACGTGCGCGTAAGCGCGACCGACACCTCGAAGATCGCGAACACGTCGGCGACGGCGGCATCCACGGGCAGCGATCTGAACGGAAAGGCCGCCGAAGCCGCCGCGCTGACGATCCGCGCGCGCCTCGCCGACCTCGCCGCCAAGCAACTCGGCGGACGCGCGGAAGACGTGCGCTTTCACAACGGCGTCGTCGATTCGAACGGCGGCGAGATGCCCTTCAGCCAGTTGGTCGCAGCCGCGTATCTCGCGCGCGTGCAGCTCTGGTCCGACGGCTTCTACGCGACGCCCAAGGTCCATTGGGACGCGAAGACGCTGCAAGGCCATCCGTTCTACTACTTCGCGTATGGCGCGGCGGTGTCGGAAGTGGTCGTCGATACGCTCACGGGCGAATGGAAACTCCTGCGCGCCGATCTGCTGCACGACGCCGGGCAGTCGATCAATCCGGCGATCGATATCGGTCAGATCGAAGGCGGCTTCATTCAGGGCATGGGCTGGCTCACGACCGAAGAACTCTGGTGGAACCGCGACGGTCGCCTGATGACGCACGCGCCGTCCACTTACAAGATCCCCGCTGTCAGCGACACGCCCGCGGCCTTCAACGTCGCGCTCTATCGCAACGACAACGCCGAGCCGACCGTGTTCCGCTCGAAGGCGGTCGGCGAGCCGCCGCTGTTGCTGTCGTTTTCGGTGCTGCTCGCGATCCGCGCGGCGATCGCGTCGGTGGCGCCCGGTTCCGCCGACGCCCCGAAGCTGCGCGCGCCCGCGACGCCCGAAGCGATCCTGGACGCGATCGACGATTGCCGCGCGCGTTCGACGGAAGCACCCGCTGCGCACGCCGCGCAGGCAGCGCCGGTAAACTAACGCCTTTCGCCCATTTCCAGGAGCCCGATCGATGCAAGCATGGCTGCACGACCTGCAACAACTGCTCGCGCACGGCGACGCGCTCGTGCTCGTGACGGTCGCGCGCGTCGAAGGCTCGGCGCCGCGCGAGCCCGGCACGAAGATGATCGTCACGCGCGAGGACGCGCGCTACACGATCGGCGGCGGCCATCTCGAATGGAAAGCGATCGAGACCGCGCGGCAAGTGCTGAAGGACGGCATGCGCAGCCCGCGCATGCGCCGCCTCGAACGCTTCGCGCTTGGACCGAGCCTCGGGCAGTGTTGCGGCGGCGCCGTCGTGCTCGCGTTCGAGCGGCTCGATGTCTCCGATCTCGGCTGGGTCACCTCGCTCGCGAAGCGCACGGCGCAGGGCTTGTCGACCGTGCGCAGCGTGTCGTTCAGTGCCGCGCCCGACGCCGTGATGATCTCGGACCCCGAGCCGGGCGTCGCGGGCGCGGACTGTCTCTTGTGGGACGGCGCCGGCTTCGACGACAGCGGCGCGCTCCTCACCGAGACCATCGCACCGCGCGAATTCGAAGTCGTGCTGTTCGGCGCGGGCCATGTCGGCGTGGCGCTCACGCGCGTGCTCGCGACGCTGCCGTGCCACGTGACCTGGGTCGACGAGCGCGACGCCGCGTTTCCCGCGCCGCAGTTCGTGCCGGACAACGTGACGATCGAGCCGAACGACGCGCCCGATTCTGCCGTCGACGCCGCGCCGCCGAACACGTACTTCATCGTGATGACGCACAACCATCCGCTCGATCTGCTGCTTGCCGAACGCATCCTGCAACGGGGCGACTTCGCGTTCTTCGGCATGATCGGCTCGCATACGAAACGCAAGCAGTTCGAGCACCGGCTCGCGTCGCGCGGGATCGATCCTGTGCGCATCGCGCGCATGGTGTGCCCGATCGGCGTGTCCGGCATCGTCGACAAGGCGCCGGAAGTGATCGCCGTTGCAGCGGCAGCCCAACTGCTGCAGGCGGTCGAAGCCCATACCCATGCGTCATCGCAGCAGATGGCGTAACACCCTTTTAGCCTCACTCCAAAGCCCAAGAAAACACGCATGAACCCCACACTCGCCGACAAGATCGCACGCGCGCCCAAGGCCGAATTGCACATTCACATCGAAGGTTCGCTCGAACCCGAGCTGATCTTCCAACTCGCGCAGAGAAACGGCGTGAAGCTCGCCTACGACTCGATCGATGCGCTGCGCGCGGCCTACGCGTTCACCGACCTGCAATCGTTCCTCGACATCTACTACGCAGGCGCGAGCGTGCTGCTTCACGAGCAGGACTTCTACGACATGACGATGGCCTACGTCGAGCGCGCGCTCGCCGATCACGTCGCGCATGCCGAAATCTTCTTCGATCCGCAGACGCACACCGAGCGCGGCGTGCCGATCCAAACGGTGGTCGCGGGCATCGAGCGCGCGCTTGCCGACGGCGAGAAGCGCGGCATGACGAGCAAGCTGATTCTCTGCTTCCTGCGCCATCTTTCCGAAGAAGACGCGCTCGCCACGTTCGACTCCGCGTTGCCGCTCTTCGATCAGTACAAGCATCGCCTGATCGGCGTCGGGCTCGATTCGTCGGAGCAAGGCCATCCGCCTTCGAAGTTCGAGCGTGTGTTCGCGAAGGCGCGCGAGAAGGGTCTGAAACTCGTCGCGCACGCGGGCGAGGAAGGGCCGCCCGCTTACGTCTACGAAGCGCTCGATTTACTGAAGGTGGATCGCGTGGATCACGGCGTGCGCAGCATCGAAGACCCGGCGTTGGTCGCGCGTCTCGCCGATGCGCGCATCGCGCTGACGGTGTGTCCGCTCTCGAACCTGAAGCTCTGCGTCTTCGACGACATGACGAAGCACACGCTGAAGGACCTGCTCGACCGCGGCGTCGCCGTGATGGTGAATTCCGACGATCCCGCGTATTTCGGCGGCTACGTGAACGCCAATTACTTCGCGATCGTCGATGCGCTGAAGCTCTCGGACGACGAGGTCTACACGCTGCTCAAGAACAGCCTGGAAGCGTCCTTCGTGACGCCGCAAGAACGCGACGCGATGGTCGCCAAACTCGACGCATACTGGCAAGCCGCCGCATAAGAAAATGAAGATGGAAACCACAGCACCAATCGAACGCGACACCACCACGCTCGAACGCTTCTTCGGCATTCGCGCGGCGGGCTCGCGCGTGAAGACCGAAGTCGTCGCGGGCATCACGACGTTTCTCACGGCGATGTACATCATCGTCGTCAATCCGGGCATTCTTTCGCAGGCGGGCGTGCCCTTCCCCGCAGCGCTCACGGCGACCGTCATCATCAGCTTTCTCGGCAGCTGCGCGATGGGTCTCTATGCGCGCAATCCGGTGCTCGTCGCGCCGGGCATGGGCATGAACGCGCTCTTCGCGTTCGTGATGGTCCACGGCGGCAAGATGCCGTGGCAGACCGCGCTCGGCTGCGTGTTCTGGTCCGGCGTGATCTTCGCCGTGCTCGCGGCGTTCAACGCGCGCAAGCTCGTCGTCGATGCAATTCCCGCGAACCTGCGCCATGCGGTGTCGTGCGGTATCGGCTTGTTCATCAGCCTGATCGGGCTCGTGAACGCGAAGTTCGTCGTCGGCGATCCGGTCACCGTCGTGCATTCGGCGACGCTCAATCCGGTCGTCGTCACATTCCTGATCGGTCTTGCCGTCACGACCATTCTCGTTGCGCGGCGCGTGACCGGCGCGCTGATGCTCGGCATCGTGTTCACGACGATCATCGCGATCCCGATCGGCCGCTTCTGGGGCGACGGCACCGCGTACTGGCCCGCCGCGATCGCGACAAAGACGCTCGTCAACTGGAACGGCCTCTTCTCCGCGCCGGACTTCTCGGGCATCGGCCAGCTCGATCTGATCGGCTCGCTGAAGGTGATCTACTGGCCGTTCATCTTCGTGATGCTGTTCACGTCGTTCTTCGACGCGCTCTCCACTTTCATGGCGATCTCCGAAGCCGGCAAGCTGTTCGATAAGGACGGCAATCCGCGCAACATCCGTCAGTCGATGATGGTCGATGCCTTCTCCGCGCTCGTGTCCGCGCCGCTCGGCACGAGTCCGGCGAACGCTTACATCGAATCGGCGGCGGGCATTTCGGCGGGCGGGCGCACGGGGCTCGTCGCGGTCGTCGCGGGCCTGTGCTTCCTGCCGTTCCTGTTTCTCTCGCCGCTGCTCTCGCTCGTGCCCGCCATCGCGACCGCGCCCGCGCTCGTGCTGGTCGGCGTGTTCATGATGGAGTCGATCAAGCAGATCGAATGGCATCGTTTCGACGAAGCGATCCCCGCGTTCCTCGCGATGATCCTGATTCCGCTGACCTATTCGATCACCGACGGCATCGCGTACGGCTTTCTCGCGTTCGTCGTGATCAAGGCGTTCACCGGCCAGATGAAGGCCATCAAGCCGGCGATGTGGGTCGTCGCCGCGCTCTCGCTCTTGCTTCTGACCCAGCTTTAACCACGACTACATACAGTATCCGGAGACGTTGCACCATGACTCAAACCGCCTACCGCGCCCAGCTTCTGACCTTCCGCGACGACCCCGCGCACGCCGCCGACGGCGCGGTCTTCGATGAAGACGGCCTCCTGATCGTCGAGGACGGCCGCGTGGTCGCGGCAGGCGCCTATTCGGCGTTGAAGACGCGCCTTTCAGCCGATGCGACCGTGAAGACGATGCGCGACAAGCTGATCGTGCCGGGCTTTATCGATTCGCACATCCACTATCCGCAGACGGACATGATCGCGTCGCCGGCGCCGGGTCTTCTGCCGTGGCTCAACACGTACACGTTCCCGACCGAGCGCGCGTTCGCCGATCCGGCGCACGCGCGGCAGACGGCGCGCTTCTTCCTCGACGAACTGCTCTCGTGCGGCACGACGACCGCGCTCGTCTACTGCACGGTGCACAAGGAATCCGCCGACGCGTTCTTCGCCGAGAGCGAGTCGCGCAACCTGCGCATGGTCGCGGGCAAGGTGCTGATGGACCGCAACTGCCCCGAGTTCCTGCGCGACACGGCGCAATCCGGCTACGACGACAGCGCCGAGCTGATCGCGCGCTGGCACAACCGCGGACGCCAGCAGTACGCGCTGACGCCGCGCTTCGCGCCGACCTCGACCGAGGCGCAGCTCGAAGCATGCGGCGTGCTCGCGCGCGCGCACGAGGATGTGTTCATCCAGAGTCACGTCGCGGAGAATACCGACGAGATCAAGTGGGTCGAAAGCCTTTTTCCGGGCCACCGCAGCTATCTCGACATCTACGATCACTACAGCCTCTTGCGGCGTCGCGCGGTGTACGGCCATTGCATCTATCTCGACGACGCCGACCGCCAGCGCATGGCCGAAACGGGCGCGGTGGCGTCGCACTGCCCGACGTCGAATCTGTTTCTCGGCAGCGGCCTTTTCGACTTCGACAAGGCGGGCGCGGCGAACATGCCGGTTGCGCTCGCGACGGACGTCGGCGGCGGCACGTCGTTCTCGATGCTGCAGACGATGAACGAAGCGCACAAGGTCGCGCGCCTCACGGGCCATCACCTCACCGCGACGCGCATGTTCTGGCTCTCGACGACGGGCGCGGCGAAGGTGCTCGATCTCGACGACCGTATCGGTACGCTCGCGCCGGGCAGCGAGGCGGACTTCGCGGTGCTCGATCCGGCCGGCACGCCGCTGCTCGCGCGCCGCACGTCGCGCGCGGAGTCGCTCGAAGAGTTGCTGTTCGCGTTCGCCTTGCTCGGCGACGATCGCGCGGTGTTCGAAACGTATGCGGCCGGGAATTGCGTGCATCGGCGCGATGCGCGACGGGCTTCCGCGCTGGAGCTTGCGGCGTAAGCAGCCTGAACCTCGCGTCGCGGAGAATGGAAAAACGCCCTGGCAACAGGGCGTTTTTCGTTGAGACCATCACTTCAGCACGCTTTTCAGCTTACCGCTAAAGTCGAGTTTTCCGCCAGCCTCCGCGCGTCATGAAGCAACCCGCACGATCCGTTCGCCTGCTAGCGTCGACGCTCATCGCCACCTTGCCCGCGCTCTCGCACGCGCTTGCCCTCGACGCCCAGCTCGACTGCAAATCGAACGCGCATGCGTTCATCGCGCCGCTACTGCAACAGCATCTGATCGAAGAAAAACCGATGCGCGTCGAAAAGAACTCGGTCAATGCGTTTCGACCGGCGAAGGGCACCGAACTGAGCGCGTACGACTTTCGCGTCTATGCGGTGCTCGGCTATCAGAAGGACGATCCGATCTTCACGCAGGGAACCGGCGAGCCCATTGCGGACTCGGCGTATGGCGCGGTCGTGGTCGGACTCGACAGCGCCGTGGAAGCAAAAGTGCGCGCGGCGGGCAGCGACGCCGTGGTGCATCACGTCGCGCCCTTCATCACCGCGATCTTCTGCAAGCAGGACTAGCGCGAAAGATGCGCCTGCAGCCGCGCGCGCACGTCTTCCGGCGAGATCGACGGGCGCGGCAGGTCGCCGGGCGTCCCGGTCTTGATCGAGAGCCGCG
Source organism: Caballeronia telluris (assembly GCF_001544495.1). Taxonomy (GTDB): domain Bacteria; phylum Pseudomonadota; class Gammaproteobacteria; order Burkholderiales; family Burkholderiaceae; genus Caballeronia; species Caballeronia telluris. The sequence goes on from NZ_FCNZ02000002.1 coordinate 359,002, forward strand.
CGAACCGCACACCGTCGACGTCCTTCGCTTCGAATAGACGGTCGATCACGCCGATGTCGTCGCCGTCGAGCGCGAGCGCGTAGCCGCACGCCGAGGCGATCGACGCGAAATCGACGCCGCGCGATACCGTCGCCTGCCCGCCCGTCGATTCGTGCGCGCCGTTGTCCAGCAGCAGATGAACAAGGTTCGCGGGACCGTATGCGCCGAGCGTCGCGAAGACGCCCATGCGCATGAGCGCGGCGCCGTCGCCGTCGAGCGCGACCACGCGCAGGTCCGGCCGCGACAGCGCCAGGCCGAGCGCGATCGGCGTGACGCACCCCATCGAGCCGACGAGATACAACTGGTTCTCGCGATCGTCGATGGCGTAGAGTTCGCGCCCGCAAAAGCCCGTCGACGCGAGCACGACGGTGGAGTCGAGCGGCGTCTGCGCGATCACGCGCTGCAAGGCGTCATGACGCGTGACGCGCTCGCCTTCGAAGCGCCCGACTTGCGCACGCTCCGCACGTTCATGCACGCCCGCGAGGCCGGTCTTTTTCAACGCATACGGCGCGACGCTGCCCTTCTGCATCACGAGCGCGTAAGGACGACCCGTGCGGTCCATGTGCGCCGTCGCGCGCTCGAGCGCCGGACCGATCGCGTCGGCTTCTGTCGGGAACAGCTCCCAGGCAATCTCCATCGTGTCGAGCATGGCCGGCGTGACAGGGCCCATCAGCGCGTGCTGCGGCTCGTCGGCGACGCCCGGCTGGCCGCGCCACGTCACGATCAGCAATTGCGGCAGACGAAACGTCCAGGTGAGCGACGTCAGCGGACTCACCGCGTTGCCGAGACCGGAGTTCTGCATCATCGCGATGCCGCGCCGGCCCTTATGTTCGCCCGACGCGCCGAGCGCGACGCCCGCGATCAGCGCGACGGCATCGCCCTCGTTCGCCGCCGACACGTAGTGCAGCGTCTCGTCCTGCAGCACGTAGTTGATGAACGGCGTGAGAAACGAACACGGCACGCCGGCATACCAGTCGAAGCCGCGCTCACGCGCCGCTTCGACGAACTGGGCAGCCTCAATCACGCGCGCCCTCCGCCGGTGCCGCGCCGCCCGTACCGTACGGCGACTGCGCGTGCGCGAAGTCGCCCGCGCGGCGGAAATCGTCGAGATCGTTGACGCCGCGCCAGTGCCCGTGCACGTACTGCACTTCGATCTTTTCGCCCGCTTCGACGAGCGCGTTGAGCAAGGCGGCCATGTCGAGCTTGCCGAAGTCGTCGCGTTGCTGGAGCCGGGCGAGCGTCGCAAGCAGACGCTCCCGTGCTTCGCCGCGCACGTTCAACAGGCCCATCCACCGGCCTTGCGGCACGCCCGTGCCGCGCGCTTCGCCTGCCGCGCTCGTCACGCTTTCGAGCCACACTTTCTGGCCGAAGAGCGCGCGGTCGTCGGCGGTGGAGCAATACGCGAAGTCCGTAGCGGATGCGCCTGCCTGCGGCGACTGCGACGAATCGACCACGACGCAGAAGTCGCTGTCCGATTCCACGAGATCGCGCAGGATGTAGCTGCGAAACAGCAAATCCCCGTAGGAGATCACGGTGTCGCCCGTCAGCGCGCTTTTGTTCGATGCGGCGGCGCAGGCGAGCGACGCGAGTTCGCCCGTCTTGTCGTGCGCTTCGTTGACGACGAGCCGGATGCCCGACGTATCGATCGCGTCCGCGCGGTAGCCGCCGACCACGGTGATGTCGTTGATGCCTTCCTTCTTGAACGCCTCGACGAGATGGCGCAGGAGCGGCTTGCCCGCGACCGGCAGCATGACCTTCGGACGGTCGGCGGTGACGGCTTCGAGCCCCGCGCCGCGGCTCGCCGCGAGCACGACCGCGCTTCGCGCCGTACTCGACGCCGACAGATACACGCTCTCGGCCGCCGAATATTCGTCGGCGTCTTGCAGACGGAAGATTTCGTTGACCGCCGCGATGCGGTCTTCCACGTTCACGAGCGTCTCGCTTTCGTGGATCTCCTTCGCGATCGCCTGCATCGCCGAGGTCGCGCCGCGAATAAGGTGATTCGCCCAGATCACGGTGCTGATGCCCGCTTGCCGGAAGGCGTCGGTCGGCGTGCTGTAGTACTTCGTCGGCACGATGACGAGCGGCCCGCGGCCCGCCCATTCGCGCGCGAAGGTGAGGATTTCGTCGGGCTTCGAGAGCTTGCTGTGGATCAGGATCGCGTCGGCGCCCGCCTGGCGATAGGCTTCCGCGCGACGCAGCGCCTCTTCCATGCCCCAGCCCGCGATCAGCGCCTCGACGCGCGCGACGATCGAAAAATTCGGATCGCTCTGCGAATCCTTGCCAGCCTTGATCTTGCCGCAGAATTCGTCGATGTCGGCGAGCGGCTGCGCTTCGCCGTTGATGAAGCTATTGGTCTTCGGGAACTGCTTGTCCTCGATGCAGACGCCCGCGATCCCGCGCTGCTCCAGTTTCCTCACGAGCCGACGCACGTTGTTGAAGTTGCCGTAGCCGGTGTCGCCGTCGAGCAGGATCGGCAGGTCGCTCGCGTCGGCCATGAATTCGAGCATGTCGACGACCTGCGTCCAGCTCGCTTCGTTGTTGTCGCGCACGCCGAATTGCGCGGAGATCGCGAGGCCCGAGCCCCAGATCGCCTTGAAGCCCGCTTCCTTCACGATGCGCGCCGACAAGCCGTTGTGCGCCTCCATCATGAATTCGAGGCGATTGCTTTGCAACATCTCGCGCAGGCGCATCGTGCGCGAGAATCCGGCGGGAAGGTGTCCTGGTGCGTTCATCGCAATACTCCGGCTAGCTGATTCAATTGCGGCAACACTTCGTCGGCTGCGCGCTTCACGTCGTTCTGGAAGTCGATTTCGATCCACGGCGCGCCGGTCACGTCGGCAATGTCGAAGGTCTGACTGCGTTCCTGCAGCAGGTCGCGCACCGCTTCTTCGTGCGGCAGGTTCGCGCGGCCGGTCGCCACGTAATCCGCGACGATTTCCGCAAGACGCCGCGCCGCGCGCTCGTCGAAACGGAAGAAGCCGACCGATTCGCCGATCGTGTCGAACTTGAGGCCCGCCACGACCTGCTTGCGCAGTTCGACGGGCACGCCGTTGTCGATGCACAGCTTCACGGGCTCGTCGCCCGCTTCGAAGTCGCGGTCGATCAGCAAGCGGTTGATGTGCGCCTGCGGGTTCGCCACGAGCGGATCGAGCACGCGTTCGTCGTAGAGCACGTCAGCGTCCATCAGGAGCACGTCGCCGCCGCGCGTGAGCGCTTCGGCCGCGGTGTGCACGGACAGCACGCTGCCGAGCGAAAACTCGCTGTTCACGACGACTTCGGTCGAAGGCTTCCAGTCGATCGAATCCAGTTCGGCCTCGACCATCTCATGCTTGAAACCGAGCACGAACACGATTTCGCCAACGCCCGCCGCCTTCAGCAATTGCAGATGGCGTTCGAGCAGCGACACATCGCCGAAACGCAACAGGCATTTCGGCTTTTGCTGACCCTCCGGCTGGACGAGGCGCAAGCCCATCCCGGCCGCAAGAATAATTGCGCGCATTGTTCTTATCCTTTCGAGGATGATTCAGTCGATCTCCGGCACGCGCGCAAGACGCCGACGCTGCCAGCCCTTTTCAACGAAATGCAGATAGACGATGCCCGGCACGCCGAGCAGCAACTCGCGCGCGCGTTTCGCGAGCGAGAGCGCGAGCGCTGCTTCCGGCGGCAGGCCGACGAGCCGCGCGAGCAAAAGGTAGCCGCCCTCCTGCACGCCGAGCGAACCGGGAATCGCGAAGGCCGCGCCGCGGATCGCCTGGCCGAGGCTTTCGAGGATCAGCGCGTCGGTCCAGTCGACCGGATGGCCGATGAGACGCAACGCGAGCCACACTTCCCCTGTGCCGACGATCCAGCCGAGGAAGCTCAGCGCAAAGCTCGCCGCGACCTTGCCGCGCTCGCGATACATCTCGTGGACGGCGGCATCCACCGCTTCGGCACGCGTGACGAGCGACGACCAGTCGCGCTTCGCGGAGAAGCGCGCGGCGACCGAGGACGCAAAACGCATCGCGCGGCCGAAGAGACCGCGCCGCTGCGCGAGATAAAAGCCGAAGATCATCGCGCCGATCACGACGATCACGATCAGCACGGCATTGCGCACGCCCGTGCCCGACCCGCTGCCGAGGAGCGCGACGCCGACCAGCGCGAACAGCAGTTGCGCGAGGGTCTGCATCGTCGTGCTGACGGTGATGACGGCGGCGGCATCGCGCGCGCGCATGCCGCGCTGCGCGAGATAGCGGACCATCAGCATCGGGCCGCCGATCTGTCCGGCGGGCATCAAGCTGTTGACCGACTCGCCGCTCCAGCGCGCGAGTACGGCGTCGCGCAATGTCACGTCGCGATCGCGCTGGCCGAACAGGACGCTGATCGCGCCCGCGTCGAGCACGACCGGCAGAAGGTGAAACGCCGCCACCGCGACGAGGCCCCAGCCGGCCGCCGCGAGCGTCGACGCCACCGAGCCGAACCCTTGCCAGCCGATCAGCGCGATGAACAACACCACGCCGATCGACAGCAGGACGGTGCCGGCGCGGCTCATGCGCTTCCGTTCTTGCCGGCTTTGCGGCGAAAGACCTGCCCGAAGCCGAAATAGGCGATCGAATCCTTCATGTTCGAGATGAAGCGCTGCCACGGCCGCATGTGCGGATTCGTCACGTATTCGAACGTGAGCGAGACGCGCATTTCGTTCGCGCTAAGCGGCGTGATGCGATGACGCAGCTTGTCGCCGTCGAAGAAGACGAGCGCGCCCGGCGGATATTGCACGGAGCCCGGTTCGTCGGGCATTTCGGGATTGCGCGTGTGCAGTTCGTAGTCGAGCCGGCAGGACGAATCGTCGATTACGCCGAGCAGCATCGTGTAGCGGCGCCCTTCGTAATAGGACGTGTCGTAGTGCCAGCCGATATGGTCGCCCGGGCGCGTGTAGAAGTAGAGCGCGTAGGCGTGCGGATCGTCGGCGGGCGAGACTTGCAGCTTGTCGCCGCTGATCGTTTCCAGCCACTTGATGAGCGCTTCGGAGCGGTACAGATCGGCGATGAACGGCGCGAGCCGGTCGATGGCGTGGCGGCTGACGCTGCCGCCCTGCTTGTGGCCCGGAAGGTAATTGCGGTTCACGGCCGGCGTCAAGGCGTGGACGGCGTCGATCAGCCGCTCGGTGTAATCGCGCGGCAGGAAGTCTTCCAGATAGAGAAAGCTGCCCTGCTTGTCGAAGGAGTCGTGCAGTTGCGCGGTTTGAAGTTCACGCAGGCGCGCATCGAGCGTCGCATCGATTTCACGCGCGGAGGGTATCGCGACTCGTGCCACGGGCGTGCGCGCGGCGCTTCGATCCAGGGTTGGCGTCGGCGGATTGGCTGCCTGATTCATCGTGCTGTCTGAAAGTCCTTGCCGTCGGTGTCCTTCGCGTGCGCCGCGCCCTTCGTGCGAAGGGCCGCCCGACGCATCACGCGCTGATGATCGACTGCGACCCACGCGGCGAAGAGCGGCGCGCCGATCGAAGCGGCGATCAGGAACGGCGTCATGCCGTTCACGACGGTGATGAGGGGAAGAAGATAAAGCACGTCTTCGGTTTCGAAGCCGGCCATCGACGCCTGTTTCGTGCCGTCCTTGCCGACCATCGACTCGATGCGCATGCGCAAATAGAAGATCAGCGCGACGGCAATGCCCGCGATGCCGCCGAGCCATTGCGCCGGCACGATCATCGACGGATGATGCACGCCGACGTAGAAACCGAGGCCGAGGAAGAGCAGCACGGTCACGAGCGCGTCGCAGGCGAGATCGTAGAAATGACCGATCTTGCTCGACTGTCCGCTGATGCGCGCGAGTTCGCCATCGGTGTGGTCGACGAAATTGGACAGCGCGATCAGCAGTGCGCCGAGCGTGCAGAGCCAGAACTGGCCGAGCGACAGGTAATAGGCTCCGGCCACGCCGATCAGAAGACGCAGCGTGGTGAGATGGTTCGGTGTAACCGGGGTGCCGACGAGCGGAGTGACTAGGCGGCGGGCAAGCCGCGCGTCCCATGTAGCGGGCGCCGGGACGGCTCGGGGCTGGGTCGGACTTGATTTTGTCATGAACGCGAATATATCCCGATTCCGGCGGGCGTGCATATTCGCAAAGGGCATGGTGGACGCGCTTCGCCACGTGCCGGAAGCGCTCGCGCCGGGCTTCGAATGGAGGCTGGGATTATGGCAGTTAGACGGCGCCGCGTCCTTGCTCGGCGGCAAAAATTACGGCTAGGACGCTTGCACGCTCGCTCGCGCCCTTACTCGACCGCTTTCGGCGCGGGCGCACCGCTGCCGGGCGCGACCGTGCGTTCGTTGTCGCCGGCCACGGCTTCGTTCGTCGCGCCGCCGCTTCCGTCGATCGGAATCCTCACTGTGCGCACGGTGCCGTTGCCGAGCGGGAAATCGGCGAGCGCGCTCTGGATCAGATAAGGCATCGCGCGAATCAGCGACGCTTCGCCGCCCGAGTTCATCGCCGTCACCTTATAGACCTCGCGTCCGCTCGCGCGATCGGTCATGCGGATCTGCAACGCGTGCACGTAGATCGGATAGATTTGATCGACGTAGCTCGCCGGGCCCGGCCCCCACGGCCCGTAAGGTCCCCAGCCTCCCCACGGTCCCCAATACGGCCGCCCGTAAGGGCCGTACATCGGCCACGGATCGTAATAGACGGGCTGGCGCACCGTCATGAGGTCGCCGCGGATCGAATAGGCGAGTTCCACCTTGTAGCGCGCGCTCGCCTCGGGCACGGCACGGAACGAATACTTCGACAGCTCGCTGGCTACCTGGGCTTCGTACGTCGACTGCTCGATGCTGTTCTGCTGCTCGGGCGAGCGCGCGAACGCATAGGTACGGGTTGTGTCGCTGCCCGTCCAGTCCGAGAAGGCCGTGACCTGCGTCTGGACATAGGTCGTGCAGCCGGCGAGGCAGAGCGCGCAAAGCGCCAGCGCGGCGCGAACGACACTCGTCCAGCGATCGAACCTCATGGTCGTCCTCATTTCGATGTCCGCGTTCTTTAGTTATAGGAAGTGTTGCGACGTCCCGCACGCCGCCGAGCGTTCTGCTGAAGATACAGACCACGCTCCGTCCCCGAAAGTTCTTCGTTGGCCGTTCGGCCGATCCCCGGCCGGACCCATGATTGGCCGAGGCTTTGTACAATGGTCCGAACCAAAGTCGCCAACAGGCGCCGCCATCCACTTTTACAGAGCCGCCATGTCCCATTCGACCGAATCCGCGACTGCATCCGCGACCGCCCCTGCCGTGATACGCCGCGCAGACTACGCGCCGCCTGCGTTCCTCATCGATTCCGTCGCGCTCGAGTTCGACCTCGTGCCCGAGCGCACGCTCGTCAAGAGCACGCTGCGCGTGCGCCGCAACGCGGAGGCGCTCGCGGGCGGCCATCCCGCGCCGCGCCTCGTCCTGACGGGCGAGCAGCTCGAATTCGTGCGCGCGTCGGTGGACGGCCGCCCGCACGAAGACGTTCGCACTGGTGATAACGAACTGTCGATCGGCTCTATTCCCGACGAATTCGCGCTCGAAATCGAAAATATCTGCAATCCGGCCGCGAACACCACGCTGTCGGGACTTTACGTATCGAGCGGCAACTTCTTCACGCAGTGCGAGGCGGAAGGCTTTCGCCGCATCACATACTTCCTCGACCGGCCGGACGTGATGTCCACCTACACGGTGACGCTGCGCGCGGACAAGGCGGCGTATCCCGTGCTGCTCTCGAACGGCAACCTGATCGAGGAAGGCGACCTGCCCGACGGCCGCCACTTCGCGAAATGGGAAGACCCGTTCAAGAAGCCGAGCTATCTGTTCGCGCTCGTCGCGGGCAAGCTGGTCGCGCTCGAGGAGCGGATCACGAGCGGTTCGGGCAAGGACAAGCTGCTGCAAGTGTGGGTCGAGCCGCACGATCTCGACAAGACGCGTCACGCCATGGATTCGCTGATCCATTCGATCCGTTGGGACGAGCAGCGCTTCGGCCTGGAACTGGACCTCGACCGTTTCATGATCGTCGCGGTGAGCGACTTCAACATGGGCGCGATGGAGAACAAGGGGCTCAACATCTTCAACACGAAATACGTGTTGGCGAACCCCGAAACCGCAACGGATACCGACTTTTTCAACATCGAATCGGTGGTCGGCCACGAATATTTCCATAACTGGACGGGCAACCGCGTCACCTGCCGCGACTGGTTCCAGCTGAGCCTGAAAGAAGGCCTGACGGTTTTCCGCGACCAGGAATTCTCCGCCGACATGGCCGCTGGCGACTCGCCCGGCGCCGCGAGCGAAGCGGCGCGCGCGACGCGACGCATCGAGGACGTGCGCGTGCTGCGCCAGATGCAGTTCGCCGAGGATGCCGGCCCGATGGCGCATCCGGTCCGGCCGGAAAGTTACGTCGAGATCAACAATTTCTACACGATGACCGTCTATGAGAAAGGATCGGAAGTCGTGCGGATGTATCAGACGCTTTTCGGACGCGATGGCTTCCGGCGCGGGATGGACCTGTATTTCGAGCGGCACGACGGCCAGGCCGTGACCTGCGACGACTTCCGCCACGCCATGGCCGACGCGAACAACCGCGATCTCGCGCAATACGAGCGCTGGTACAGCCAGGCGGGCACGCCGCGCGTGACCGTGCGCACCGCCTACGACGCCGCCGCGAAGCGCTACACCGTGACACTCGCGCAAGGTTACGGCGAGGCGTCCGAAGCGGCGCGCGCTACGCAACAGGGGCCGCTCCTGATTCCGTTCGCGATCGGACTGATCGGCGGCAAGGGTTCCGACCTGCCGCTCCGGCTCGACGGCGAAAAAGAGCCGCAAGGCACGACGCGCGTGCTGGAACTGACCGAGCGCGAACAGTCCTTTACGTTCGTCGACGTCGCCGAGAAGCCGTTGCCGTCGCTGCTGCGCAATTTTTCAGCGCCGGTGATCGTCGAATACGACTACACGAACGAGCAACTGGCCTTCCTGCTCGCGAACGACAGCGATCCCTTCAACCGCTGGGAAGCCGGCCAGCGGCTCGCGACGCGCGAATTGCTCGCGCTCGCCGCCCGTGCCGCCAAGGGCGAGACGCTTACGTTGGACGATCAGGTCGTCGCGGCCTTCGAACAGGTGCTCGACGACCCGTCGCTGTCGCCCGCGTTTCGCGAACTGGCGCTGATGCTGCCGTCGGAAAGCTATCTCGCCGAGCAGATGCCCGTCTCCGATCCTGCGGCGGTCCACACGGCGCGCGTATTCGTCAGCCGCCGGCTCGCGACGGCCCTGCGCGACAAGTGGCTCGCGATCTACGAAGCGAACCGCACACCGGGCGAATACCGTCCGACACCGGAAGACGCCGGCAAGCGCGGCCTCAAGAACCTCGCCCTCGCCTACCTCGGCCAGCTCGACGATCCCACCGACGCGGTGCGCCTCGCACGCGCCCAATACGACGGCGCGGACAACATGACGGACCGCTCCGCGGCGCTCTCGGCGCTTCTGATGGCGAGCGCGTCGCCGAACGGCGAGGCGTCGGCCGCCGACGCCTCGCTCGCCGATTTCTACCAGCGCTTCGACGACGAGGCCCTCGTGATCGACAAATGGTTTGCGCTGCAGGCGACCCAGCGCGGCGGCCCGAACCGCAAGGTGATCGAGATCGTGCGCAAGCTGATGCAGCATCCGGCGTTCACGCTGAAGAATCCGAACCGCGCGCGATCGCTGATTTTCAGCTTCTGCAGCGGCAATCCGGCTCAGTTCCACGCCGCCGACGGCTCCGGCTACGCGTTCTGGGCGGAACAGATCATCGCGCTCGATTCGCTCAATCCGCAGGTCGCGGCTCGCCTCGCTCGCGGGCTCGAACTGTGGCGCCGCTTCACGCCGGCGTTGCGCGAGAAGATGCACGGCGCATTGACCGAGGTCGCGTCGAAAGTGAAGTCGCGCGACGTGCGGGAGATCGTGGAAAAGGCGCTCGCCTGATCCGGCGCTTCACGCGCTTGCGCGAACTGCCGGTTTGTGCAGGCGGTGAAGCGGCGCGCATGGCGTCGGCGCGGACGTTTCCTCCGTGACACGGGGCTGAAGTCCCGAGCGGGTAGAATCGGGGAATTCGTCAAACGCTCGTGGAGCCAAGCATGTCCATATCTCGTCGCACTACGCTGACCAAGTATCTGATCGAGCAGCAGCGCGAACACCAGAATCTTCCCGCCGATCTGCGTCTTCTGATCGAAGTCGTCGCGCGGGCCTGCAAGCAGATCAGCTATCAGGTGAGCAAGGGTGCGCTGGGCGATGCGCTCGGCAGCGCCGGCAGCGAAAACGTGCAGGGCGAAGTCCAGAAGAAGCTCGACATTCTCTCGAACGAGATTCTGCTCGACGCCAACGAGTGGGGCGGCAACCTGGCCGCGATGGCATCGGAGGAGATGGAAAAGATCTTCCCGATTCCGAACCGCTATCCGAAGGGCAATTATCTGCTGACGTTCGACCCGCTCGACGGCTCGTCGAACATCGACGTCAACGTGTCGATCGGCACGATCTTCTCCGTGCTGCGCTGTCCCGACGACACCGAACCGACGGAACAGGCGTTCCTGCAGCCCGGCTCCGCGCAGGTCGCGGCGGGTTACGCGGTGTACGGTCCGCAAACGGTGCTGGTGCTGACGACGGGCAATGGCGTGAACTGCTTCACGCTCGATCGCGAACTGGGCTCGTGGGTGCTCACGCAAAGCGACATGCGGATTCCGGTCGAAACGCGCGAATACGCGATCAATGCGTCGAACAGCCGTCACTGGTATCCGCCGGTGCAGCAGTACATCGACGAACTGAATCAAGGCAAGGATGGTCCGCGCAAGGACGATTTCAACATGCGCTGGATTGCGTCGATGGTCGCCGACGTGCATCGGATCCTGAACCGCGGCGGCATCTTCATGTATCCCGCTGACAAGCGCACGCCGGATCGGCCGGGCAAACTGCGCCTGATGTACGAGGCGAATCCGATGGCGTTCATCGTCGAACAGGCGGGCGGAGCGGCGACGAACGGCGAAAAGCGCATCCTCGACATCCAGCCGCAGAGCCTGCATGAACGCGTGCCGGTGTTCCTCGGATCGAAAAGCGAAGTGGATCGGGTAACCCGATATCATCTCGAAAAGAAAATCTGATCGGGGTATTGCCAAAACCGGAAAAGAGTCTCTATAATCTCGTTTCTCTGATGCCGGAATAGCTCAGACGGTAGAGCAGCGCATTCGTAATGCGAAGGTCGGGGGTTCGATTCCTCTTTCCGGCACCACTAGACACCTCTCAAAGCCTTCTCTGGCTTGACTGGCAAGCGTTGCAAGGCCGTGTGTGGATACTACAATAGGTACTACACGCGGTCCTACGATGCCTCTGCTACGTATCTCCCCCATCATGTCAGTCAAGCTCGCCTACAGTCGGAAGAAGCCGGGTAGCTCCCTACTGTTCTTTTACCGTCGCATCCCTGACGACATCAAAGCCCTCCTCGCTGCCTCTGGTTCCCCTCTGGCTGGCAAAGCTCACTACGTGGTCTCCCTCCAGACCTCAGACCCTCGGGTTGCTGCTCCGAAGATAACCAAGCTCCTTCAGCAGACCAACGAGGAGTGGGAACAGTTACGAAACCCGACAAGGGAAGGCGTTTTGCGTCAGGCTCGGCAACTACTGCAGCAAGCCGGGATAGACCCCAAGGCCCCTCAGGAAACCGAGGAAGGCGCTCTGTGGGCGCTCCATGACCACCTGGACGACCATCTGCCCCAGTCCGTCAGGGAAGACGAGACCATTCAGCACGGTAACCAACTAGACCGGCATCTCTCTCCAGTCCACCGGGCCGTCCTCCAGATACTCCAGAACCGCAAAGAATTCACCCTGCAGGATTGTCTCGACCAGTACGTCCAAGCCCGTCCTTCGACCGAAAAGACAGCCAAGCTGGCCTTCGGGTATCTGAGGGGTTACCTCGGGAAAGATCGAGACCTTGGGAAGATCGAACGATCAGAGGTCAATGAATTTGTCCAGTACCTCCTCGATGGTCGACATAACGAACAAGGGCGCAAGGTCAGCACTGGTACGGTCACCCGCTACCTAAACACCCTGAAAGCTGCCTTCACTCGTGCCATCCTCGAAAACTCTCTGGGTATTGGTAACGTCTTCGCCAAGGTAGAGATAAGGGGCAAAGGAAAGGACGTACGGGAGCGCGAATCCTTCACGGTCGACCAACTACGAGCGTTACACCGTGCCATAGACCAAAGGGTTTCCGATAAGGGGTGGGACCAACTTCGCTGCATCGTAACTATCATCGCAGAGACAGGGGCACGGCTGGCTGAGGTGGTCGGCCTCGCCACTACTGACGTCCACTCCCATGCTGCGGTCGCCTACATCGACATCAAAGAGCACCCTTGGCGTACCCTGAAGAACGACAAAAGTAGTGTCCGCAAGGTTCCCATTACTCCTCGGGCGATGGTCGCTCTGAAGGAAGCTCATAGGCTTTCCGAAGGCTCCCCTTTCCTCTTCCCTCACTACACCACCGCTGAGGGTAACAAGGCCGATACGGTCTCTGCTTCCTTAACCAAGTGGATACGAGGTCGCGAGGGTCTACAAGGAACGAAGCTCGGTAACCATTCCATGCGGCATACGATGAGAGACCTACTCCGGGCCACTGGGTGTCCCTCGGAGGCTGCAGACCAGATCATTGGTCACCAGACCCCGGGAATGGGCGCACGTTACGGCAGAGGTTACCCTCTCGATCAGTTGGCGGGGTGGTTGGTGAAGGCTACGAATGTTGCTCGCTAAGGCGGTCAATCAGATGCGGTCCGCTGACATTCGGAGCGGGATGCAAATACAACCTAGACCAAGGGCTACCACATGACTGAGTTTGAGCCGCACGGCATCCACCGCATGGCGGGCTACTTTTTCAAACAGTCCGCTGAGGACTACGGCGCTGCCCGCTGTTGTCTACTCCATGGCCTGTTCCCCGGCTTCGTCATGGCCGAACAGGCAGTCGAGAAGCTTATCAAAGCGTTCCTGTTGACGGCCGATCCTACGTTCAAGCCAAAGAAGGGGCAGGGCCATAACCTTGCCGCCTTCTGCGCCCGCCTTATCGAAAAGTATCCGGCAATCTCGCTCGATGGCTTCGAGCCAACCATCCAGCTTTTGCAAGCTTGTTATGACGGTCGGTATCCCGACTCCGCTGCGGACCCCATGCCACGCGCGACGGCCGAGTTACACAACGTAGACCGCCTTTATATGCACCTTGCCGACCAAGCGCCGCTTGCTGGTGACCGCAAGTGGAGCATCGGCGTTTTCCCGCACCTGTACATGGCTCACCTTGGCGTGTCTAATATGCCTGACGGTAAATGGATGTTGCACGGAAACGCAGCGGCGATGCGATTGCTGACCGGCCGCCCGCTTCCTGCCATTGTCGAACGCTGGCGCAATGCCGCCGCTCTACATCCTCATGCAATCCCTTGAAGCCAATCTCCAAAGCAGCGACTGAACCTCCCGAGTTGAATCAACCGGTCGTTAAGTTCCTCGTTGGTTGTCTCCTTGGTTCCTAATGGATTATGGTGAGGAGGTGACGGCGAGATAAATCTGCCTGCACACTTCATCCTCCCCCAAGGAATTCCAATCAACTCCCTTGACGTTTAAGAGACTCGGACTGTATTCATAAACCTGATGCTTCGTGACGCCGCACCAAATAGGTAGTACGAGTTGCGTCTCTTCAAGAATCTCCCGAGTGAAGATGGATTCGAACTCCTTCTTTCCCCATCCGCTATTGGCGAAGAATTGCGGGCTCAAGATCAGAATGCACTTCTTGCACTCCTTTAAACCTTTTTCAATGCTCTGCCGCAAGTTTTCACCAAGCTTGAGCGAAAATTCGTCGTACCAAACGGGGCACAACTTTCTTTGCAGGTTCAAAGCAATTGGTCTTGCAATTGACTCTTTGTCTCGTGAGTCGTGGCTGATGAATGCGTGCGGTTTCTCAAACTGGCTACGACCGGAAGCGTACTCGCTAGAGCGGAACTGTAAGTCATGGGCTATGGTGTTTGATTCAGCTTGCAGCTTTTCAATATTGGATTGGGACAAGTTGGCCTCGGAGTATAAGAACACTCGCTTATTCGTATGTATTGAAAACAGGTCTCTCCAGGATGGATCGCCAAACAAGCGATAGTGTATCGAAAAAGGGTCGACGTTCTTCACTTGAAGTTGGCCTGGAAACTGTTTGGCGCTAGGGAGAATTATTCCACCATCGAGATTGAGGCCGGTTTGCCCGTAGTTGAGCGATGAGAGAAATTCGAGAAAGTATTCGCAAGTGCGTACAGTGCCAGGAAAATAAAAAGCAACAAAGGCGGACTTTGCGCTCGCGTCGTATAGAACAGCCCCCTCAAATGATTCGCCGGCAAAGTCGTATTTCACTTTCACCCGGAGGCAATAATCAAAATCGGTTTCAAAATACTGTCTAATCGTGGCCATGGCAAGGTTTGGGCGGCACCACAGTAAACGAGCCGCAATAGTTATCGTTTCTCATCATAATAAGAGCGCAGTCAAATCGCACATTCATATTACCTTGGCAGTTCCTCTCAATCAATCGAGAATCGTGCGAAAGAACTGGCACGGTGCATCGTTGGGCCTGAAGTCAAAACCCTGCACAAAGTGCTGCTGACAGGTCTTTCAGGTACCCATGGGCCACAAGATCGAACGTATGCGATCCACGAACGACGCCCCTCGGAGTAAGGTGGAGAGCGCGTGATGTGTGTCAGCAATGCGGGTCAGCGGA